>NZ_FNGZ01000019.1:0-22039 GCF_900103515.1 Pedobacter antarcticus
CTGATCTATTATTTGAAAGATATCCTAAACTTAAGCAAGCTTACAACTTAAGCCTAAACCTGAGTAACATCTTCGAGAAAACCACCGACAAACTTTATGGTCTGGCAAGACTTGCCAAATGGCATGAGGCGGTAAGGCAATCAGGCTTTAAGTCGTTCAATACGATTTCAAGATCCATTCAGCACCATTATGAAACCATCCTAAACTACTTTGATAGTCGTTCCACGAATGCTTCAGCTGAGTCTTTCAATGCAAAGATAAAGGCATTTAGAAGCCAGTTTAGGGGAGTAAGAAGCACTGAGTTTTTCTTGTATCGCCTCACCCAACTTTACGCTTAAAAACACCCCTAGTCCACAAGTTTTTGACTTGATCCGTTTTTGACTTGATCCGATCAATGCCAAAAGATCAGAAAGTTTAAGCATAAAAAAAGGCAACGTCTGGAGCAACGTCGCCTTAAATTAAGAAATAAATCTTGTACACCCAATAGGATTCGAACCTATGACCTACGGTTTAGAAAACCGTTGCTCTATCCAGCTGAGCTATGGATGCGTTTCCCTTTACGGTGGGCCAAAGATAGAATTATTGTGCAATACAAACAAATGTTTTTTCAAATTTATGCAGATTTCAGATGAAGAATTTTTTGTTCAGGATGTGCCTCAGCATACTTTAAAACAAGATTTAGCACATAATCATTTGAAGGATAAGGGACTAAGTTGGACCGCAGGGTACTCATATCTTGGACATCTGTATCAAAAGAAAAATAGCCCATCCCGGTAAATTTACCTTCTTCCACACAAATAAAGCTTTTTTCATCGGTATCCCTACCCTTGTCTACAAGGATAAATGATGGTGAAACGCTTTTCAAATGGTCGATCGCCTGGTTTACCCGCAGGTTATACTGTTCAGCAGACTCTTCTCCAGAGCATGCACCATTACAAGTACCACTTTGCAGTCCTGTACACGAGTTTCTATTTCGCTGAATAAGACACAGTTTCTCGCAAAGCTGATAGGTACTAACCATCCCTTTAAGCATAGTTTGTCCTGAAAGCAGACTATCAAAATTGTATAGCGCCCTTCCCTGCTTGTCGAGCTTATCAATTCCCAGCCGGATATACCCTTTCTGATCTTCATAAGAATACAGGCCGAAACGCTGTTCAAAACGTTTCAATGCCCTGTTATTTTCCGGCCAGTGTTGTTTGATCTCGGCAGCCTCAAGAATCAGCGCCATTAATTCGGTACCACAAACCGTGTAGTCTATGCTGTGAATATTTCTGAGGAATTCCTGCCGCTGTCGGTTGACGTTATTTCCCGTAAAATGCGATATCACCCTTTTACGCAGGCTCACTGCTTTTCCGATATAAATTATCTTTCCTTTATTATCGCGGAAATAATATACGCCGGGACTGTAAGGAAGCTCTTCGATTGCCTTCTCAGACAGGTTCGGCGGCAAAATCTGTTTTTTGCTTTTTTTCTGTAGGGACAGTAAAATATATTGTTCCGGATCATTACGAAGCAGGTGTCCTAATAAAATAGCAGTCGCCCCGGCATCTCCGCCGGCCCTGTGCCGCCCGATTAGAGGAATGTGCAGTGCATCGCACAAACGGCCCAAGCTATAAGAAGTGTGTCCGGGAAGTAATCTACGGCTCAGCTGTAGCGTACACAATTTGCGGGACTGCAAATCAAAACCACTTTGCAGGAGCTGATGACGTACAAACGAATAATCAAAACTTACATTATGCGCGACGAATATTTTATCTTTTAATAAATCATAAACCTTACCTGCCACGTCTGTAAAGACCGGCGCCTCCCGGACCATATCATCCGTGATGCCGGTTAATCCCTGAATATAGAGTGGAACTTCCATCTGCGGGTTTATAAGCGTCTCGAAACGCTCTACGACCTCCTCTCCGTTATGGATAATAATAGCAATCTCAGTAATACAATTTCCGGCAGCGAAGCCTCCAGTAGTTTCGATATCAACAACAGCGTATAACATTTTTAATCAGGTAGATAATACATACAAATATGCTAATTATTTTAGTATAAAAATTATTTATGATAAGAATTTCTGGCACTATAATAGCTTTCATGTATTTAGATTAACAAAAATAACGATGCTCAAAAAAATATTAGCTGTTGATGACGATTCTGATATATTGAATATCATCAAATTCATCCTTGAAGACGAAGGGTATCAGGTTACGACCCTGGATAACGGTATGGAAGTACAAAGGTTAATAGCAAATGATAGGCCTGACTTGATTTTATTGGATGTTATGCTTGGCGGTATGGATGGCAGGGAAGTTTGCAAATCAATAAAAAACGATTCCAACTCCAGCCAGATTCCCGTCATTATGATCTCCGCGAGCCATAATCTACAAAGCGTGGTTAAATCTCCCGGAGCACCAGATTCTTTTCTCGCAAAACCATTTGATATGTATAATTTGATTGACCTGGTTAAGTTGCAGATTTCAGCAGCCTGACCTAACCTACCTTTTTCATTGTGTAATACCTTGGATAAAACGCCTTGATTTGGGCAATTTACCCCCTGTTTCCAATATATAATTAATCCCGATTATTATCCCCATCTTGATACGCCCGGATTGAATACACTGTAGGCCAACCAGATGCCTAGATGTAACTAAGACAGGGTGACGAATAATATACAAATCGTGCTTAGAAGACTAAAAAAACATTCATGGCACGCGGCTTGTAAATTCTGTGTAAATTATATTCCGTAATGGTCACGCCTACCTCAAATATTTGAAGCTCCCGTGAGTGTCATGAAATTATTTCTAAATGAAAAATAAACAAGCTTCCTTTATATTTATACTGATTCTGATTGTCCTTTATATTATCACACTCCTGCGGACTTCTTACGATCAATACGCCGAACAGAAAAACTTGTATGCTACCAGTCTTGAACTACAGGCAAATAATGAGCAGATCGCGAAGCTCGATACGATTAGCATGGGCTTGCAAGACGCAGAAAACAATTTCAGGATGTATACTTCTATCTGGGACAGAAAATACTTTAATCTATATAATCAGGAAATAAAAAAAATCTCAGACCTCCTGGAGAGTTTTTCCAGGAGAGATGTCAAAAATATATCAGATGACATCTCCCAGGATCTGGCTAAGAAAAAAGAACAAGTATTACTTTATACGCAAATAAAGAAACTAACAGACTCCCTGATGTCTGCCAACCTTCTAGTAGACACCGTTCAGAAGCTCCAGGTCATTAAATCCTTCCGTCCAGCGACTAATGAGGTGGTCAAAAAAACGGTAGTCGTAGAAGAGGTTAAAACCGAAACCAAAAAACCTAAATTCTTCCAGCGTCTTAAAGGCGCACTGTTGAATAAAGAATTAAAAGACACTTCAAAAAACAGCAGGATCGAAACTACTTATGAAAAAGTGCAGAGTCAGCAGAACCTTTATACCAAAAAGCAACTGGACCAGGTAGAGAATTTCTACAAACAATTACTAGAAAAACAGCGCGGTTCGCATGCGCAGCTCAGTAAAAAAGAGCAATCAATTTTGAGGCTGAACGAACAGATTCTGCAAAATATCAAACTCATGTTTAAGGAGTTTAAACACAGAGAACTGCAACTAGACGAGGTACGGAAGAATCTGCTCAGAGATAAGACCGTACACGCCTTAAAAGTAATTGACAGATCCGGTAAAATAAGCTTTTTTATAGGTGTCATTTCCTTCGTTATTATTATACTTTTACTTATTAAGTTATACAAAACTTATTCAAAAATACTCGTTGCCAATAAGAAGGCCTCGGAACAGGTAATCTTCAAATCACGATTTTTCACCAGCATCAGTCATGAAATGCGTACACCGCTGAATGCGATTATGGGTGTTACAGAACAATTAAAAACCACCACTCTGAACCCGGAACAGAAGTCTATGTCGACTTTACTGGAGACATCATCCTCCATGCTCCTATCTGCAGTAAATGAGATCCTGGATTTCTCCAGACTGGAAAGCGGAAAGCTTACACTTTCAAAAGTGCCTTTCCGGTACAAAAAAGTATTACATGATATTATTGCCACTACCGAAGTTCTATCGGCACAGAAGAACCTGAAACTGGTATACGATCAGAATGATGTACCTGACCTGACAGTAACTGGAGACCCATACAGATTGAAACAGATCTTGCTGAACCTGGTTGCCAATGCCATTAAATTCACAGATCAGGGTACTATTAAGATTGATCTGAAAGTAAAAAAACTACCTGAAAAAATGGTTTCATTGCAGATTAGTATTGCAGATACCGGCATTGGTATTTCAGAACAAGATCTGCCTTATATATTTGATGAATTCAGACAGGTTGTTCATTATCACAGGATAGACTGGCAGAAAGGCTCAGGTTTGGGTCTCCCTATTTGTAAGAAACTAATTGAATTACATCATGGGAAAATAAACGTTCGGAGTAATGTCGGAAAAGGATCTGTCTTTGAAATCGAATTACCTTATAAAATATCAGAAGGATCGGATGCTGAATACACAACAGAAAGACCGGGCCTGCAGACAGAAACCTTCAAAGGCAAAAAGTTACTGGTTGTAGATGATGCAGAAATGAACCTGGTGGTTACAGGTATGATCTTAAAGAAACAAGGTATTGATTTTGATACCGCAAATACCGGCTCTGAAGCTTTAACCTTATTTGAAAAGAACCATTATGACATGGTATTAACAGACATACAGATGCCTGACATGGATGGCCTTGAATTGACTAGAAAAATCCGAAACTCAAAAGATCTGCAGAGAAGTAATACACCGGTGCTGGCTATCACCGGACAGATCTCACAGGACGCACATCAGGATTACCTCACCGCAGGTATGAATGATTATCTGATCAAACCCTATACTGCTGCAGATCTAACCGAAAAGATAATGGACTACCTGCACTAACTGCAAGGTGCTACCGAACTAACAGTAAAAATCCAATAAATAAAAAAACACCGGACACATGGTATCCGGTGTTTTTTTTATGACATTAATGTCAGAGTATCTTATTTAGTGCTGTTTTTCTTTTCAGTAACTTCAGTACGAATGTCCTGAGCTAATGTTTTCAAATCTTGCATAGCTTTACGTACTCTTGTTCCGGCAGCACCGTTACCTGAGTTGTAAAACTTGTCAGCATCTGCCTCAACTCCGGCGATTAATTCTTTTAATTTTGCGAATTTTTCCATGATATTTTGTTAATTAAATTTGATTTCTGAGCTTAAAGGTAATAAATATTGGTTTTCTTCCAAATCTATAACGAAGTATAATTAGCATAAATTATACGCCTGTATTTATTTAAAACCAATTTTTCATGGTATTGTTAGACTGACAAGAAACAAAATCACATCAGACATGGAAAACGAAAAAGACAACAAAAACCCTCAAACAGCTGTAAATAAGGACTATAACCCTAATAAACCAGAAGAAATTACAAGACCTCAATACAACAGTACAAGTGAAAAACGGGACAGTGGTAATTTGCCTTCTATTGAGAATTTAGATCATCAAAATAACGATCAACAACCCCCGGCCCCGACTGAAAACGCAGACAGAGCGCCTGAAAAGGGTATAAACGATGAATCTTTATTCGGTAAAAACACAGATACAGACCTTGGTGCCGGGAAAAGAGATAAGGATGAGGATGAAGACGAGAAGATAATCCGGACGTAATTTCTTCACCGTTCTTAAGCCCACCGTATGGCTCAGGCTTCCCGGCTGATTTTAAAAAGACACTGGCGATGGTTGACTTGATTTTACGTTGATCTTCGTTCTGTTTAAAAATGGGAACATCGCAATCAGCAGAATTGCCGCAATAATAACTATGCTGATGAAATAATAATAATCCATCATATAGCGCAATTGCGCCTGTGCGTCTACACTCTTATTTAATAAGCCCCTGCTGATCTTCGCAGCTTGATCTACCGGTATACCCTTTGCACTTACTATGCGGCTGTAAAGATTTAACCGTTCGGTCAGTTGTGTATTCAAGCCACTGAGCTGCTCCTGAAAACGGTTATAGTGGTTAGCCTTATGCTGTAACTGGAAATAATTAACAAGGGCTATACTTCCAGCAAAACTAGTAAAGCGAAAAAATACTCCTGTCGCAGAAGCTGATCCGCTGAGATATACAGGCACTGATGAGATTGAGTACACGATAATAGGCATCATCAGCAAACCTGCTCCTATCCCCTGCAGGATCAAAGGAATAATAAAAGTATTTGCATCTGCCTGCGTACTAAACAAAAACCACATCCAGACATGGAAAACGAGTAAACATATAAATCCATAAATCCAGACCAGCCTGGTTGGCCGTTTTAGAATCAGCAACCGTGATGAGATTACAACACCAAAAACGATTCCCAGTACGTTATATAACATGATATTTCCCAGATGTGTGGGGTCCATACCCAGAATTGTCGTGAAATATGTTGAAACAACTGAAAATGCCCCCCTAATAATATACAAGAAAGCGATCATGAACATACCTACTACAAAATTCCGGTATTTAAACACCTGGAGATTCAGGTATGGCCTTTTAAGTTTGAGCTGACGCAGTATCAGAATAGCCATTAACAGTACGATCGCAATTACACTCCTGACAATTCTAATATCGTCGAACCAATAATATTGCTGCCCGTAGGCTAGTGTATATCCGATAAGTAATAATAAAACTGAATAGATAATAAAGCTGTAGACTTCTAGCTGATATAAGGGCATTTTTCGGTTTAGCCGCACATTATTCATAATCATCAGTAATAGAATACCTCCCGGCATGTAGGCAAAAATGATAAACTTATAAAGTACATTATAATCGAAGTTATCCAAAATAGGAGCAGTAATAAATGTCGAAACAGGCGTAACACAAAGTAACATACCATAAAACACCGAGTAACCAATTTCCCGGGCCCTTTCGTTATTCAGGCTGCCAAAAATGAGTGTAATACAGATACTGGTAGCCATACAATTAGCCATCCCCTCAATAAACCTGAAAATGAAAAGAATATAGGCGTGGTGCGTATGATAACAGATATATGCTGTAATCACCTGTACAATTATGCTTAGCAGAAAGTATTCCCTGGTAGCAGTGAAAATGAAAAATCGCCTCTCCAATGCAAAAAAACCACATACTGCTGCATAAAACACCAACATAGAATACTGGACATCAGCTGGCTCAATGCCATAATAGCCAGAAGCAGCAGTAATATTTACCGAAGAAAGGCCAAATAAAATCAGACCAGGAAGAATAGCCATAAAAATAGCCAGCCTGATTAGCCAGACCGGTACCCAGGATTTAAAAACCGGTAATACAGCGCTCATTTCAATCTTTCTTTATTTTAACATTTGCATTCATCCCGGCTTTCAGATTTTCAAGTTTAGCTTTGTCATCAGTTAATAAGATCTTTACCGGTATCCGTTGAACAATTTTTACGAAATTACCTGTAGAATTATCTGGAGGGAGTAAAGAGAACCGCGCTCCCGTTGCAGGGGACAGGGAAACAATTTTGCCTTTAAATACCTGACCAGGATAAGCATCTGTCATGATTTCGGCCAGACCATTAATCCGCATAGTAGAAACCTGAGTTTCTTTAAAATTTGCAATCACCCATTTACCGGCTTCCTGGTCTACGATATAAGCCAGGGTCTGGCCTGCCTGGATCAATTGTCCTTCCTGGATTGTACGTCTCCCCATTTTACCATTATAAGGGGCGGTGATTATTGTATAACCTACATCCAGACGGTTACGGTCAAGCAATGCTTCCCTCCTTTTTATTTCTGCTTCATAAACACCTTTTTGTGATTTGATAGCTTCAACTTTTGACAAGGAAGCCTGATAGTTATCAACTGCAGCACGATACTCTGCAGTGGCGACATCTAATGCCGCTTTACTATTCTCGAGTTGCTGTTTTGTAGCAGATTCAACCTTATATAGTGCTGCATACCTATCATAATCCTGCTGTTGCTTTAATAACCTGGCTTTCGCCGAAGCAATCTGACTTTGTGTAACCACAGAAACTGCCGCATTCGACTGCACATCATTTTGTAAAACCCCGATCTGCGCCCTAGCGTTGGCCAGGGCCGCCTCAGCCTCTTTTGCCTGCAATTCATATTCACTATTATCGATAATCAGCAGCGTATCTCCTTTATTTACCGCCTCATTTTCCTCGTACTTAATTTTGCGGATATAACCCGTTACCCTGGAAGTTACCGGGTTAATATATTCCTCTATCTGGGCATCGTTTGTCTCTTCGTATCTATATAATTGAAATAAGGTGATCACGCCCCAAATCGCGAGAGCGACAGCAATTCCGGTTGCAATCCAGGCCGTTATTTTGGTAATCAGCCTGTCAGTATTGGTATAATTTTCGTTAGTTTTCATTTTAGAGATTGCCTATAGCCTTTTGTAATTGATAATATTGAAACTGAGCAGCTATTTTTGCCGCAGCATAATCGAACCGGGTTTGCAGTAATTGTGTATCTGCATCTAATAAATCAGTGACAAGCGCCAACTGATTGAAATAGGTATTATTTACAATCCTTAAGTTTTCTGTCGCCTGGATGATATTTTCGCGGGCAACATCCATTCTTTTCAAAGACTCCTGGTAACGCAGGTAAGCCGTATTTATTTCCACCCGTATATTATCCTCCGTACCACTGTGTTCAACCTCCTGTTCCTGTATTTTTAATACAGCGGCGCGGGTTTTATGCGTATTGTGGTAAAGAGAGGAGATCGGAAAGCTGGCTTTAACGCCCGTCATTCCTAAACCATACAGTGCAATTGAATATGGATACAGCATAATTTGAGGGTAGGAATAGCTGTAATTTGCAAAAAGACCTAATTTTAAAGCGGTATTAGATTTCACTTTACGCAGCTCCAGTTCACGAAGTTCCTCTTCCTTTTCCGATATTTTAAAAGCGTAAGAATGTCCCATCGCTGTATTCAGATATTCCTGATAAGGAAGTAAAACAGGCATTTCATTATCGTCCGCGGCAGCTGGGTTAAGTATGAACTCATCCGGCTCCCCCATTAGTATATTCAATTTTTGATTGGCAATTTTCAGGTCATTATTTAACTGCTCCAGTGCCATTTGCTGTTTGGACAGCTTTAAAGTCACACGTAACACATCACTTTTTAGCACAACACCATTTTTTTGCAATTGCTGAATTTCCTCGAGCTGCTTTTGCTGGTCACTGATATCTTTAAGTAACAATGTTTTAAAAATAGTACTGCGCTGCATATCGAGATATAGAGCTGCTGCCTGGAGCTTCATTTCTGAAACAGTCAGATGCTTGCGTTCCTGTGCAATTTCATTTTCTTTCTGCTCCAGCTTAATATTAAGATTAGTCCGCCCGCCATTATAAAGATTTAAGTAGGCTTCCCCGCCAACGCGATAAGAGGTATGTACTACTTCCATCTGTGTAGGTGCATGAAATAAGCCGTTTTCATAAACAGGAAAATTACTTACGCGGGCATACTCACCCGCTACACCAATCTCCGGCAGTCTTTCCGCTTTGGCATCTTTAATACCTTCTATGGATTCACGGACACGGAGATCCTGAATCTGAATAGCTTTATTTTGAGCGGAAACCTTATCCCAGATTTGTTGAATGGAAAGCTCCCCTTTAACTGGTTGTTGAGCTTTTATAGGATTGAAGAGAGCGAATGACAGCAAAATTAGTACTGTCTTTTTATGAAGATGATACATATAGGTAAACAATAGCACAAAAATACGGTGCTTATAACCCTGTAATTTTATCTATATTACCATTTATTAGTCCATTCCAGCCAATGCCTTATTTAGACACCCACACCTACCTGAAAGCTATAGATCTGAAACCGCAGGGTATCTTCGTTATGCACGAAAAGGTAGAGCGGCGCCTGCCGCCTCATGCACACCAAAAACATCAGCTTACCTATGTAGAAGGTGGCATAGCCTATATTTATATGCAGAACAAGACCTATATCATACCTGCACGTCACTATGTCTGGATTCCCAGCGGACTTGAGCATTATTTAAAAGTGCGAAATGCACAAACCGTAACCAGAAACCTCTATTTCCATGACGATGGTCAAGATCCCTTTTATGATAAGTTGGGCATATACCCCGTCAATAATCTCCTTTTCGAGATGATAGTATTTACAGAACACTGGAATGGAACTGTGAATATAAAGGAAGAAGGTTTTGCTTTCCTTTCGGCTATTAAAGATATCCTGCCGAAGCTTAATACACGCGCTTTACCAATTGCATTGCCGACGACAGCTAACACCAGACTTCGCCCGGTTATTATGTACCTGAGTACACATTTTTCTGAACATTTAACATTACAGTCCCTGAGTGAAAGATTCGGAATGGGTGAGCGGACTTTGTCGCGGCTATTTCAATCTACGATGAGCATTTCCTTTCTGCAATACCTCAAATTACTCCGTACCGTCAAAGCCATAGAAATGCTGTTACAGCACGACAAAACCACCTCAGAAATTGCTTATCTGACCGGATATAACAGTCTCGCAGCCTTTAGCAAAGCTTTCCATCAATTAACTAATTTCCGGCCGACAGATTTTGCTAAGAAAATCTAGTTTAATCTTTTCAGCTGAAAATCTGTTGGAATATCTACGATCAACGGCACCTTTTCCACTGCAACAAAACTCAGATCAAGGCCAAAACCTTTTTCCTCTGCTACACTGAATGTTTTAAGGAAACCATAATAAATCATCGTGAATCTTTCAATCAGATTCAATGTATCCGCGTTTGAGAGTACTTTTTCGATTACTACAAACCTGAAATCGCCGGCGATATGATGCTCTTTAAGCGAGTTATATTTACTGGTAATGTCAATTTCCTTGTTGGCAACCATCTCTTCAACAACTTTACGGAAAAGCACATTAACACGCTGCTCCACTCGAAAACCTAACCGGAAATCAATGCGGATCAATTTCTTATCAATCAACTGTTCCACTTTATATTCGAGTGTGAACGGCTCGTCTGTTACATCCACGTGAATAAGCCAGTACACATCTGCCCTTTTTGGATGCTTCTGAATAATGGAATACATAATAGATGATTCAATTTCGGTTGCAAAATTCGCACTCGTCAGATAAACCAGTTGAGATGCATATTTTGGAATCGATTCATCTTCGCTGATCTTACCAAGAATCGGGTAGAATTTCTCAATATCCACAAAGCGCATGTACCGGTTTCTGATTCTGCGGCCGTTAGACCAGGTCCACATGATAGAGAATAAGGATATCCCCAGCAGTAAAGTGAACCATCCGCCATGCATGATTTTGGCGACATTTCCTAACAGGAATGTGATTTCAATAATACCATAAACCAGCAGGAATAGTCCGATCAGGTAATAAGGAACCTTTTTACGGATCAGGAATATAGACACCAGAATCGTTGTCATCAGCATGGCCACAGTAATAGAAAGTCCGTATGCAGCCTCCATATTTTCTGACTTTTGAAAGATGAGCACAACCAGAATACAACCGGCGAATAATATCCAGTTCATGGAGGGAACATATAATTGCCCCTTTGAATTACTCGGAAAATTAATCTTTACTTTAGGCCAGAGATTTAACCGGACAGCTTCAGAAATCAGCGTAAAAGATCCCGAAATCAGTGCCTGGCTTGCGACTGCAGCAGCTACTGTGGCAATCAGAATTCCATAAATCAGGAACCAGTCCGGCATAATATGGAAGAAAGGATTCACCTGCCCCAGATGTGTTCCCTGCAATTGCCATAACCAAACGCCTTGTCCCATATAACTTAGAATCAGACAAATTTTAACGTAAATCCAACTCACTCGAATATTCGATCTTCCGCAATGCCCGAGATCCGAATACAGTGCTTCTGCTCCAGTTGTACACAGGAATACCGCACCTATAATGAGAAAAGCCTCTGGATTGGTCGTTAGAATATGGTAGGCGTAATATGGATTAACAGCCTTCAATATTTCCGGAAAGCTCAACACATAAACCGTTCCCAGCACTGCAATCATCGTAAACCAGATCCACATGATCGGACCAAATGCCTTACCAATAAAAGAAGTTCCGAATTGCTGTATTCCGAAAAGGAATGTAATAATCAGAATTACAATAGGCACAGTCGGCAGGTCTTTGTAGATAATGCCTAAACCTTCAATTGCAGAGGAGACCGTAACTGCCGGGGTCATAATACCATCTGCCAGTAAAGCCGCTCCCCCAATCATTGCTGGTATAATCAACCACTTAGCTCTTCGTTTTACCAGAGAGTACAAAGAAAAGATACCCCCCTCCCCTTTATTATCTGCCTGTAAAGTAATAATTACATACTTCAGCGTAGTTTGGAGTGTCAGCGTCCAGAAGATGCAGGACAACCCTCCCAGGATCAGATCTGCTGTAATAAGCCGGTCGCCGATTATAGCTTTAAAAACATATAAAGGAGAAGTGCCAATATCCCCGTAAATAATGCCCAGGCTAATTAACACACCTGCTGCTGTCAGCTTGTTGACATCCTTATGACTTGCCATCTCTTTAAATTAGTGGCGCAAATGTATGCAATTGTAAATGATTGAGTATGTGCATATCTTATAATTTATCATCTGACTGTTAAATACAGGTTAAATTTCGATCTGAGCGGCCTCAAAGTCTTTTTTACGCATAAATTTTGCGATATTTGAGATCATACCACAGGATACACTCAGACAGCTCATCCATCCGGTCAATGCCACCTTCCTGCCTGAATAGCCTGTTCATTCCGAATTTAGCATCATGTTGTCAGAAAATAAAAGCATTCCCGTAAAACCCCTCTTTAAACTTAACCAACCAGACGATAATTATAAATACCTGCCGGCTCCCGTAGCAATTGGTCAGTATCCTTACCGGCTAGAACCAGAGATTCAGACCGCAACACCAGATAAAATGATTTTTCAAGTTGCAGGAGATACAGGTGGAGTAAAATCCCCTGCCTTCCAAAAACAGATTGCAGAAGAAATGGGCAGACAATTTCTCGAAGCACCTTCAGCTGATGAAAAACCATCTTTTCTTTTTCATGTCGGCGATATAGTCTATCACCATGGAGAAGCTAATCAATATGAACAACAGTTCTTCAAACCTTACAGAAACTATCCGCTTCCGATCTTTGCGATTCCCGGAAATCATGATAGTGACGTAAACCCGCTAAGTGAAAAACCCTACCATAGTCTGGATGCTTTCTGCAGTGTATTTTGCGGATCAGCGCCCCGGGCAGTACCTTTTGGAAGTAAAAAAGACAGATTGAGCGGTGTGCAGCCAAATGTCTACTGGACTTTGCAGACCCCACTGGCAAATATAATCGGACTATACACTAATGTTCCCAAATACGGTGTAATTACGACAGAGCAGAAAGCATGGTTTATAGAAGAATTAAAACATGCGGCAACTGAACAGCAGGAAAAAGCGCTGATTGTAGCCTTGCACCACTCCCCTTATTCCGCAGACTTCAATCACGGATCCAGTTTGCCCATGCTCACATTTTTGGACGATTGTTTCGAACAAGCCGGTGTAAAACCAGAATTAGTACTTAGCGGGCATGTACATAATTATCAGCGTTTCAGCAAAACCTATGCAGACGGCAATATCGTTCCTTTTATCGTTTGTGGCGCCGGAGGATTTGACGAAATGCATTGGCTGGCAGAAGCAGATGATATCAGCTACAGCAACGACAATCCTTTATTCGACAACGTGAAATTGGAACGTTTCTGCGCAATGCAGCATGGGTTTCTAAACCTCAGCATAGAAAGAAATACTGAAGGAAGAACCATTAAAGGACGCTATTACGCAATCCCTCACGAAGGCTTAAAAGAAGGTGAAAGTGCTACTTTATACGAAGAATTTGAATATACATTCAATCCAGCTGAAAAAGCCGCTTATTTGAACGAACAGGCTTAATTGAATTTAATACCGGATTGGCGTCCAGTGTACCAGGTTTCCTGCGAACTCTTCGTTGAAGTACAGAAAGAAGTCAGCAATAGTTGGAAATCCATCATTAATAGCCAGCTTGGCCAGGGTTTCCTGATCCAGCAGTTCATAATCAATAAAAACAGCAGGACCGTTTTCTTTAATCAGTCCCGAATAATCTATATGGATCCGCTGTACCGAAGTACAGGTTATTTGCGGCGCAAATTGAAATTCATCGGTCGCATTGAGATTAATAACCAGCTGTATAGTCTTCCCTGCTGACCATTCATTGTCCAGATCTTTTCTGATCGTATGTAGCTTTGGCTCCATAAATTCGCCGAAATCTTCGCCATCCCAGCATACACCAAATTTCTCCAGGTAGCGTCGCTGATAGTTCTGATAATTAGTTATAAAGTCATCAGAACCGGCTAAAAGTCCCCTCCATATTTTCTCAATAAAATAATTCGGCTGATTATGAAAACTGGTTCCGAACGCTAATTTCATAGTTTTTTTTTGCTTTATTAAAATCAAAGTACATTGTTTTTTTCAATCTTCCTAAATTTTTTCAGATCGTTGGAAATCGTGGAATGACATTGAGCAGATAAAAAAAACTTAAGATAATGTTATTTTGTTGCCGTATATTATATTGCATACAAGCTGACACTTTTAATTATTAAATGAACACGTTTACTTCTATTACGATCCTGGTGACCATTAGCGGTTTGATTTCCTATCTTAATCATCGCTTTGTTAAACTGCCCGGTACTATAGGTATTATGGTTATAGCCATTGCCTTTTCAGTACTCATTATGCTAACCGGTAAAACTTTCCCTGCTGCTTACGCATTAGTATCAGAACTCACTTCAAGTATCGACTTTACCAAAACCCTACTAGACGTAATGCTTGCATTCCTGCTATTTGCAAGCGCCCTTCATTTCGACTATCAAAAACTTAAAGAACAAAAAAGAACCGTATTAATCCTCAGCACTGTCGGTGTAATCGGATGTACGACTATTTTCGGGTTTCTTTTATACTGGATAGGACCGGTTATAGGTGTGGAAATCCCACTCATTTACTGTTTCCTTTTTGGTGCTCTGATCTCACCTACCGATCCTGTGGCCGTTCTATCAGTATTAAAAAAATCAAAAATACCACCTTCACTGGAAACCATAATCGGCGGTGAATCACTGTTTAATGATGGTGTGGGTATTTTACTATTTGTCACCTTGCGTGAGCTTACCGTAGATACTTCAGTAGCGTTCTCCTGGTCTCACTCCGGTGAATTATTTATCCAGGAAGTTTTCGGCGGGATACTCCTCGGTGTGATCTCCGGTTATTTTTGCACCAGGTTAGCTAAAAAAGTAGATGACCTGCAAACGATACTTATGATTACGATCTCCATGGTGATGGGAATCTCTGTGATAGGTGGCTTACTCCATGTTTCTATTCCGCTGGCAGCTGTTTCCGCAGGCCTTATGCTGAGTAACATGGAACTAGGAGAAAGTAAGGGAACTTTCGGATTGAAAAGTATGCTGGATAAAATCTGGGGCTTAATTGACGATCTGCTGAATACCATCTTATTCGTTATGATCGGCTTACAGATAGTTGTTATCCCATTCTTTACCAATTACTGGGCAATCAGTTTGTTGTCGGTCGTATTTGTACTCATTGCCAGAGGTGTCAGCATTGCTGCACCCGGAATTCTGCTGCGCCGTTCGCTGAAAGTAGATTATAACAGATTGGGTATTTTAATCTGGGCTGGTTTAAGGGGCGGTATTTCGGTTGCACTTGCTTTATCTTTACCGGATTCCGATTATAAACCACTTATTGTATCTGCGAGTTATACTATCGTGATTTTTTCTATTATTGTGCAGGGCCTCACCCTCAATAAAGTTGTGGACAGGCTTGTTAAATAGCAAGAACATAAGGTCATATGCCTGTTGTTTTCCTAATGAAAGACAACAGGATTTAAACAAACATTTATGCATTCGAATTTTTTAACGCACCTAACAAGACAGTTTGATCTGCCATTTACCAATCCGGTACTGATCTTTTCCTTGTTACTATTTATCATTCTGATAGCTCCTATTCTGCTTGGAAAGATAAAAATACCTGGTATAGTAGGTTTCATTATTGCAGGTATAATCATTGGCCCTTACGGATTCAATATCCTGAAGAAAAATTCAGCAATCGAATTATTCTCTACCATCGGTCTTTTGTATATCATGTTTATCGCCGGTATAGAGCTGGACCTGGCCGAATTCAAAAAGAAAAAGCACCGGAGCTTTATATTCGGCTTTTTAACCTTTGCTGTTCCCATTTTAATAGGTTTTCCTGTCTGTTATTATCTGCTCAATTACTCCTTCTTAACTTCCCTGCTAACTGCCAGCATGTTTGCTACGCATACACTGGTTGCTTATCCGATTATCAATAAATTCGGAATTGGAAAAAATGAAGCTGTAGCGGTAACTGTTGGCGGAACGATTCTAACAGATACCGCTGTTTTAATTATCCTGGCTGTCATTATGGGATCTGTGGAAGGGGAACTCAACTCCACATTCTGGATACAGCTGGCTATCTCTTTAAGTTTATTCACTGCTACTGTATTCTTTATAATCCCGAAGATTGCCAAATGGTTTTTTACAAAACTGGAAAGTGAAAAAACCTCACATTATATTTTCGTTCTTTCTGTTGTATTCTTTTCTGCATTCCTGGCGCAGTTAGCTGGCATAGAACCAATTATAGGGTCATTTGTTGCCGGACTGGCACTAAATAAACTGATTCCCCATACTTCCATTTTAATGAACAGAATCGAATTTGTAGGTAATGCCTTATTCATTCCTTTCTTCCTGATCAGCGTAGGTATGCTAGTCGACCTGCGCGTTTTATTCCGCGGACCTGAAGCCTTAATTATTGCAGGTTCGTTAACTGTGGTTGCGCTGATTGGTAAATACCTCAGTGCGACCTTTACACAATGGATTTTCGGCTATAGTAAAAATCAGCGTTTACTTATTTTTGGCCTCAGCAGTGCACATGCTGCAGCAACACTGGCTATTATTTTAGTTGGTTATCAGGCCAAAATTATTGACGACAATATTCTTAACGGTACCATTATCTTAATCCTGGTTACCTGTGTAGTGGCTTCTTTTGCAACAGAGAAAGCAGGAAGGCAGATCGTATCTGCAGAAGAGGTTGATGGTCCCGCTCCTGTGCAACAGCAGGAAAGTATTCTGATACCTATTGCCGATTTCAATAATATGGATACCATGCTGGATCTGGCCTTATTGTTAAAAGACAAAAACTCAGAACAGCCGATCACCCTGCTCTCCGTAGTACCAGATAGCGATAATGCGCAGGCAAACCTGGTTAACGCAAGAAAAAAACTCAATGACTCTGCGAAATATGCGTCCGGAAATGGCACGCTGATTAAACTTATTGCCACATTAGACCATAATATCGCTAGTGGTGTACTTCGTATTGCGAAAGAAAAAGCCGCTAATATCATTATTACCGGCTGGCCAAGGCGCACAACTGTGCTGGATAAATTTCTTGGGGACAAATCTGCGGCGCTGATAGAAAAATCTGATGCGCACCTTTTTATTCTGCATCTCAATAAACCGATATCCGTACACGACAGACTGCAGCTGGTCTGCCCGCCTGCTTACCTGCCGGAAATTACAATGAGCATCTGGTTATCCAAAGTATGTAAGATCAGTGCTGAATTAAGCTTGCCGGTAATCTGTTATTGCGATGAAGCGACCAAAACACACATCAATCAATATCTTTTGCATACCAAATCCAGCATCAATATTAAATTTGATGAGGCAGAAGTATGGAAGGACTGGAGAATGCTTAAGTCCAGGATCTCGGTTAATGATTTTATGATCTTCGTACTGGACCGGAAAGAGGATACAAACTATTTATTATCCCTGACACACACACAGCGTAAACTTGACGTGATTTTTGAAAAACAGACCAAACTTCTGATTTATCCGCAAATGTCCTGATAAGAAAAGGCCTACCAGCCCTTTCTTTTGCGTAATGCTAAAATCTGCTCGGCATGGTGCTTACCATGCCAGCTATATAAATTAATCATCTGCCAAAGTGGCACCCCCTTTCCATCTGCCGGATGTATATAAATTTTGTTCCAGTCTTGGTCTGTCATTGCATCCATTAATGCTGTCCAGCGGCGGTGAAGCGCGTGTATTAAGGTAACTGAGACATTAAGCGGCACCTCAAAAACATCGGGTAGTTCAGCCCATAAATTCTCATCATATGGTTTAACGACCGGGGCTTCTTCAGTCAGTGCCAGCTTCATCCTGATATAGGCATTCATATGACTATCTGCGATATGATGAATTACCTGAATCGTATTCCAACCATCTTTTCTGTACGGTACCAGCAATTGTTCTTCATCCATATTTTCTAGACAATAATCCAGTAACAGCGGTATTGAGCGTATAGAGCCAATCCAGGCCATTTTATTTTGCGGTGTAAAAGCCTCGGCAGGCTTAAAACGGCCAATGGGATAACGATATGATTCTTCCAGATCTTCAGTCATGCAACGAAGATAAAAAACCCAGACTATTTTTTAATAAAAGAACAAAGGATTTATGCCGCTTTAGACATGCTCCAAAAAACTAGTTATTAACTATAGATTAATAGTAGTTTTGGCTGGATCATGTTAACATTTCAGGCATACTTTATTCATTGTTTCTTCATACTTCCTTCATTGTTTGTTCATTCGAGATTGAACAGACAATGAAGGAAGTATGAACTAAATCTAAACGGACTATGTAGCTAATACAGCCGCCACACTTTCGTTCAAAGAAAAACAAAACCAGTAAATTAAAGGTTTAAAATGGACCAGAAATAGAAATACCTGCTTCCACGGCGCTAAACTGTTCATATTCATTGAAATTTGCTATTTTTGAAAATCAAATCAAATCATTTTGGCTAAAATCAAAAAGAATTCTCATAAGATCCTGTACAGGAAGTATTCCGCTAATATCAAGTATATTATGATGGCGCTGACTGTATTTATCATTACCTTTTTTCTACCTAAACAGCCACGTTTCAGATATGAATTTCAAAAAGGTAAAATATGGTTAAATAAAGATCTTATCTCGCCTTTCAGCTTTGCTATCTTGAAAACTAATCCTCAGGTTAGCACAGATAAAAAAGACGCGCTTGAAAACGTTCTGCCAATTTACAGGTATGACTCTGAATTGCTTCAGGATGTAGATGAGGCTTATGCCAACGAATTTGATGTTAAATGGAATGGCAATGCCTTTCCCGAAGATGAGCGGGTCGCCAATAAAACCGCCTCTTTAAAATTGCTTAACGAAATCTATCAGAAAGGTATTATAGCAACTAATGCCAAGCACCAGAAAGGAAGAAAGTATTATGACGTCTCTCTCCTGAATAATAATGTGACTAAAACCATCAGTACACAGGATCTTTACACCGTACAAACGGCCCTGGATTATTTCAATAAAACCTTCACAACCACAAATTTAAAAGTTAAGGAAATGGTTATGAATCTGGTAGAAGACCATTTACAGCCTAATATTCTCTTTGATGAGAAGCTAACGGGAATTGTTCAGGACAATACGATTAACAGTCTTTCTACAACCCGCGGGATGGTGCAGAAAGGTGAACTGATTATAGCCAGGAATAATGTAATCGACGATGAGGTTTATCAGAAGCTTCAATCTTTTAAAGAAACTTATGAGGCACAAACAAAAACCATCGGTGACAGTAAAATTGTTTACCTCGGTCAGATTTTGCTGGTTAGTTTCATTCTGAGCCTGTTAATGATCTTTTTATATTTATTCCGTAAAGATATCTATGCAGACAACAGGCAGCTTTCGCTCTTAATGCTCGTCATTACCAGTATGCTCCTCTCACTCACCTACTCCATAAAATTAAATCTGCCGAGCCTTTATTATATTCCGTTCTGTATCGTTCCAATTATCATCCGAATATTATTTGATACCAGGCTTGCCTTATACCTGCACTTACTGGTAATCCTTATAGCGGGTTTCTTCGTACCAAACAGCTTTGAATTTGTGTTCTATCAGACTACAGCAGGTATGGTCGCGATTTACAGCATCCGTAACCTGATTAAAAGAGAGCAGCTTCTATTGTCTGCATTATATATCCTGACTGCGTATTTCATCTGCTTCCTGGGTATTGGATTGCTGAGAGAGGGCTCATTCAAGGAAATCGAATGGATGAATTTTGTGCCATTCATTTTCAGCGTCCTACTTTCTCTATTGGCGTATCCGTTAATTTATGCGTTTGAAAGGGTCTTCGGTATAACTTCCGATGTTGCATTAATCGAGCTGACCAATACCAACAATAAGTTACTACGCGAGCTTGCATTCAAAGCTCCTGGCACCTTTCAACACTCTCTGCAGGTAGCTAACCTGGCGGAAGCAGCTATCTTTAAAATCGGTGGAAACTCACTTCTTGTCCGTGCAGGTGCATTATATCATGACATTGGCAAGATTGAAAATCCGCAATATTTTATTGAAAACCAGAATACAACGCTAAGCCCGCATGATAAGCTCCCTTATGAGCAAAGTGCGCAGATCATTATCAAACATGTCCACAAGGGAATCGAAATTACCCGTAGGCATCAGCTTCCGGAAAGTGTTATTGACTTTATTAGAACACACCATGGAAATACACGTGTAGATTACTTCTATCAGAGCTTCCTGAAGAATTCTCCCGAGAAATTTGTTGACGAGAATACTTTCCGCTACCCAGGTCCTATTCCGTTCTCCAAAGAGACTGGTGTCTTAATGCTCGCCGATTCTGTGGAAGCTGCTTCCAGAAGTATCAAAAACCCAGATGCGCAAAATATCAATGACCTGGTAGAAAGAATTATCAACTATAAACTTGAACAAAACCAACTTGACAATTGCGACCTGACCCTAAAAGATCTGGAGACGATTAAACTCATTTTTAAAACGATGCTAATGAGTATCTATCACGTTCGGATCGACTACCTGCAGAACGTATAAAGCACTACTGCAAAACTTTTTCTATTGAAAACCAAGCCAAAGCTGCTCACTTTATCTGGCAGCACGAGAAAAAACTCCAGTAATGAAAAGCTATTGCGGGCGATAGCCAGTGAATACGCTAATGAAATCTCTTTTGAAAATTTCGATCTGGAATCACTCCCTTATTTCAGTGCGGGGCTTAATCCTGATGAGATGCCTGTTAGTGTCATTACATTTCTAAGTGAGATAAGAGCCGCTGACGCTGTATTGATCTGCAGCCCTGAGTATGTATTCAGTTTACCAGGAATACTTAAGAATGCATTAGAATGGACTGTATCAGAGACTGTATTTTCATTTAAACCTTTTGCCTTTATTATTTTATCCGCCTCGGGCATAAAAGCCTTTGAATCATTAGATCTGATCATGTCAACTCTTTTACAGGAAGAAATTCCAACTGAATTAAAATTATTGATTAGCGGTGGGCAGGGTAAATTCGATGAAAATGGTCATTTCACGGACCTAAAAACAGAAGCAGCAGTATTTAAACTGATAAATACACTGACAATATCTTTAAAGAAAAACTTGCGATAACAGGAAAGATTGGGCAAATCTTACTTATTCTCCCAAAATCTCAAAAAATATATCAAAAAAATCAAAAAATTATACTTCTGATTCTCAATATGATGCCAGCGAAAAGCTGTCATATCCTGATATCGGCGTAACAAAATGTGTAATTAATTTTTGCAGATATGAATCATTTACTATATTTGCAATCCCGAAAAACGGGTAACAAATTTAAACGGAGGGATGCCTGAGTGGCCGAAAGGAACAGTTTGCTAAACTGTCGTACTGGCAACGGTACCGAGGGTTCGAATCCCTCTTCCTCCGCCAAACATAAATGCTGCTTATCTAAGATAAGTAGCATTTTTTGGTTTAAAGCCAGCTCTGTACTTCTTCAGTACAAGGCTGGTTTAAACCAAAAAATGCGTACGAGCAAAGGGATCAAGTCAAAAACTTGTGGATCAGTTCTTATATTTTTAGCTTTGTTGCTTTAGATTTCTTACTTGATGCAGGACGGTTACCATTCTTTAAT
>NZ_FNGZ01000001.1:0-78093 GCF_900103515.1 Pedobacter antarcticus
ATTTAGCCAGCGTCGACGTTTGATATGAAGAAATACCTTGTGGCCTCGAATGGGGAAATCCTGTACGGTGATGGTGGAAAAAAAACCTTTAGATAGTAATTTCTCTCCATCAGGCACATTTGGAGTAGTATTAACTTCCTGCAAGTCCAAATGAAAAACGTCTTCTTCTTTCCGAACTCCCTTAAGTTCAAAAAAGTCAAGAATAAAATCTGGTAATAGTAAGCTTATTAAAGAATGGTAACCGTCCTGCATCAAGTAAGAAATCTAAAGCAACAAAGCTAAAAATATAAGAACTGATCCACAAGTTTTTGACTTGATCCTTGATCTCTTTCGGATCGTATCGTCAAGAATCGGTTGCCTGCTGACGAATTAATATTTATTACGTTTTATATTTTTTCTAAGATCATTGACGAAGGTGTTAACGACGTTGTCTAGCGCATAACCGGTATCTGGCAATCTCATGCGTCCCTTTGACGAAAATATCGTCTGATCATATTTGTCTCCCGAAATGCCTACAGTCGTCGTTCGGTTTTTGGAACGTAATCGCGTGATACTGTTAATTTCAGGTGTTTCGACCAGGAGACGGTTATCTTCAAAATGCATGGTCAGGGTATAATCAAGAGTAAACTTACTTATATAACCTGCAACCGGAATCTGGCTATCAGTTGTATGAATAGTTATACTTTCTTCTGCAGCAGAGGTTATAATTCCGCCTGGCTCATTGTAATAATTTTGAAGATAGGCCAGAGCTTTAGTATACAGTTCATCTTTTGATTTACCGGGAAATTTTAAGATGATATAGTTCATCTTTTTATCTTCCCGATTTATGAAACCGTTAGTGGTCAATTGAAATGGTCCGGTAGAGGTTCTTGAACCAAACATTGGATTAAAAAAGTTAGTTTCTGTACCGGGTGTGGTGCTTGCATTTGTACCTGAAATTGGCGTGACAATCGTATTGTTCACAATTGTAGAATGTGTTCCATTAGGGTTCACAACGATCGACCCATGGATGGTAGAATGTGTCCCATTCGGGTTTACAATTACAGAGCCTACAACAGTGGAATGCGTTCCATCAGGATTGACCACAACTTGTCCTGAAGCCATTCCGGCTGTCAGGATCAAGGTAAAAAAGAGTGGCAATCTGTTCATGATATATTATTAATCTTCTTCATTAAATATATTGTCATCTTCCCAGGTCAGGTAATCACTATACCATTTTGCGCCTTCCAGAAAGATATCTTTTAATTTAATTTCCGTAAGAGTGGTATAATGCACAATCATCTTGTGATTTTCTTTCATACCCGAACTGTTATGATAAACGAAATCAAAAGTAATAACCTCCGGGGTAAGATTCATCTCAAGAACATCATCCATATCTACTACCTCGATGATAGTATGAGAAGGTACGTGTAAAATAATACTTCTTCCAGCAGTAATACTAGGCTGCTGGTGCTCGCTTCCATCTAGAAAGGCAAATATGGGTAACGCAAAATCATTTAATTCCATGGTTTAAAACTAGCAATATATATTCCACAAATGGAATGGTGTCAGGTTAATTGTGATCCATTTTGATAATACCCGGTTAAATAATTTATAAGCTCTATTCTACCGGATATTTTCTGGGCACTGTCGGATGAAAATAATAAATATTACCTTACAATAAGAAATGTTCGCAAGACTTATTTTTAAATAAATAATTTCAGCTTAGCAAAAAATATAACTATAGGTTCCCAGATGATCTGTGTACTATTTTCGATTGAGGAGAATCTTTTTGAAACGGATTATGTAGTAAATACTACAATGGCGAAACGGAAAGGAGCAGGCTATGTATGGATTACCGGAATTTGGTTTATGATTGACTTATTTCAGGACCACAGAGCTTTTTTGGACTTTATAAGAGTAATTAGAAGGCATCTCATCCCCCTAAACTGGGGGCGAGATGCCCTTTTTAACTATTCCTGCGCCGCTTGTTCATTAACGAAGCTTTCTGCAATACCAGTCAATGCCTCATCAGTGGCTTTTTCATTATCCAGGGTTCCCTGAAGAAGCTCGACAACATCTGTATGGCCCATGTTTTCTGCAAATGTTCTAAGTGTGCCGTATGTCGCGATTTCATAATGTTCAACCTTTTGAGCCGCGAGGATCAGTCCTGCATCTCGTACCAATGTGCCTTGATCGGTATCAGCAATAATACTGTCTGCTTCTTCCAGCAAACCGGCCATTGCATCACATTTCTTTGCCTGAGCTTTTTCGTCTAGTAATTCGAAGACCTTCTCCAGCGTCTGAATGTGCGTGTTGGTTTCTTCCGTGTGTTTTTCGAAAGCAGCAGCCAGTTCTTTACTAGTCGCTGCTTTCTTCATTTTTGGAAGCGCCTTTACCAAATGTTTTTCGGCCCAGTAAATGTCTTTCAACTCATCTACGAAAAACTGATGAAATTCTGAGTCCTGCATTTTACCGGTGTTTCCTTTCGGTTTTTTCTGAAGGGATATACTGGCAGACTTTGCTGCATTTTTAACGGTACTGCTTTGCGTTTCTTTTGCACTTGAAGTGCTGCTTTTTTTTGTTGTAGTTGCCATAATTTTGTTTTTATAGGAGATGTAGACACACATAACTAACAACTACACAAAATGTTTAACGTTTAATTACCCATTTTCTGGCTTTTTTTAAATCTTCCATTTTAAAGCCTTTAGCTTCGCCTGGGGTGATGAAGCTGAATAGGTCAGTAAATTTCTCCACGGCCGGTTGATCAGTAACAATGGCCATTTTCTTCCATCTGGTGAAGTGCTTCAACCCGGCTGTAAGATCTTGAATCCAGGCTCCCGCACTGAAGTTTTCAACACCTGTTTCTAAAACAAGCAAATAATATATTTCACCAAATTGTTCAGCCTTAACGGCAAGACCAGGTAACAAAACGCTTTTAACGTCTTCCTGATCTACTTCTCCAGAAGCGCGGATTCCCAGAACGTGGTCTGGCAGATTATGAATAAGTGTCAGCATATTTTTTCATTTAGTATCTGGATATAACAGGCAGATACAGTGTAGGTTTGAATTAAAAAAAGAATCATAAGATTTTCATTCCCCGGAAACATTTAGCTCGATCCCGTGTTCCGCAGATATCGGAGACAAAACATCTATTAGAAAATTAATCTAAATTTTATGAAAGCAGCAGTATTTCACAAACCCGGACAGATCACTTATGATCAGGTAGCTGATCCGCGTATTGAAGCAGCAGGGGATGTTATCCTCAGAGTTACTTCCACAGCTATTTGCGGATCGGATCTGCATATCTTAAGCGGTGCAGTCCCTCAAAAAGAGGAGATGATCATGGGACATGAATTTATGGGCATCGTAGAAGAAGTCGGTCCGGCAGTAAGGAACTTGAAGCCAGGAGACCGTGTTGTAGTCCCTTTTCCAATATCGTGCGGGCATTGTTTTTTCTGTAATCACGGTGCATCTCCGAGTTGTGAAAATTCAAATTATAAACATTACGGCCCTAATGGAGATCTAATGGACCAGAAAGGTGCCGCTCTTTTCGGATATACTGATCTTTATGGTGGTTATTCCGGGGGGCAGGCAGAATATGTCAGGGTTCCGTACGCAGATATAAGCCCCCGGATTATTCCAGATAACATTACCGATGAACAAGCTTTATTTTTGACAGATATATTCCCAACCGGCTGGTCTGCTATAGACTGGGCTCAGTTAAAAGGGGGAGAAGTAGTCGCTATTTTTGGTTCGGGCCCTGTCGGTCTTATGGCTCAAAAGGCTGCATGGTTAAATGGTGCAGGAAGGGTGATCGCAATTGACCCGCTGGATTACCGCCTGGAGAAAGCAAAAGCTGTGAATAAGGTGGATATTTTAAATCCGCACAAGGTTGACGTGATCGAAGCTATCCGGGAAATGACCGGGGGCAGGGGCGCAGATGTTTGTGTTGATGCTGTAGGTTTTGAACCTGAACGTAATTTCCTGGATAAAGTTAAAGCGACGGTGAATTTTGAGAAGGGAAGTATTAAAGTACTGGATATGTGTTTTAAAGCTGTACGCAGAAGTGGCACTGTATCTATTATGGGTGTTTATGGAAGTCCATATGATAATTTTCCGCTTCACCGGATTTTTGATAAAGGAATTACTATTAAGCAAGGGCAGGCACCTGTTTTGAACTATATTGATAAACTCATTGAACTTGTAAAAGAGGAAAAAGTAGTGCTTGATGACATTATTACACACACCCTTCCTTTAAGCGAGGTCGCACATGGTTATCAGATTTTTGATGAAAAACAAGAAGACTGTGTAAAGGTAGTTCTGAAACCTTAAAGAATTATTATATTTGCGGTAGGAAAAAGTTCTTTTCCTACCGCAAATATATCCCTCTTTTCATGAGTAAATACCTCTACGGAATCGATTTCGGCACAACGAACTCCGCGTTATCCATTTTTGATGAAGAAAAAAAAGAAATTCTAACAACCATCACGGTTCCATCTTTACTATACTTTCAATACGAACAAACTTCCTCCCAGCCGATGCAATATGTAGTTGGCGAAGAAGCTATAACAGCCTACCTCGCAGACGGAATGAGAGGCCGGTTCATCAAATCAATAAAACAGATTTTATCGAGAAGTAGTTTTATAGAGACACGTATTTTTCATCAGCGTTATAATGCTTCTGATCTTGTAGCCTTGATCTTGAAAGATTTGAAGACCAAAGCAGATAAAATAACTGGCGAAGATTGTCAGAAAGCCGTAATTGGCAGACCAGTTTTCTTTGATGACGACAACAGTGCCAAAGATACGCTGGCACAGAACCGGCTGAATAAAGCGGCACAGCTTTCTGGGTTCACAGAAGTGCGCTTTCAGTTTGAGCCAATAGGGGCAGCATTTTCTTATGAAAAAACGATAAGCAGTCAGCAGAAGGTGTTGGTTGCTGATTTAGGTGGTGGCACGACAGATTTCACTTATCTGGTACTGGACCCCGAACATTCTGGAAATACTGACCGTAGGGAAGATATGATAGCTTCCGGTGGCATTTACATTGGCGGTGATAGTTTTGATTCTGCTTTTATGTGGGATAAGGGGACCCCTTATTTTGGGAAAAATACAATGTATGAGGCTACTCCAGGCAAAGTACTGAATGTTCCTAAATCGCTCTTTGCCAACATTTGTACCTGGGACAAAATGAATTTTTTTAATGGTCAGAAGATTAGAAATGAGATACAGGATTATTATTATTACTCGAAAAATGACCCGAAGTTTAAAAATCTGCTGACCTTAATTGAAAACAACCTCGGCTACTCAGTATTCAGGTCTATTGAAAAAACTAAAATAGCTTTATCGGCTGCCGGCAATGCTGAATTTGCTTACCACCAAATGGATATTGATATTCAGGAAATGGTATCCAGAGCTGCATATGATCAGATTATTGAAAAGGATATCCGTAAAATTGATATTTATCTACAGGAGTTTATGGAGAAAAATAAGATCGCGCCGAAAGAGATTGATAGTTTATTCCTAACCGGAGGAAGTTCTCTGGTGGGTGGGGTACAAGAACTCTTTAAAACTAGATTTCCAGATATTCCAGTGAATTCAGGTGATAATTTTACGAGTGTAGCCAAAGGTTTGGCTTACAGTGGTTATCTTTTTGAAAATTAACAGAATTTTGGTAAAACATAAAAGCCTTTAGCTTCTAAAAAACTGAAATGCCCCCAAAAAATTAGACACTTATTGGGGGCATTTTTATGTTTTACCAAAAATCATTTGCTAGAGCTTCAATTCATGGCTTTCTATAGTGATAGGGCTAGTTAAGATCTTATGAATTGGACATTTATCGGCAATTTGCATTAGTCGTGCCCTTTGTTCTTGTGTTAGTTCACCTTCCATTTCTATTTTCCGGATAATACGTGTACTAGCATCCATTTTCTCTTCTGCGCAGATGCTAAGCTGGATTCTGATGCTCGTCAACGGATATTCCTTGCGATCGGCATACATACGCATGGTTATTGCTGTGCAGCTTCCCAAACTAGCCAATAACAGTGATCCTGGCGGCATAGCCTCGTTAGTTCCACCTTTATCTTCGGGTTCATCGGCATAAACGAGGTGTCCCCCGGCATAAATTTTTGTCAGGTAATGTGCTTGGTCTAATTCGGTGACGGCTGTAATCAGGTCTTCTGGCATATGTAAATAGTTTAAAGTTTGTTCTATCTATTAACAAACTTAGGTGCCAAATCGTTTTCAAACAGTTATTAATGGAAAAATAGGTACGCAACGAAGACGGCGGCGATAATTCCCGCCAGATCTGCAATTAATCCCATGGGAATAGCATATCTCGTCTTTTTAATTCCAACAGAGCCGAAATACAGTGCGACGATATAAAAAGTAGTGTCTGCTGAACCATTGAAAATGCAGGATAAACGACCGACGAACGAATCAGGACCAAAGGTTTTCATGGTGTCAACCATCATAGCTTTAGCACCACTTCCACTCAGCGGTTTAATTAAGGCGGTTGGCAGGGCGGGAGTAAAATCTGTATTTAGTCCTGTATGCATAAAACACCAGGTAAAACCGTCAACAATATAACCTAATACCCCAGAATTTCTTAGTACTCCAATTGCTACAAGCATGCCGATCAAATAAGGGATAATAGTGATACAGGTAGTAAATCCACCTTTTGCACCCTCAATAAACGCTTCGTAAACATTAACCTTTTTGCGTAAAGCACCGAGAATGAACGCAATAATGATGAAAAAAAGAATGAAATTTGACGCTACTTTCGATACAACTTCAATCTCCGATTTGCTCAGGTAATTGCTGAAATAAAATATTAATCCGACCAGAAATAGTGTAATTCCACCAAGCCAGGAAATAACTACTCTGTTAAATAGGTTTATTTTCTGTTTGATTGCTACAGCGATCATTCCCACTACTGTTGCAACGTAGGTCGCTATCATACAGGGAATAAATATATCTGAGGGATCTGCTGCGCCCAGGATAGCCCGTTGGGCCATAATACTCAGTGGAATAAGGGTTAATCCAGAGGTGTGCAGTACCAAAAACATAATCTGCGCATTACTCGCTGTGTCTTTATCCGGATTAATCTCCTGCAAACTTTGCATCGCTTTAAGTCCGAAAGGTGTGGCTGCATTATCCAGGCCCAGGAGGTTTGCTGAAAAGTTCATCACCATATGACCTGTTGCAGGGTGGTTTTTAGGTACTTCTGGGAATATACGGCTAAAAAACGGGCCTATAATACGCGACAGAAAGTTAATGGCACCGGCTTTTTCACCAATATTCATAATCCCAAGCCATAAAGTCATAATACCTACCAGAGGTAGGGCAATGTCCATCACACCGACTTTGGCCGACTCAAATGTTCCATCTATTATCAGTTTGAAAATTTCGGTATCGCCGAAGAATATCAGGCGGATTAGTGCAACAACAAATGCAATTACAAAAAATGCAATCCACAGGTAATTTAAAGCCATATATATGTTTGAAGCTATGAATGTAACAAAAAAGGATCTGCATTCCTGAAAATGCAGATCCTTTTTTAATTTAATATGGTGACCCAGACTAAGGTTTTTCGTCCGTTAGTTCAAAACCCCATGTTTTACCTTTTTCAGTTGCTGGAATTCCGCTTGTCATCCAAACTGGTGCTTTAGCTCCTTTGAGATAATGATCGAAAAACTGCTGCTCACGAATCTGAATGTCTTTTCTATTCTGACGAAGCACCAAATTATGTGCCTCATTATTATAGTTTAGCATCCACACTGGTTTACCTAATCTCCTCAGGCCAGTAAACATTTCAATACCCTGATACCATGGCACAGCTCCATCTGCATCATTGGCCATAACTACAACTGGTGTATTTACTTTAGGAAATGCAAATAAAGGTGAGTTTTCAATATACAATTCTGGTTTTTCCCATAGAGTTGCACCAATTCTACTTTGTGTTTTTTCGTATTGGAACTGCCTGTTCATCCCAGATTCCCAACGCATGCCGCCATACGCAGAAGTCATATTTACTACCGGAGCACCAGCCCATGCTGCTGCATACATATCTGTTTTCGTAATCAGATGGGCAACCTGATAACCACCCCAGCTTTGTCCCTGGATACCGATTTTGGTCCCGTCGACCCAAGCATTCTTTTTTAGCGATTCTACACCTGAATTGACGTATTCTTCCGCTGATCTACCTGGATAACCTGTTTCATAACTGATATCCGGTGCAAAAACAAGGTATCCATTACTTACAAAATAAGGAATATTTAATCTGGAAGGTGTAGGAGCCGGTGCATTATAAGCGTATAGACCGTCGCTTAATTTCTCATAGAAATAAGCGATCATCGGGTATTTTTTTGCCGGATCAAAATTCTCTGGTTTGTATAAAATACCTTCGGCTTGATGACCTTTAGGGGTTGTCCATTTTACAAGTTCTGCAGTTCCCCAGTTATACTGCTGCTGCTGCGGATTAGTTTGGCTCAATTTAGTTTCCGTTTTCAGATCTGCGGATGCATAAACATCAGGTGAGTTCGTATAATTTCCTTTGTCATAGAGGTAACGTTCTGCAGATTTAGCTTTAATTACTGCAGAGTATTTATATTTCGCTATAACCAGTAATTCAGGATTCTTACTATTGGAAACTGAAGTTTTATAGAAACCATTTTCTTTAGTCACCTCGTTAAAAGCGCTCAATAGAATTTCGGGCTTTTTACCAATAAAACGTTCTTGAGGATCAGTTTGTAAATAACGGAAAGTCAGTTTATTTTGTCTCCCAAATCCATTGGTCAGGTTTTTTGCTGCTGACTTGCCATCTGGTGAGAATGACCAGATATCATATTTGTCATAAATTAATACCTGCTTATCATCTGCTGTCCAACCTGCAAGACCATATTGGCCTGGCTCGTCCGGTACGTCATTATCCTCGTTCGCAAATTTCACAGTGGCAGATTCGGTTAAGGAAATAGTTTTGCCGGTAGCAACTGAATAGGATGACCAGTTTCCTGTAGCCTTATCAAAATAGGCAATGTAATTGCCTCCCGGAGATGCAAATACGCTGCCTCTCAAACCAGTGATGATTTTCTTGCGATTACCATTACGTGTGTCTACCAAATAGTAATCACGAATAGTACCTGCAGTCCATTGCATCTGTACTCGGTTGCCGAAGTCTGTAGATGCCAAAACATAATTTGCGTCTCCCTCATTCAATATACTCGCCTCAGGCAGCTTAAGATCCGTTAAAGGAATAATTTTCGGGTCACTGCTGTAAATATCAATAACAGTCAAGTAGGATCGTTTGGATTCTTTATCTGCATTTTTTAATTGCATTGGTTGCAGATAATCATCTTTATAACCCCAAATGTCAAGCTTAGCATTTTCAAAATCTACCAGGGTAGTATCTTTTTCTTTTTTAACAGGAGCAATTCCAAAATAGAGTTTATTGCCTTCTTTGCTGAATGTTAAAGTTCCATCACCGCTTACAACCCAGTTTGCTGGCATACCTTCCATTTCCTGATCGACCAGAGACTGTGCTGTATCCAGTGATAATGAGTTGAAATAAATACTGTAATCTTTAATTTCCTTTTTCTCAGGAGAGGTTTCACCCAGGAACACGACCTGTTCGCCGTCTTCATCAAATACAAATCCTTTAAAATTACCTTTTACGCCAACAAGAGTTTTAGTTGTTCCTTTTAAGGTGTTAAATAAATAAACACCGGGCTTGTTATTCTTATCTTTTTTAGACAGAGCTACAGCAAATACCAACTGTTTTCCATTTTTGCTCAGCGCATAATTGGTCACATTCGGGAATGTACGCTCTATTCCGGTAAGCAGGTTTCTTAACACGAGGTCGGAACCGTCTTTACCATCTTTTTTTACCGCATCATCATCTGCGAAAAAAGCGTCTTCAGCATCTGAATCTTTAGCTACAGCTGGAGTGACTTTCTTGCTCGTATCTAATGCAGGTTCTTTCTGGTAGGCCAGGAAACTACCCTCATTTTCAGGAAGTACAAACGATTTAACACGTCCGACTTTATATATAACTGCGGTTGTCAGGTTAATTATGCCGAGAGAATCTTTAGACATTTCAGCTGGTTTTTTCTTCTTGATTTTCTCTAGCCTGACATCTTTAAAGAAAGGCTTAATCAGGAATGCTGCAAATTTTGAATCTGCACTGAATTGCATCTTTTCGCCTCTGTTAACGTTAATTTTTCCGGAAGCTGTCAGATTCTGAAAGTATAAATTTGCGTCGCCTTCTTGTTTCAGAACGGAATAAGAAGCCCATTGTCCATTAGGAGATAGTTTTTTAACACCTATACTCTCCCAGGAGTCATAAACCGTATGGTCTAGGGGTTTCTTCTGCGCAAATACAACGCTCGCACAGAGAAGGAGAATAAAAGTAAATTTGTTTTGCATAATCAATGTTTGTGTTTGGATGGAATGTTTTAAAATTTAAAAATTGCAATTTATTCCCGGTTTACCATACATGTATGGCAAATTTTACATCTAAAGCATGAAAAAAGGCAAAAAAAAAAGGTATCCTGTAAAGGATACCTTTTTCATAAAACCAAAACCAGGATTATTTATTTTTATTCTGCTGCGTTTTAGCTTGTTGCTGCTGACGCATATAATCATCCAGACGAGTCTGGAATTTAGATTTTTTCTTTTGTTCCTCTGGTTTTTTCTTGTTCTCTTTCAGGATATTATGAATTTTTTCATCGTTAACGAGCATCTTAATCAGAAATTGCTGACCGAAAGTAAGCATGTTCGCAAGGAAATAATAATAGTTCAGACCTGAAGGGTAACTGTTTAATACACCCAGGAATACTATTGGCATGATATAACCAATGTATTTCATCTGACCTGTAGCACCCGAAACCTGGTTATTGAAGTAAGTATAAATCAATGTCGATATGGTCATCAGCACACACATTAAACTTAAGTGGTCACCAATGAACGGAATAGTGAAACCAAACTTAATGAAATCATCATACGTTGATAAATCATGCATCCAAAGGAAGCTTTGTCCTCGTAATTCGAATAAGTTCGGGAAGAAGAAGAAGAATGCCATTACAATCGGTAACTGAAGCAGCATTGGTAAACATCCGCCAAGCGGGTTAACGCCAACCTGTTTATAAAGTTTCAGATATTCTTGTTGTAAAAGTGTAGCATTGTCTTCTCCAACTTTTGCTTTGATCTCGTCCATCTCCGGCTTGAGGATTCTCATCTTCGCCATAGAGATATAAGACTTGTAAGTCAGTGGAGACAAAACAAGTTTCAGGGCTATAGTTAATACTAAAATGATAAGCCCGTAGTTCCAGCCAAATCCTTCAAGAAAGTTAAACACAGGTAATACAACAAATCTGTTGATGTATTTTAACGGCCAGTAACCCATCTCAACCAATTTCTCAATTTCCTGACCCTGCGCTTTTAATACTTTGAACTGATTAGTTCCAAAGTAGAACTTCATTTTGTAGTTCTGTGCAGCCAGCTGATTAAATGGCAAACTTAAATTTGCATGATAACCTTTAACTTGTTCGGGTGTAGTTAATACAGTAACACCTAATTTAGCCTTAGCGAATGGGTCAGCAGGGATTAATACAGCCGAGAAAAAGTGTTGTTTAAAAGCGATCCACTCGATCTTGGATTTAGAAAGGTCTTCTGTCTCATCTTTAGCAATGCTCAGGTGATCTGGATTTTTATCTACATACTTATAATAAGGCGCAGAGTACTGCTGCTCATTTTTCAGTGATTTTTCTTGTTGTAATAATACTGTAGACCAGTTTAGTGCAATGCTATCCCTCTGAATAACCTGATTCATACCATTCAGGTTAATGTTGAAACCAACGTTATGTGATTCTGGCTGCAGATCGTAAACAAATTCAATAAATTTATCAGGACTGTAGTTAGCACGCATGGCCATTGAACCCTCTGTCAGTACCGGGGTAAAGTACAAATCGTTCGTGTTAACTTGTTTGCCTCCAATAACGAGTGTTAAACCAAATTCGTTCTTGTCGCCATCAAATAAAACAACAGGTTTACCCTGGTAACTTTTTTCATTTTTAAGCTCAACGGATTTGATTTTACCCCCTTTGTTGCTGAAGGTTAATTTGAGTTCGTTGTTCTCAAGTACACTTGTAGCTTCTATACCTGAGATGTTGGCGCCAAAAGGTCCTTTTAGAGTTGCAGAATCAAGCGACGGAACTGCAGTTTGTGCAGCAGCAGCCGCAGGAGTAGTAACTGTTCCTGCTTTTTTAGCTGAATCCAGTGCAATTCGTTCACGTTCCTGTTTTAATTCAGCCTCACTTGGCTTGAAAAAATAGAAGGAACCTGCAAGAACGATCATAATCAGGAATAATCCTGTGAATGTATTTTTATCCATTATAGTTGTTTAAACGCCTTTTATTTGGTTTTTTTCTTCGCATACTCCATCGCAGCGGCGACAAATTTAACAAAAAGAGGGTGAGGATTAGCAACTGTTGATTTTAATTCCGGATGAAATTGTCCACCAATGAAAAACGGATGATTTTTTAGCTCAACGATTTCCACTAAATTACTGTCAGGATTGATACCTGAAGCTATCATACCTGCATTCTCATATTGATCCAGATATGCGCTGTTGAACTCATAACGATGTCTGTGACGCTCATTAATTCTGGATTTTCCGTATGCTGCAAAGGCTTTAGTTCCTTTTTTAAGCTCACATGGATAAGAACCCAGTCTCATAGTACCGCCTTTATGGGTAACAGTTTTCTGATCTTCCATCATATTAATTACCGGTGCTGAGGTCGTTTCATCAATTTCAGTTGTGTTTGCTTCGCTCAACCCTAAGACGTTACGGCCAAATTCAATTACCGCGCATTGCATACCCAAACAGATCCCGAAAAATGGAACATCATTCTCTCTAACGTAACGGATCGAGTCAATTTTGCCTTCAATACCACGGCTTCCAAAACCGGGAGCGACCAATACACCATCCAGGTGTTTTAGTTTCTCTTCTGCATTATCCGCATAGATATCTTCAGAATGGATATACTCTACTCTTACTTTACACTCGTTTTTAGCACCTGCATGAATAAATGCTTCTGTAATTGATTTATAAGCATCTGGCAGTTCGACATATTTACCGATCAGACCAACTCGTACTTCGGCAGTAGGATTTTTTAGTCTTCCCAGGAAATCTTTCCAGCTTTCCATATCAGGCTCGTTTTTCTGTGCAAGTTTCAGTTTACTTAGAACAGTTTTATCCAATTGCTCTTTCATCATTAACAAAGGCACTGAATAGATAGAAGAAGCGTCGATTGATTCGATTACCGCATTAACGTTTACATTACAGAATAAAGCGATCTTTTTACGGATATCTGGTGTAATATGATGTTCTGTACGGCAAACAAGGATATCCGGTTGAATACCATATTCCAGTAATGCTTTTACAGAGTGTTGAGTTGGTTTTGTTTTTAACTCTCCGGCAGCCGCCAGGTAAGGAATTAAAGTCAGGTGGATAACTATAGCATTGTTAGCTCCGGCTTCCCATTTAAACTGCCTTACAGCTTCAATAAACGGAAGAGATTCAATATCACCGACAGTACCACCTAATTCTGTAATTACAATATCAAATTCTCCTGTATCACCCAGGATTCGCATATTACGTTTAATCTCATCTGTAATATGCGGAACGACCTGTACAGTTTTCCCAAGGTATTCGCCCTGACGTTCCTTATTGATTACGTTCTGATAGATACGTCCGGTGGTGATATTATTTGCCTGAGAAGTAGGTACATTAAGGAAGCGTTCGTAATGACCAAGATCCAGATCCGTCTCTGCGCCATCTTCAGTTACGTAGCATTCGCCATGCTCATAAGGGTTTAACGTTCCCGGATCAATATTGATATAAGGATCGAATTTCTGAATGGTTACCCTGTAACCTCTAGCTTGTAAAAGTTTGGCCAATGAAGCGGAGATGATGCCCTTACCCAAAGAGGAAGTGACACCGCCCGTAACAAAAATATACTTAGTCATGTTTGTGAGTTTGTGAAATAAAAGCAGCAGTAGGCGCTGTTTTATTGCTTTTGTACGGGATACAAAGTTAACAAATATTGTGGTATAGAAAAGTAAATTTTGGAGATTATGTATTCAGCTGAGTCTGAGGAAAATGGCTGAAGACGAAAAAGACCAGGATGATCTCCCGGCCTTTTTCAATAATATATTTGGTTAGAATATGCTGGTTTAGGTAGTGCTGCATGTTTAGTGCTTAACACTAAGGTAAAGCTAATGTAAATTTTAAGATTTAGTACGTCTGAGGTGAAATAAATTACAAATAAAATGTAAGTAACTGATTTTCAGTATAAAAAAATTGATGGCCACTGCTTTTTTGTGCTTTGGCAGTAATTTCTTGCTGTCGTTTGGCTGTTAATTTATGAGCATTAATGTATAAATTTCGATCTCTAACTTAGTGTCTAACTTACACTAAGTACTGCTTTCTATTTACAGCACTCGTAGTAAGGTTTAACCTTTTTTTCTTTCTCGGACCAAGCTACGTATACCTTTGTTTCTTTACCTAAACGGTATTTAAAGCCATTGAGACCACTTTTTCTTAATTCTTCAAAAAATTCTTTATCAGGCGTATTTTTGTCTGCCAGTTCATCTTCAGTAACTGCAGGTTCCAGGAAATTCTCTTCTTCGAAGAAAAGTTTGAGTTCCTGCTCCATAAAAGCTTTTTGTTTTTTCTCCCTCGCAAGGTCTACACTTTCCTTATAATTATCCAGCAGATCTGACGCAAGTATCCGGACAGCATATACCGGTGCGCCTCCTTCGGCGGTAATATTAAACAGTAATGCCATTTCTTTTGGTTTGGATCCCTGTAATTCTATCCTGAAAGTATCAGGTTTTATTGCGTTGCTGAAATATTGAACAGTAGTTTGAACATGGTTCTTATCGGAAAGCTGCTTATCTTCTGATGATGAATTACAGGATACAATAAATAAAAGTAGTATAAAGAAGGAGTAAGGAGTAAGTCTCATAAGCAGGATTTAAAGTAATATAGGTAATTAATTATCCTTTGAAATAATTATCCCTCGAAATGTCTAATCTTATCAAGATCCTGCGGTGTATCGATGGCAATAGTTTCCAGTTCTGTAATACGTGTATGTATTTGATAACCATTTTCCAGCCAGCGCAGTTGCTCAAGGCTTTCGGCAAGTTCCAATGGAGAGGGAGGTAATCTGGTGATCTCAGCTAATGCACGGCGTGTGTAGCCATAGATTCCGATATGTTTAAAATATTGATGGTTTGCCGCCCAATCGGAAAGTTCATGAGCACGTTGAAAAGGTATGGGGTGCCGGCTAAAGTACAGTGCCTCGCCATTTGCATTAAGCACTACCTTTGGAATATTGTGGTTGAAAAGCTCACTCTCATCACTGATCTTTTTAACAAGGGTAGCGAGTTGTACGCCAGGGTTGTCCCTGAAGCATGACGCTAAAAGTTCAATTTGTCTTGGATTTATATAAGGTTCGTCACCCTGTATATTAATGATTACATCATATTCATCAAAATTGGATGCGACCTCGGCACAGCGGTCTGTTCCGCTCTGGTGATCAGACCGGGTACGTATATACGGCGCATTAAAACTTTGAAGTTCCGTAATGATCCGGTCATCATCTGTGGCGACAATTACTTTGTCAAGAAGGCTGGCTTTGCTAGCCTGTTCATAAACTCTGCGAATCATGGATTTCCCATTAATATCCACCAGAGGTTTGCCCGGAAAACGGGTTGACGCGTATCTTGCAGGAATGATCCCTAATATTTTCATTGGTATTGATTGTGTTAGTACTTTACCATTCTGCGTTATTGTTTTTCCTTAGAAAAGCCCGTTGATTTCGGCTTCGATGGACTGAATAACTTGCCCAAGGTCTTCCGGATTGCTGGTGAAATCAAGTTTGTCTTTATCAAGGATTAATAATTTACCGAGTTGGTAACCTTTAATCCATTCTTCATATTTTTCATTCAGTTTAGATAAATAATCTAAACGGATACTTGCTTCGTAATCTCTTCCCCGGCGCTGAATATTATTTACCAGTGTTGGAACTGAAGCACGTAGATAGACAAGCAGGTCTGGAGGTTTGATAAAAGTGGTGACGTTATCGAATATATCTCTGTAATTTTTGTAGTCCCTTGAAGTCATGAGTCCCATTTCGTGCAGGTTTTCTGCAAAAATATGTGCATCCTCATAAATGGTTCTGTCCTGAATTACGTTGCGCTGATTGGTTTGAATATCTACAAGCTGCTGAAAACGATTGTTCAGAAAGTAGATCTGAAGATTAAAGCTCCATCGTTTCATGTCACTATAAAAATCTTCCAGGTAAGGATTGTTATCTACTGCTTCGTAAAGGGCTTCCCAGCCATAATTTTTTGCAAGTAACCCGGTAAGGGTCGTTTTTCCGGCTCCGATATTGCCAACGATTGCTATATGCATATCTCTATTCTAATGCTTGTAAATAAATAAGTTTCGTGGACAGTACTAGAAAGGCTTAAAGCCGATCAGTTCTCTCACATCTTTTAGGGTCTGTCTCGCGCTGATCCTGGCTTTTTCTGCACCACGCTGCGCTACCTGACGGAGATAATCAGTGTCAGCTGAAATCTCCAGAATCCTTTCACGAATAGGGGAGTTAAAGACGATCATATCTTCTGCAAGTTGTTTTTTGAAATCTCCGTAACGGATTCCGCATTTATTGTATAGTTCGTCAAAATGTGCAAGCGTATCAGCCGAAGAAACGATTTTCATCAGATCAAATAAATTCTGAATAGCTTCAGGTTTTGGCTGGTTTTCCTCAGTAGGGCCGCCGTCGGATACTGCTTTTGCTACTTTTTTTCTGATTACTTCTGGAGAATCTGCCAGGTAAATACAATTGGCGTCTCCTTCAGATTTACCCATTTTACCTTTGCCGTCAAGTCCGGGAACTTTAACCAGGTTCTCGCTGTAGCTAAAAGCAAATGGCTCTGGAAAATAATCTGCGTTATATAAACGGTTAAAACGGTTTCCAAATGTTCTTGTCATCTCCAGGTGTTGTTCCTGATCTTTTCCTACCGGAACTTTAGTAGCTCTATGAATCAGGATATCGGCGGCCATCAATGACGGATAGGTAAGCAGACCTGCATTAACGTTATCAGGATTTGAGCGGACCTTATCTTTAAAAGAAGTACTTCTTTCCAATTCACCCATATAGGCGTTCATATTCAAATAAAGGTATAGTTCAGTTACTTCAGGGACATCCGACTGAACATATATTGTTGCTACTTCCGGATCTATTCCGCATGCCAGATATTCAACCAATACATTTTTTACATAACCGTTTAAATCTGTTGGTGTAGGATGTGTCGTGAGTGAGTGCAGATCTGCAATGAAAAAGAAGCAGTTATATTCATGCTGCATTTTCACAAAATTGGTTACTGCGCCAAAATAGTTGCCCAGATGTAATTTTCCTGTAGGTCTGATACCACTTAATACGATTTCTTTCATGTGCTTCAATTAGATTGCGGTAATTTGATACAAATGGAACGATTATCCATTGGGGCAAATCTCCTGGGCCGAAATTAAGAAAAAACCCTTATCTGATGTTCTATTATATTTCTTTTTGTGAATCCGGTGGTAATATTATAGAATGATATTGTGGGTCAGGGCAAGAATATCCAATTGTTTACGATAAGCTATTAATGTATTTTTTGTACGTTTGAATTTATGATTTTGCTGTTACGCCACCTGCACCGCTTTTATGTAATCGTTGTAATCCTGTTTTTTTTTGTACTCTTTTATCCCTTCTATTGGCTTGCATCGCGAAAGCCTTCCGGTTACTTCTTCTTAAATCATCTAAGAACTGCCAATAGCTGGTGCAGTAGTGTATTTTCCGGTATTTATTTCCGTTTTCATTATGAAAGCCCCCTTCAAAACGATCAGGCTTACGTATTCGCTGCCAACCACTCCTCGAACTTGGATATTATGTTGTTTTGCCAGCTGGCAAAAGGGGCTTATAGTTTCCTTGGAAAGGTAGAGCTATTGAAGAATCCAGTATTAAAGTTGTTTTTTCAAACGATTGATATCCCATTGGACAGGGCGAGTAAAATGTCGGCGTTCCGCGCGTTCAAACGGGCGGGGGAGCAGCTAAATGCGGGAAGAAGTCTAATTATTTTTCCTGAAGGCGGTATTTCGGGAGCTAATTATCCACCAACTCTGGAGCCGTTTAAAAATGGGCCATTTCGTATGGCTATAGAAACCGGAACACCTATTGTTGCAGTGAGTATCAGCGATGCCTGGAAACTCATGTGGGATGATGGTTCAAAGTACGGAACAAGACCTGGAATCTGTGATATTTATGTACATTCACCCATTGTTACAGAAAATATGTCGGCTGATGATGCCGAAAAGCTGAAAGAACGTATTTTTGAATTGATAAAGCATAAAATTGTGCAGAAATGAATATAGACCAGAAAACAATATATAAAGTGGCTGATCTTGCCAGAATTGAAATCAATGCCGATGAAGTAGAAACTCTTCAGGCGGATATGAATAAAATTCTGACCTTCATGGAGAAACTTAATGAGTTGGATACGAGTAATGTAGAGCCTCTTGTTTATATGAACCCGGAAGTAAATGTGTGGCGTGCCGATGAAGTCTTTCATGATATAAGTGTAGAAAATGCCTTAAAGAATGCGGCGGTTCATAATGAAAACTACTTTATGGTTCCTAAAATTCTGGAGAAATAAGCCGCTGTTGTAACATTAATAGAATAAGCTTGTCTAAATGTGATAACAATAAATAATACCTGATGGAGAACCCACTAATTAATATTAAAGATATCGGTCGTAAATATGTAATCGGATCCGAAGTGATTCATGCATTAAAATCAGTTTCACTGGATATTTTCAAAGGCGAATTTGTAGCATTAATGGGACCATCCGGATCGGGTAAATCTACATTGATGAACATTCTGGGGTGTTTAGATACACCAAGTAAAGGTGATTATATCCTGAATGGAACGAATGTTAGCCAAATGACTGATGATGCTTTGGCTGAGGTTAGAAACAAAGAGATTGGGTTTGTTTTTCAGACATTTAATCTTCTGCCCAGATCTACATCCCTTGACAATGTAGCTTTGCCTTTAATTTATGCAGGTGCTTCTAAGAAAGAACGTGATGAGCGTGCGCAGAAAGCTCTTGAAAATGTGGGTTTGGGAAACCGGGTTACACACAAGCCAAACGAACTTTCCGGAGGCCAGCGTCAGCGTGTAGCTGTGGCGAGAGCTTTGATCAATAATCCCTCTATTATTCTGGCCGATGAGCCGACAGGAAATCTAGACACTAAAACTTCCATTGAGATAATGGGGCTGTTGGAAGAAATTCACAGTAAAGGCAATACGATCATCCTGGTTACGCACGAAGAAGATATTGCGCAGCATGCACATAGAATTGTAAGAATGCGGGATGGTCTTATAGAAAATGATTATAAAAATACCGATATTAAAACTGTTTCACCACGGTTGAGTAAACTAAACGAGACCGGTGATGATTTTGAACAAATCGGAAAACAGTTATAGAAATATCTACGGAATGAAAATTTACACCAAAACAGGAGACAAGGGGGAAACTTCATTGATCGGTGGTACCAGAGTTCCGAAATATCATTTGCGAATTGAATGTTACGGGACGGTGGATGAATTAAATTCATATATCGGATTGATTCAGTGTCAGCGGATCGGTTCTCATTCAAAAGAGATACTGAAAGAAATACAGGACCGTTTATTTACCATCGGTGCGGCGTTGGCTGCAGATCCGGAGAAATCAAGAATGAAAATTCCAGACCTTCATCAGGAGGATATCGCGTTGCTTGAACAAGAGATGGACAACATGAATGAAGAGCTCCCCGCATTGAAACATTTTGTACTTCCTGGTGGGAGTACTGTGGTATCATGGTGTCATATCGCAAGATGTGTTTGCCGCAGGGCCGAGAGACTGACTGTCCAGCTGAGTACAGAAAGTGAGGTTGTACCCGGAGTGGCTATTTACCTGAACAGACTAAGTGATTATCTGTTCGTTCTGGGCAGAAAGATCGCACAGGACACGCAGACCGCTGAAAGTATCTGGATACCAAGGGTCTAGAAAGTGGAAAAAAAAGTTTGTTTTCGTCAGCTTTTTTAATATACTTTTGCAAAACTAAATAAGAACAATAAAATAGTAAATAATATGTATTGGACACTAGAATTAGCATCGCATTTGGAGGACGCTCCATGGCCTGCAACAAAAGACGAATTGATAGATTACGGCATCAGATCAGGTGCACCGGTAGAAGTTATTGAAAACCTGCAGGCTTTAGAAGATGATGGTGAACCGTATGAAACTATTGAAGAAATCTGGCCAGATTATCCAACTAAAGATGATTTCTTCTTCAACGAAGACGAATATTAAATGAAACATAGTTGAAAGTCCCCTCATACGGGACTTTTTTTTTGTTTTTGGAACGAAGATTGTTTTGAGAATTGTCAAGAGAGTGTCTGCTTTCTAATTATTCAAACACAATTTAAAAATCTACAAACTATGGGAAATTTACTTTATTTGGTCGCGGTGGTATTAGTTATACTATGGGTAATCGGAGTCTTTTTTAATGGCTTCGGGAATGTCGGCGGTCTGATTCACGTTTTACTGGTCATCGCAATTATAGCAATTATCCTTAAGGTGATTAACAAGGCCGCCTGATCTGAATAATTCTGAAATTATTATATAGTCACAGCCGCTGATCTTAATCAGCGGTTTTTTTTGTTTGCAGAAACCAGTCTGCAAGCTGCAGATCCTCTGTATAAGTTATTTTTATATTGGTTCTTTCTCCAGGAACTAAATGAATAGGATACCCTGCTTTTTCGACCACAGAAGCATCATCGGTAAAATCGATACGGTAAGGTTGTAGATATGCTTTTTTTAACTGTTTTAAATGAAAAGCCTGCGGTGTCTGGACAAGAAATATTTCATTTCTGTTTAATGGGGTTGCATGCTGACCCTCGATCTGGATTCTAACTGAATCTACGGCCTGTACAGCCGTTATTGCGTTCCCATCGACTTCTGCTGCCTTAAAGATAGTTTCGATTAGCTCCGGGCTTATTAATGGACGTACAGCATCGTGAATTGCGACTACTCCGTCTCCTTTAATCTTTTTCAGTCCATTTTTAACCGAATCAAATCTTTCTGCACCGCCCTTAACCAACTGGTGAGTAATTCTGAAGTTATGTTTACTACAGAGTTCTTCCCAGAATTCATGCTGATGTATATTCAGCACTAAAATGATTTCAGGCTTTAATGCGCATTTGGCGAACGCTTCCAAAGTATGCATCAGCACTGGTTTACCCTGTAGTTCCAGAAATTGTTTGGGGACCGTTTGATTCATTCGGCTTCCTTTTCCTCCTGCAACTATAATCGCAATATATTTCATTTGAGTTTGTAAGTTTCTGTTGACTCGTAGCAGCCCTAAATTTATAGAAAAATGGGTAAAAAAAATAGGAGCAACCCTTGGGTCCTCCTATTTCATATCTCTTTGGCAATTATTAGATAATTAACATTGCATCACCGTAACTATAGAAACGGTATTTTTCTTTTAAAGCTACTTCGTAAGCATTTCTTACATAGTCGTAACCACCAAATGCACTTACCATCATCAATAAAGTAGATTCAGGTGTATGGAAATTGGTAATCATCGAATTTGCGATACTAAAGTCATAAGGAGGGAAGATGAACTTGCTTGTCCAGTCGTTAGCTGGCTTAAGCATTTTACCTGAAGAAACCGCTGATTCTATTGCACGCATAGAAGTGGTACCTACTGCACAAATTTTTCTTTTTTCCTCCAGTGCTTTGTTAACGATGTTTGCTTGTTTTTCTTCAATGATAAACTGCTCTGAATCCATTTTGTGTTTAGTCAGATCTTCTACTTCTACAGAACGGAAAGTACCCAGTCCTACGTGTAAAGTCACTTCTGCAAAATTAATACCTTTCAGTTCCAGACGTTTCATTAGCTCACGGCTAAAGTGCATACCCGCAGTAGGTGCTGCAACAGCTCCTTCATGTTTAGCAAAAATAGTCTGGTAACGTTCCTTATCCTGTGCAGTTGCTTTACGCTTAATATATTTAGGGAGTGGTGTTTCACCAAGTATTTCGATGTTTTTTCTAAATTCTTCGTCTGTCCCATCAAATAGGAAACGGATAGTACGGCCACGTGAAGTAGTATTATCTACAACTTCTGCCACTAAAAGATCATCATCACCAAAATACAACTTATTACCTACGCGAATTTTTCGAGCCGGATCTACCAGCACGTCCCAAAGGCGAAGTTCTTTATTCAGTTCACGTAGCAGGAACACTTCAATAGTAGCACCAGTTTTCTCCTTATTTCCGTACAGACGTGCAGGAAAAACTTTAGTGTTATTCAGGATCATGACATCCTGATCATCGAAATATTCCAAAATATCTTTAAATATTTTATGTTCAATTTTGCCAGTGTCTTTATGCAAAACCATTAAACGGGCTTCGTCCCTTTGTTCTGAAGGATTATTGGCAACTAATGATTCAGGCAGATTAAACTTAAATTGAGATAACTTCATGTTTTAAAATAAAATAATTAAGGCCGCAAAATTACGTAATTTAATGCTTATTAATAAATATATCTTTATTCCGGTATTTTTATATTTAATTTACCCATTGTTTTCGTCCGGTAAATTGATTTTAAGCAGATATTAAACGTTTTCACAGGAAGATTGTGTGCAATGGTCAGTAAAAATATTTATAAAAAAAAACTTAGCGTTAGCTGTAACCTTTTACCCGCTTTTCCATCTAATCATCAATTATGATCATATTCAGACTTATAGGAGAGAGCTTCAGGTTTGCTGCCGATGCGCTGATACAAAATAAACTGCGTACAATGTTATCCTTGCTGGGTATAACGATCGGTATATTTACCATTATAGCTGTTTTCTCGGGCGTGGACACACTGCGGAACAAACTGCAGGAGAGCGTCGATAAGCTGGGCTCAAATACACTATTTGTTCAGAAATGGCCCTGGGGTGGATTTGGGGATTACCCCTGGTGGAAATATATGAACAGACCAGAACCAACTCTTCGTGATTATCAGGCACTAAAAGGTCGTTTGGAACATGCTGATGGAATTTCTTATGAAGTATCCAGCAGAAACAGAGTGATTAAATACAGAAGTAGTTCCGTAGAGGGTGCGACATTAAATGCCGCCACTCATGACTATCATATTACCTGGACCCTGGATTTTCAGGAGGGCAGGTATTTTACGGATAATGAGAGCCGGTCGGGTAGTCCTGTCGCTATTCTCGGTGCGGAGATAGCGAACGGACTTTTCGGCGGATCATCCGCGATGGGAAAGCAAATCAAAGTTATGGGACGAAGACTTACAGTAGTTGGTGTCTTTAAAAAAGAAGGGGAAGATATGCTGGGGATGTCTCAGGATAATAACGTATTGATTCCATTAAACTTTGCAAAGGGCTTATTTGATATACAGAATAGCAACTATGATCCGACAATCACTGTAAGGGGTAAGTCTTATATAGCTTTGGAAGAGGTCGAAAGTGAGTTGCAGGGAGCTATGCGCTCTATTCATAGAATCAGACCCGGTGTGGAAGATGATTTTTCATTGAATAAAACGACTATGATTTCTAACCAGCTGGATATTATGTTTAAGATGGTGCGTATTGCTGGATGGGTGATCGGCGGATTTTCAATCTTGGTTGGTGGATTCGGTATTGCCAACATTATGTTCGTATCTGTTAAAGAACGGACTAATATTATTGGTATTCAGAAATCACTTGGGGCAAAAAATTACTTTATTCTGCTACAATTCATGTTCGAGGCGGTTGCGCTGTGTCTGATGGGAGGTTTGCTCGGATTATTACTGGTATACAGTCTAACCCTTGTAGTAACTTATGGCTTTGGAATTAAAGTAGTACTTGACTCGGCCAATATCATTATGGGAATTTCGATTTCCGTGGTCATAGGTGTTATTTCAGGGTTCTGGCCTGCTTATTCAGCATCCAGACTTGATCCAGTTGAGGCTATCCGCTCTTAAGCCTTAACATGAATGCGGCTGGTTGTTAGTGCTCATTCTTAAAAGCATAAAAAAACTCAGTACGGAATGACCCGTACTGAGTTTTTTTATGGATAAGATTTACTTAGCTGATTTTAGCCAGGGCATCTTTAATTCTTGACACCGCTTGAACCAATTGGTCTTCTGCAGCAGCATACGAAATTCTGATACAGTCCGCATTTCCGAAAGCTTCGCCGGTAACAGTGCTAACATGCGCTTCGTTTAGTAAATAAAGACAAAGATCATCGGCTGTGTTTATCACAGATCCGTTTACACTTTTACCGAAGAAAGATTTTACTTCCGGGAAGAAGTAAAATGCGCCATCCGGTAGGTTCACTTCAACACCCGGAACTTCCTTTAGAAGGCCGTAAACCAGGTCTCTGCGTTTTTTGAATTCATTCTTCATTTCAGTTACGCTGTCCAGATTACCTTCATATGCAGCTAATGCGGCACGTTGAGCAATGGAAGAAGTTCCAGAAGTGATTTGTCCTTGTAGTTTATCGCAGGCAGCAGCGATTTCTTTATTAGCTGCCATATAACCAACTCTCCAGCCAGTCATTGCATAAGCCTTAGAGAAACCGTTAATGATAATTACGCGGTCTTTAATTGCAGGGAATGATGCGATTGAAGCATGTTTGTCTACAAAATTGATATGTTCATAGATTTCATCGGAGATGATATAAATCTGTGGATGTTTTTCAAATACTGCTGCCAGTGCGGCTAGTTCTTCATGTGAATAGACCGACCCTGTAGGATTACAAGGAGACGAGAACATAAACAATTTAGTCTTTGGCGTTATAGCCGCCTCCAGTTGTGCTGCGGTGATTTTAAACTCCGTTTCAACTGTAGCGTGGATAAAAACTGTCTCGCCTTCTGCCAGTTTAATCATTTCTGAATAAGAAACCCAGTATGGCGTAGGTACAATTACTTCTTCTCCCGGATTAACCAGGCACATTACAGCATTAGCCAGAGATTGCTTGGCACCTGTAGAAACCACGATCTGATCAAAGGTATAGTCCAGATCATTTTCGTTCTTTAGCTTAGTGGTAATCGCTTTACGCAGTTCCGGGTAGCCAGATACGGGCGTATAATAAGAGTAATTTTCGTCGATAGCTTTTTTAGCAGCTTCTTTGACGGAATCGGGAGTGAAAAAGTCTGGTTCCCCGAAGCTCAGATTAATTACATCAATACCTTTAGCTGTAAGTTCTCTTCCCAGCTTTGCCATTTTAATGGTCTGTGATTCTGAAAGGTTATTGATTCTTTGAGATAAAAATGTCATGATTAGTTGATAAGATAACAAATATAAAATCTGCGGGCGTTAAAAGCTAAAAAAATACGTTTTTAGTAGATATTCATCAGGAAAACGTATTTTTGAGCCCTAAATTCATCTAGTGAGTCCTAAAAAGAAAGCTATACTCGTTTCCCTTTTAATCAGTGTTGTACTGATGCTGGCAAAATTCGGGGCTTATTTTCTAACAGGGTCTAACGCGATTCTGACAGATGCAGCAGAAAGTATAGTTAACGTAATAGCCAGTAGCTTTGCCTTTTATAGCATTTATCTCGCTACCATCCCTAAAGATGAAAACCACCCTTACGGTCATGGGAAGGTAGAATTCTTTTCTGCATTTGTAGAGGGAGTGCTCATCGGTCTGGCCGGATTGATCATTTTGGTGAAATCGGGATATGACCTGGCTTTTCCGCGGGAGATTAAGCAGTTATTAGACGGTGCGGTTATTATAGGTGCAACAGGCCTGATTAATCTGCTTGTTGGATATTATCTGATTAATACCGGGAAAAAACATTCTTCATTAACATTAGAGGCCGACGGTAAACATTTATTAACCGATGCGGTGACCAGTGGAGGTTTGGTTGCAGGCATTATTCTTATTCAGCTAACGCAAATTTTCTGGCTTGACAGTGCAATATCTATTGTACTTGGCCTGTATATTTTATATAATGGATATAAGCTAACCAGAAGATCAATCGGTGGCCTGATGGATGAGAGTAATATAGACCTGGTTAATTCCATTGTCGTCCTTTTACAGCAAAACAGGCAGGATGCTTGGATTGATGTTCATAATTTAAGAGCCCAGCAATACGGAGCCGATCTCCATATTGACTGCCATGTTACACTTCCTTATTATTATGACCTGAATCAGGTCCATCAGGAAATTTCGGCCATAGATCATATGATCAATGGAAGCGGCGAACGTGAAACCGAGCTGTTTATACATGCCGACCCATGCCTGCCGGAATGCTGTAATTACTGTAAAATGAAAAATTGCCCTGTTCGTCAGGAACCCTTCCGGGCAGAAATTCCCTGGAATTCAGATAATGTCACTAAAAATAAAAAGCACTTTAGTCAATGAGTTATTTTAATGTAAGAGTTTACGGTTTACTGATTAATCAGGCTAACCAGATTTTGGTTAGCGATGAACTGTCAGGAGGCAGAAGTTTCAGTAAGTTCCCTGGTGGGGGACTGGAATATGGAGAAGGCCTGATCGATGCGCTCAAGCGTGAATTCATGGAAGAGTGTAATGCTGAAATTGAGGTGATCAGTCATTTTTATACGACTGATTTCTATGAGAAATCGTCTTTTAATGATAGCCAGATCCTAAGTATCTATTACCTGGTCAAAGAGAAAAATCCTTTGGAATTAACTTATAAAACGAAAGTCTTTGATTTCGATCCGGATTGTGTACAGTCGTTTCGCTGGATTAGCCTTTCTGAATTGAAAACTACAGATGTAACCTTCAAGACAGATCAGACCGTTGTTCAGATGCTGCTTTCTTTGATTGCTCAATCAGCAGATTAATCAAACCTGAAGAACCCGGTCACTCGCTATAGCATAATAGGTGCCACCATTTACGGCCGGGATCCTGCTCAATCCCGTAAACTTACTGAAAGCAGGAAGTATTGCGGTGTGGTCGCCAAAGTAAAAGCAAGGCAAATGTATGCGCTGTCTGGACCTCCCATACAGCGTTACACCCGGATGAATATGGCCGGAGATATTGTAATATTCATCCTGCCGCTTTGGGGGCTCATGGATAAAGCGATACGGAAAGCATAAATATTCTTTTTCGTAAACCTCAATATCCATCGCTATATAGTCTTCTGGAGTGAGCAGGTCATGATTACCTTTAATCAGTTTGAGATTGAGACTCGGGTATTTTTTACGCCATTCCTGGAATAGAGTGACTTCAGTATTCAACTCAAAATGGACCAGATCGCCAGTAATAAGCAGTATATCCGGGATAATATTTTCAATAAGGTCACTTAATCTTTCTAAATCATCCGTTGCAATTGTAGCAGGAACCGGAATTCCGGATTTTCTGAAATGGGCGGCCTTGCCAGTATGAAGATCGCTGATGATCAGCATTTTTTTTCGGGGCCAGTAAATTGCCCTTTCAGGCATCAGTGTGATTTGTTCGTCTCGGCAATTAATAATCATGCTTATTTCTTTCTCTTTCCTTTTTGTGATTTTTTCTCCGCTTCGGCTGTCATACGCAGTATGCGTTCCCCTAGTTCTTCAGTGCTCATCTGTTCACGCAGACTGTCAACTTTGATTGGAAAACAAAGGGGGGTATAGCTCTCAGCATAAACTACCACTATCTTACTCAATTGAATTCTGTGCAAAGCTGCGGCCAACCTTGGTTCCTCTATCTGCTGATAAAATGCTTCGTCATAAGCTTGACGCAATAATAAGTTATGTTTGTCATAATCACTGAAAACGTTGAAAAATAGTGCCGCTGAAGACTGCAGGTGTTTGTTAGCTACATATTTGCCAGGGTATCCCTGAAATACAAGTCCAGAAATACAGGCGATATCCCTGAATTTTCTGCGTGCCATTTCCGTCGCATTAATACTGGCTACGATGTCTTCACCGAGGTTTTCCGGAGTAAAAAGAGATTTCATTTCGTCTTCGCTGACCGGAATAGGTTTTTCACTCAGTAATTCAAAGCCGTAATCATTCATTGCTATAGAGAAACTGATCGGTTTGATTCTTCCCAGTCTATATGCAATAAGGGCAGCCATGATTTCGTGCACCTGCCTGCCCTCAAAAGGATAGGCGAAAAGATGATAACCGTCTCTGGTCTGAATCATTTCAATAAGAAATTCATCCGCAGAAGGTACATGTGAAACTTTAGCCTGCCTTTCAAATAACGGCTTCATCAGCGCCATTTCCTCGTCCTGAGGATTTTTATCCAAAGCCTGGTTATACTTGAAACGGAGAACTGCGCCCAGGTTGGCACTTAAAGACATTCGCCCACCGAGCCAGCTGGGCGACAGGGCGGTCTTCAATTTGCTTATCCGGACCATTACCATCATTTCCTTAACCATAATAAACTCCAGTACACGACCGGCAAGGGTAAAGCTGCTGCCTGGTTTAATTTTAGCAATAAAAGATTCTTCTACCATACCGATAAACCCACCTGTCAGGAACTTCACCTTGAGCATTGCATCGCTTACAATAGTGCCGATGTGGAGCCGGTGCCGCATGGCAATCTGGCGGCTCTTTACTTTATAAAGACCATCTTCTTTTTCTACTTTACTAAATTCGGTATAGGCAGTAAGACTGTCTCCTCCTGTTGTAATGAATTGCATGAGCCATTCCCACTCTGAGGGTTCCATTTCCGAAAAAGCATGGGTGCTTTTTACCTGCTGATATAAAGCCTCTTTTTCAAATCCATCGCCGACAGCCAATGTTACCATATATTGAATTAGAGTGTCAAAAGCCATTACAACAGGCTCTCTGCTCTCTACCTGATTGTGTTTTGCCGCCTCTTTGATAGCAGCAGCTTCTACCAGTTCAAGCGCATGAGTAGGCAGAAAATAAATTCTCGAAGTTTCGAAAGGAGAGTGTCCGCTACGTCCGGCTCTTTGAAGGAACCGCGCAACTCCTTTGGGAGATCCGATCTGTACAACTGTGTCGACTGGCTTAAAATCTACACCGAGATCCAGAGAAGATGTACTGATTACTGCTTTGAGCGCTCCTGTGTGGATAGCATCTTCAATCCAGTTCCGCAATTCAAAATCTATGGATCCATGATGGATAGCCAGTTGTCCGGCTAACCCTTCATCTAATTTTAACAAATTCTGGTACCATAATTCAGCCTGTCCCCTGGTATTACAGAAAATAAGTGTTGTTTTGCTCTTCGCAATGATAGGCAGCAGTTTATGTGCTAGTTTATGGCCCAGATGCCCGGCCCAGGGTAACATATCGATATGGTCCGGCAGAATACTTCTGATTTCAATTTTTTTCTGGATATCAGCAATAACAATGGTCTTCAATAACTCGGGGTAAGGAACCAAGACCTGCAGTGCCTGTTCCATATTACCAATTGTAGCAGAGATTCCCCAAATGCGTAAGAGTCTTTCCGGATGACGGCTGGTAACCAGTGCTTTTATTCTGGAAATAGCCAGTTCGGCCATCACACCTCTTTTACTGCCCATTAGTTCATGCCACTCGTCAGCAACAATACATTTGAGCTCATTGAAATAACCGGACGTGTTTTTTTGTGCCAGTAAAATATGCATGCTTTCGGGAGTAATAATCAATACTTCCGGCATTTGCTTTTTCTGCTTAAGTTTTTCACTTGAAGAGGTATCTCCATTTCTGACACCGACATGCCAGTCGAGCCCTAACTCGAGGCAGGCAGCCGTCATCGCTCTGGCCAGATCTTTAGCAAGAGAACGTAAAGGTGTTATCCAAAGCAATCGCGTACCATATTTGCCGCCGGGTTTATTTAATTCGTCAATTACAACAGCCAGGAAGACCGAAAATGTTTTTCCGAAACCCGTTGGTGCATTGACCAGCCCGCTATAACCCTCTGCATAGTATTGCCAGGTCTCAGATTGAAAATCAAACGGCTTTTTACGCTGACTGCGCAACCATTTCATCACCTGTTTATACCCTTTACTTTTTTCCAGTATCATAAAGTAGACGTATAAAGTTGACGGAGGTCTTCCAGGGTATTGATCTCTGCAGCGATTTTATCTTTCCTCCAGCGTGCTATTCGTGGGAATCTCAGGGCAAGCCCGGCTTTATGCCTTTTGCTGATAGCAATTCCCTCGAATGCGATTTCAAAGACAAGCTCGGGTTTAACCGTTCGTACCGGTCCGAATTTCTCGATTGCATTTTTTCTTACAAAGGAATCTACTTCTTTTATTTCTTTATCGGTTAATCCAGAATAAGCTTTGGCAATAGTGATTAACTGTTCTCCGTCACGGATGGCAAAAGTATAATCTGTAAAGTGATTGGCACGGCGTCCGCTGCCTTTTTGGGCATATATCATAACCGTATCTATCGTATAAGGATTAATCTTCCATTTCCACCAATCACCTTTCTTTCGTCCGCTATGATAGGCTGAAGTCAGTTTTTTAAGCATTATTCCTTCACTGTTCATAGCGCGCGATTCTTGCCGGATCTCTGCCAGTTCTGTCCAGTTTTCATAAGTAATCACTGGAGATAGGACTGCTATATCTTTGGTTTTGAGCTGCATGGTTATCTCTTCCAATAACGCCCTGCGTTCACTTAAAGGCTGCTCCCTTACGTCCTTCGCCTTGTATTCCAGTAAGTCATACATGAAAAAGCCTACTGGAATTTCATTTAACTGATTTTTGCTGATTGTTTTTCTATTCAGTCTTTGCTGAAGTATACTAAAGGGTTGTACTTTACCATCTTTCACAGAGAGAATTTCACCGTCCAGCACAGTACCATCCGGAAGTTCATCCATCAAAAAACTGAGTTCCGGAAACTGGGCTGTAACCAGCTCTTCTCCTCTGGACCAGATAAAAAGCTCTCCGTTTCTTTTAACAATCTGCCCGCGAATACCATCCCATTTCCACTCTGCCTGCCACTCCTGCGGTTGCCCCAAGTTATCTGCTTCTGCCTCCAGTGCATAAGCCAGGCAGAAGGGATAGGGCCAGGAGCTATCTGTATTAACATGTACACCTTCAATCAGTTCCGTATATGTTATCTCCGATGGATCCCATTTTCCCATGATACTGTGCATAATTTTACTGCTATCGGTATCACTTTGTTTAGCCAGCGCATTGACCAGCATTTTAGAAGATATGCCGATCCTGAAGTTTCCGGAAATCAGCTTATTGAATATAAATCGTTCTTTAGTATTCAGCTGGTCCCATGCATCCAGGATAAATGTTTTTTTTTCTTCATCAGTTTGCCCGTTTAACTGCGCAAGTTCTGTAATCCATTGATTTAAAGGTTTATCCGTCTGTTTCGAGGCAGGGGGGAGAATTAAGGCGATCGTTTCGCTCAAGTCTCCAACACTGTGATAACTCTCGGCAAACAGCCAGTCGGGTATCTGACTCAGCTGGGTAGCCCATTCACGTATTAGTGCTGTAGATACCGGTCGCCTTGGTTTTTTACCTGTAAAAAGAGCAATGACATAAGGTTTGTCCTTATCATTGGCGGTACTGAAGTATCCAACTAAAGCCGCAAGCTTGTCATTGGTCTTATTGCTGTTTTCCAGCTCATGTATGAGTTGTGCGAATCTTTTCAATTTATGCTTCCTTTAAATTGGTTACTGTTTCTGCAGTTTCCTCTTCTTCCTCTCCGTATCTGGTCTGTACTTCACTGGCAGTTATACCAATTTCATTCAGGTATTTGGTAAATGGGGAAACGAAACCATGTGTTACATATACTTTTTCCGCGCCTGTTTCGTGTATAGCCTGCAACAAGCCCTGCCAGTCAGCGTGATCACTCAAAGCGAAGCCGGCATCCGCAGAGCGCCACCTTCTGCCTGCACGCACCTGCATCCAGCCGGAGCAAATACCTGTAGCAGCAGATTGCAGACTCTTCATCCATTTCCCATCTGCCAGTGCAGGCGGAACAATAACGATTCCCTGCTGTAAGGTTTCTTTTTTAATTTCCGGCGTAATACGAATCGTTTCTGGCAGGTCTACACCCGCTTTGATCAATCCCTCATTCAGGTTTGCTATGGAAGAATGTACATAAATCGGGCATTGAGCTGACAGATTTTTAATTAAGCGCTGAGCCTTACCCAGACTGTAAGCGATTAATACACTGGTTTTCTGCTGATCATGGTTGTCGGAGACCCAGTTGCTGATTTCTTTAAAAATCTCCTGTTGTGGCTGCCATTTATAGATAGGAAGACCAAATGTACTTTCGGATACAAATGAATGGCATCGAACCGGTTCGAAAGCAGTGCTGATCCCGTCATATTCTACCTTATAGTCACCTGAAACTACACAGATTTCTCCTTTATATTCAAGTCTGATCTGTGCAGAACCAATAACATGCCCCGCAGGGTGCAGCGAGACTTTTACTCCGTTGATTAAGATCTGTTTGCCGTAAGGAAGCGTTTCTACCGGTAAATCCAAACCCAGCCGCTGTTTTAGAATAGGTTTGGTTAAGTCATGGCATAAATAGGCTTTGTTTCCCCACTTTACATGATCTGCATGCCCATGTGTTGTAACTGCGAGGTCTACAGGTTGCCATGGGTCTATATAAAACCTGCCCTGTGGACAATAAATTCCTTTTGAGGTAAATTCGATAATTGCCATGTTGACAACAACAATACCCGCGCGCTAAAGTTTGCCGGTATAACCGAAGGCGATTTGTATATGACATCTGCCTTTTTATAACTTATAGTCTTGTGAAATGTTTTTTCAATGTAAATTCATTATCTGTTCAATATTCCTTCAATTCCGATTGAATAAACAATGAAGAAGGAATGAAGGAACAATGAAGGAACTATGAACAAACCCTTGGCAAAACCAGAAGATGGACAGCGCTTAACCCTGAGTTAAATCGAAGCATTCTTAAAAATAACAGCACAAAAAAAGGGGAGCTAAAAGCTCCCCTTTAAAGGAATTGGATTTATTTACCACCCGGAGGACAAAATTGCTGCAGGAATGTGGTATAAGTTTTGGCGAGATGTTCACTTGTTCCGGCTCCTTCGTTAATACTGTGACTCCGGTTCGGATAGGACATTAATTGAAAGACCTTACCATTTTTAATCAGCTCGTTAATCAGCAACTCGGCATTTTGATAATGCACATTGTCGTCACCTGTGCCGTGAATATAAAGCAGGTGGCCCTGCAGGTTCTTTGCGTAAGTAATAGGGGATCCTTTAATATAAGCCTCTTCTGTCTTCAATGGAGAGCCCATATAACGCTCCTGATAAATATTGTCATAGGTCAGTTGGCTGCCAACTGCTGCTATAGCGACACCGGTTTTGTAGATTTCCGGATACTGGAAAAGCAGGTTTAACGTTGACGAACCGCCACCACTCCAGCCCCAGACTGCTACGCGGTCTTTGTCTATAAACGGCCAGTTAACGATTTGTTTTGCCGCCTGTGCCTGATCTCGGATATTGAGTGTACCTATGTTTTTATAAATACTTTTTCTAAACTCTCTTCCTTTTGGCGCTGGCGCACCCCGGTTTTCGATAGAAATATAAACATAGCCATCTTTAGGCATATCACCATAATACAGAAAATTGTAACCGGTGCCGTAAGTGTCCGTAACAGTTTGTGCCGCCGGTTCACCATATACATAGAATACTACAGGATATTTTTTTGTGCGGTCAAAATTATCTGGTTTCTTCATCCAGCCATCCAGTTCTACACCGTCCTCGGTTTTAATTTTAAAGAATTCGACTTTATTAGCAGGCGGTTTCACTGCAGCAAGTTGATTTGTAATACTACCTTCCATAGTGAAAGGATTGCCGGTATTCAACCGCATCCATTCATGAATCGGTTTGATCTCAGCACTTTCATAAGTGTGTTTTGCAAAAAGACCGTTCGGAGAGATATCGTATTCATGTGTCCCCGGCAAGATAGAAGGGGTTACCATTTCTGCGGTACCCTTGCCATCCAGTCTGGTCTGATACAGATATTTCTGAGTAGCATTGGTTGGTGAAGCCATAAAATAGAATTTATTGTTCTTCTCATCTACCAGGCTGCTTTCTATCACATCGTAATTACCTTTGGTAATTAAATTTTGTTTCTTACCATCTTTGGAAATACTGTACAGGTGTCTCCATCCGTCTTTTTCACTAGTCCAGAGAAACTCCTTATTGTTGTTAATCCATTTCCAGTCTTCAGCCGCATCTATCCATGCTTTGTCATTCTCAGTCAGAATTGCGGTCACATTACTGGTTTCAGCATTAGCGACAAATAGTTTACTTGTATTCTGTTCGCGATTGAGCTGCTGCAGGATAATCTCGTTTGAATTTGGTATCCAGTTCATTCTGGGAATATAATGCTGAATGGCATCACCAGGAACCTTTAACCAATTTGTAGTTGCAGTAGCGACGTTAACCACACCTATTTTACAGGACGAAGGGTCTTCGCCAACTTTCGGATATTCTACCGGAATTGTAAAAGGATAAATGGAGTCTGTGTTATTAATCATTAGAAAATTGCGGATTTTCCTGGCATCGAGCTGCCAGTAGGCAATAGTTTTACTGTCCGGGCTCCATTTGAATCCATCGCGGCAATCAAATTCTTCCTCGTATACCCAGTCGAACGTTCCGTTGATAAGTCTGTCGGTACCATCAGAAGTCAGGGCCTTTGGATTGCCTCCGGAAGCCGGCTCCACAAAAATATTATGACCACTCACGTAGGCAACCTGGTTTCCGTCAGGCGAAAATTTAGCGAACATCAATGATGATGCAGGCTTATCTGTCCCTAATTGGTGCAGAGCGTTGCTTTTAAGGTCTACCACCCAATAATCTCCACGGGTTTCATACCGCCATACTTTTTTACTATTCGTGTAGATCAGAACTTTAGAACCATCAGCTGAAAGCTGAAAACTCTTAACTTCCAGAGGGGGGGCACCCTGCGGCCTTAGCAATGTACTGTTAACTACCGTTTTTCTTTCATTTGAGGGTAGGCTCACCAGTGTGATATTCCCATTGTAAATCTGATAATAGCCATTACCATCAGCAGCCCAGTTAATGCCTTTGTTCGGCTGAGCAAATAATACTGAAGTGTAAAAGCATAAAAAGAGTGTGAAAGTGAGTCTGAAATAATGAAAGGGATACCTCATAAGATAAACTGTTTTTTTTTTTAAAGTGCCAGAAACGATTCATAAACCTGCTGCAAGAATGATTTACTGTTATTAAGCAGCTCAGTTGTACGTTCTTTTAGTTCAGGATGCGTGTTGTAAAGGATTCTCTGTCCTACATTATCAAATGTAACACATTGCTGGTTATCAATAAAGCCCATCCCGTTGTCCCAGCTAAAAAAAGCAAATGGTTTAGTCTGCGGATCAAGCAGGTTTTTGCTCCAGGTATAGGGCTTTGCATCAAGTCCAAGCTGGTGCAACAGGGTGGAAGCGAGGTCTATCTGGCTTCCTACCTTATCAATTATTTTACCTTGGTATTCTTTTTTAATCACGTCACCAAAAAACAACATCGGTATGTGATAGCGCTCCGGTATGTAAATTTCTTCTCTCCCTTTAGGCTGAATATGTCCGTGGTCAGCCAGCATAATGAATAACGTATTTTTATACCAGTCCTGCTTCTTTGCAGATTCTATAAACGCATTCAGGCAGGAGTCGGTATAAAAAGCCGTGCTTTTAAACTTCTGGAGATTGTCTGCATTACCAAATTTATAAGCTCCCGGAAGTTCAAAAGGTTCGTGATTCGTAAGTGTAAGCTGAACAGAAAAGAACGGTTTGGAAGCCTTATTCAGTTCTTGCAGCTGACGATTAAATACAACGCCATCATACGCGCCCCATTTGGAATTCATGTCTTTTGCGTCAAAATTGCTTTTGTCGACCACCATCTCTATATCATGGCTCAACATAAAAGCCTTGTAGTTATCGAATTCAGACTGTCCGCCATAGAAAAAAGAAGTATGATAGCCCAATTTTTTAAAGGCTTGTGGTAAAGCTGGTATCTTTTCCATTTTGTCGGTGTATTTTACGACATTTTCGGCAGCCATAGTGGGGAAGCCAGCTAACGTGCCAATTACCCCCTTATCCGTACGGTTCCCGGCAGAGTAGATCTTGCTAAACAGGATGCCGGATTTGATCATTTCATCAAAGTTAGGCGTAATACCTTTTTCCTGCCCTAAAGTTTCAGTCAAGTCTGCCGTGAAACTTTCCATGATAATCAATACAATATTGGGGCGGTCTGTATTGAGCATTTTGACTGTCGAATCTGCTTTTATCGGATATAGAGCCTGCATTTCCCTGCTCACCTGATCCTGCGGGAAGAACTGATATTCATTCTTGTGTTTGCTGTTAGACTTAATCAGGCTATAAACCAAATTCCATTCTGTATTAACAGCTGCATGATTAAGTGTGAGTACTTCGCTATAATAGGCCATGCTCAGATTATTGGTAGATACACCAATACCACCACGGACCATTAGAAAGTTTACGCCTAATAATAATGTGCCGTATATGATTTTAATCCAAAACGGGCTCTTCTGCGGACTTATCTTATCCTGTATAAGTACTTTATTCAAAAATATACCAGAAGCGATCAGGATAGCTAAAAACAGCAGGTTCTGGAGGATGGGGGAGGACGCACTGGAGGCCAGGGCCTCATTTGGCGTGCGGAACGCAAATTCTAATGCTTTTGCATTAATTTTGCTACCCCACTCTCTGTAAATATTCAGGTCGGCGACGGCAATTATACCGAATACGACCACAAGAACGGTGTTATAGATCTTTATCCACCTTAACTGTATATGGTGCTTGCCAGCCACATAACAGGCCAAAAGGTATAATAGCGGGACAGCAGAAACATAACCTGTCATGGCCAGGTCGAGCCTCAACCCATGATAGAAGGCAGCTATGCATTCGGTTAAAGTAGTACGACCGGAGATGCTGCTATAAAAGACACTCAGAAAAATAACTCGTTCCAGAAAAAAGAACAGCATCCACAACAGCAGGAAGCGCGTAAAAAAAATCAGGCTTTTTAACATCGCTCCAAATTTAATGAAATGCGATGTTAAAAAGCCTGAACCTTTAAATTTATTAAACCGGTTATTGTCCGCCCATTGAACGCAGTGCATCCATTGTGGTCAGCTCATAAGAAGGAGGTACATCCAAGGTTAAAGGACCTACTTTGTCTTCGTTCAGGTTTTTAATAGTAACAGTTGCTTTTACACCATTTTGCGTACGGGTAAATACTACCGGAGTACCTTTTACAGCTTTAAATTCTTCTCCAATAATACCTTCAGGCAACTGAATATCTGTAGTAGCCCAAAGCTCATTTTGCACACCTTTATCATCCTTATAAGTGTATTTTTCGGTATCGTATGTACCTATTTTTTTCTTTTCTCCGGTGGCTTTAAAGTCCGTCAGAACAGGTGTTTTACCCATCGATTCCTCAGTTTCTTCTTTAGTTACTTTTACGGCAAATTGTTTTTGTGCAATCGGCACATCCACCAGAAGTAAACCAGTTTTTTGAAGACCGTCTGACAGTATGGTTATTTTTGCCGGTCCTTGTTCCATTTCTATCTTCAGGATGTTACCATTAAACTTGAACTTTGTCTCTGCAGGCAGTTGAGATGCCATAGATTTTTGTTCAGGCGTAAGTTCGTAAGTCATGCCATAGGTAAGGGTTCCTTCGTTTACTTTTTTCTGAGCCTGTGCAATAACGGCCGTGCCGATCAGTATTGCTGCAACGACAGTAGTTTTAATTGATTTTAACATATTTGTTTGAATTGATTTTACCATTTAATCTGCTCTTTCTGAAGAAAGGCGGCAATACCTTTTTTGAAGTCTTCACTTTCCCTGACCCTTGCATTTAACTGCACTGCAATATTCAGACTCTTTTCCAATCCAGGATTAGTCGTTTGGCCTATGAGTTGCTTTGTGATCATCAGCGAGTTACCTGATGTTTCGCTGCACAGTTTTAAGGCATACTTCCTGACTTCGTTCTCTATTTCATCTTTAGGGTAAATATAATTGATCAAATTATAGGCCAGAGCTTCACCCGCAGTGAATAAATCTCCGCTAAGCAGAATTTGTTTGGCGATTGTTTCAGAAGTCTGGCGAACAAGAAAGCAGGAAACAATTGCAGGAACGAAACCCAATTTAACCTCTGTATAGCCAAACAAAGCCTCAGGGACGGCAAAAGTGAGATCGCATATGGTAGCTAAACCGCATCCTCCGGCTATCGCATGTCCTTCTACCTGGGCAATTACAACCTTGGGCAGATAATATAGCGTAGTGAATAGTTTTCTCAAATTCTCGGAATCACGTACATTCTCTTCGAAGGTGTTATCACTCAATTCCTGCAGATAGGCCAGGTCTGCGCCTGCGCTGAACACAGATCCTTCGGCTTTCAAAATTACAACTTTAACCTGTTCGTCTTCGGCAGCCCTGAGCAGGGCCTGCGTTAGTTCACTGACAAGCTCCGGACTAAAAGCATTTCTTTTTTCCGGCCTGTTCAGTGAGATGGTTGCAATTCGTTCCTCAACAGAATAAAGCAATAGTTCGTTCATCTACCAAATATGCCGTATTTTTTGATAAAAAATATGGGCTGAATAAATTATTTCGGGAAGATAAATACCTTTTTAATTCCCATGCTGTCTAAGGCAGGTTGAATATAGTATGCAAAAGTGGGGTCACTTTGATTAAGGTTAGTTATGATGTAAGCACGGTTGGCTTGAATATAGGCAAGGGTGGACGGATAGGGCGTGTTAAAATGCATCATTTGGCTTTGCTGGCGGATTGATACTTTCCTACATACGATTGTAATTTGTAGTAAAATCATCAGGGTAGCTATCCCGAACAGCCTGTTTTTAGCAGATCCTGGAATCAGTAATAGGATTAAAAGAAGATAAAGGATCGCTACCTGAAATTCGGTCGGCCAGAGTCTTTCAATGACCGGGTAGGGGAGATTGTTAATCTGTATAAGTCCTTCGTTTAGCAGTGTAATCTGCCACTCCAGAAAGATTGCAAGATACTGTGATTTCAGTATTATAACTAATATTCCACTATACATAATCAGCGTAACTGGTATGGTTATAAATATATTACTGATAATGAATGACATTGGAAACAAATGAAAATAGTATATGCTTAGTGGGGTGGTGAAAAGTTGGGCGGCAATGGAAAGGGATACGAGCTCTCCCAATTTTTTACTTGGCGGAGTTTGCCAGTTCAGCGCGTTGCAAATTAACGGGTATAGGTAAATGATGCCGGCAACAGCGAGAAAAGAAAGCTGAAATCCGATATCCCACAGCCAGTATGGATTATAGTGCAGCATACCAAATGCTGCAAGAAAGATCAGGTTTTGATAAGCAGACGTACGGCCCAGGGTTTTGCTGATCAGAAAGATTGATAGCATTACTGCCGCTCTGATTACCGAAGCAGCGTAACCAGTTAGGATTGTATAGAACCAGATAAGACTTAATAAAATAAATAACTTCAAATGTCTACCCGTTCTGGTCGTATTGAGGTGTAGCAATAGCCAGTCGAGTACAATATATATAATTCCTACATGCATACCGGAAACAGAGAGTACATGGATAGTTCCAGTTCTGGAGTACGCAGAAACCAGTGCCCTGTCCAGCTCTGCACGGTATCCTAGAATGAGTGTGCTCGCAACATCAACAGCGTCCTTTTTTACCAACAGCTTACGGTAAAGGTCTACCTGTTTTTTTCGCCATTCAACAGCGTGTGACAAAAGTTTATTCCCCGCCCGCTGGTTGAGTAGTAAAACATCTTTTTCTTCGATTAGATATTGATGATGAACTTTTTTTCTGGCGAGCCATTTTTTGTAATCGAACATACCCGGGTTGAGGGGGCCGGCAGTAAGTTCGTAATTTCCGGGTGCCCATAGAAGTTGCCCGAAACTCAGGTCTGAAAGTCGCATTTTAATTGGCTTTATCTTTATTAGAATCCGGCCTGACGCCTTCGTTCTCCGACCCTCTTTCTCTATTGATTTTACCATTGCCGTAAATTGAATTTGGCCGAAGGATAGGACTGGTTCCGTAAGAATTTCCAGCAACAAAAAATCCGGGTTTTTTTTGGAGAAGTGTTCGGAATTTGTGAGCTCATCATTGATCCTTCCTAAAATAAAACCATGCATTAGAACAAGGAGGCCAATAACAAAGAGGCTTCCATTCATATAATGTTTTATCTTAGTTGAGGTATGTAATAGGTTGATTATTATTAATGTAAAAATGTAGTATATTACCAAATAATCTTCAGGCAAATTTAATTTGGTAAAAATACTGTGCTGGGAAATGTAAATTCCAACCAAAAATTGCGGAATAATCCTGGCGAAAAAAGGAATTGATACTGGAGTGTCCATCCTAAAAAATATAGCGAACCTGGAGCCTCGTTTCACTCTTTTTACTGCCCTGGATCTGCTCCATTCCGGTACCTGTTTTTTCTTTGTCAGGCTGCCAGGTAAGGGCATATCTCAACCACAGTCTAAATTGACTGCTGATCCTAAAATTTATGTTGAGATAAGTTCTGAATCCTTGTCCCTGGTAAGGGACTGAGCTACCTGCAAAAAGCACATTGTTTTCATAACGGTAAATCCGGTTATCATAGGACGGGATTTTGAACCACGTTACGCGTATATTCCCTGCGAAGGGGCCGGATGCAACTTTATAATGCAGGTCGTGTCCCAGTAGAATGCCGTACCCCGCGGACTGCCGTCCTTTACTGTATCTTGTGATATCGGCCAGGTGTTTGAACCTCATGTGTTCACCCACCGGATAGGCTGCATCCAACTTTATTAATTGAACTTGAATATTGTCAAGAGCCGGTATTTTAAGCCCGGATTTTACGTTTTGCTCCCTCGATGACGATCTGTATTGAAAACTATATTCGGAGCCTCTGACGGGTCTGTAGAATAGTTTTACTGTGTATTCATTTCCTTTTGATGGGAGGTCTACTCTGTATTTGGCAAACGGAAAGCTGAAAAAGTCCAGATAACCGGCTATATTCCACTTATTGCTAGCGCGGTGGTTTATTCCGGTGTACCATCCCTTTTCGTTCATAGCGGAACTGTTTTTGCCAAAAGGCATACTGTAGAAGCTGTTATGATCTATACCATAATTACGAAAAACAACTACTGCTGAAGTAGAAGAACTAATAGCGGAGATCAGTCCTTGAATCCAGGCCTGTCCTCCAGGATGACTGTGGGCAAACTCCCCGAAAGTATAGGTGTTCAGAAAAGTATAGTTATAGTGAAAAGCGTAATTTTCCCTGAATGAGCCCTTGAAATTATTGGAACGGTATAATGCGTCTCCTGTAATAAAAGGCAGACTGTAAGCGCTCCTATACGCTGTAATCCCAGCTCTGAAAAACGGGCTGTTATATTGTGCTGCTGTACCGGTAACAGTCTCTTTAATTGCCCCCTTATTTCTTATTTCAGATTCAGTTCTGTGTAATCCACTGTTGCTGATATTACTGACTACTGCAGTTTTATTGGACAGATAACTAACGGAAGCATCTGAGTTCTTTATTGATATAAAACTAGTTAATAGTATGTTTTTAAATAATTTATATTCGAAAGAAACCCCTCTGAAGTAGTTTTGTTCCCCTGCTGAAAAGTAAGGTTGCAGACCCATATCCTTTTTTGCAGCACCAGCAACATCGGCTCCCCGCCCGAATGAAGTCCCGCTCCAAAGACTGAGCCCCTGACCAAACTGCAGGCTGTAATCACCTATAATTAATTTACTGATCCTCCCTTTTCCCGTATAAGTGATATTGGCAGAAATGAAATCAAATCCGGAAGGATTACTGCCCTTAAGGAATTGTTCACCCGGGTCTTTCTCCATCAGCAGCATGGCCTTAATTCCAGGCTCCAGGGCAAGCCTGTATTTAAGCAGCAGATGATCCGGGCTTCCTGAATAATAGGATTTACCTTTTTGAGTATAACCTTTTTTCCGCTGGTGAATTCGTGAGTGCCGCAAGATGAGCTCCTGGTCACTTTTATTGAGTAGGTCTTTGAATTGCGGAATTTTGCCTTCAGCCTGATCGCAGGTTATATAGGGGGAGATCTGTCTGATGAATTCCGGACTGAAACCACGAACTATCTGGAGCTCGGAGATTTCCTTAAGCGGACCATTTTTAAGGATATGCTGTAAAAGATCATAAACCTGAAGAGGCGTAAGAAAGAATATTTGAGAGAGCCCTTTCTCACCTGCTTGATTAAGGGCGATTGGTTTTTTGCGGAGTTGTTCGAGTTTTTGGGTCAATATGGCCAGCTGCTCTTCAGATTGCTCTTCTTCTCCCAACCAGGTATAAAAAGACAAGGCCTGTTCTGTTTCCTGTGCATAGCAGAACGAGCAGGTCAGGAACAGGAGGATCAGCGCCACTTGTCTCAGGCAAGGAAGATGGCTGGGAGCCATTTCGCTTAAGGGTGTGGTACATAACTTTGGCTTCATAAAAGCCAAAGTAATACCCTTAAAAATTATTTAGTTAACCTACTATTTATATTTCGTCGTTAAGCTTTACGAGGAAGTCCTTTAGCCGTTCCAATGAAGCGATGATTTTCTGGTTTTCTTTTACATCTCCACTATTGTTTTTCAGATGGTCTTTAGCACCTTTTAGGGTGAAGCCTTTGTCGTCTACAAGGTGAAAGATGATCTTCAGATTTTCTATATCCTCAGGAGTGAACAGACGGTTACCCTTCTTGTTTTTCTTAGGTTGAAGGACGTCAAATTCTTTTTCATAAAAACGGATCTGAGAAGCATTTACACCGAACATTTCCGTCACTTCCCCCATTGTGTAATACATTTTATTAATTTCCCGTTCCTTATATGGCATAGTTGATGATTGATTGTTAGTGGATTATGGCATTTATATAAAGCTTTCAAATGTAATGGGATTTTAGTAGAATACCGCAATAAAATTTTAATTTTGTTGTATATATTTTACTAGGAATGACAGCAAAAGAAATCAGAAAAGCATATTTAGAATTTTTCGAATCGAAACAGCATCAGATTGTAAATTCAGCACCTATCGTAGTCAAAAATGATCCGACCCTGATGTTTACAAATGCGGGTATGAATCAGTTTAAAGATATTTTCCTGGGAGAGGCGCCGGCACGTTATCCAAGGGTAACTGATACCCAGCGCTGCCTTCGTGTTTCCGGTAAACATAACGACCTGGAGGAAGTAGGTATTGATACCTATCACCATACCATGTTTGAGATGCTTGGTAACTGGAGTTTTGGTGATTATTTCAAGAAAGAAGCTATCGCCTGGAGCTGGGAACTTCTCACTAAAGTATACGGTATACCGGAAGATCAATTATATGTTTCAATTTTTGAAGGAGATGAAAAAGAAGGCTTGCCGCGCGATGAGGAAGCTTATGAAATCTGGAAACAATTTGTACCGGAAGACCGGATTATCCTCGGTAATAAAAAAGATAATTTCTGGGAGATGGGCGATACAGGGCCTTGTGGTCCTTGTTCTGAAATACATGTGGATTGCCGTCCTGAACTCGAGAGAAAGGAACTCTCTGGAAAAGAACTTGTCAATGCAGATCATCCTCAGGTAATTGAAATATGGAATAATGTATTTATGCAGTTTAACCGCTTGAAAGACGGTTCTTTACAGCCTTTACCCGCAAAGCATGTTGATACAGGGATGGGGTTTGAACGTCTGGTGCGGGTTCTGCAGAAGAAAGCTTCCAATTACGATACAGACGTATTTCAGCCGTTGATCCAGTTTATCTCTGCCAAATGTGGGATTACTTATGGAGCTGCTGAAAAAACAGATATAGCCATGCGCGTTATGGCAGATCATGTCCGCGCTATTTCGTTCGTCATTGCCGACGGTCAGTTGCCGGCGAATAATAAAGCCGGCTACGTAATACGCCGGATTCTGCGCCGTGCGGTGCGGTATGCTTATACCTTCCTGGATTTGAAAGATCCATTCCTGAACGAGCTGGTACCGGTATTGGCAGAACAGTTCAAAGGAGTTTTCGACGAGCTGTATCTGCAAAAGGAATTTGTACAGAAAGTTGTTCTGGAAGAAGAAATATCTTTCCTGCGTACACTGGCTACAGGTATCCACCGTTTCGATAATTACACAAAAAAACAAGGTGATTTTCTGATGTCGGAGAATGCTATAGATCTGGAGAAATCTTTCGAAGATAACTGGGTTTACAGTATCCTGAAAGATCAGATGGTTATTTCAGGTGCCTTTGCTTTTGAACTTCAAGATACTTACGGTTTTCCGATCGACCTTACCGAACTGATGGCGAGGGAGAAAAGATGGACCGTCGATATGGAAGAATATCAGCGTGCGCTGCAAGAGCAGAAATCGAGATCGAGGGCTGCGACTGCTATTGATACCGGCGATTGGATTACTATAAACGAAGATCCTGAAACCGAATTTGTAGGTTATGACTTACTGGAAATCGAAACCCGTATTTTAAAATACAGACAGGTAACTGCAAAAGGAAAAGAACAATATCAGATTGTCTTAAAGAAAACCCCTTTTTATGGTGAAGGGGGCGGACAGGTCGGGGATACAGGCAGACTGGAAGATCATAGTCGTATGTTCTCTGTTGATATTACAGATACGAAAAAAGAGAACGGCGTTATTGTTCATTATACTGATACACTACCTGAAGACCTGGAAGGTCAGTTTTGGGCTGTTGTAGATGAAGATAAGCGTCAACAGACAAATAATAACCACTCTGCTACGCATTTGCTACACGCAGCCTTAAAACAAGTTCTGGGGGATCATGTTAATCAGAAAGGGTCTCTTGTTAATCCGGATTATCTTCGTTTTGACTTTTCCCATTTTGCCCGTGTCACCGATCAGGAACTTGCGAAGATTGAACATATCGTTAATAAAAAAGTAAGGGAGAACATTCCTTTGCAGGAACAGCGTATGGTTGCCTATGATACTGCTGTAAATATGGGAGTAACGGCGCTGTTTGGGGAAAAATATGGTGATTTTGTAAGAGTAATTACTTTTGATGATCATTATTCGAAAGAACTTTGTGGCGGGACACATGTGCAGGCAACCGGTGAAATAGGATATTTTAAGATTATGTCTGAAAGTGCTGTAGCAGCAGGTGTGCGTCGTATCGAAGCAATTACAGCGAATAAAGCAGAAGCATTTATTATTGCCCAGGATCAGGAAATCAGTGAACTTAAATCTCTTTTGAAGGGTAATAAGGATCTTCCTGCGGCGGTTACGGCATTGATAGAAGAGAATTCGAAATTAAAAAAGGATGCCGAAAAAGTACTCATTGAACGTGCTGGAAACCTGAAACATGAATTAGTTCATCACATGAAGACCATTAACGGGGTTAATCTGATTGCAGTACAGGTAGATCTTCCACATGCCGACGCAGTGAAAAATCTGGCCTACAGTCTGAAAGAAATGGTTGACAATCTGCTGCTGGTGTTAACTACAGTTATTGACGACAAACCAGGGATTACAGTAATGGTTTCTGAAAATCTGGTTGCAGAAAAAGGATTAAATGCTTCAGCAATAGTAAGGGAGCTTGCGAAGGAAATTCAGGGTGGAGGTGGTGGACAGCCATTTTACGCGACTGCCGGTGGTAAGAATCTAGCTGGATTGCCTGCGGTAATAGAGAAAGCTGCAAAGTTGCTTATTTAGGCTAAATCTCAAAATAAAAATGGGGCTGTTCCAACCCGGAACAGCCCCATTTTTATACCTTCATATTTTGTATTCTCACAGCATTAAGGATCGCCAGCAGTGCAACCCCTACATCGGCGATTACGGCCTCCCACAAAGTAGCTATACCTCCTGCGCCCAGTATTAGAACAATGATCTTAATGGACATGGCCAGCGCAATATTCTGCCAAACAATTTTTTTAGTCAGGCGCCCGATCTGAATTGCGGTAACGATTTTACCGGGCTGATCATTCTGAATTACGATATCTGCAGTTTCAATAGTAGCATCGCTGCCTAAACCACCCATTGCAATACCAGCATCTGCAAGTGCTACAACAGGTGCATCGTTAATTCCGTCACCTGCAAAAGCAATATGACGTCCCGCTCTCTTCAGCTGCTCCAGCCGGCTTACTTTATCTTCCGGAAGCAGACCGCCATAGGCTTCGTCTATACCAAGGAGTTTGGCTATTTTATCCACTACAGACTGTTTATCTCCACTGAGCATTACCGTATGCAGTCCTTGTTTATGCATCTCAAGAATTGCTTCTGCTGCATCTGGTTTAAGTTCATCGGCAATCAGAATATGGCCTGCATACTGATTATCAATTGCAATGACGACTATCGTTTCTTCCTCGTCTTTTAAAAGCGCGGGGTAGCTCACCTTAAACTGATCAAGGAGCGCGGTGTTGCCAGCTAAAATTCTTTTACCATCTATTTCGCCACTGAGGCCTTTACCAGCTACTTCAGTTGTTTCCACCTGCAGGGGGATAAAATCTTTTCCCGCATAAGCCACAATGGCCCTGGCAATCGGATGTGTCGATTTATTTTCTACGGTGGCAGCAATTCTGATCAGTTCTTTTTCATCACCAGATACAGAGAAAACTTGCTGTACTTTGAACACACCTTTAGTGAGTGTACCGGTTTTGTCCATAACCACAGTGTCGATGGTTGTCATTACATCCAGAAAATTTGAACCTTTAAATAAAATCCCATTTTTACTGGCCAGGCCGATGCCTCCAAAATATCCCAGGGGAATCGAAACGACAAGGGCGCAGGGACAACTTATGACCAGAAACACCAGTCCGCGGTATAACCAATCTCTAAAGACATAGTCTCCCACAAATAAAAATGGTAGAAATACCACCATTACTGCCAATGCAAATACTATAGGCGTATAAACTCTGGCAAACCTGGAAATAAATAACTGTGTTTTAGATTTTCTGGAAGTAGCATCCTGAACCATTTCCAGGATCTTATTGAGTTTACTGTCTTTGAACAGCGCAGTTACCGTTACTTCGACGGCGTTATTGAGGTTAATCATTCCCGCCAGGATACGTTCACCTGTAATTTTAGTGTCGGGTTTACTCTCACCAGTTAAAGCAGCAGTGTTAAAGCTGCCTTTCGCAGATTTCAGATCGCCATCTAAAGCAACTTTTTCACCTGCCTTAATCACTATGATTTCTCCAATTTGTACGTCAGATGGTGCAACAACACCCTCTTTTCCATCTCTCAGTACTGTTACTGTGTCTGGTCTTATATCCAGCAAGGCTTTGATACTTCTTTTTGCTGAATCCACTGCAGAGTCCTGAAACCATTCGCCGATAGAGTAAAAGACCATAACGGCAACTCCTTCGCTGAAAGATCCTATAGCAAATGCGCCGATCGTTGCAACACTCATCAGGAAAAATTCGTTAAAGAAATCCAGTCTGATTGCTTTTCTGAAAGCGAGGTTCAGAACCTGATAACCGGAAAGGAGGTAGGCTACGCCGAAAATGAAGAATTCGATGAGCTGACTGAATCTGATTTTAAATCCATAATCAAGAACCAGCATTACCATAAGGATCGTTAAACCGCCTAATAAAGGAAGGTGAGATTTCCATCCCGGTTCACCGCCGCAACATCCGCCACCATGATCATGTTCGTCGGTATCGGTATGTACGTGTTTACTTTCTTCTTTATGGTCTTGCGTATGAGGAGTTTTATCTTTGGGGTCTGATGTACACATAGGAATAGGTTTTGCAATTATTTAATGCAGTAATACAAAAGTATTAAATAACGTAGCGCAATGCTATTGCAAAGTATAGCAGAGGTTGCAGGTTCCTTTGACCACAAGACTCACTTCTTCTTCATGAAAACCTTCGGGTAAAGACACCTGCGGTATCTGTGTTTTTGGCAGGCAGGAGGTTTGCTTACAGGTATTGCAGAAAAAATGTACATGAAGGTCGTGGTGATGCCCTGGATTGCACTCTTCCGCGCAGAATGCATATTTTGTGATACTTGTGCCGTCATCAATGTGATGAACCAATCCTGACTCTTCAAATTTCTTGAGCGCACGGTACACGGTGATTCTGTCACAAGGTTCCAGTCCTTTTTCCAGGTCAGTGAGGCTGATTGCCGAAGGCTGGTTCATCAGAAAGTCAAGAACCAGCAGGCGCATTGCAGTAGGTTTGATGTTTTTTCTTTCCAGAATTACAGGGAGCTCTTCGGACATTGATTTTTATTTTGAAATTATTAACACCAAATATCGGAATAAAAAAAAATGTTATTTACAATCTGATCCAGAATTGTAAATAACATTTAAATGTATTTTGGTTGCTTTAATATTTATTCTTTAGTGTCTGTCCCTGTGTCCGCGGCCGTGGTCTCTTCCACGTCCATGATCTTTGTGTCCTTTATTCTTCTTTTCATATTTGCGATAGTCAGAACCATTACCGCGTCCGTTATTACGGTAACGCTGGTTATAATTTCTATCGTGACGCTCGGTGTAAACTACGCCGTTAGGTCTCACCGTATAATAATTATTCACATACCTGGTCCGGTATGTATTGTGGTTTACCCAAGGTCTCGGAGAATTTATAACGATTGCCCTGCCGTTGTAAAGATCGTAATTGCGGTATCTTGATGGCAGTCGTTTAGCATGTATCCATCTGTTTCCACTCCGGTAAACAAACTGCCGGGTAGGCACATAGTAATAACTCTGGATGTCAGGGAGATAATAATAATCTACGTAGTCGTAACCCCGGGGCCCCCATTGGGGTTGCGAGCCGATGTTTACACTGACGTTAACCTGTGCTTTAGCTGGTTGAGCTGCCAGGGAAATCAATCCCAGTACAGCGACTAAAAGTAATTTTTTCATCAGATTTAATTTAAGTTTCAGATTGTGTGTAATCAAGCCTGTTCAAAGTTTATGCCATAATTATTATTCCCCCCTGTAAACCTGCTGGTTAACTTATTTGGTTATATTTGTTTGATTTATTAAGGGTTTTTTATAATTATCAGCGATCAATGATTAAGCATACTGCAGCGCCTGACACTACATTCGAACTGGTATCAGGATTAGAGATACATGTTCAGCTAAATACAAATACAAAAATATTTTCTTCAGATAGTGCAGCTTTTGGTGCCGGACCTAATGCACATATCTCTCCGGTTTCCCTGGCATTGCCGGGTGCACTTCCAAAATTAAACAAAGAGGTAGTAGCTAAAGCTGTCCGAATGGGCCTTGCTTTAAACTGCCATATTAATCAGACTAATTTTTTTGACCGTAAGAATTATTTTTATGCCGACCTGCCTAAAGGCTATCAGATTACGCAGGATAAATTACCCGTTTGCCAGAATGGATTTATTGATCTGACTCTTCAGGATGGCAGCGTAAAAAGGATCGGAATCAACAGGATTCATATGGAGGAGGACGCAGGGAAGAGTATGCATGATCAGCATGATCAGTATTCATTCGTCGATCTAAACAGGGCAGGGGTTCCACTGATTGAAATAGTCACCGAACCTGATATCCGTTCGGCAGAAGAGGCATCGGTATTATTAACAGAGATGCGTAAGCTCGTAAGACACCTGGAAGTAAGTGACGGTAATATGGAAGAAGGGAGTTTACGTTGCGATGCTAATATCTCCATCAGGGAAATAGGAAGCAGTACATATGGTACACGTTGTGAGGTGAAAAACCTCAATTCCATCCGAAATGTCCGCAGAGCAATGGATTTTGAGTTCAACAGGCAGAGAGAACTCATTGCAGCCGGCGGCGTAATACAGCAAAGCACTTTAACTTTTGATGCAGAACAAGGCACTACAGCGCCGATGCGAACAAAAGAAGAAGCAAACGATTATCGTTATTTTCCTGATCCGGATCTTCCGCCCATCTATATTAGTGATGAATGGCTGGCCCAAATGAAGGCGGCAATGCCCCTTTTACCTGCCGCTATCAGTGCAGCATTGCAACAGCAATACGGCATATCGGCAGCGGAGGCTACCATATTTGCAGAAGACAAGGAACTGATGCAATACTTCCAGGACGCTTTGCCAGGAGTGTCTGCACCTAAAACTTTAATAAACTGGTTAAGCGGGCCGGTAAGGGCATTGTTAAATGAACAGCACCTGACCATCGGAGCTTATCAGGTTAAACCTTTAGCACTGTCAGAGGTAATTACTCTGGTAGAATCCCGTAAAATAAATCAGCATGCAGCTTTACACCAGTTGTTACCAGAATTGCAGCAGCATCCGGAACACGGGGTGGCTGAAATTGCCGAAAAGCTAAATCTTTTTCTGGAAGATAATACAACTGAACTTTCTGGATTTGCCGACCAGGTACTGGAAAAATATGCGGCGCAGGCAGCAGCTTACAAAAAGGGCAAAAAAGGCGTCCTTGGCCTTTTCGTAGGAGAAGTGATGAAAATGGCAAACGGTAAAGCAGATCCACAGCAATTGAATCAATTATTACAGGAAAAATTAAAATAAACAGCGGCAGAGGGGACCAGTTTAGCCGATTTCAGTAATCACAATTTCATATTACAGAGAATGGGGGCCTGCAAGCCATATAAATTTGAACGGTCCTGGGCAAAAGCATATTTTAGAAACAAAAACTGATAGTAAAACAATCACATAATGAAATCAACAATTTTAAATCACTGGAAAAGCTTAAGTTTTATCTTATTCATCAGTTTGCTGGGCATGGCCTGCAAGGATGAAAGTAAATTTGAGATCAGCGGAAAATTTACAAATGCTCAGCCAAAAACAAAGGTTTATCTATTTGGTGTAGATAAAAACAGTGAAACACCCGTAGATTCTACCGTGCTTTCAGATAAAGGAGAATTCAGATTTACCAGAAGTACGCCAGATGTAGACTTTTTCAGGGTTAAGATAGACAACAGCGAATATATGTTAATTGCCAAAAACGGTGATAAGATACAGCTGTCAGCGGATCTGGCCGATCCGACCTTAGTTTACCAGCTTTCGGGTGCAGAAGAAGCAGATAAACTAGAAGAACTTAATAAAAATAAAAATAGGTATACGGCTAAGATTGCCGCTATTCAGGAGCAATTTGAGCAGACGGTAGCTAGTCAGCCACATAATCGTGAGGCAATAGTAAATCAGATGCGTCCTGCGCTGATTAAAGAAAATGAAGGCCTTGTAGATTATATTTTGAAATTTGCTACGGATAATACCAACTCGCTTGCAGGTTTTTATGCAATCAACTCACTTAATCCGGGAGATTATGAGCAGGAGCTGATCGCTTATGCGGATAAAATAAAAAGTAAATTCAATAATAATGCTGCTGTCACTGAATTTCTGGTACGCATGACTAAATTGAAAGCTGTTCAGGTTGGACAGGTTGCGCCAGACTTTACCATGAACAGCATGGAGGGAAAACCTGCTAAGCTTTCTGAGTTTAGAGGTAAATATGTGCTATTAGACTTTTGGGCATCATGGTGCCAGCCTTGTAGAATGGAAAACCCAAACCTGGTTAAAGCGTATCAGCAGTTTAAAGACAAGAACTTCACTGTAGTAGGTGTTTCATTAGATAAAGACCCGGCTGCCTGGAAACAGGCCGTTATCGCTGATGGATTGAACTGGACTCAGCTAAGTGAATTAAAAGATTTCGACAGCCCTACAGTTAGATTATATCAGATTGACGCTATTCCAAGTAGTTTTCTGTTAGATCCTTCAGGAAAAATCGTCGCTAAAAATTTAAGGGCTGACCAATTGGTCGAATTCTTAAGCAAAACTTTACGCTAATCCTAAATTCAGGTTAACCTAATGCTATACTTAACAATTTGTTAACCTGACTTTAACTTTATATTGTAACTGATTACTTAATTTCGTAACAAATATTTAAAGACATGAGCGCCGTAAAACAAAAGATCCTGATTGTAGATGATGAACCAGATATCCTGGAACTAATTGAATACAATCTGAAAAAAGAAGGCTATCAGGTTTTCCTGGCCAGTAACGGGCAGGACGGAATTACAGTAGCCAAGAAAGTACACCCTGATTTAATCATTCTGGATATTATGATGCCGAGGATGGACGGAATTGAAGCCTGCAGATTAATGCGTGCTATTCCGGAGTTCAAAAATACGTTTATGGTATTTCTGACGGCAAGAAGTGAGGAGTATTCAGAAATTGCAGGATTTAATGTAGGTGCAGATGATTATATAGCGAAACCGATTAAACCAAGAGCGCTTGTTAGCAGAATCAATGCTATTCTGAGAAGAAATAGCAGTCAGGACGAAGTCTCAGATAATAAGGTGGAAATTGGCGATCTGGTTATCGACAGGGAAGCTTACCTTGTTTTTCAGGCAGGAGAAAAAGTAGTGCTGGCGAAAAAAGAATTTGAATTGTTATATCTGCTGGCTTCAAGACCTGGAAAGGTTTATACCAGAGAATCGATCCTTAAGAATATATGGGAAGATTCAGTAGTAGTAACCAACCGGACAATAGACGTGCATATTCGTAAGCTAAGAGAGAAACTTGGCGAAAATTATGTAGCGACTGTCAAAGGAGTGGGCTATAAATTTGAACTTTCGTAATCAATTGCAATCTGATGTCCGATGCTAAAGGATGAAATTGTACTTTTGTATAGTTTTATAAATCGACACCATTGAAATATCCTTCCTTTAAAGACCTGATCCTATTTGAAGACGATCATCATATCGTTGTAAACAAACCGCCATTCGTTGCTTCGCTGGATGAACGTGGCGGTTCAGGCGAAGTTAATATCCTGCGCCTCGCCAGACAATACTCGCCCGATGCGCAGGTGTGCCACCGTCTCGACAAAGAGACTTCCGGTGCAATTATTATTGCCAAGACACCTGAAGCGTACCGTTCGGTATCTATGCAGTTTGAGAAACGCAGGGTTAATAAAACCTATCACGCTGTTGTAGATGGTTTGGTTACTTTCAAAGAGCTGTTTATCGATCTGCCAATTCTCAACGACGGGAACCGCAGTGTTACCATTGACCGCAAAGAAGGTAAACGGGCGGAGACTATTTTCAACTCCATTAAATTCTATAAACATTATACATTGGTGGAATGCAAACCGATTACCGGCCGTATGCACCAGATTCGTATTCACCTGGCGACCCAGCGTGCGGCAATCTGTGGTGATTCCCTTTACCGGGGTAAACCTGTTTTCCTTTCTGCAATAAAAAAAGGGTACAGAATTGCTAAAGACGATGAGGAACAGCCTATCATGAAGCGATTTGCTTTACATGCACGCCACCTTGTATTTAAAGGTCTGGATGAAAAGGAGATTGTTATTGATGCACCTTATCCAAAAGACTACGCAACGCTGATTAAGTTGTTGGATAAATTTGATTCTTAAGAATTAGCTTATGTACGCCAAACTGGTTAATTATCTGGATGCTATTAATCATTACCGGAAAACGAAGATTTCCAACAGGAATTTCCTTGTCTTAGCCGCACTGGTTGTGGGGGTCCTTGCCGGTCTTGCCGCTGCATTACTAAAATCCATTACCCATCATATCGAAGACTTCCTGCAGGATGGTTTTCACTGGGAATACAAGTATTATCTCTTTATCATCTTCCCTTTTATCGGAATTCTGCTATCTGTTATGTATGTGCGCAGATTTATCCGGAAGGGCAAGTTTGAAACAGGGCTGACTCCTCTCATCTACACGATTTCCCAAAAATCAAGTAGGGTAGAGCCACATAATATCTATTCTCAGATTATTACTGCAGCGCTCACTGTTGGTTTTGGAGGGTCTACTGGTTTGGAGGCACCTATAGTTACCAGCGGCGGCGGAATTGGTTCCGCAGTCGGGAGGTTTTTAGGCTTATCCTACAGGGAAACGACTATGTTGCTTGCCTGTGGAGCTGCTGCCGGAATCGCGGGTGCATTTAATAGTCCCATTGCAGGGATCGTATTTGCAATTGAGATTTTGCTGCCTGAATTTACCATACCTGCATTTATTCCTTTACTGCTGGCATCAGCTACGGCTGCGGTGGTAGCAAGGTTCTTTTACAACGAACAACTGTTTTTCCTGGTCACTGAAGGGTGGCAGTTTAATGCATTAATTTGGTATGTACTGCTGGCTGTTCTGATTGGCTTGTTTTCCATTTACTTCAGTAAGATAAATTACTTTGTGAAAACATCATTCTATAAGATCAAGAATCCTTATACGAAAGTTATTGTTGGTGGTGCACTACTCGGGATTATGGTTTTTCTGTTTCCAACATTATACGGGGAGGGATATATAACTATCAAGAATCTGCTGGGGGGTAATTACAGTTCAGTGATCACCAACAGTATATTCGCTTCTTACAGTAATATGCCTGCCGTTATTATTGGTTTCACGATTATCACTGTATTCGCGAAGTCAGCAGCTACTTTAATTACTTTATCTGCGGGAGGTAATGGAGGTACATTTGCACCCAGTTTAATTATGGGTGGTCTGATCGGATTTGTAATGGCCTTTACCATTAATACCTTGGGTATTGCACATGTAAACGTGGCTAATTTCATTGTTGCCGGCATGGCTGCATCTTTAAGTGCAATTATGCATGCACCATTAACTGGTATATTCCTGATTGCAGAAATTACTGGTGGTTATGTGCTGATGGTACCTTTAATGATCACCTCGGCAATTGCTTATCTGATTAACCGGAGTAAGAGTAAATATTCTATCTACACGCAGGCTTTAGGTGAAAGCGGCGAACTAATGTCCCATGAAGACAAGGATACGCTGGTGCTGCATATGATGAAGCTGAAATATCTTGTTGAAAAGGATTATGTTGTCCTGTATGAAGATGAGCTGATCTCAGAACGTTTGCCGGAGATTTTGCAGTCTAAAAGAAATTTATTCCCTGTTATTGCCCAGGATAAAACTTTTCGTGGAATGATCTCTGTTGAAGACGTGTTGAAGAAAGCCATTAATAACCCCGCCAGTTCTGGTTTGAGCGTTAAGGAGTTAATGCAAACAGCACCAGATGTGATCTACATGAGAGATCCGATGAAGACGGTTCTTAAAAAAATGGAAAAGGAAAATGCCTGGTTGCTACCGGTAATCGATGAACGGGAAGAGTTTGTAGGATTTGTTTCCAAGACAGCGATCTTTAACAAATACAGGGCGCTGCTCAGCAGACAGGCCGATTATATGGAATAAGAAAGATAAAAACAAAAAAGCGTTTCCGGATATCCGGAAACGCTTTTTTGTTTAGTATTCCCTTCAGGGAAATTTATAATTATTCGGTAACCCTTTTGAGGCCGAACTTCTCTATTTTACTATACAGGTGACTACGCTGGATATCGATATCATCTGCTGTTTTTGATACATTCCAGTTGTTCTTCTCCAGTTTGAATTTAATATACTCTCTTTCTGCGTGATCCTTATAATCCTGGAAGTTGTTGAAGCTGTCATAATCAGGCGTAGCAGCTGTAATCTGAATGTTATTGCTCTGACTTCCTGCGGCGCCGATATTCGTTCCACCGCCTGGATTGGCAAATGCAGTAACTTCATATTCAGTAATGATCTTATCACTTAATATGATCAGCCTTTCGATCATATTATGCAACTCACGTACGTTTCCTGTCCATGGTAAATTTTGTAAAGCAACCATACCGGCATCACTGATCTTTTTAACTGGCATACCATAATCTTTACAGATGTCTTCCAGGAAGCTGAGTGCGATCTCCGGAATATCCTCGCGGCGTTCGGTTAGATGAGGTACATGTATATTAATTACATTAAGCCTGTGGTAAAGATCCATACGGAAGTTTCCGTCTTCAATTTCCTTCATCAGGTCTTTGTTTGTTGCTGCAAGTACCCGAACATTTACTTCCAGTTCTTTCTCTCCACCTACGCGGGTTATCTTGTGTTCCTGCAACGCACGAAGTACTTTTGCTTGTGCAGAGAGGCTCATGTCACCAATCTCATCAAGAAAAAGTGTTCCACCGTTAGCCAGTTCAAATTTACCGATCCTCTGTTTTACGGCTGAAGTGAAAGAGCCTTTCTCATGGCTAAATAATTCACTTTCAATTAATTCCGACGGAATCGCTGCACAATTCACTTCAATAAGCGGACTTTCACTTCGTTGCGACTTCTCATGCAGCCAGCGGGCTACAAGTTCTTTACCACTACCATTTGCACCTGTAATCAATACCCGGGCTTCTGTAGGGGCAACACGTTCAATTGTCTCTTTTATTTTATTGATATTTTCCGAGCTGCCGAGTATATGACGTGTTTTACTCGCTTTTCTTTTCAGTACTTTGGTTTCTGTAACCAGGTTGCCACGATCCAGTGCGTTGCGTACTGTAATCAGTAACCTGTTCAGATCCGGTGGTTTGGAGATAAAGTCGAATGCTCCTTTTTTACTGGCTTCAATTGCTGTTTCCACAGTACCATGACCAGAGATCATGATAAACGGTAGGTCCGGACTGTGGGCAAGTGCCTGTTCCAGCACTTCCATACCATCCATTTTGTTCATCTTGATATCACAGAGTACCAGATCGAATTTCTTTTTCTTGATCAGGTCTAAGCCATCTACACCATTGTCTATATCTTCTACTTCGTAGTTTTCATATTCCAGTATTTCTCTCAGTGTACTTCTGATCGCGCGCTCATCATCAATGATTAGTAGTTTTGCCATAGGGTTATCCAGGTGTGTCCGAAAACGAATATATTCAGAAATGTCAAATAATAAGGAAATAAATTAAAAAATGCAAGCCTGTAAGCCGGGTTCTGTACCTTATTGCTAAGGCTTCTACCATTAATCTACTATAAATGTCGCCATTTATCTCTAACGACCTACCCACTGACATCGGACGAGCAGCCCTACATACGTCAGCCTATTTGGTCTTTCAACTCCCGGGGTTTACCAGATCTCCGGTCACCCGGAAAAATCGTGAGCTCTTACCTCACGTTTTCAACCTTACCTGTGCCTAAGCCATCGGCGGTTCATTTTCTGCGGCACTTTCCATAATTCAGGTATTCATTCCTAAACCTCTTCCCGTTAGGAAGCGGGATGCTCTGTGTTGCCCGGACTTTCCTCTTTAAGTTGCAAAGCATTACTTACAGCGATAGAACGGCTTGCATTTTGGGCAAAGATATAAAAAAATGGCTATTTACAGTTCCCCAGGTCAGTAGTAACCTGTTCGGTGGTATACATGCCCTGTTGGTGGCCGAAGCCATTGGTAATATATACGATAACCTGTGCCAGATCAATAGTAGCCAGGTTTAGCGGCTCCATCTTGCCCTCATATACTTTTCCGTGGACAGTAAGTTTTTCTGAGACTCCGTTTTTAATATAACAGGCCAATTTCTGTTTATTGATTTTCATGAAAACGCTGTCTGTCAGCGGGGGAATCAATTCGCCCAGGCCTTCACCTTTAGTCCCATGACAATTCTGGCAATGGTTGATATAAAGATCTCTGCCATTGACATAGTAAGCGTCCTGCTGAATTGTTTCAGCAGTCTGGCAAGAGTAAAACATGCCGGAAAAAATCAGGACAGTTAAAAAAAGGATTGTAAGTTTACGCATGATTTATTTCTTGTATTCATCCAGCAGTACAGGAATATCCTTACGCAATTGTTCCACCTGCTCCGGATTTGTACCGTCATAAGCACCTCTGATTCTTCTGTCTTTATCGATCAGAACCAGAAATCCCTGGTGGACATAGCCTTCACGGTCATTGCTGTCAACCTGAACGGCGACGAGATAACTTTTTTCCGCTATTGTATAAATACTGTCCTTTGGGCCGTAGACAAACTGCCATTTAGGATCGTATACATCCAGCTTCTGCGCATATTTTTTCAAGACTGAAGGCTTGTCATATTTGAAATCAATAGTATGGGAAAGGAACATCACGTCAGGATTGCTTTTAAAATCCTGAAATAAAGTTTTCATATTCTTATGCATGATCGGGCAGATACTGGTGCAGGATGTGAAAAAGAAATCTGCAACGTATATTTTACCCTTGAACTGATCATTGGTTATCATTACACTATCCTGATTCAAAAATTTAAAGTCAGGAATAGTCTGGTAAATAGTGTCTACGGTAAATCCGTCTGCTTTTGCAACTTCTTTTGTATCTCTGACACCATAAATGGGCAACTTTCGTTCTTCTTTACAGGAAGCCGTTAATAACACGGTACCAAGTAGTAAAGCAGAAAAGAAATGTAATGGATTGTTCATAATTGTAAGAATATGCCTGCAAAGGTACACTACTCTTAAAATAAAGTGTAACGTACCTGTAAATATTTCTTAGTTTTGTGCGCAGAATTTAATGCTTAAATGAGAAAGAGATATAATGCTGTCATCACAGCTTTGGGTGGATATGTACCGGAGACTATACTATCAAACCACGATCTGGAAAAAATGGTGGATACCAATAACGAATGGATTATTTCACGTACGGGAATTCAGGAAAGAAGGATATTGAATGATGATTCTTTAGCCACTTCTGACCTGGCTACGCTTGCAGTAAAACGCCTGCTCGAAGATAACCATGTAAATCCGGAAGAAATAGAGTGCGTTATAGTCGCAACTGCAACACCTGATTATATTATGGTCTCCACAGCTAGTATTGTTTGTGAGAAAGCCGGTCTGACCAAAGCATGGGGCGTTGATTCCAATTCAGCATGCAGTGGTTTTCTGTATGCACTGACTCTGGGCGCAAGTTTAATCGAAAGTGACCGCTACAAAAATGTAATTGTAATAGGTGCAGATGCGAACAGCACGATTGTAAACTATGAAGACAGGAATACCTGTATTCTTTTTGGCGATGGTGCAGGAGCAGTATTGCTGGAACAGACTGAAGAAGAAGTCGGTCTGATAGACAATGTATTTAAAACAGATGGTTCCGGAAAAGAACACCTGATCGTTACCGCCGGTGGATCGTTACACCCTTCTTCGCCGGAGACACTGAATCAAAAACTCAATTATATTTCACAAAACGGCAGAATTGTTTTCAAGGCTGCTATTGAAGGAATGACTCAGACCTGTACAGAAGTACTGGAAAGAAATGGTCTGGATACAGCCGATGTAAACTGGCTGATCCCGCATCAGGCAAATTTACGAATCATACATGCAGTAGGAGATAAGCTCGGCCTGCGCGAAGATCAGGTTAAAGTTAATATTCAGCGTTATGGTAATACAACCGCTGCAACTATTCCTTTGTGTATGTGGGAGTTCCAGAAAGACTTTAAAGAAAATGACACCTTATTACTGACAGCTTTCGGCGCAGGATTCTCCTGGGGAGCCAGCTACCTGAAATGGGGTAAATTAAGAAAATAGAGATGAAAAAACTGATTATAGCTGCTTCCATAGTTGGAATAATGTTTTCCTGCAGTCAGCCGGTAGATTATAAGGCTGAACGTGACCAGGTAATGAAAACTCATGATCTGGTTATGGCTGACCATGGTATAGTGGTGAAGAATCAGATGGCTATCGATTCCCTTTTACAGAATCTGGGCGCTTTAAAACAACGTTTCCCTACGCTGGACATTGCACGCGAAAAAGTACTGATGGAAGAAAAGGTAGCCCGGCTTAAGGCGGCGGAAGAACTAATGAATGATTGGATGCATCAGTTTGAGCCAGATATTGAGCAGAAATCAAATGAAGAAGCTGCGGCCTATTTCAAAGCGGAAAATATTAAGATCAACCGGATCGACAGTCTTTATAAGGCAGAGATATCCGCGTCAAACTCTTATTTATCTGCTTTCAGAGAATGATGATGAAAAACCTAATATACCTGGGACTTCTTGTTGCATTTTTAACAAGTTGCCAGCAGGAACAGAAACGTTTGCCTTATTTGCAACAGGAAATTACAGGCACCGATACAACATACAGATCTATTCCTGATTTTAAGTTTCTGAATCAGGACAGTGCGGAAGTCACCGGAAAAGATTTTGATAAAGCTATATATGTAGCAGATTTCTTCTTTACATCTTGTCCGACAATCTGTCCGATCATGCACCGGAACCTTTTAAAGATCTATAAAAAGTACGAAGGAAACCCAGGTGTAAAACTCGTATCTCACACGATTGACTATAAATATGACACCCCTTCCCGGATGAAAACCTATGCCAGTAAACTCGGTGTACAAGGAACGCAATGGGAATTTCTTTGGGGCGTACGGGATTCGGTTTATAATATCGCTGAAAAACATTATCTGGTGACTGTAGGAGAAGATAAAGCTGCTCCCGGAGGTTATATCCATCAAGGTTACCTTGTGCTCGTAGACAGGGAGAAACGTATCCGCGGAGCATATGATGGAACAGTAGATGCACAAGTTGATCAATTGATGAAAGACATGGATATTTTATTGGAAGAGTATAAAGGCAAATAGCATAATTTGAATTCTGTCAGTCATGAACCCTTTAATACAGGTTCATGCAAACAAAATATATAGCAGGGGGTTTTATTATTAAAATTAATAAAACCCCCATGAAGCTATTCAAAAATATCATCCCCGTAATTTTACTGCTCACGGCCTCCCATAGTGTGAGTGCACAATTTAAGCTGGCACCTCTGCCTTATGCTTATAATGCCCTGGAACCTGCTATCGACAAGGAAACCATGGAGATTCACTACACCAAACATCATCAGGGTTACGTTAATAATCTGAATGCAGCGGTAAAAGGTAGTGCAGCAGAGGGCAAGTCTCTCGCCGAGATTTTAGCCTCTGTGTCTTCTTATCCTGCGGCTATACGTAATAATGCAGGTGGACATTATAATCATACAATGTTCTGGCAGGTAATGGGTGCAAAACCTAAAGCGCCTTCAGCTGCTTTTCTAAAAGAAATAGACCAGACTTTTGGTTCCCTTGATAAATTCAAAGCTGCATTTGCAGACAGTGCCGCAAAACGTTTTGGTTCTGGCTGGGCATGGCTTATAGTTCAGAATGGTAAGTTGAAAATTTCCACCACGCCTAATCAGGATAATCCTTTAATGGATGTGGTGAAAGAGAAAGGTACTCCAATACTTGCTTTAGATGTATGGGAGCACGCTTATTATCTTAAATATCAAAATAAACGCCCTGACTACATTACTGCCTGGTGGACCGTTGTCAACTGGGAAGAAGTAGAACAGCGATATAATAAAGTAGTTAAAAAATCTTAAAAACCACCTATGAAGCCGCCCCCTTCGGGCGGCTTTTTTTTAAAGTTCAGATTTATGGCAAAGACAGTAGCAGCTCAATTCGTTGAAATTTTAGAGCAGGCAGGAGTTACAGCCGTTCATGGTGTCGTAGGCGACTCTTTAAACGGTATTGTAGAAGAAATCAGACAATCAAAAACCATTAAGTGGGTACATTACCGGCATGAAGAAGCTGCTGCCTTTGCGGCGGGAGCAGAAGCACAGATTACTGGTAAACTAGCGGTCTGTGCCGGTAGCTGCGGCCCGGGTAATATGCACCTGATTAATGGCTTATATGATGCACATCGTAGTAATGCGCCGGTACTGGCTATTGCGGCGCATATTCCGAGTGAACAGATAGGGACAGCCTATTTTCAAGAAACAAGACCGGAATCCCTTTTCCGGGAATGCAGCTATTATTGCGAAACTATCGCTTCTGCAAGACAGATGCCAAGAGTGCTTCAGATCGCTATGCAGCATGCAGTTGGGCAATCTGGTGTAGCCGTAGTCAGCATCTCCGGTGATGTCGCTATGGAAAAGGCACCTTCTGATCAGCTTGAACATCAAATCTTCCATAATAAACCAGTTATCAGGCCAGCAGATGACGATCTCAGGAAACTCGCTACATTAATTAATCAGCATAAAAAAATCACCTTATTATGCGGTGCAGGCTGTGCTGGTGCCCATCAGGAATTATTAAGTCTGGCAGCGGCAGTTAAATCGCCGATCGTCCATGCGCTGCGCGGTAAAGAACATGTGCAGTACGATAACCCTTACGATGTAGGAATGACTGGTTTAATCGGGCTTACTTCTGGTTATCAGGCTGTCGAAGACTGTGAACTGCTCATTATGTTGGGAACAGATTTTCCATATAAAGAATGGTATCCACCTAAAGCTAAAATTGTACAGTTGGATATACGCCCGGAAAGACTGGGCAGAAGATGTAAGCTCGAGATGGGCCTGGTCGGTTCAGTTAAAGAAACACTTGAAGCCCTGTTACCATTGATTGACCATGCTCAGGACAATAGTTTTCTTCATAAAAGTCAGGAGAGATATCAGGACAACCGTAAGAATCTGATGAAACATGCACAGGCTGTTGAAGGAGAGGCAATTCATCCGGAATATTTGACAAGATTGTTAAGTGAACAGGCTAGTACAAATGCCGTTTTTACTGCAGATGTAGGTACACCATCTGTATGGGCAGCCAGATATATCGATATGACTGCCGGAAGGAGGCTTATTGGTTCTTTCAATCACGGTTCCATGGCTAGTGCAATGCCACAGGCAATCGGTGCCCAGCTAACTGACTTGAACAGACAGGTCATTTCCTTATCAGGTGATGGTGGTTTTGCAATGATGATGGGTGATATCCTCACTATCCATCAATATGATCTTCCTGTAAAACTCGTTATCTATAATAATAGCTCATTAGGTTTTGTTGCCATGGAAATGAAAGTAATTGGCATGCCACCATTTGGAACAGATTTAAAGAATCCAGATTTCGCGAAAATGGCAGAAGCGATTGGAATCCGGGGAATCAGGGTGGAGAAAGCCGAAGATCTAGAGGCCGCTGTTGCAGCTGCACTGGCACATCCAGGTCCGGTAGTTCTTGATGTAGTAGTCAATCAGACTGAACTTTCCATGCCACCTAAAATAGATTTGGAGCAGGCTAAGGGATTTGGAATTTATATGTTAAAGCAAACGCTGAAAGGGGATGGGAAGGAAGTATGGGATACAATCCGTTCGAATTTTTTAAGTAAATAGGGGGATAAGGATTTCAGGAGTATATTTGATCAATTCAGCGTAAATTATGCTGAATTGCTTCAATACGCTAAAAATTAGATCAGATGAGAGTATTTGTTACCAGAAGAATTGCAGACGCTGGTTTGCAGTTATTGAAAGATGCCGGTTTAGAAGTTGAAGTATGGGCTGAAAAAAGAAAGTTGAGCCAGGGTGAATTAATCAGTGCCTGTGGCAACGCAGACGCGCTGATAAGTGCTGGACAAGCATTAAACGAAGAGTTTATGGAGGCCTGTTCACACTTGAAAGCTATTGCTCTTCATTCCGTTGGATATGATAATGTAGATATAGCTGCCGCAACCAGGTTGGGAATTCCTGTTGGAAATACCCCGGGTGTTTTAAGTGAGTCTACAGCAGACACTGCTTTTTTGCTAATGCAGTCTGTTGCAAGAAATGCATTTTATATGCATAAAACAATTGGACGTGGTGAGTGGGGATTTTTTGAGCCAACAGCGAACCTGGGCCAGGATCTCAGTGGGTTGACACTTGGAATATTCGGTCTTGGTAAAATCGGTTTTGAGATGGCAAGAAAGTGTCGTGGTGCTTTCGGTATGGACGTTATCTATCATAATCGTAAACCAAATGAACAGGCCGAGAAGGAACTGGATGCCAAATACGTTAGTTTCGAAGAACTTCTTCAACATAGCGATGTGCTAAGCGTTCATACTGATCTAACACCGCAAACCAGACACAAATTTGATGAAAGTGCTTTTAAACAGATGAAACCCACGTCAATTTTTGTGAATACTGCCAGAGGTTCCATACATGTAGAAACAGATCTGAAAACTGCACTTGAGAAAGGAATAATCTGGGGTGCAGGACTGGATGTTACGAGTCCTGAACCAATGCAAGCAGATAACCCACTACTCGACATGCCCAGAGTTGCTATATTGCCACATGTTGGTTCAGCTACTTTGAAAACAAGAACAGCGATGTCCCGACTTGCTGCAGAGAATATAATTGCAGTTGCTCAAGGCAGACAAATGGAGTATCAGGTTAATGCTTCACCTGATGTTTGAAATCGGGAAAATGCTCCTGAACGTAAATATGATTTTTAAGCTTTGAAATTTCCGACTGCATTTGCTTTACTTTTTGCAGCAGATGTACAATCGCATCGATGCCTTCTATATTAATCTGAAGATCATAGTGGAAATGGATAAATCTATCCATTTCCACTAATTGTTCATAATGCAGATATTTTTGACCGTTTCTGGTAGTCAGTACCACTAAGCCGGAGTCTTCTAATGCTTCAATGAATGTTTTAGGTACAGCATAATGTGTACAGTAATCATTTATGGTTATCAGTTCTGTTTCCATAGCTAACGTGTTTTATTAACCTGATATAGCCTGTAATTCTTTAAAGAGGGCTTCTTGTTTTTCATTCAGGTTGGTTGGTATCTTAACCGTATAAGTCACAAAAAGGTTTCCGAATTCACCTTCTTTTTTATATACAGGGAAACCTTTGCCTTTTAGCCGTACTTTAGTGCCATTTTGGGTACCTGCAGGTATTTTTAATTTCACCTTACTGGTTAGAGTATCTACGGTAACCTCACCGCCTAATACAGCAAGGAAAAGATCTATTTCTTTATTTAGGAACAGGTCATCACCGACACGATGAAACCGGTTGTCTTCGGCGATGGTAATGGTAATTAACAGATCTCCGTCCGGCCCGCCATTGGCTCCGGGACTTCCCTGGCCTTTAAGCTTAATTACCTGACCGGAAGCGATTCCGCCGGGAATTGTGATTCTCAGGCTCTTACCATTAACTGTCACCGTTTTTTTATGGGTTTCAGCAGCATCCATGAAAGATATTTTCAGTTCAGCCTGCAGATCCTGACCTTTAAAACGTGCGCTGTTTCTACTTTGCCGCGCACCGCCGCCACCGAACATAGACTCAAAAAAGTCTGAGAAGTCACCGCCACCGAAGTTTCCTCCTCCTCCGCCATATCCACCACCACCACCAAAACCGCCGCCGAAAGGGTTACCCCTGCCAGGCTGGCCTGATTGCTGGAACTGGTCAGCATGTTTCCAGTTCTCCCCATATTCATCGTATTTCTTACGCTTTTCAGGATCATTTAGCACTTCATTAGCCTCATTTACCTGCTGGAACATCTTATTGGCTTCTTTATCATCAGGATTTAAATCCGGGTGATACTTTCTGGCCAGTTTACGGTATGCTTTTTTAATATCATCCTGTGAAGCTGACTTATCAACACCCAAAACTTTATAATAATCAATGTATGCCATAGTCTTTGAATCGAAAGCCAAATTTACGTTAATATCCTGAATTATGAATAACGTTGAATTCAGATGATTGCGAAAATTATGCCGTCGACCGGTAAGATCACAGAAAGAGATAAAAATAACTTGCTTAACTATGTAATGGTTAGAAATGCCTCCAGGTATTCGTACTAAAGAACACTTATTAAGCTATTTTTTATTTATTGCCGTATTTTGAATAAAAAAATCAAAATAAACGTGTAGAGACAGTGGAGACTGTTTCAGTTATAAAAAATATTTTTCTAGCTTGCTTTCGAATTAAACGACGAAGCATGAAACCCCTTTCCATAAAGGATATTGCCAAAAAGGCTAATGTCTCTATTACAACAGTGTCATTTATCTTAAATGGCAAAGCTGAAAAGATGCGCATAAGCCAGGAGATGATTTTAAAAGTAGAAAAAATCATCCAGGAACTCGGTTTTAAACCTAACCAGGTAGCCCGCAGCTTACGAACAGGCACAACAAAAACTATCGGACTTATTGTTGAAGATATTTCCAACCCTTTTTTCGCTGCAATTGCAAGGTTGATTGAGGATAAAGCTTATAAGCACGGATATAAGATAATTTACTCCAGTACAGAGAATGATCTGGAAAAGGCAAAAGGACTCATCAGAATGTTTAAAACCAGGCAGGTAGACGGATATATTATCGTCCCGGTAACCGGACTGGAAGAAGAGATACAGGATTTACTAAATAATAATACACCGGTGGTTGTATTTGATAGAAGTCTGCCGGGGTTGGATGTCAATAGCGTGCTAGTTGATTGTGCGGCTGGAACATATGCTGCTGTAGAATCCCTCATTAAACAAGGGAAGAAAAATATTGCATTCGTAACCGTAGATGTGGATGTTCAACAAATTAAAGACCGCTATGCGGGTTATATGAATGCGTTAAAAGATAGTGGCATTAAAGCCTCCAAAAAACTGCATCAGTTAATTCCTTTCAGTAGTACCCCCGATGAAACGGCCGGCCTTCTCAAAAATTTCTTCACCAAAAATGCGGAGATAGATGCTGTATTGTTCGCTACCAATTATCTGGCAGTTCGCGGTCTTTTTTGTTTCAAGGAACTGAACAAAACACTCAATGGAGATTTTAAAGTGATTTCTTATGATGATCACGATATTTTTAAACTGCACAGTCCCGAGATCAGCGCAGTAGATCAGCCTATCGACGAAATTGCAGAAAATGTAATTAGTCTGATCCTTAAAGATCTGGCTGCTGACCATACGCTTGAGAAAGCTCCATTTAATCAGGTTCTATTAAAATCAAGATTAATTAGCAGATAAAATAAAACCCCGATGAGCAGCGCTTATCGGGGTTTTATTTTATAGGTGTTAAAGATTAGATTTACAGGTTAAGCCTGCAAGTCTTCCATCAATGATTTTATCTTTGCAGCAAGCTGTGTGTCAACATCTTTGAAAGCTTCACGAGTCGAAAGCGGCGCATTTACACTGCAATAAAATTTAATCTTGGGCTCAGTACCGGAAGGTCTCGCAGAAACGATACTTCCATCTTCTGTAATGAATTGCAGGACATCCGATTTAGGGAAATCCAATTTACTTTGCTTTTGCTGAATCAGATCAGTTTCAACGCCCAATTCATAATCCTTAAGCGTTTTAACTTTTGAACCGCCTAATGTCTGAGGAGGGTTGCTGCGGAATTTCTCCATCATAGCTTTAATCTCTTCTGCACCAGATTTTCCTTTTTTAGTTAAAGAAACCAGTTCTTCTTTATAAAGGCCGTATTCTACATACATGTCCAGCATTGCATTATATAAACTGCTGCCCTTATCTTTATAGAAGGCAGTCATTTCTGCTATAAAAGCGCAGGAGATGACCGCATCTTTATCCCTCACCAATTCACCAATCAGATAGCCGTAGCTTTCTTCACCACCACCTATAAAGGTTTTTTTACCCTGAAGACTGGTAATCAGCTGTCCAATATATTTAAATCCGGTTAAGGTATTATAGTATTTTACTTTTTTAGCGTCAGCTATTGCTTCAATCAGGTTAGTGGTTACGATCGTTTTAACGATATACTGATCGCCATCTAGTTTTCCCTTTTCATCCCAGGCAGTTAACAGATAGTTAATTAATAAACTACCGGTCTGGTTCCCATTAAGCAGAACAAATTCACCGTCATTATTTTTAACTGCGATACCAACCCTGTCTGCATCCGGATCTGTCGCCAGTACTAAATCTGCATCAATTTCCTGCGCTTTTTTAAGTGCAAGCGTCATTGCTTCCTTTTCTTCCGGGTTCGGATAAACAACTGTTGGGAAATTGCCGTCTGGTTTTTCCTGCTCGGCAACCACTGTCAGGTTATCAAAACCAAACTGAGCCAGCGCTTTAGGAACTAACGTAATTCCAGTTCCATGAATAGGGGAGAATACAATCTTCAGATCTTTCTGTCTTTCGATAGCCTCTGGTGAAACCGATAATTTGGTTATCGCATCCAGGTACTGCTGATCAATTTCTTCACCGATCAGTTCGACATTTTCAGCTATCCTTTCAAATTTGACATCATCAATGTTTTTGATTTTGGCAACTTCATCCATAACCATGGTATCATCAGGTGAAGTAAATTGTCCTCCATCTGCACCGTATGCCTTATAACCGTTATATTCTTTAGGATTATGCGAGGCAGTTAGCATTACACCACTGCGACACCCTAAAGTTCTGATTGCAAAAGAAAGTTCTGGAGTGGGGCGTAAAGCTTTAAAGAAATAAACATGAATACCATTCGCAGAGAAAACATCGGCAGCGATACCTGCAAATTCATCAGATTTATTTCTGCTATCATGTGCAATAGCAACTTTAATCTTTTCTCCCGGATATTTATTAAGCAGATAGTTGCTTAAACCTTGTGTGGCTGTGCCTATTGTATATTTATTAATCCTGTTGGATCCTGCACCCATAATACCGCGTAAACCGCCGGTGCCAAATTCCAGGCTCCGGTAAAAGGCATCGGTTAGTTCCACGGAAGCATTTTGAGCAACTAATTGCTGAATTTCTGCTTTTGTTTCCTGGTCGTAATTACCGTTAAGCCAGGTATCAATGGTTTGCTGTGTAGCTGCGTCTAATTGCATAAGATTTGATGATATTTGATTATTTTTCTCTGTTAAAAGAATAAAAGAGGTCGAATTGTTTAGCGCCGGACCGCTATTTTGCAGGCAGTCCAAATTTTATTTTGTTTATAGCGTGAATATTACAGGCGATTTATTAATTTCACGCCTCAATACAATTATATACCAAATTAATTGAATAAAAAATACCTTCCTCAAATAATTAAAAACGAGGTTTTCTATTTTACTGTTCAATATTTTAAAACCTAAATGTAAAATGAAAATATTAAAGTTTGGTGGAACTTCTGTAGGAAGTCCCGCTCGGATGAAAAGCTTATTGGATATCATTGATCCTTCAGCAGAACAAATTGTGGTATTATCGGCCGTGTCTGGTACAACCAATAGTTTAGTGGAAATTTCGGACAAACTTTTAAAGGAAGATAAACAGGTTGCGTTAACTTTGATTAACGCATTACTTGCTAAATACAATGAGTTTATAATTGAACTTTTACCTGAAGGCGATTTCCGTGATCAGGGACAGGAAGTTGTAGATTATCATTTCAATTTTCTGGCTTCTTTAGTCAACGATATTTTCACACCAATTGAAGAAAAAGTAGTGCTTGCACAAGGAGAACTCCTGTCAACTACTTTATATCATATTTATTTGAAATCAATAGGCGTACCTTCAGTATTACTGCCTGCACTGGATTTCATGAAAACAGATGCTGACAACGAACCCGATATTCCTTTTATCACAGCTAACCTTCAACCAATTTTAGCAAAATATCCAGAAAATAAGCTATTCATTACTCAAGGCTTCATCTGCAGAAACAGCTTTGGTGAAGTAGATAATTTACGTCGTGGCGGAAGTGATTACACCGCATCTTTAATCGGTGCAGCCTTATTGGCAGAAGAAGTTCAGATCTGGACCGATATCGACGGCATGCATAATAACGATCCAAGAATTGTTAAAGGTACACGCCCAATCTCACAGCTTTCTTTTGATGAAGCAGCCGAGCTCGCTTATTTTGGGGCTAAGATTCTTCACCCTCAGTCGGTATTCCCTGCTCAGAAATATAAAATTCCTGTACGCTTGTTAAATACTATGGAGCCTTCAGCAAAAGGTACGTTGATCTCTATGGAAAGTGAAAAAGGAAAGATCAAATCTATTGCAGCAAAAGACGGAATTACAGCGATCAAGATTCATTCCAGCCGCATGCTTTTAGCTTATGGTTTCCTGAGACGTGTATTCGAGATTTTCGAGCGGTATAAAACGCCAATCGATATGATTACGACTTCTGAAGTAGCGGTATCCCTCACTATCGATTATACAGATAATCTGGAGAAGATTGTAGAGGAGCTGCATGCATTTGGTTCAGTAGAAATAGATACCGACCAGACTATTGTTTGTGTTGTAGGTGACTTCGGTGCCAGCAAGCATGGATTCGCTTCCAGGGTATTAGATTCTATCAAGCATATTCCGATCCGGATGATTTCTTATGGAGGCAGTCAGTATAATATCTCCCTGTTAATTAATACGGAAGATAAAACTGAAGTCCTCAGAAGTTTACATAACCGGATTTTTGAATAAGTCTTATCTCTTTTTGAGGTAAACCAGAATAGCAACTAATATAAAAAGGAGTGCGACGAAGATTCTTATCCTTCTGTCGTATTCTTTACTGCTGATCTTATTGCGCCGGAAATCCATGTAGTTTCCAAGGTATATCAGCCCCATACCAATTAAACAAAATACAAGTAGAAATTTAAACATTATGTTTTCTAATAAAGATATAGCGCAATTTGCAGATTTAGATACACCTTTTTATTATTATGATCTCAAATTATTGCAGCAAACACTGGACGCTTGTGCAGCAGCTGCAAATGCGCATGATTTTCACGTGCATTATGCAATGAAAGCAAATTTTAATGACCGTTTACTACAATCCATCCATGCAACTGGCTTCGGCGCAGACTGTGTGAGTGGTAACGAAGTAAAAAAGGCAATCGAAATTGGTTTTCCAAAAGAACAGATCGTATTTGCAGGTGTCGGTAAGTCTGATAAAGAAATTAATGAAGCACTTGATCTTGATATTTTCTGCTTCAATGTGGAGTCAATTCAGGAACTTGAAGTTATCAATGAACTGGCGCAGGCTAAAGGAAAAACCGCTAAAGTAGCGATCCGTATCAATCCAAACGTAGATGCGCACACGCACCATAATATCACGACAGGACTGGATGAAAATAAATTCGGTATCAACTCCTGGGATCTTCCACTTTGTGCGGAGACACTTAAACTTGCTAAAAACCTGGAATTTGTGGGTATCCACTTCCACATCGGTTCACAAATTACTAACCTGGATGTCTACAAAAATCTATGTGTCCGTGTAAATGAGTTTACAGGCTGGTTTGAAGAGCGCGGCTTCATGGTTAAGGTATTAAATGTTGGTGGTGGTCTGGGGATTGATTATCAGAATCCGGAACAACAGATTCCCGACTTCATCGCCTATTTCCAGATATTTGCCGATTTCTTAAATAAAAGACCTAACCAGGAGGTTCATTTTGAACTTGGCCGGGCACTGGTTGGGCAAAGCTCTTCGTTAATTAGCAGGGTTCTATATGTTAAAAATGGCAAGAAAAAGAACTTCGTAATCCTGGATGCGGGTATGACTGAACTGATGCGGCCTGCACTTTATCAAGCATATCATCAGATTGAGAATATCAGTCGTCAGGATAGTGAAGAGGTAACAAAGTATGATGTGGTAGGTCCGATCTGCGAAAGTACAGACTGTTTTGGTAAAGAGGTTTTATTACAGGAGACAAAAAGGGGCGATCTGATTGCAATTCGTAGTACAGGGGCTTATGGTGAGGTCATGAGTTCACACTACAATCTCAGAGAGGCTGTAAGGTCTTCGTTCGGCCAGGGGGGGTGATAAAAGGGGGTGCGGTAATAGCATAAAAAAAAGAGATTAGGTTTATTCAGAACTACAGCAAAGCTGAAAGGTTCTTTTAAACCTAATCTCTTTTTTTTATGCGGGGTTACCGCGGTATTTAAGGGAGGTCCGGGGGTGTACAGGGGACTGTAGCACTCTTTTTTTTGCGTGTTATATCCGCGGAAAAAGGGAAGGGGGTGATGAAAGGGGGTGCGGTAATAGCAAAAAAAATAGGTTAGGTTTATTCAGAACTACAGCAAAGCTGAAAGGTTCTTTTAAACCTAACCTATTTTTTTTGCAGGGTTACCGTAGTATTTAAGGGAGGTCCGGGGGTGTGTAGGAGGGCTGTATAGGTTTTTTGCAGGGTTACTGTAGTATTTATCTTGGGTCCGGGGGTGTGTGGGAGGGTTGTATAGGTTTTTTGCAGGGTTACTGTAGTTTTTGGGCGATTATGATGAGGTATGTTACGGTTTGTTTTAGTAGTGATGTTTAGCAGTATTGGTTTTAGGGGACGGTTTTCCGGGAAAAGCAAAAGGCTACCTTGATGGGTAGCCTTTTGCTTTTTGATAGGGCGGTATTTTGTTGTGTAGTTATTATGCGTTCTTTTTGGAGCTGAACATGATAATGGCTCCGGCTAGCAGGACTATTCCTCCGGCGTAGGGAGGCCAGTTAACGGTTTTCTCTTTATCTGCAGAGACCTGGATTGGGCCTGCATCGATAATTTTCTCTTTCTTGGTGTAGGTAAAGCCGGTCCAAATTAGCAGGACGGCACCTACAATTACTAAGATTAATCCGAAACTCTTGTTCATAATTGTTTGTTTTTAGGTTTATTCTTCCTCGAAGAAATCCTCAAGTCCGCCAAGGTAATGCTCGTTGATGCCTGCAGTGAAATCATCAAAGTCTTCGTCGGGAATATTGGTTTGAACAAATTCCAGGGAAGTACCTTTTTTATCAGGGTGCAGTTTGATCGTTACAATAGAGGGCTCATTGTCTTCTCCGAAGTACCATTGTTGTACAATTTTTTTGCCAAAGTCAAATTCCAGATTCTTCCCGACGATATCTCCATCCCAGAAAGAAAATTCGGTGCCCACTTCCTCAGTGAATTCTACTTCCGCGCCGGTCCAAAGTTGGATGCTTTGCGCTTTAGTCATGGCCAGGTATACCTCCTCAGGAGTAACAGGAAGGGAATAGTATTTTTTAAAAGTCTTCATTTGATGTATTGTTTACTATTTGTTGTAGCCGTTGCCAGCAGTTTTATTCTATTTTTTATTGATCGCTACTTAAAAGCGTTAATTCCGGTTACATCCATGCCGGTGATCAGCAGATGTATATCATGTGTACCTTCGTAGGTGACGACAGATTCCAGGTTCATTATATGTCTCATAATCGGATATTCACCGGTTATGCCCATTCCGCCAAGCATCTGACGGGCATTTCTTGCGATATCAATTGCGATTTCCACGCTATTTCTTTTGGCCATTGAGATTTGTTCTGCGGTTGCCCGGTTTTGTGATTTCAGTACACCTAATCTCCAAACTAAAAGCTGGCCCTTGGTAATCTCAGTTATCATTTCAGCCAATTTCTTTTGCTGTAGCTGGAAACCACCGATAGGTTTACCAAACTGTTCCCGTTGTTTTGAGTAGCGTAAGGCGGTATCATAACAATCCATCGCCGCACCCAATGCGCCCCAGGCAATCCCATAACGAGCTTGGTTCAGGCAGCCCAACGGGCCTTTCAAGCCTGAGATCTCAGGAAATACATTTTCCTTTGGGATTTTCACCTGGTCAAAAACCAGTTCACCAGTTGCCGATGCACGTAAACTCCATTTATTATGCGTTTCGGGAGTTGTAAAACCCTCCATACCACGTTCAACAACCAATCCCCTGATTTTTCCCGCTTCATCCTTGGCCCATACCACAGCAATGTCAGCAAAGGGAGCATTTGAGATCCACATTTTTGAGCCATTCAGCAAATAATAGCTACCCATATCTTTGATATTGGTCGTCATGCCACCAGGATTAGAACCATGATCAGGTTCTGTTAATCCGAAGCATCCCATTAATTCACCCGTAGCTAATTTAGGAAGATACTTTTTACGCTGTTCCTCCGAACCATATGCGTATATCGGGTACATGACCAACGAACCTTGTACAGAAGCAGTTGAGCGGATCCCAGAGTCGCCACGCTCCAGTTCCTGCATCAGGATGCCATAAGCGATGTAATCTAGTCCCGCGCCGCCATACTCAACCGGAATAGTGGGTCCGAAAGCTCCGATTTCACCTAAACCTTTAATCAAATGTTTCGGAAACTCCGCTCTTTGTGCATAATCCTCAATCACCGGGCTGATTTCTCTCTTCACAAAATCTCTCGCTGCAGATCGGATCAGTAAATGTTCTTCGGTCAGTAATTCATCCAGTAAATAATAATCCGGTGCTTCATAAAGGTCTTTCTTTCCTGATTTATTCATGCTTTCCATTATATTTGGTTGATGGGAATGCCGGCATTCTTATTCGAAAAGCTCTGTCCGGCCTGTTTTCAAAGGTAATGATTTCGGGTAAGGAAGGTCAGGACCGTTAAAAAATTAATTTATTGCACATCAGAATTATGTATTTACAAACCGTTGCTTTGAGAGACGTCAGGTGTTTTGCCCTGCACGGCTATTATCCGGAAGAACAATTAACAGGAACTGAATTTTTAGTCAGCGCAGAGGTGACTTTTGAACATACCGGCGAAACAGAAGATCTGGGCAGGACTGTTAATTACGAAGTACTCAATACCATCATTCTGGAAGAAATGGCTAATACGCAGAAGATGCTGGAAACCGTCGTCAGGAAAATGCTTGACAGAATAATTGCACTATATCCATTTATCAAAACTGCTGAAGCAGCGGTAAAAAAGATGCATCCGCCGATGCCAGGAGAAATTAACCATTCATTTGTTAGCCTGAGTTATACCGCACCTCTTACAACCCTATAATTTTATATCCTATACAAACTATGCCCGTAACCAGCCCTTATCATTTAATAGATGCTGCTTTTATTTTGCAGTTGACTGAAATACTCGGCGAAGCAAACGTCTTTACAGATAGTCAGGTTCTTGACAATTACAGCCATGATGAAACCGAAGATCTGCGCTATCAGCCGGAAGTAGTCGTGAAGCCCGCAGATACAGCTCAGGTTTCAGCAATTTTGAAATTATGCAGTTCGGCCTACGTTCCTGTAACCCCAAGGGGTGGTGGAACAGGGCTTAGTGGCGGTGCATTACCGGTTTATGGTGGGGTACTTATGTCTATGGAAAGGTTCAAATCTATTATAGAAATTGATACAGAAAATCTTCAGGCAACAGTAGAGCCGGGTGTCATCACCGAAGAATTTATGAATGCTGTCGCTGCTGAAGGTCTGTTGTATCCGGTAGACCCATCCAGTAAAGGCTCTTGTTTTATTGGGGGAAATGTCGCGCATGGGTCCGGTGGTCCAAGGGTAGTTAAATATGGTACTATCCGGGAATATATCTTAAATCTGGAAGTCGTCCTGCCAAATGGAGATGTTATCTGGACAGGTGCTAATACCTTAAAGTATGCATCAGGATACAATCTCACGCAGTTAATGATCGGCTCAGAAGGAACATTGGGCGTGGTCACTAAAATTGTGACCAAACTAATTCCCAGAACTCAGCATAATGTAGTCCTTTTAGGCTCATTTCTGGAAAATGAAGCTGCCTGCGCTGCGGTATCGGCAATTTTCAGAGCTGGTATTATTCCATCTGCACTAGAATTTATGGAACGCAAAGGGGTAGAATGGGTTATCCGTTTTGATGATATTAAATTCGATCTCAAGGATAATGTAAAAGCTTTCCTGATGATTGAGCTCGACGGCGATGATCTGGACACGATCTTTAAAGATGTCGAGAAGGTGAATGAGGTGCTTGAATCACATGGTTGTACTGAAGTGCTTTTTGCAGACACTGCAGCTCAAAAGGAAGACTTATGGCGTATGCGCCGGGTAATGGCCGAGTCGGTGAAATCCAATTCTGTCTATAAGGAGGAAGATACGGTAGTGCCGCGCGCTGCTTTACCTCAACTCATTAATGGTGTTAAAGAAATTGGAGCCCGTTATGGATTTGAAAGTGTTTGCTACGGACATGCGGGCGATGGCAACCTACATATCAATATCATCAAAGGTGATATGTCTGATGAAGACTGGAAGTATAAATTAAAAGAAGGGATTGTCGAGATTTTTCAGTTGACCGCTAAACTAGGTGGTACAATTTCCGGAGAACATGGAATTGGTTTAGTGCAGCGCGAATTTATGCCACTTAAATATAATGAAGTGCATCTCAACCTGATGCGTGGGATCAAACGTGTTTTTGATCCTGATCTGATACTCAATCCCGGCAAGATTTTTTAATAAAAGCGCCTGCTCGGCAGGCGCTATAACTGTTCAAATTCAATCATTTTATTACGTTCATGGGCCGGTATTTCCACGGCCGTCTTTGTCTTATAGTCGAAAGCCACACAAGTCGTTTTCCCCCTTGTGCATATCTTCTCCTCGCCATTGATATGTTTGACTATCACATACTCCAGATCGAAACTTGTATTTCCAATTCTCGAGGTCCGTACATACATACTGATAGTATCTTTCAGGAATACCGGTAACTTATAGTTAATTCCGGCACTTGCAATTACTACGCCTGTTTTTTCCCAGTCCCAGGAAATTGCCTGCTTCCAATATTTAGTCCGTGCAATTTCCATATAAGTGAAATACATTGCGTTATTGACGTGACCCATCATATCGAAATCCACAAATCTGGTTTCAATAGTAGTTTTATACTTGAATTTGTCAAGATTCGAGTCTGTTTCGGACTTTATGTCATCTTGTTTTTTATTTTTACGCCAAAATGTCTTGAAAATCATAAATAATTGGTTTGGTATAGGAGTTGAATAAGTGCTTGTATCAAATAAGAAAATTAAAAATAAAGGAGAATAATCATGACATTAGTAAATTTTAACAACCGCACAAGAAACACCGCACCTTACTTTAACAACGTTTTTGATTCATTGTTCAGTGATGCACTAAATAAAAATTACACTATTAATAAAGTTCCTGGTGTAAATATTATGGAGTCAAAAGAGGCTTATACTATCGAGCTTGCTGCCCCTGGATTGGAGAAAGAAGATTTCCAAATCAATCTGAAAAAAGAAAACTTATCTATTTGGGCTGAGAAAAAAGCAGCTGATACAGCTGAACTTAAAAACTACAGCCGAAAAGAATTTGATTACCTTTCTTTTGCCAGATCTTTCGTGTTACCGGAAAGTGTAGATGCAGAAAAAATTGCTGCTGAATATGTGAATGGTATTTTGACCATTACGATTGGCAAAAAAGTGGATGTGCAGCCGGAGAGTAAAGAGATAAAAGTTTCTTAATAAAGGAAGTGTTCGTAAGAGCGCTTTTTTTATTAAGAAACTTTTGAAGAGTGTTACACAATTAAAATGGGTTATGGTTTTTGCCTCCACAGCCGGAGGCTGTAAGTTGGCAGTAAAACCATAACCCATTTTAATTTGAGGTTTCTCCCTGTAAGTTTGTTGCGAAAAATATTGCACATCGAACGGAGGTTTATTGCGATGTCCGGTATGGGGGCATGGTAAGGCGAAGAGAGTTAGTTGTCAGCGTTCGTAAGAGCGCTTTTTTTATTAAGAAACTTTTGAAGAGTGTTACATAATTAAAATGGATTATGGTTTTTGCCTCCACAGCCGGAGGCTGAAAGTCGGCAGTAAAACCATAACCCATTTTAATTTGGGGTTTCTCCCTGTAAGTTTGTTGTAAAAAATATTGCACATCGAACGGAGATTTATTGCGATGTCCGGTATGGGGGGATGGTAAGGCGTATTGTTTTTTAGCATTTGTTGGAGAGGAGTTAGTTGTTAGCGTTCGTAAGAGCGCTTTTTTTGTTTAGGGATTTTATTTTTTAGTGATTTTGAATGGCATTTTTTAAGTTTTTGGAGATGCATATCCGATTAGATGTTTGATCTTCTTTTGCTGACGCCGGTTGGGAGGTGTTGATTAGTACGTCGGGGGATTCAACGATGGCATGTGTTTCAGTATTGGTTTTACTGATTTAGTTTTTTATATATTAAAGGCAGATTTAATTGAGGTGCTTCTCTTTTTTTTACGGGGCACGTGTATGTGCAAAGAGTAATTAATATTTATTAGGGTATGAGGTTCTTGTTATTGCTGTTTTTTATGTTTTTAGGTGTGAAGGGAGCAGACGCCCAGTTGCTGAAGGAAGGGAAATTACTTTTGTCCTTTTTACAGGATAATGCCGATAGTACGGTTGTCTTCGGGTATAAGACCGGATTTCTTTCGCCACCAGAATTTGTTATGATTAGTAAGAAGGGCGATACGATTACAGCTTATACTTACAGGGCCCCGCCAGCTGAGGAAGTTCTGATGCCGCACAATATAGGTTACGCAGTCATGATGAATCACAGATTTAGTATTTATAAGGTGCCGATAGCAGTTAATCAGTTTTTCAATCCATTTTTTATTCCGGGTGATGAGCTTTTGATTTTGTGGAAGGCACTTAAGGATGAGCAGGCTTGGGATATTCAAGATGATACAGTTGATGGCGGGGGGTGTCCGTTACCTATTGACACCCGCATTTACGATGCAGCGAGCGTGGAAGTTCAGTTATTGACGAAAGAGAAGGTCCGTAATTTAAGTTTTTATGCACCTGCTTTTTACGAGAAAAACTGCCCTGGCAGAAATGGGAGGATACGTATCATGGCGATTGAAAAGCTTTTTCTTGAACATTTTCAATTTAAGTCGCGATTGTAAATTGCGTTCGTAAGAGCGCTTTTTTTATTGAGAAACATTTGAAGAGTGTTACACAATTAAAATGGGTTATGGTTTTTGCCTCCACAGCCGGAGGCTG
>NZ_FNGZ01000001.1:78158-835133 GCF_900103515.1 Pedobacter antarcticus
GGCGTATTGTTTTTTAGCATTTGTTGGAGAGGAGTTAGTTGTTAGCGTTCGTAAGAGCGCTTTTTTTGTTTAGGGTCTTTTTGTGGGCTACGCAATTAAAATGGGTTATGGTTTTTGCCAGTTACCTGTAACCTGTAAGAAACTTCGATTTAGTTTATAGGAATTTATATCTTCAGGTCCGGTTTGGAGATCGTTTGGATCTTCTTTTTCATGATGATGTCCGGATTCAATTTGAAATTATGTTTAAGAAAACGTTTAAGATTGCTGTAGTGGCAATTGCGGTTACGGGGTTTGGTTTGACGGCTGCGGCTCAGAAAGTGCAGGAGCCGTCAAATGTACCGGCGGAGTGGTCGAAGGCTTATCAGCCGTTTAGGATTGCAGGTAATTTGTATTATGTAGGTACTTATGATCTGGCCTGTTATCTGATTACGACTCCGAAGGGCAATATTTTGATCAATACTGGGCTGGCGAGTTCTGCTGCGCAGATTAAGGCGAGTATCGAGAAGCTGGGCTTTAAGTTCGCTGATACGAAGATATTATTGACTACTCAGGCACATTATGATCATATGGGTGCAATGGCGGCGATTAAGAAAGCGACCGGTGCAAAGGTGATGGTAGATAGTGGGGATGCACAGGTAATGGAAGATGGCGGGAAATCAGATTATGCTTTGGGCGGGCATGGAAGTACTTATCAGCCGGTTAAGGCCGATCGTTTTTTGAAGGATTTTGATCAGGTGGTGTTAGGTGGGACAACGCTGAATATGCTGCATCATCCCGGACATACAAAAGGTTCCTGCAGTTTTATCTTTGATACGAAGGACGATAAAGGTTATTACAGGGTGCTGATCGCCAATATGCCGACGATAGTTACCGAGAAAAAGTTTGCTGATGTTAAGGCTTATCCCACGATTGCTAAGGATTATGCGTATACTTTAAAGGCGATGAAAGGTTTGACATTTGATCTATGGGTATCTTCACATGCCAGTCAATTTGGTTTGCATACTAAACATAAGCCCGGCGATGCATATAATCCAGCTGCTTTTAAAGACCAGAAAGGTTATAATCAGCAAATAGATGATTTGCAGCAAGAATTTAATAAAAGAATGGCGGTCCGTTAGAGGTAAGGCCGGACTATAGTGCGATTTTAAAATTCCAATCTAAATTCCAATCTAAATTTCAGACATAAAAAAAGCGGCTTTATTTAATTAAAGCCGCTGGTTTGTGTCTCTTATATTCGCCTAGGTATAACCCAGAATCTTTAGTACCTGTTTACTGTTTTGTTCCTCTCCGAATACCTCAAAGTTGAAAGTCTCGTCGCGGTTTCTTCTGATAATTACGTGCTTAGGGCTCGGCAATAAACAATGATGGATACCACCATAACCGCTCAATACCTCTTGGTATGCTCCGGTATTGAAGAAACCAAGGTATTGCACTTTACGCGTTTTCGGCATAAATACAGAGTTCATATGCGCTTCCTGATTATAATAATCCTGTCCGTCGCAGGTGATTCCACCTAAGTTTACCCGTTCATATTCTGCATCCCAGTTATTGATCGGCAGTAAGATGTATTTCTGGTTTAAAGCCCAAACATCAGGTAAATTAGTGATGAAAGAGCCATCCAGCATCAACCATTTTTCACGGTCATTCTGTTGCTTACGGCCTAATACCTTGTACAAGATACCAGAAGCTTCAGCAACAGTGTATTTTCCGAATTCAGTAATGATATCCGGTTCTACCACATCATGCTCAGCACAGATTTCTTTAATCCTTTTTACGATTTCGTTCACCATGTATTCATAGTCGAAATCAAATACCAGTGAATCTTTGAAAGGCATACCACCACCGATATCCAAAGTGTCCAGTTCAGGATTAATTTTCTTGAATTTGCAATACAGGGTCACATATTTTTCCAGCTCATTCCAATAATATGGAGAGTCAGTGATACCAGAATTGATAAAGAAGTGCAGCAATTTAACCCTGAAATTAGGGTTTGCAGAAATCTTGTTGTTGTAGAAGTCAATCACATCTTCCATACGTACACCTAAACGGGAAGTATAGAATTGTGAATCTGGTTGCTCTTCAGCCGCGATACGGATACCCAGGTTACAAGGCGTGTCCAGTTCTACTTCATCATCAAAAAGATTAAACTCTTCTTTATTATCAAGTACAGGAATGATGTTTTTATAACCATCATGCAACATATCAATGATATACTGTTTATACTGATAGGTTTTGAAACCATTGCAGATTACGGTAATATCTTTCGTGAGGGAGCCTTTTTTCTCCAGGGCCTCAATCATCGGCATATCAAAAGCAGACGATGTTTCCAGGTGGATGCCATTCTTTAAAGCCTCTTCAACGATGTGCCTGAAGTGGGAGCTCTTAGTGCAATAGCAATATTTATAATCTCCACGGTAATTGTTCTTGATGATCGCGGTTTGAAACAACAGCTTAGCCTGTTGAATCTTCTTAGTGATCATCGGAAGATAAGTGAAACGTAGTGGCGTGCCATAAGTCTCAATCATTTCCATTAAATTCAGATCCTGAAAGTATAGTTCGTCATCAATAACGCTATATCCCTCTTGAGGGAAACCTACACTTAGATCAAGAAATTCGGAGTAACTCTGCATTTTTTATATTTTTGAACAATTATTTAAAGGGTTGGCAAATTAAAATGAGTTAATTTTGGTGCCAAAGATAATCACTTTAGAATACACTGGTAATTTTTTTTATGGCGAAGAACTTAAAAATAATAGAAGTTAAGTCTGAGTTAGGTGCAGGTACGCGCGGAGCTAGCCTTGGCGTGGATGCGATTAAAATTGCCGCACTTGATTTCGGGAGCAGATTTTTTAAAAAACATCATTCAGTTGAAATCCCGAATGAGAACCATTTGCTGCTGGAAGGTACCGGAAGTCCTTACGCAAAAAGAATCTCCGGAATCCTGACTATGGTCGAAAGAGTAGCAGATAAAGTTACCGAAACACTAGATAATCAGGAGTTTCCAATTGTACTCGCAGGCGATCATAGTACTGCTGCAGGTACGATAGCCGGTATTAAGAAAGCATTTCCGAAGTCCCGGCTTGGCGTGATTTGGATAGATGCTCATTCCGATCTGCATTCGCCATATACCACACCGTCCGGTAATATGCATGGCATGCCGCTGGCGATGGTTTTAGACGAAGATAATTTAGGCGCGAAAGTCAATGAGCTGGATCAGGAAACGTTAAATTACTGGTACCAATTAAAAAATGTTGGTAATATCGCACCTAAAATAACTTACCGGGACCTCGTGCTCATCTCAGCAAGAGATATGGAAAAGCCGGAAGAGTCGCTGCTCAAAAAGAATAAAGTTAAAATATATACTACAGCCGAACTGCGGAAAAGAGGAGTAGAACGTATAGTAATTGAGACATTACAGTATCTTGATGCCTGCGATTTGCTCTATGTCTCATTTGATGTCGACTCGCTTGATCCAACTACTTCAAGAGGTACAGGTACGCCAGTTGCGCAGGGATTGACAGAAAAAGAAGCAGGAAATCTAATGAGCAGGCTACTGGCCGCTCAAAAAGTATGTTGTTTTGAGATAGTAGAAGTGAACCCGACCCTCGACAGGGAAAATCAAATGGCTGAACACGCCTTTGAAATTTTAGTTAAAGCAACAAATGCTTTAAGAAACGAATAGAATTATGAATATCGAACAACATATCGTCACCAAGACTGTAGAAGCAGTCAAAAGTTTATATAGTCAGGATCTTCCTGAAGCACAAGTGAATTTGCAGGATACCAGAAGTGAATTTGAAGGTCAGATTACTTTAGTTGTTTTTCCGGTTGTCCGCTTTTCAAAAAAATCACCAGAAGTTACTGCTACTGAATTGGGTGAATATCTGCAGGCCAATGTCGATGAAATCACTGGTTTCAACGTCGTAAAAGGCTTCCTGAACTTGAGCGTTGCTAATGCGCATTGGGTAGATTTATTTAATACAACCATTCTGAGACCCGATTTTGGAACGATCCCGGCAAACGGTAAAAAAGTGATGGTAGAATATTCTTCTCCAAATACCAATAAACCCCTGCACTTAGGACACGTTAGAAATAACTTACTCGGCTATTCTGTTTCAGAACTTTTAAAAGCAAGCGGTTCAGAAGTATATAAAGTTAACCTGGTCAATGATAGGGGCATCCATATCTGCAAATCTATGCTGGCATGGCAGAAATGGGGTAATGGTGAAACGCCGGAAAGCGCAGGTATCAAAGGCGACCATTTAGTTGGCAAATACTATGTGATTTTCGATAAAGAGTATAAAAAAGAGATCGAAGCACTGAAACAGGAAGGTCAGACTGAGGAAGAAGCGAAAAAGAATGCCCCGCTTATCAAAGCTGCGCAAGCTATGCTTTTAGCCTGGGAAGCCGGAGATGACGAGGTAATATCCCTTTGGAAAACTATGAACACCTGGGTTTATAACGGCTTTGAAGTCACTTATAAAAACCTAGGGGTAGATTTTGATAAGTTTTATTATGAAAGCAATACCTATCTGTTAGGTAAAGATACTGTCGAGGAAGGCCTGGCGAGCGGAGTTTTCTACAAAAAAGAAGACGGTTCTGTATGGATCGACCTCACTGCAGACGGACTTGATCAGAAACTGGTTCTCCGTGCCGATGGTACTTCGGTATATATCACCCAGGATTTAGGTACAGCACAAATGAAACAAGATGATTTTGAGCTGGATGAATCTATCTATGTGGTAGGTAATGAGCAGGATTATCACTTTAAAGTGCTTTTCCTGATCCTGGAAAAACTAGGGAAGAGCTGGGCTAAAGGGCTGTACCACTTATCTTATGGAATGGTAGACTTACCTAGCGGCAAAATGAAATCCCGTGAAGGTACTGTAGTAGATGCAGATGATCTGATCGCTGAGATGGTTGCCACTGCAAAAGAAAAAACAGAAGCTTTAGGGAAGGTAGATCGTTTCTCCGAAGAAGAGAAAGAGCAACTATACTTTAATATCGGTATGGGAGCTTTAAAATACTTCCTGCTAAAAGTTGAACCTAAAAAGCGCTTATTATTTGATCCTGCTGAATCAATAGATTTTCAGGGTAATACAGGGCCGTTTATTCAATATACACATGCACGTATCAAATCCTTGCTGTTGAAAGCAGATTTCAGAGAAGATCAACGTGTAGATAATCAGATCCCTTTATCAGCTACCGAACTGGAAATGATCATTTTATTAGCTAAATATCCGGCTGAGATTGCCAGTGCAGCTAAATCATTCAGTCCGGCCAGCTTAGCGAATTATATTTATGAAGTGGCGAAGATGTTTAATAAATTCTATCATGAAGTTCCACCGATCGTGAAAGAGGAAGATCAGCAATTGAAACAATTACGTCTGAATCTGAGCTGGGTAACGGCAAATATCCTGAAATCCGGTACACGTATTTTAGGCATTGAAGTTCCGGAAAGAATGTAGTATAGTAAAATAATAAATTAGAGTTCTTGCTAAACTGAAGCCCGTATCATATCTTGATACGGGCTTTTTTGTCTACTTTCATTTAATTTATATCTATCTATGGTTAAAGATACGCTCAATTCGGTACTTGAAAATTTTAAAGAAAGAACTAAAAATCCATTTCTGGGGACGCTAGTGGTTGTATGGATCGTGCACAACTGGAGATTGGTATATAGCTTGTTTTACTTCGACAGTAAGCTTGCACTCGACAAAAGACTAAGTTATATTGAACAATATTTTAGTGAAATACCCTTCTATCTGAATCTACTTCACGTGTTCTTATTTACCATATTGATCCTGAGTGTTACCTACCTATTCCTTGGGGTGTCGAGATTTATAAGTGATTTCTAAAATAAAGTTGTCGTAGCTGAAATTGTCGGGTTCATAGATAAAAGTGCTGTAGTATTACGAAGTAAATATCTGGAACAACAAGAAATCATCAAAAATTTAGAGTTGAAATTGGAAACGGAAAGATTGGCTAAAGTTACTGCTCAAAAGGAGCGGGACACCTCGGATGAGAAGCTATCGGCATTTATAACTAAAAGACTTGATAATGATGAATCTGGTACTGTTCAAAAACAGGAAAATCTAAATATAGATACTGCCTTTTAAGGATGCCCCACAACCGAGAATTATTCCCGGGAGCAGTACACTATTTCGCGAAATTCATTGACGTCCCAATGCCGTTGAATGACAGCCCCTTTTTTAAGGATTGAGCGGCTAGTTACCGTTGTGCAGAAGGAGGTTAATACCTGTGTTATTATACTTTGATAAAGATCTTTTTTCGGTAGAGGATATACATTAATACCCAAATCAGCAATACAAACCATATTGCGAATAGTAAAGAAGCATTGTAGGGAGAAAAGTAAGGCTTGAAAACACTATCGTAAATTAGTTTCATACCTCCAATTTTAGTACCCTCGTGGTGCACACTTATCCAGTTGAGCATGCCTGGTACTATCTCTGATACTACATAAGCGCTTATCGCATTGGCCCCAAAAACTACAAATACCCAGGTATACTTTTTATAGCCTTTCACATCTATCAGCCAGTAAGCTGCAGTTAGTCCTACTGTGCATAAGCCTGCTGCGTAAAGCACGTAAGAACTTGTCCACAGCTGTTTGTTAATCGGGAAAATTAAACCGACCAGTAATCCAAGGATAATGCCGACCACGCCGGTTAAAGCTAAATTACCGCATATTTTATTCGCACTTATATCCGTCCTTTTTAAGAATTCACCGATCCTGATCCCAAAAAGTGTCGTAACTATCGCAGGTATTGTACTCAATAAGCCCTCTGGATCCCAAAGTTTAGTATGGGCATAAATATGGTCAGTGGTAAAAATGGCCCGGTCCACCCATGCCGCAAGGTTAGATTCGGGGTCTAAATTCGGAGCCTTTCCGTCTGGTACAGGTACATAGGTAAGCACCACATAATACAATACTAAAATTATCCCGGCTAACCAGTCGCGCGTTCTCTGCCTGGTCTTCAAATAAATCAGGGTGCATAAAAAATAGACTATTCCAATACGCTGCAATACTCCCGGAAAACGGAGGTGCTGAAAGTCGAAACGATAAAATAAAGCTATAAATAAACCCAATCCAATTAAGATGAGCATCCGGCGCAAGGCTCCTGAAATGATGTTTTTATGGTTATCAAAATCTGCTTTTTTGCTTTCCAGTGCGTATACAATGGATACGCCTACTATAAACAGAAAAAACGGAAATACCAGATCCGTGGGGGTACAGCCATTCCATTTTGAATGTTGTAATGGTGCGTACACATACTTACCATCACCAGCTGTATTCACTAAAATCATTGCAGCAATGGTTAATCCTCTGAAGACATCTAGCGAAAGGATCCGCTTTTTTCCGGTCGTGGTTTCTATCATTTTAAAATATCATAAATACTTCTTATCCACCATGGTTATGAGTATCTGCGATTTGGTAATTAAGGTACCGGAAAATTAGTTCTCATCAAAATAAAACGTCATTTGATCCTCGATAGAAGAGATGATTTATCTATTTCGGGGCAAAAGGCGCTGTGGCTCGGGTTTGACTAGTTTACGGTCATGTGTTTTCGATTTTATTTAACCATAGGTTAAGGTAGTCATGCTTTGGTTTCTTCAACATTTGCTGCACACTTTGTTCGGAGTTCGTTCGGACTTCCTTCGCTTTTCCTTCGTTCGAGATTGAACAAACAACGAAGGAACAGTGAAGGAAATTTGAAGGGAACCAGATCGAATGTAGAAAGAATCTTGTCGCGTGGCGATAATTTAAATCAGTCCCATAATCATCGCAGTTTTTACTGCTTCACTGGCATTCGAAACCTGCATTTTATAAATGAGATTCTGGCGGTGTCTGCGGACGGTATATTCTGTGATATGCAAATGCCCGGCAATTTGTTTACTGCTCATGCCTTTGGCGACAAGACCTAGAATTTCTATTTCACGCTTGGTGATGAGCATTTTTCCAAATTGCCTGTACTTATGAAATGAGATGTTCTCTCCGGTTTCATTGTTAATGATTTTACCATCAATTCCGGGATGCGGATCGAGATAAGTTGAGGGTGCATAAACGCAGAGGGATAGCCATACGCTGTCATTAGGAAGGCTATTGAGGTAAATAATACGGTGGTTGGTATAAATAAACCCACCCTGTGAGTTTGATATCCGGATACGGCTGGAAGTGCTGTATTTCTGACGTTGATCTGCTACCTGCTTTTTTTGATACTGGAAAAAGCTCAACTCCAGCACATGCCTTTCAATCAGGTCATCTGGATGGATCTTGCTGAAGATAGCTTCCTCAAAGGAGGAGTCGATCATGCTGTTACCAGGGTTTAAACCCAAAACTTTCCCAAAGTTACCTGCATAAATATAGCTGCGGTTTGACTGGAAATCAGACAGCACAACAACACTATGATCGATCTTAGCATAGCTTTCTGCCATCTCTTTATAGGCTGCCAGCAGACTGTCATTCTGCTCTGCGCAGGAGAAATCCTGTCCTAAAAGAGTTGCGGATAATCGGTTCTTGACCGCTGCAGTGGTGTCCATCGCCAGGTTATAAAATGGTTAATTTGAGGTATTGCCATCCCGGAGAGGCGATCCTAACTTTGTGTGGCCGAAAATAGTTTTTTCCGCTGATTGATTTTAAAAATATGAAAACATTTAACAACACAAAAATATCTTGTATCACTACGCTGCTAGGCGTAATTTTGGTTAGCAGTTGCGGTAATCATGCAGAAAAGTCTGCCCAGAACGATTCAGTAAATACAGAGGCTGTCTCAGGTAGAGATTCTGCGCGTGTAAGCGGGACGGATTGCAACGTGCAAATATCTGGTATTAACTTCACCAAATCTATTAACGGGGCCGATACGCTGGCCAGTGTAGACAGCAAAGGAAAAGTGCAATTTAGTGTAGGGGAGAAGAAAGATTACTTCTCAGATCCAAATGGAAAATTATCTAATACAAGTGCGCCTATCTTACTTTCAAAGGTCGATAATACCAAGCCTTTTACTTTAACAGCGAAAGTTACCCCGGGCTTTACTGAAAAAGGAATGTATAGTGCTGGTGTATTGTATCTATATGTAAATGATAACTTCTATCAGAAATATTGTTTTGAGCAGGACGAACGTGGAAAACACCGAATGGTAACAGTCCGTACGATCGGAACTTCCGATGATAACAATCATGATATTGTGGAAAGTCCCTGGGTATACATGAAGATCACGTCAGATACACAAACAGTAGCCAGCTATTATTCGATGGATAAGAAAAACTGGTATATGGTACGCCTCTACCAAAACAATTATCCTAAAGAACTTTGGGTCGGTTTGAGTTCACAGTCTCCGGTTGATAAGGGCATGGTCAGTGATTTTGAGGAAGTTACCTTGACTCAGGAAAGTGTCAAAGATCTCCGCATGGGAAATTAGGAATCAAGTGAATTCGTGGGTAAAAAACCTATATGCCACAGCTGATAGGATAGGCAAATGCAGAAAAGATTTGGGTTTTAAAGCAATCTTTAATCAAATGATAAGGCCTGAAGCGTTCGCTCCAGGCCTTATCATTTGATATTAATTTACTTACCATGCTTTAAATATCCTTTTGAACGCCTGGCTCGGTCGGGACAGGTTTCTTTTTTCTGAAAGAGGGTATCTTCATCGGGCTCTTCGCAGGTCGTTCATCACCAAATAATACTCCCCATTGTCTGAACATTTCGGTTCTGTCAAAGATGATTTTAAGAACCGCAATAATAGGCATAGAAAGGAACATACCGGATACGCCGGCCATACTTCCACCTACAATCACCCCCAGAATCGCCATTAAAGCATTGATCTTCACTTTGGATCCGACAATTCTAGGCATCAGGATATTGTTATCCAGGAACTGTACAGCAGCAATTACAGCTAATACCGTAATTACCGGCGTTAATGAGGTAGATGCGGTCAGGGTTAAAAGCACCCCCAGGATATTACCGATTAGGGCACCTACATAAGGAATGAGGTTTAAAAGGGCAAAGATAATTCCGATTAGCAGGGCATGTTTAATTCCAAAAAGCAGGAGTAAACCGCCTAAAAGGATTGTCATATAGGTAACCTGAATTAACAGACCGACCAGATAACTTTTAATAATAGACTCTGTTTCATAGATCGCTTCTTTAACTTTAGGATGATGGTCTGGTTTAAACCACATAAAAATAAAGCGTAGCAGGATATCTTTATAGAATAGGATCAGGTAGATATAGATCGGTAAAAGACCTACAAACACAAATACTGAACTTAAGGTTACTGCGGCACCGCTGGCCATTCCACCTGCCATATTCAGTAAATCATTGCTTTTCTTATTGATGAAATCCATCTGCTCCGAGGTGGAGTAATGCGTAATCTGCCCGAACCATTCGCTCAGTGATTTCAGGTGCATAGAGACGTTCTTTTTAATCTGCGGGAAGTCGGCTGCGAGCTGCCCCACCTGAGCGGAAAAGAACCAGACAATCAGCCCTACAAACACAGCTACCATCAGGATAGGCAGAATTATAGCTAGGATCTCCGGGCATTTATACTTCCGCAAAAAGCGGTAGATCGGAACGAGCATAATGCTAATGAAAAATGCCATGATCACTGGCATAATAATGTTACTTCCGATCACGAATATAGTACCCAGCAGGCCCAATCCCAACAACTCAATAGACCGTTTTACGGTGAGCGGTATTTCTCTCATATTTACTTATAGATGTTAAATTTCAATGGTTAAACACCAAATGGTTTAAAAATGTTTAGGTACTTTTGTCCCTTCTTTAAACTTAAGGATTTTCTCTAATGATTACAAATGACACAATCGTAGCTTTATCTACCCCGGCCGGCGCTGGAGCCATAGGCGTAATCCGCTTATCCGGGAAGGATGCTATTACCATTACTAACTCGGTATTTAGCGGTAAGGATTTGTCAGAGCAGCCTACGCATACTTTACATTTCGGTTTAATTAAAGATGGTGATATCGTCATCGATGAAGTAGTCGTGAGTTTATTCGTAGGCCCTAAATCTTATACAAAAGAGAATGTCGTGGAGATCTCGTGCCACGGTTCCAACTATATCATTCAGCAGATTATCACTTTGCTTATCAAAAAAGGAGCTACTGCCGCCAAACCGGGTGAATTCACTTTACGCGCCTTTTTAAACGGCGCCATGGACCTTTCACAAGCAGAAGCAGTAGCAGACTTAATATCTTCTGACTCACAAGCTGCACACAGCGTGGCGATGAACCAGTTAAGAGGTGGTTTCAGCACAGAACTGAATGTATTACGCGACCAGCTGATCCATTTTGCCTCCATGATCGAACTGGAGCTGGACTTCTCGGAAGAGGACGTCGAGTTTGCTAACAGAGATCAATTGCAGGAATTAATTAATAAGATTACCATCGTCCTGAATAAACTGATCCGTTCTTTCGAACTCGGAAATGTGATCAAGGAAGGTATCAATACAGTGATTGCCGGCCGTCCGAATGCTGGTAAATCTACCTTGCTAAATGCTTTGCTGAACGAAGACAGAGCGATTGTTAGTGAGATTGCCGGTACTACACGTGACACAATTGAAGAGGTATTAAATATCAACGGAATCAACTTCCGATTAATTGATACTGCCGGAATCCGCGAGGCTACAGATGCAATCGAAGCGATCGGAGTAGAGAAAACAATGCAGAAGATTAGCCAGTCTGCTGTATTGGTGTACTTGTTTGACGTGGTGAATTTAACCAGCACAGAGATTAAAGAGGATATCGCCAGTCTCTACAGACCTGGAATGGCTTTCGTCGCCGTAGCAAATAAGATTGATTTGTCTTACCAGGACAGGGTTAAGGAATTGGAATTATCTCCTGATATTCAGTTTATCGCAATCTCCGCGAAAGAGAATAACCACGTGGAAGACCTGAAGGAATTGTTGTATGAAACTGCAGTAGGAGACAAGCTTTCCGAGAACCATACGATGGTTACCAATATTAGACACGTAGAGGCCCTTAGGAAGACACAGGAAGCGCTAGCTTCTGTGTCGGAAGGATTGATTAATCCAGTTACTTCAGATTTCTTAGCGATGGATATTAAGCAGGCGCTTTATTATCTTGGGGAGATTACAGGTAAGGTTACTACTGATGATTTGTTAGATAATATATTTAGCAAGTTTTGTATTGGAAAGTAGGCTTGCTATCATGATTCGTCAGCTAATCGTTATTCCGAATTGGTTACTGGAGACCAAAGAAATGTAATGACAATTAAATTGGCGAGATGCTTACAGATGATTTTGGGTTGAATTTGATAAAAAAGGTAAAAGTGCATTAGAATGACTGTTATATTTTAGCTCGCAAAAAGATTTTGATAAAAACGTGTAAAAATATTAGGCGAGAGGTCAATTGACCAACAACTGATGAAGTTGGCCAATTAACGTCGTGAATCTACACCTGGTTTTATTTGATAAGCCCGTTCATTTTTGCAAACGGATCGCGATTCGGATCGTCGTTCCATATGTATTCAGCTCCGTTGGCTATCCTAACTGCCGTTTCTTTGCCAAACATTTTTGAAATTAGACCAAGTGCCATATCGATCCCTGCAGATATTCCTGAGGATGTAAAGAATTTTCCATCTTCTACCCATCTTGCTTCTGGCACCCAAGTGACCTTATCGCTCTGGCTAGTTGCCCAAGCATATGCACGCTTGTTAGTTGTAGCCCTATGACCATCTAAAAGGCCTGTTTTTGCGAGAACCGCCGAACCAGTGCAAATTGTTGCAACCTGAGGCGCTGACTCTGCGAGCACTTTAACGGCTTTTAGAAATACTTCATTTTTTACCTCACGGCGAGTACCGCCGCCACCTGGAATCATTAAGATGTCTATCTTCGGCGCATTTGAAAAGGTATAGTCTAGTTTTAAAACCGGTCCCGCACTGCTTTTAACCGATTCACCTTTCTCTCCAATAATAATGATAGAAATTTTATCTCGTAACGAGCCAAAGATGTCTAAAGGCCCGAAAACATCCAGCAACTGGAATCCGTCGAAAACTACCATTCCAAGGACCAATTTTTCTTGAGCTGGTAACGTAGAGTTTAAACCAGGGGAAGTATCTGCAAACGACACCATCGGATAGAGATAAGCTGCTCCTAGCAAAGTCGCAGCCTTTATAAAACCTCTTCTATTATTTGAATTATTATTTGTAATTTCTTTTGTCTTCATTGTATTTGAATTAAATGTCTATCAATATATACCCGCATATACTTGGGTATCAAAATTCCTATTCAGCTGTCTTTTCCCGATCAAGGTCACCAGACGGCTCTAAATTTTCCTTCCCTTTACGGTCAGGCGATTGGTGAACTGATAGGAATATGGATTATATAGTTTAGTGCGATAGCTTTTCGCGAGGCAATTGCCTAAGAATATAAAATATGGACCGCGAAATTAAATGAAGACAGTTGGTGGATGGAAAATCTCTTTGAGGTATGAATAAGAAAATCTAAAATCATCGAGCGGAAAATCCTGCCCCTGGTATAGGTTATAAAATAGATCTGGCGATATAGAATTAATAAGTACGGCCTCCAATTGTGGAGCTTTATACATCTCCGCTGCTTCTTTTTCTTTAGCTTCCTTAAGTTTTTTCTCTAAGACGCATTTGCCTTGGCACTGCTTCCATGGACGGTTGCGGTTTTCGCATAGATTTTCGGCAATATATTTCTCATTTAATAAGAATCCGATGTTAACCAAAATTGTTGAAAAGCTGGAACACATTATTGTGAAAATAAGGATAAAGCCTATAAACCTTCTTAGCATGATCAGTAGATACCAATTTTAATGCAAAAGTAATTTACTTATCCTTTAATAATGCGGCCCAGATATAGAAAATATACGGGTACCAGTTTTGTGGGTACTTACATAAACTTATTGATGGACCTTTTTAAGATATCTACAGCTTTTTCTAATTGTTCTTCATGCAGTGATGCAAATCCAAACCTGAAAGCATTATATTTTGCATTACTTCCTTGACTATATACGCTTCCAATGATCTTTAGCCCCATAGTAGATGCTTTTTCAATGACCTTTGTCAAAGGCAAATCTGCACGGAATCGTAACCACAGTGCCATGCCTCCGCTTGGTCTGGTGAATTCTATCGCCTCACCCAGCTCTGAAGTTATCAAATCTGCTAAAAAGTGGCAGCGTCCGCGATACAATCTATTAGACTTTTGAATCAATCTTGTCAAATCTCCGTTTTCAATTATTCCCGAAATGACTTGTTCTGTAAAAACATCGCCTCTCAAATCGATGAGCATCTTTTTCTTAGCTGCGGCATGTATGAATTTTTCCGCGGCAATAAGGTAACCCAGGCGAAAAGGCGTACCTAGTACTTTGGTTAATGATCCAATATAAATGATATTGCCTTCATGATCCCCACTGGCCAATGGTAAGTATGGATCGTATTGAAATTGAAAATCATAATCGTAGTCATCTTCAATCACTGCAATTTTATAATCTCTGATTAATCGAAGTAGATCATTTCTTCGCTCTTTGCTCAGCGTTACAGTTGTAGGATGATGGTGATGCGGGATTACATAAAGTAATTTAACAGTGTGCTTTGTAAGCAACTCTTCTATCATCTTTGTGCATATGCCGTTATCATCAACGGGAACACGAATTAATTCTGCCCCAAGATGTTCAAATACCAGATTTGCAAAAAAATAACTGGGCTCACTTACTATCACTTTGTCCCCTGGTTGAATAATAAGAGAGGCTGCAACATATATAGCCATCTGTGCACCTCTAGTAGTTAGCAAATTCTCCGTCCGAATATCAAGTCCCCGTGTCTGATTCAAAAAACTGCGTAACGCATTTCTAAAGTCCGGCGATCCTTCCACGTCCCAACTAGAACTCATTTTTTTTAAAGCCGGAAAATCCAATGCTTTTTTGTATTCACTGTATATTGCTGTGGGGAGAAGAGTAATGTCAGGAAAACCGTCATCTATCACCAGGTCCGATTTTAGTGCAGAGGATGAAGGGTAAAAGATATCGGCAAGTTTATCATATTGAAATCCTGGGTCGGTTTCATAGGCAGCGGCTCTGTTGCTATGATAGGATCGCGGCTTAACTACAGGTAATAGGGGAGATACCTTATAACCTTTGCGCGGTAAGCTGATAATCCAATCTTCTGAAACCAAAAGTTCATATGCAGCGATAGCGGTCTTTCGATGTAGTTCCAGATCAAATGCGAGAGCCCGGGTACTGGGTAGGTCAGTTCCAGGAGAAAGCTTTCCTTCCTGTATTAGCCGGATAATTTGCGTAGCTATTTGCTTGAAAATGGCGACGTGGCTGTTTTTCTCTATGAGCAGTAGGTTTTTATAAGGCAGCATTAGAAGATAAGTTACGTGGCCGAGAACAAATATAATAAAAACGACTGGACTACCTGTGTATTGTTTGTTGGTACGTCAAACGCTTATTACTGTAGGATATCTTTGCATAGTTAATTCTGCAACATTTGTGAACAGGCAATATATAACGCACAGCTAACAATTAAATAGTACAAGATAAAGTGGTTGAGAGCCCATGTCAAAACGGCTAAATAATCTCAAAAAGCACTCATAAACATAATCCTTAAACGAAAGTAATAAAATGAGAAAAGTATTAATTATTAATGCAAGTGCACGTAGTGAACGCTCGATAAGTAGATATATGACTAACGTGTTCGTTGAAATCTGGGAGCAAAGGCACCCAAATGACACTATCATTTATCGGGAGGTCGGACAGCAGAATATTCCGCACGTTACTGAGAAGTGGATTGCAGGAGCGTTTAAACCTTCAGAACTAAGGAATTTGGATGATATTGAAGCGCTAAAATTAAGCGATCAATTAGTCGCCGAACTTAAGGATGTCGATGTTATCGTTCTTGGTACTCCAATGTACAATTGGTCAGTGCCTAGTGCATTAAAAGCTTATATAGACCAGGTGATACGTGTAAATGAAACGGTTTTAATTAGCAAAGACGATATAAAAAATCCATATACAGGGCTGTTAAAAGATAAAAGCGTTTTCCTCTTGATGGTCCGAGGGAATATGGGGTATGATCCTGGCGACTTTTATGAGCACATGGACTTCCAAACGAAGTATCTTAAAACCGTATTTGGTATTATGGGAATCGACGATGTGAAACACATTTCATTAAATGGCGTGGGCCTGGGAGAAGATTCATTAACACTTGCAAAAGAGAAGGTTGAACAGATTTTGAATTAATAATCATATGAACTTTATAGTTGCCAATACAAGAGAACAAGTTGCCTTTTGTAAAGATGTACTTTTTGCATTCAGAACCAATTTGGATGAGAGTACTTATATCGACCTGGTCTTGAAAATGATTGAAGACGAACGATTCAAGCTCGTGTATATACCATCTGACGATAACACAACGGCTGCGGCATTTATCGGCTACAGAGTTATGCACACACTCAGAACAAGTTGGATGATTTACGTTGACGATCTATATACTGATCCTGGGCATAGGGGCAAGGGATTTGCCGGTGCCTTGCTTGATTATGTTGACCGCGATGCGAGAGAAAAAGGTATTCCATCGATCCATCTTGATAGCGGATACATGCTACATGACGCGCATCGCCTTTATTTAAACAAAGGTTATGTTCTAGCCTGCAACCATTTTGCAAAACCAGCGGCAACTGGTGTGGCTGGTACCGCAATATCATAATCAATTTAAATGGTTTTTTGAGATAAAGAGGCTCTATGTAATTTTATGACTATTCAAAAAATATTGATCAACACTCCATTCATGAGTTTGTATGGCTGCGAGCAAAAGGCTGCCTGCACATACCGGGAAGACTGAATAATTTATAGGGGCCTTAAAACCTAAAAAGATGGCCATGCATATTGCAAACGTTAGGGTAAGTCCAAAGCTACCAAATGCAGCCAAGCGTGTTTTGATTCCTAGAATCAAAGCAATGCCTATTATCAATTCTAAGATAGTGGCTATGCTACCCATTACATTCACTAAAGGCCGGTTCAAAAAGGGCATAAGCATACTAGTGTAGTCAATGAAGTTCTCCCAGCTTCCCCAGGATATATTTTTTTCTCCTGGGAGGCCAAGCTGGCTAAGTCTGTCAAGTATTGGGACTATAAAGCCGACACCAAGACTCAGGCGCAGAAAAAGTTGAGGTAGTTTTGTTGATATATTCATGATAGGGTTCGATTAAATCCTGTGTAGAAAGCAATTGGTTATTGACTGAACATAGAGTTTTTACTTCTGTGTTTTTATAAAGAATTCATCTGTATTTTGAATGAGAAAATTCAAGAGTTCTTCTTATCTGTCTCCTGCTACTGTAAATACATTTACTAGTGTTAAAGCTTTTTGATCTTTTGAAATGGTTGCCATGTGATTTATAAGTAATTGAAATACTAATAAGCTCTTTTCATCATTTAATAGTCCAGATGGCAGGAGTTAACTAGACCAGTAACACATAAATTGATTCCTTTTTTCGGTTACTGATAAGTAATCATCAGTCATAATAGTTTTCAATTTCGAGTCCAACATCTATAAGTGAATAATCAGCGCATTAAATGTATTCGAGGGTCGATGTTAAAGGTAAATGAAACATGGATATTTAATCCGGGCATGTATTAAATCGTTATATCGGATTGTTGAACAATAAATTCATGTTCTATTGTTCTCCTTAAGTGCACAAGGATATGAAAAAGAGGCGTATTAATGAATAGATGAATTTCAAATGTTCTATTTAAAAATACTATTTAATATTATTGGTATGGATGATATCCTTTTTTCCCCGTAACATACTTAGAAATTGGGGAGTAAAGCCCAGAAATGATGCAAGCATATATTGCGGAACCGTTTGAACGAATTCAGGGAAAGACCGCGTAAACCGTAAATATCTTTCTTCAGCTGATTCACAAAGTAACAGTTCGATTTTTTTTAGTGAGGCGGAATATGCTCTTTGCATCATCAGTCTGAAATAACTATTTAATTCTGGTACTGAATCAAATAGTTCTTCGTAATCTGACCTGTACAATATTAATATCTCGGTATCATGAACTGCCTGTATATTATATTCAGAAGGTTTCTGATTTTCAAAACTGTGAAAATCACTTAACCACCAACCTTGAATTCCAAATTGAAGAATTTGTTCAAATCCATTATTCGTGTTCCGATAGTAACGCAAGCATCCGGATAATACAAAATAGTAGGCATTGCAGATTTGAAATTCCTGGAGGAGATAATCCTTGCGACCAATTTTTTTATATTTTAGTCTTGTACTTAATAATTCTTCTTTATCAGCACTTAGGGTGGTAAATCTTCGGATATGACTAAATAGCATTTCATGTTCGTTCATGATGTCTGTAAGTTGGTAGGATGTCTGATTTAAAATGAAATTGCAATTATTCAAAGATAAATATTCCAGCTACCTGATTTCTTAAAGTACATTAACTTTTTACTGTTAAGCTTATGGCAATTTTGCATTATTAAAATTTAAATAATGAATGACAAAAGTAAAAGAGTAGTTATCAAAGAAATAGATCCTGAAGCATATGAGGCAATGTATGGGTTCGAGAAATATCTTGCCAAGGCAGATTTAGAGTACTCCTTAAAAGAGCTTATTAAAATTAGGGTTTCACAAATTAATGGTTGTGCGTTTTGCATAAATCTTCATACAAAAGACGCCAGAGCAATGGGTGAAACAGAACAAAGAATCTATGCGCTGAGCGCATGGAGAGAGACTCCTTTTTTTAATGAAATTGAACGAGCCGTTTTGGCTTTGGCTGAAGAAATCACTTGCATACACAAAGGAGTTTCAGACGAGACTTACCAGAATGTTGCCAAGCTATTGCAAACGAAAACCCTTGCTCAAACAATCATGGCAATTATTGCAATAAATGCTTGGAACAGAATTGCAATTACAACGCATATGCAACCAGCCCTAGATTAAATTGAAGTTGTCAAACATGGCAGTTTGCCAAATGATGGTGGCTTACTTATTGATTTTGAAGTATTACAATTCTGCTGATTATCTGGTAATTGTCGCATAGAATGTGCTTAGAATAAAAAAAATCAATATTAATCAGGACAATATAATCGCCCATTTTTTTAAGCTTAACACAACCATGACAAATGTAAAGTATTCAATATAGATATTTGCGACAACAGTTAGCGCAATTAAAGTATTGTGCCTTTAATTGCGCTTAATGGTGAATAATTCGCAATCTCTTATGGAATGGGAGTTAAAAATAGAAGGATTGTGATAACGGAGCCTGAGCATAACGGTTAAGATTAATTTTAAGATAATGGAAAATATTAAGGCAAAGCAAGCAAAAAAAAATATTGTGGTTGTGGGAGGGGGATTCGCCGGGTTAAAATTTGCGCAGCACATGTTCAACAATAAGTATTATAATGTAACACTTATTGATAAAAATAATTATAATTTTTTTACTCCCCTGCTTTACCAGGTAGCAACCGGATTTCTTGATGCTTCGAGCATTAGTTATCCTTTTCGAAAGTTATTTAGGGATAAAGGAATTCATTTTAGATTGGCCGAGGTTGTTAGGGTAGATACTGAAAAACAGATTGTCTATTTAGATGAGGGTGAAATACATTACGATCACTTGGTTTTCGCTGCTGGTGCAAAAGCAAATTTTTTCGGTAATGAGAGCGTCAGAGCAAATGCTATTTCACTCAAAGGAATGGAAGATGCGCTTTTTATGAGGAATGAATTGATCAAAACAGTCGAGAAGGCTTCTATTGAAAGTGATCCTGCGGAAAGAAGAAGGCTTTTGACAGTTGTAGTAGCCGGGGGAGGAGCAACAGGGGTAGAGGTGGCCGGTATGCTGGCCGAGATGAAAAATAACATCATTGAAAAAGACTACCCTGAGCTAAAAGGAGTTAATGGTCAGATATTAGTGGTAGATGGTAATTCTGTATTACTTGCACCGATGAGTGAAAAAACGCATAAAGAAACTTATAATGCGCTAATTGGGCTTGGTGTGAAAATTAAACTTAACACCCGTGTGATGAGTTTTACTAACGATCAGGTTTGCCTATCAGACGGCGAGGTTGTCGAGACAAAAACCTTGATCTGGTGTGCAGGTATAATCGCACACACTTTTGCTGGAATTCCTGAAAGTAGTCTTGGTATTGGAAATAGAATGAAAACTGACAACTTTAATAGGGTGCACAGGTTGGATAATGTGTATGCCATAGGGGATATTAGTGTCCAGCAGACTGATGATCTTTATCCAAAAGGCCACCCGCAATTAGCCCAGCCAGCTATTCAGCAAGGCCGAACCTTGGCGAGAAATTTTATTACCATTGCGAAAGGTAACATACCAACGCCTTTTAAATATTTTGACAGAGGTGACATGGCAATAGTAGGTCGCCATCATGCAGTAGCCGATTTATTCAAAAATAAATTGCATCTGAGTGGATTCCTCGGGTTGCTGGGTTGGTTGTTCATTCACTTGATCTCCCTGGTTAATTACGATAACAAAATTAAGACACTCTATGAATGGATTGTGGCCTATTTGACTAAGGATCAGGCTTTGCGAATGATGTTTAAGCACAAGGAGGTGAGTAAGCCGCTAGATACCAATTAAACTAATTTGCCGGTTTAATTGCATATGTGTCATTGTTAATGACTTAAACATCACATCTCAAAAATAGATAATATCGACAACAATTATCTGAATTAATAGCCCTTTAATCGGGGTTAATCCAATACCCCTTACTAAGAAGACTAACTGAAGAGGCTTAAATAGCCGAAACCCCAGACTGGGGTATTAGTCAGAAGCTAACATACGGTAGTATTAGTTGCTACACGGTTTTATAGTGATACCAAAAATTATAGGCACATGGTTAAGCCAACCCATGGTGAATGCAAATAGCAGGATCAAATAACAGATGTAACAGAATATTGCAAGGTCGATCCGCAAATATGTTACTACCTGTGTAGGATGTAATGAGGCCGTGGACTGTTGCAAGCCAGTATTTAACTCAGAGCACATTCAGCAGTTGACGATAATATTTGTATTTCTGATAATAGGAATACAAATTGTTAACTTTTAAAACTTAATTTTGAAATCAATCCTTTCATTAAATATTTACAGACGTTAAAATATAGGAAATGCCAACTCTAGGAAAAAATGTAGAATACGCGATACACTCTTTAGTGTATTTTGTGGGTAGTCCCAAAGAGAGTACGATTACCATCCGCGATCTATCTAAATTCCAGAATATTTCTGAAACATATCTAGCCAAAGCTTTTACTAAACTCAAGAAGTACGGAATTGTAAGATCCAATATTGGGGTCAAAGGGGGATACTCATTAGCCAAAACGCCCGATCAGATTACCTTTTTAGATATAGTACTGGCAGTCGAAGGAGAAATATCTTTTTTTCAATGTAACGGTATCAGAGAGCGGTGCATACTCGTGGATCGGGGTGATTTACCTTGGGCTAAGGGGGATTTCTGTGCCATCCATCAGGTCATGATAGAAACGGAAAACAAGATAAAGGAGTCACTAAAAGCAAAAAATCTTCAATGGCTATATGAAACTATTAAAAAAGAGTCAAACTCTAAATTAATAGAAAGATCTGAGGTTTGGTTTGAGAACAATGTTTTCAAAAGCTGACCTGAATAAAAATCTGCTCTGCTTTCCCAGTCTTAACGTTATATCATTCGTATAACTTCTTTTGAATTACCCAATGATGGGTTACTCGATTTCTACCTCCCGAACTTCATGGGAATTTAGCTCATGAAAACAAAGCCAATTAAAATTGGATCACCATCATAATTGTTTATTGCAAACAGTCCTATAATCCTAAATTTTATGGAGGTACTTTTCTACATTACTATAACTATTCGCGCGTTTTGCGTTGTTACTATTTTATATGTTAACCTTCCTGAAAAAAGGGTTAGAACTGCCAATAATGGTAGAAAATAGCTGTCATTCTCTCTAAATAATACTATTTCTCTTTAGCTGCCCAATCGGTAATACTTACAAGTGTTACAAGGAATTGCTATGTCCGGTTTAAATCCGGTTAGTGCGGACTTAATAAGCTGTAATTCAGTTAGAAGTGATGCGTCCGCGCCTCCTGATCCAAATGTGTCGTAAAAATTGAAATTTCCCAAACATGATTACACAATTTAAATCTTAAATATAATTCAATGAAACCACTCTTTTTCGCTGTTATTACAGTTGTTATTGCTGGCTGTTCATCCAAGCCAGAACAGGCAGAGACTACTCCGGCCCCGACGTTGCCTATAACGAGTCTTATTTCAGAAACACAGACCACGTATCAGGATTATCCTGCATCAATACAAGGCAAGGTCAATATTGAAATCCGTCCACAAGTTAGCGGTACACTAGATAAGATATTTGTGGATGAGGGGGCTTTCGTAAAAGCCGGGCAAGCAATCTACAAAATCAATGAACAACCATTCCGTGCCGCTTTGAATAATGCATTAGCGAGCCAGCATGCAACAGAAAGCACATTAAATAATGCACGTCTGGAGGTTGAGAAGCTAAGGCCGTTAGTTGAAAATAATGTGGTTTCTGACTACCAGTTGAAATCCGCAAATGCAGCCTATCAGGTGGCAAAAGCAAATGTCGATCAGGCAAAGGCAAATGTTAGTACAGCGCAGATAAACCTGGCATATACTCTTATAAAAGCACCGACAAGTGGGTATATAAGCCGCTTAAGGAAAAAACAAGGAAGTTTGGTCGGGCCAAATGATCAAGAACCACTTACAGAACTGTCCGATGTTCACGAAGTCCATGTCTATTTTGCTCTGGGAGAGCGGGATTTCGTGAGTTTTAAGAACCAATATCCTGGCGAAACACTTGCGGAAAAGCTGTCGAAGCTTCCCGAAGTATCCCTTTTATTACCCGATAATTCTGAATATTCAAGCAAAGGGAGAATCGATATGATTAATGGTCAGTTTGACAGCTCTACCGGTGCAATCACTTTACGTGCGATTTTTCCTAATGCAGATGGGCTGCTGCGTTCAGGTAATACCGGAAAATTAAGATTAAGTCTGCAACACCACGATGTAATGATTGTGCCACAAGAAGCTACTGTCGAAGTTCAGGACAAGGTATTCGTGTATTCTGTCGGTGACAGCAACAAAGTTTCAATAAAACCCATAACCATTATTTGCAAAAGCGGCGACAATTATTTGGTAAGAACTGGGGTGGAAAGGGGTGAGAAGATCATCCTGAGTGGTTTTGGTAATCTGCAAGAAGGGGCAATAATCAATCCACAACCGGTAGCTGTAAATATAGCAGTTGCGAAAAAATAATTATTAATTATATAAAAAATCATGTTAAAGAAATTCATAGAAAGACCTGTACTAGCCACTGTCATCTCCATTTTATTGGTGGTCTTAGGCTTGATCGGACTCTACAATTTACCGCTACAACAGTTTCCAGATATCGCCCCACCCGCAGTATTGGTAACAGCAAATTATCCGGGAGCGAATGCAGAAACGGTCTTAAGGTCAGTAGCTCCTTCATTGGAAGAATCAATAAACGGTGTGGAGGATATGACCTACATGACTTCAACTGCAAGTAATGACGGGTCACTGGCGATAACTATTTATTTCAAACTAGGAACCAGTCCTGACCTGGCCGCAGTAAATGTTCAGAATCGGGTCGCTCAAGCTACTAGCCAGTTACCGGCAGAAGTTGTGCAACAAGGTATTACCACCGTAAAACAGCAAAATAGTCTGATCATGGTGCTCGGTTTGTACACTGAAGATGAGAAGAAATACGACCCGGTGTTTATAGCCAATTATGCTAAGATCAATATACTCCCTGAAATTAAAAGAATTCCGGGTGTTGGATCTGCTATGATTTTTGGAGGAAATAAAGATTACTCTATGCGTGTTTGGCTTAATCCTTCACAGATGGAAAATTATAAGGTTACTCCTAATGAAGTTATGGCCGCGATACAGGACAAAAGTTTAGAAGCCGCACCTGGACGTTTTGGCGAGGGCAATAAAGTGGTATTTGAATATGTAATTAAGTATAAGGGGAAATTCACGAATGCTGGAGATTATGAAAATATAGCCATCCGTTCAAATACTGACGGTTCCGTATTACGTTTGAAAGATGTAGCAAGGGTTGAGTTTGGAGCGTACACGTATAATAGTTTAACGCAATTAAGTGGTAAGAAAGGAGTGGCAATTGGTGTAATCCAGCTCGCCGGATCTAACGCTAACGATATTCAAATTGCCATTGCTGAGCTTATGGAGAAAGCAGCTAAAGACTTTCCAAAAGGTGTAAAACATTCTATATTTTACAATACAAAGGATTCCCTTGATCAATCCATTGAACAGGTAATACATACGCTAATTGAGGCCTTCATTTTGGTGTTCATTGTTGTGTTTATTTTCTTGCAGGATTTTAGGTCTACCTTAATCCCTGCTATTGCGGTTCCTGTGGCGATCATTGGTACTTTCTTTTTCATGCATTTATTTGGGTTTTCAATTAATTTATTGACATTGTTCGCCATGATTCTGGCCATTGGGATTGTGGTTGATGACGCCATTGTCGTTGTCGAGGCCGTCCATGCAAAAATGGAGCATAAGAAGCTTGCTGCAAAGCAGGCAACTATAGAAGCAATGCATGAGATTACGGGCGCCATTATTTCCATAACCCTGGTTATGTCCGCAGTATTCTTACCAGTAGGTTTCCTGGAAGGATCGACTGGAGTCTTCTATCGACAGTTCGCATTTACTATGGCAACTGCGATTATTATTTCTGCTGTCAATGCATTGACATTAAGCCCCGCACTCGCCGCCTTATTCTTGAAGAGTGAGCATGTTGAGGGGGAAGAAACTAAGAAGGGCTTTACAAAGCGATTCTTTATAGGTTTCAACCACAGTTTCAACTCTATGACTCAAAGGTATGTTAAAGCATTACAATTCTTAATTCGCCACAAGTGGGTGAGTATGTTAGGTTTGTTGCTTGTCGTGTTAAGTACGGTTTGGATGGTAAACAGAACACCAACCGGATTTATTCCTGCTGAAGATCAGGGCTTCATTGCTATTGCAATAAATACCCCATCAGGTACTTCCTTGGACCGAACCATTAATTTAATGCAGGTAGCAGATAAAAAACTGCGTGAACTTCAAGCAGTGGCATTCACCGATGCCATCTCCGGGTACAGCATTTTAACTTCCTCTAATAGTCCATCTCAGGCAGTATGTTTTGTCATTTTAAAACCTACGGCAGAACGAGGAGAAGTAAAAGACCTAAACGGAGTTATGGATGTCATCCGAGGCACACTTAATGAAATAAAAGGGGGTAGCTTTTTTGTTTTTACCTTCCCGACTGTTCCTGGTTTCAGTAATGTCGATGCCTTGGACGTAGTATTACAGGATAAAACAGGGGGCAAACTGGATAAATTTAGTAGGATTTCACAAGATTTCATCGGTAAATTGATGCAGCAAAAGGAAATTGCATTCGCTTTTACATCATTTAAGGCTGACTATCCGCAATTGGAATTGGAAATTGATCATGATAAAGCATCTCAATTAGGCGTAAATGTAAAAGATATCCTGCAAACAATGCAGGCTTATTTTGGAACTGCACAGGCCTCCGATTTCAATAGATTCGGAAAATATTACCGGGTACTGGTACAGGCAGATACTGCCGATAGGGCTGACCCTTCGGCGATGAATAGAATATATGTTAAGAATAAGAGCGGTGATATGGTACCTATAAATACCCTGGCGAAACTGACAAGGGTGTATGGTTCAGAAACAGCGTCACGTTATAACTTGTTCAGTTCGATAGGTCTTAATGTGATTCCTAAGCCGGGATATAGCACCGGGGACGCAATAAAAGCGATTCAAAATTTGGCAGCTAAGGAATTGCCACAAGGTTACTCCTTTGAATTCTCGGGGCAAACCAGGGAAGAACTTTCGTCTGGGGGACAATCTGCTATTATTTTTATCATGAGTCTCGTATTCGTTTACTTTATCCTTTCTGCTCAATATGAGAGCTATATTTTACCTTTTGCAGTTTTGCTGTCTATCCCCGTTGGTGTGTTAGGGGTATTTCTTGCGCTCGGAATTACGGGAATTGAAAACAATATATATGTTCAGGTCTCCCTAATCATGTTGATCGGATTATTGGCTAAAAATGCCATCCTTATTATAGAATTTGCCGTTCAGCGTAGAAACAAAGGGCTGTCTATACTAGCAGCTGCATTGGAGGCTTCAAAGCTACGTCTTCGCCCCATAATAATGACGTCGCTAGCTTTCGTTGTTGGATTACTCCCAATGATCATCGCTACAGGGCCTTCTGCACAGGGAAACCATTCTATTAGCATTTCAGCGGTTGGTGGAATGCTCAGTGGAGTACTTCTTGGAGTATTCATTATCCCGGTTCTTTTTGTCATATTCCAGAACTTACATGAAAAAATTACGGGTACAATTATCGTTGACATAAAGGCTGAAAAGCATAAAAAACATCAGGAAGAAACTCTAGCTCCAGTAACTGAGTAGATTTTAGGAATCCTTCTAATTAGAGCTGCTTACGCAGTAAATTAAAACAGAAAATGAAAAAAAATATTATAAGATTTAGTACACTACTGCTGATTTCATTGGGCGGATGTAAGGTTTCCAAGGATATACAAAAACCACCACTTCTGGTTCCAGGTTTTTTTCGGAATGACACATTGCAAGGTGATACAACTAGCATTAGTGAACTACGGTGGAATGATTTTTATACGGATAAAATCCTTCAGAACCTGATTGACAGTGCCTTGATAAATAATTACGATATGCAAATTGCATTAAAAAAGATAGAATTATCTCAAGTTATGTTAAAACAGGTTAAATGGAACAACGTTCCTGAAATTACTTTTAATAGTGCAGCTAGTTCCAGTAGGCCTTCTGATAATAGCATCACAGGGTTAAGCATTAAACAATTTGGACTTGCATCCCCTCATGTTGAGGATTATTCTGCGAATCTTTCACTCTCTTGGGAAGCAGATATTTGGGGTAAGATTCGTAACCAAAAAAAGAGTGCATTAGCCTCTTACCTGCAAACTGAAGAGGCTAGAAAGCTAATACAGACTGATCTGATTGCCGGTATCTCTCAGGGTTATTACAATCTATTAATGCTGGATGCTCAATTGGACATTGCGCAAAGAAACGTCAAATTAAATGATAGTACGCTTAGTATAATAAAATTACAGTACCAGGCCGGTCAGGTAACCTCACTAGCAGTACAGCAAACAGAAGCGCAAAGGCAGGCTGCAGCTCAGCTGATTCCCCAGTTTGAGCAGAACATCACAATACAGGAAAATGCGTTGAAAGTCCTTACCGGTCAATTGCCCGACAAGATTGAAAGAAATGAAAAACTTCTGAAGATCAGTATAGGAAGTAATTTGCCGACAGGTATACCCTCCGTGATCGTTGGTCGTAGGCCTGATGTCAGGGCGGCTGAACTAACATTAACTATTTCAAATGCTAATGTAGGTATTAGTAAAGCTAATTTATACCCGTCTTTAAGGATTACGGCATCAGGAGGAATTAACGCTTTTAAGGCCAGTGATTGGTTTAATGTGCCGGCATCACTGTTTGGTTTAGTTTCAGGAAGTATTGCTCAGCCAATATTAAACCGAAACCGCCTGAGATCCCAGTATGAGATTGCGAAAATTGAACGAGCACAGTCTGTTCTGGTATTCAAACAATCAGTTTTGAATGCTGTGGGAGAGATTTCTGATGCTCTGGTTAGCATTGAAAAATTAAAGCTGCAGCGTACAATCGCAGCTGAACGCGTGAATACGTTAAAAAACGCGACTTCAAATGCATCACTATTATTTAAAAATGGATTGGCTAATTACCTTGAAGTCATCATTGCACAAGGCAATGTTTTGCAGGGAGAATTGGAATTGGCTTCATTGAAGAGGGCAGAACTTAACGCAGTATCAAACTTATACAGATCTCTGGGTGGAGGTTGGAAATAGATAAATATACTATAACTCGGGGAGGGAATATTCCTTTCCTGAGTTATTTTTTATTGGGTGTGTATATAAAGCATCAAACACAAGTAGCTGAACCAGATTTCAATTAGTCTAATTTATTTGTCTTATAATTTTAATATTTCACTATGATAACCATTGTAGTAGTTACTGGTAGTTTAGATTCAGGGTCTTATACTATGAAACTTGTAAAAGCCCTGAAATTCCACGCACCCAAATCTATCGAATGTAAAATTTTAGACATTAGTAAGTTGCCCTATATCAGAGAGGATTTTGAATTTACTTTATCTTCAAGTTTGAAAGAGTTTTACAGCAAAATTGAAACTGCAACTGCCTTTATCATTGCTACCGCTGAATATAAGCGATCTTATTCACCAGCCCTGAGGAATGCCCTTGATTTGGGTCTAGAACCAAATGGTAACAATAAATGGGCGGGAAAACCGGTATCCATCTTTGGTTGCACTCCTTATAATTTAAATGCTTTTGGTGGAGTTAGACAGCTTAAGGTAGCCCTTGAACAGTTTCACATGGAGGTATTTTATAAACCCGACTTCTACTTGTGCGACGTCATCGACAAATTTAACGAATCAGGCATTTTGACCGATCAAGCTACCCAAAAGGTAATAACTGATTTTTGGGATGTTTTTGTGAAATGGATAAATCAGAGAAACATGCCATTAACAAACTGCTCATGAAAAATCAGCAATTCGAAAGTTCGCCAGCCAGTATCAATCCAACATTTGATTTTGCCAATCTGAATGAGGGCAATTTGCTTATTCCTGATATCAGCGGCTTTACCAGATTTGTACATGACACGGATATGAATACTGGCAGTTATGTGATTTCCAGATTGCTGACGGTCTTACTGGACTGCAATATCCTTGGTCTGAAAGTTTCAGAAATAGAAGGTGACGCCATTCTTTTTTATAAAATGGGCAAAAGGTTTTCTCGTACAGAGGTTATCTCACAATTCAATATTATGCAGAAACGATTCGGTGCGGAGATCTTACGATTGTCAGGGGAAACCAGAATAGAAATTAATCTCGGTTTAAAATTGATTGCTCATTATGGTCCCATTTCTGAATACCGAGTTGGAAATTTCATAAAATTATATGGGACATCTGTTATTGAGGCACACCAATTACTTAAGAATTCTATCAATAGTGTCGATTACGTGATCATGACCGATAATTTGCTTAACCACGAGCTATATTTAATTGGCCGGGCCGAACTCGAAGATAAAATCTGCGAGGTCTACAACCAACTTGAAAGTATTTGCTTTATATGGCTCGCATTTGTTCCTGAAGTTTGCGAGGAAAAGTAGCGTTTGGTTACACTGTGGTTATTTCAAAGAAAATGGCCATGAAAATCCATCACTTTATTGTGGTCTGGAATAAACACTTATAAAAAACATATTATGAAATGGTTTTTCAAAACATTTAGAAGCTCTATTGGGAAAAAAATGACAATGGGATTGACAGGATTTTTCCTGATCAGTTTTTTAATTGTTCACGCTGGGATCAATGCGCTTATTTTCTATAATGATGGGGGAGCGACATTCAATAAGGCAGCTCATTTCATGGGAACTAACCCATTAGTCAGGACAATTGAGATTGGGTTGGTGGCTGGAATACTGTTACACATTATCCAGTCCCTTTTACTTTGGCGGTCTAATAGCGCAGCTCGTCCGGTACGTTATGCTATGGTGAAGTCTCTACCGAAGGTCGCATGGTATAGCAAGAGTATGACTTTATTAGGGACGTTGATTTTGATGTTCCTGATACTACATACGTCTAATTTCTGGATACCTAACCGTACGAATCAATTTCTGTATGGTGAAGAGCTGCCATTATATATAATGATGTTGCAAAAATTCAGTAATCCTCTTGAGGTTGTGATATATCTATTGGGGATAGCGTCCCTGTTCTATCACCTGTTGCATGGCTTCTCTAGTGCCTTCCAGAGTCTTGGTTTGAATCACAAGAAATATAATTATATGATTAGGAATTCCGGATGGCTATTTTCAATTATTATCTGCTTAACATTTGCCATGATGCCCCTATCGATCCTTTTTAAATGGATAAGATAGTAAGCGTAATCCCGATGAAATACTAAAGCCTTTTTATACTGTTAAGCCAAGCCGTTGAATATCAGTTTTAAAGCAATATCAGTGAAAATGGTAAATAAATCAGTAACCTGTCTACATGCTATGCAAACAATATTAGCGAAATTTGAATCATAGATAATCCGGTAGTAAATAAAAAATAGAGCTGATGAATAAGTTTATAAAGTGCTTCCTCATATTTTGTTTGATCTTAAATGCAACTGTAATGAATGCCCAAAATAAAACGGATGTACCAACTTTTTTAAATGACCAGGAAAAAAGTTTGGTCCGTATTTCTGCACTAACAGCAGTTGGAGATCTAGAACAGCTAACGGCTCAATTGAATGTGGGGATGGATTCCGGGTTAAAGGTTAACGAGATCAAAGAGCTATTGGTTCAACTATATGCGTATTGTGGTTTTCCTAGAAGCCTTAATGGAATCAATACTTTTATGAATGTTTTGTCCGACCGGAAAACGAAAGGCATCATCGATAAACAAGGAATTGCTGGTAAGGTTCCGGATAGCAATAACGACAAGTACGAAGAAGGTAGAAAAGTTCTGGAAATATTAACTAAATCTACTCAAGTCAAACCTGCACCAGGTTTCGGAGAGTTTGCTCCAAGAATAGACGCTTTTCTAAAAGAACACCTGTTTGCAGATATTTTTGAAAGTGATGTATTGAATTTCAAACAACGGGAATTGGTTACCATTGCTGCATTAACTGCAATGACTGGTGTTGAAGCACAGTTGAAATCCCATGTTGGTATGGGAATCAATACAGGGATCACCGAAGATCAATTGGCTGAAGTCGCTGATTTAATCCAGAAAACAATCAATATTACGCAGGCAAATACTTTGAGAAAAGTGTTGTCAAGGCCTGAGCATCCTATCGCTGCATCAGATATGTTGGTGCGTATTTCTGAAATAGAGATTATTCCTGAATATTTGGAAGCTTACAATACCATTTTGAAAGAAGAAGCCGCGGCATCTGTGAAAGTTGAACCTGGGGTTATTGCAATTTTTCCGATGTACGTTATTGAAAATCCGAACCAGATCAGGATTATCGAAATCTACGCCAATAAGCAGGCTTATCTATCACATCTGGAAACTGCTCACTTCAAGTTATACAAAACAGGAACTTTGAAAATGGTTAAATCATTAAAATTGGTAGATATGAATTCTATTGATCCTGAAACTATGAAATTGATATTCAGCAAAATGGGGAAATAAGCGCAATTCACATAAACTATACCTTTATCAAACTGATCATTACAAGGCTTTATTAACTTTATTTTTTATCTCCTTGATAAGTAATCTTAAAGATAGTGCCTTTCAGATCATCAGCCACATATAATGCGCCATCATGTCCTTGTGCGATGCCCATAGGACGGTGCTTATAAGGACCTTTAGGATTGGCAAAATCTACCCCTGCAAAATTATCAGCGAATATTTCCCATGGTCCGGATGGCTTTCCATTTAGAAATGGTACAAAAGCCACTAAGTAACCCTTGTTCAATGACTGTGATTGACCGTGAAAAACGATAAAGGCTCCGTTTTTATATTTCTCCGGAAACATATTGCCGGTATAAAACAACATGTCGTTAGGCGCAAGGTGTGCAGGGAAATCTGCAACAGGAGCGAGGTACTTGTTGTCAATAGATTTTTTACCATCGCCGCCATATTCAGGCGCTACAATATTTTTATGCAGAAATGGATCGTAGTAAACATAAGGCCAACCGGCATCGGAACCCTTACTAAGTTCATATAGCGTTTCTGCAGGTAGTGTTTTTTCTTGTTCCTGGGTATATAGTTTAGGGAATTTTTCCTTCAGTCCACCACGTCCATGTGGAGCTACAAAAAGTGATTTTGTAACGTTGTTCCAATCCAGTCCTACCACATTTTTTAATCCTTTTGCGTAATGAAGCGAATTAGAATAGCTTTGATTGAGTTTATTTGTACTGAATTGCCAGATGCCACCTACTGAGTCGAGCAATTTACAGTTGGTTAGGCCATTGCCTGCAGCATCAGTGCAAGTCTCATCATAAGAACCAATGGCAACGTATAGATTATTTTCATCGTCAAGCGCTATGCTTTTTGCATTGTCCCTCCCTTTGTCCACCAGGCCCTCGACCAATACTTCTGCCTTAGCAGTGTCTATCACTTGCCCCTGCGCGTTTAGTTGATACCTATAGACGCCGCTATTGGAAGATGAATACAATTTATTATCCTGTATGCGGATGCCGGTACCCGGATAGTTGGTAAATCCCATAGTTTTGTCCATTTTTCCATCCTTGTCTGTATCACTTAAAAAAAGGATTCCATTTCCATTTTTCAGTTTACTTAGCTTTACATAAATATCCCCGTTTTTGTTAACGGCGAGATGGCGTAAAGCACCTAGCGAATCTGCAACAACGCTGGCAGAAAAGCCATCTGGCAATACAAGTTCTTTTGCTGCGCTATCTGTAGCATTATTTGAAGCCGTGTCCTGAGGTGCTGTTTGGCAGCTTGTGAAGAGAAGTATACCTAGTAGGTATGTAAAACCTTTTCCACAGTAGTTTACTGTATTATTCATGTGTAATTGTTCCGGTGATTTTGGAGTTATCGGTTTATATTGGTTGATATTTTGATTCCGTCAACTGAATGGATTCAGGTCTAAAGTAGTAATAAAAAATTCTAAAAAAAGAAGAAGCAACGATTATACTGATCATACCAATTGAAAAATTTGAAAGACTTTATTCTGAATAGTATTAGTAGTGGTAAGTGCAGGCGGAGAAGCAGAATTTATAATATCTAGACCAACAATGCGTTATAACAGTGAAAAATCTGGTAAATTGCCGGAATTATAACCCTTCTTTTTATTCCAACACCCGATTCTGGCACATCTGTTTGTTCGCGTAAAGTAGATCAAACATGATCATATGTCACAAAAAGTAAAATTTTCATCGGCTTCCGGTCCGCATTTCTATGCAACTATCAGAGCCCGGGTAGAACAGTTTTTTAACCAACATGAATTGAGCCGAAATGCAAATGCTCACATGTGGGGAAAGACTGTGTTTTTCTTAACCGGTTTCGCCGGGCTTTACATCGTTATACTTTCCGGGATAACACCCACCTGGCTGCTTTTGCCACTTGCAGGGGCGCTTGGTATGTTTAGTGCTTTTGTCGGCTTTAATGTTTGTCATGATGCAATTCATGGTGCACTTTCGGGAAATAAGAACGTGAACAAGTTGTTTGGATTCATTTTCAATCTGATTGGTGCTAATCCGTATGTATGGAGCATAACGCATAATGTCGTACATCATACTTATACAAATATTCCTGGACATGATGAAGACATAGAAGTGGCTCCAGGTTTGATTCGGATCGCAGAGGAAGATGAGGTGAACGCTATACAAAGGTTTCAGCATTGGTATGCTTTTCCACTTTACAGCCTTGCATCTCTGTCATGGGTCTTTCGAAAAGATTACGTGAAATTCTTCCAAAAGACGATTGGTGCCCATCAAAACAGACACCCTAAGCTGGAGTATTTCAACTTATTTTTTTATAAAGCGTTATACTATTTCCTGTTTATTGTACTGCCGTTACTAGTACTGGATGTTAGCTGGTGGCAGTTTGTTATTGGCTTTCTGGTTTTACACATTACCGAAGGTTTAACCATGGGACTGGTATTTCAGCTTGCGCATGTCGTAGAAGGAACAAGCTTTCCTTTGCCTAATGATAGCAATTGCATGGAAGAAGCCTGGGCTGAGCACCAAATGCGGACGACTGCAAATTTCGCAACCCAGAATAAGGTTGCCGCATTTTTCCTTGGTGGATTAAACCGTCAGATTGAGCATCATTTGTTTCCTAAAGTCTGCCATATACATTACGGTGAAATTTCGCTTATTGTGAAGCAGACAGCATTAGAGTTCAATTTGCCTTATATTGAAAACAAAACTTTCTTTTCCGCATTGCGCTCACATTTTGTAACACTCAAAAAGTTTGGAAAAGAGGCAGCTAAAGTTATTCCTGAGACTGTTAATTGAAAAAAACTGCGAGATAGGAAATAATGTAGTGGGAACTGAATAACAGGCTAAAACTCAATTTCAGATTGTTATTAACGTGGTAAACAGCAGGGGCAGCAGAATCCAGAATCGTCATCATCATCTTCATAATTTGACAGGGAGAAATTTTCAGGCGATTGCAATCTATTTCCAGCCAAGTTATTATGGAAAGATTCACCTAATGACAATATCCGTGCATGGTTTGGTCGCTGTTCAGTTGTTTCCCGGGGATGCTGTTCTTCCGCGATTAGCTTAAATATAACTTCGTCTCTCTCCATTGAATTTTTAATATACGATCATATTAAAAAGCACCACGGCAAAACCATGGTGCTTTTAATTTTAAAGAATGCTTTCTACACTGATTAGCTCGCGGGCTTGTTTTGCTGCGGCGACTAAGTTTATTAAAGCGGCTTTAGTTTCCGGCCATTTACGGGTTTTCAAACCACAGTCTGGATTTACCCAGAGATTACGTGCAGGAAGGAGATTCGCTGCTTTTTCCAGTAGTGCGGTCATTTCTTCTGTACTCGGCACCCTTGGTGAGTGAATATCGTATACTCCGGGGCCGATTTCATTTGGATACTCAAAATTGGCAAAGGCCTCTAATAGTTCCATCTGTGATCTCGAAGTTTCAATCGTGATTACGTCCGCATCCATAGCCGCAATATGTTCAATAATATTGTTGAACTCGCTGTAGCACATGTGCGTATGTATCTGGGTTTCATCTTTTACTCCACTTGCCGTAATTCTAAAAGCATTAACTGCCCAATCAAGATAGTGCGGATGTTTCGCTTTTCTTAATGGTAAACCTTCACGGATAGCAGCTTCATCTATCTGTACGATGCTTATTCCAGCTTCTTCAAGTGCCAGAACTTCATCACGGATAGCAAAAGCAATCTGGTTGGTGGTAATATCGCGTCCCTGATCATCACGTACGAATGACCATTGTAAAATGGTTACCGGACCGGTTAGCATACCTTTCATAGGTTTGTTGGTTTGTGCTGCGGCAAAAGTGCTCCAGCGTACCGTCATATCCTTTGGACGGCTCACATCACCATAAATAACCGGAGGTTTTACACAACGGCTTCCATAACTCTGTACCCAACCATTTTTCGTGAATAGGAAACCATCCAACTGCTCACCGAAATATTCCACCATGTCATTACGCTCAAATTCACCGTGTACGAGTACGTCCAGGCCAATTTCTTCCTGCCAGCGGATTGCTTCGATAGTTGCCTGCTCTATTGCCTTTTCGTATTCTTCCAGGCTCAAGTCACCTTTTTTGAATTTTGCACGCAATTGACGGATGTCATCAGTCTGTGGGAATGAACCGATTGTTGTGGTCGGGAATGCTGGAAAATTGAAACGTTCATGGTGTAAACGCTGACGTATAGGGAAAGCACTTTGACGTGTCGCATCTGCCTCAGTGATTGCCGCAATACGATCCTTCACTGCTTGTTTATGTACCTTTTGTGAAGTACGTCTGCTTTGTATAGCTGCCTTGTTAGTTTCCAGTAAAGCTGTATTGCCTTCCACAATCTGACGGATTTCACTTACTTCATTCAATTTTTGTTTGGCAAATGCCATCCAGTTTTTGATCTCCGGATCAATGGCTGTTTCCAGATCCAAGTCGATCGGGCTGTGCAGCAATGAGCAGGACGGAGCGATGATTACCCTGTCAGAACCCAATTTTTCCACGGCTTTATTGATTAAAGCGAGAGATTTTTCATAGTCGTTTTTCCAGACGTTACGACCGTCTATTACACCCAGAGAAAGTTGCAGTGTATCCGGGATCAGTGAAAGTACTTCTTCCAGTTGCTCAGGAGCACGAACCAGGTCAATATGTAATGCCGCTACCGGAAGGTTTACCGCAAGCTCTGTATTGTCTAGTAAAGCTTCAAAATAAGTAGTTACCAGAATTTTAACACCACTTGCGCTACGTGAGATAAGACGATAAGCATAATCAAAAGCTTCTTTTTCTTTCTTTGACAGATCCAATGCCAGGCACGGCTCGTCTAACTGGATCCATTTGGCGCCCTGAAGTCTTAAGCGGTTAATGATTTCCACATATACCGGTACCAATTTTTTGATCAGATCAATGCGCTCAAATCCCTGTTCTTTTTCTTTGCCAAGCAACAAATAACTTACCGGCCCAAGAAGAACAGGTTTCGCCTTATCTCCAAGCTGTTGTTTTGCGTTGTTGTATTCACTAAAGATATTTTCATTAAAGATCTTGAATTCCTGGTTAGCAGTAAATTCAGGTACGATATAGTGGTAGTTGGTATCCAGCCATTTAGTCATCTCCATTGCGGTAATGTCCAGGCCATCTTTCTGATAACCACGCGCCATTGCGAAATAAAGATCAATTTCATGATTAGCTTTTACCTGCGAGAGTACAGGTGAATAACGCCCGGGAATTACTCCCAATAACAAACTGGTATCTAATACCTGATCGTAGTAGCTGAAGTCGTTGCAAGGGATCAAATCGATGCCCGCATCAAGCTGGGTTTGCCAGTTTTGTTCTTTGATGGTACGGGCTACCTTATTTAATTCTGTAAGGTCGATTTTACCTGCCCAATATTGCTCACAGGCTTTTTTCAGTTGTCTTTGGCTCCCGATTCTAGGGTAGCCGAGGTTTTGTGTTAACATTTCTTTCAACTTTTTAAATGGTTAATAATCATTGTAAAAAGTCCTTCCTGACTTCAGGATGCCTGTATAAAAGAAGGTTAAGAAAGAAAAATACAGATCTAGGCAGGCATAGCTAACCTATAAGGTTTTACCTGTTGTATATGTATCAATCTGACTTTAAGCTTCAATCGCGAAAGCATCGTCAATATAGAACAGGCAGGTATCCTGACTTGTAACAGCTTTTATCGTCCTTCCCGCTATTACGCAGTGGAGCTCTTGGATAAAAACCTTCATATGTTACTTACAGTTGCGCGACAGTACGTGATTTACACACGATTCCCTTTTAATTCACAGCTAAGTAAAACCTTTTCCAATTGTTGAAATATGTAAAGAACTCTAATTATACAAATCAGCTTTAAACTTCAACAAAGATACATTCGAAGATTATAAAACCTTACTTATATAAATATTCAGATAAAACGTCCTGTTTTTTAATATTTTCAAGTTTATAACGCTGTTAATGTATTACTTTTACTGCGTCTTAAGGAGATTATTCTATGAATGAATTAGATGAAACTGATTTGCTGTTAATGAAGATATTAGCTAACAATGCAAAACACACCAATAAAGAACTTGCAGCCCTTGTAAACCTTTCTCCGTCGCCGGTTTTTGAGCGGATGAAGAGACTGGAGGGCAACGGATACATTAAAAAATATATCGCAATTCTGGATGCGGAGAAATTCAACCAGGGTTTCATTGTTTTTTGTAATATCAAGCTTAAACAACATGATAAGAAAATAGGCCACAAGTTTGTGGCTGATATTATGGATATTGATGAGGTTGTTGAGTGCCACAACATTTCAGGAGATTATGATTTTATACTCAAAGTATACGCGAGGGATATGAAACATTATCAGGATTTTGTTTTCAATAAACTCGGTTCCGTTGAAAGTATAGGAAGCACGCATAGCACTTTTGTGATGGCAGAAATAAAAAATACTCATAACATTAGCTTTTAAGAGAATCCAGTTTTGAGTTTATAGCCGATGGTATTTAACCTGAGGTATAAGTTTAAGCGACAAAAAAAATCATATAATGGAAGAATCGTGGACTAACAGATGGAATAAAAGATACAGCGCCAAGGACTTTGCGTATGGTAAAACACCTAATTCCTATTTTAAAGAACAAATTGAGCAGCTTAATCCTGGGTCTATTCTTTTGCCAGCTGAAGGTGAAGGACGTAACGCAGTATTTGCTGCAAAACTTGGCTGGGAAGTTTCAGCCTTTGACATTAGCATTGAGGGGAAAATGAAAGCGATGGAGCTCGCAAAAAGTAATAATATATCTATTGATTACAAAGTTGGCGAGCTTCAGGAATTAAAATATGCAGACGAAGAGTTTGATGTTATTGCACTTATATATGCCCACTTTCCGGCAGCAATTAAATCAATATATCATCAAAGACTTGACCGTCATTTAAAAATGGGAGGTATGATAATTTTTGAAGCATTTAGCAAAAATCATATTGATTATGTCTCAAATAATGAAGCTGTCGGCGGTCCAAAGGATGTAGAGTCCTTATTCTCCATTGATGAAATTAGATCAGATTTTAAAAACTATGAAATAATAGAATTGATCGAAAAAGAAATTGAATTAAACGAAGGCCTTTACCACAATGGCACAGGAAGCGTTATTCGATTTGTTGGAAGGAAAATGCATTGAATAAACATTACTTTTAAAGAGTGACTTACATCCTTTAGACTTGTAGATAGTAGCTTTAATTTTGCTTTTAACTCCCAGCTAGGTTGCTATGATATTTTCCCTGTCTTGAGCAAGTTCTCGGCGTAAAGCCACATGATATCAGTACATATTTTTTATGAGACAATTCAGAATTGACCGAATAAAAAAACAATATTTGTTATTCGGACAGTTGGTTATCAAAGGTGTTTTACGATGGTAATTGATAGGTAGACGAGTGATAATTTTAATAAAATAATGGCAGAGTCAAATCAATTGCTTTTCTTTTTTAGTGTCTTAGGAGCTTTTAATGGTTTCTTACTGTCATTATACTTTGCAGTATATGCAAAAAAGAAAATCTTCACCAACTATTTTTTATCGTTACTATTGCTGGTTTTGAGCATTAGAATTATTAAATCGGTATTTTTCTATTTCAATCCTCACTTATCGAATATTTTCATTCAGGTTGGACTTTCTGCATGCGTTCTGATTGGTCCATTTCTTTTTTTATATCTGGAATCATACGCGGAAGATGAAAAGCCAAACTGGGCAAAGCATGTAATACCTTATGTGGCGGTAATAACACTTTTAGGTTTTTTTTATCCTTACGTTGAAAATCGTATAATGTGGAGTAAATGGATTATAAAAGCAATCTCTGCTCAATGGTTCATTTACATTGTTTTGTCCTTAAAATACCTGCAGCCTATTATTCAAAAATTCAAGGAGAGAGAAAGTTTGAGAAAAATAGATATCTGGTTAATGAGTATCTACCTGGGGGTTGCATTTATATGGCTGGCCTATACAACCTCAGCTTATACCTCATATATAGCCGGAGCTTTATCATTTACATTCGTTTTATACATAATTGTTTTGCTTTTAATTTTCAGGAACAGCAGTGGAGTTGATTTTTTTCTGGAAAAAGAGAAGTATAAAAACAAGGAGATTGATCAAAAAACGATAACTATAATTGAACAAAAACTATCAATAATAGTGGAGAAGGAGCTTTTTCTAAACCCAAATTTCACGCTTGAAGAAGCTGCAAAAGAACTGAAGTTAACCAAGCATATTTTGTCTCAGTATGTAAATGAGATACTAGGTAAATCTTTCTCTAATCTTATCAAAGAATACAGAGTTGAAAAAGCAAAGAAGCTATTGGAAACTGAAAAGAACTATACAATCGAAAGTTTGGGCTATGATAGTGGGTTTAACTCAAAATCGACCTTCTTCATAGCATTTAAAAAAATAACGGGTTTAACCCCCGCAGAATATCAGAAATCGTATGCTAAATGAGTTTGATATTATAGAATAAGACTTCTAGTTTATAAACCAAATCCTTTAATAGACTTCTGTAGCACACATTTGCACTCATTATTTAACAATTAAAAATTTTAAAAATGAGAAAAGTGTTTTTATTTATTGGACTTTGTCTTTTGTTTATGAATGCAAGTGCACAGGTAGATGATACTACAAGTGATTTGAACTCGATCCAAAAAACGTTAAACCTTTACATTGTCGGGCAATCTACCAGCGACTCCGTTATGGTAGGGCAATCATTTCATGACTCCTGGCAACTGAAATTTTTCAGAGACAACGAATTTACAGTAGTACCTAAATCAAAGTACCTCGTCGGTTATAAAAAACGCGACACTAAACCCAACAATTGGTCTGGCCGTATTGTGTTTATTGATATCTCACACGATATCGCCATTGCAAAAGTTGAAATTAGTACGCCGAGTTTGTTATTTACCGACTATTTCAATCTCCTGAAAATCAATGGGGGCTGGCTTATTGTAGATAAGATTTCCACTCGGATTCCTCATAAAAAAGTCGAAGTACCTGCAGCCAAATCATAGAAACAACGACGTCTTTATCTTAAAATCAGACCCTAAAGTTCCCTTTATATGATTAAAATAATAATCTTATTGCTTGTTTTAATAGGTTTAGATCCGGCAACTATTTATGCGCAGAAAAAAATCCTGTTTGTCACTTCAAATCAAAGCTTTTACGGAAATACAAAAATAAGCGCATCCAATCATTTTGAAGAAATTGTCATTCCATATGACATATTTATAAAATCCGGATACACCGTTGACTTCGTCAGTCCAAAGGGGGGCGCTGTTCCAATTGGTTATATTAATTCTTCGGACAGTATTCAAAAAAAGTATTTGTATGATGGTTCGTTTATGGACAAATTGGAGCATACGATGAAACCCGCTGAAATTATTGCAGGTAACTATTTGGCCATTTTCTATAGTGGGGGTGGTGCTGCCATGTTTGGTGTGGCTGAAGACACAACGATTCAACAGATCGCAAGGGAAATTTACAGTAGAAATGGTGTTATTTCATCAATATGTCATGGAACAGCGGGGCTGGCATTTTTAAAAGATGCCATTGGAAATTCATTGTATAAAGGAAGAAAAATCACAGGCTACCCAGACAAATTTGAAAATAGAGATATGGAATATTACAAAACATTTCCTTTTTCAATGGACGAAGCAATTAAAAATAATGATGGAAATTTTGTTTTTTCTGAGGAAGGATTGGATGGTTTCTTTGTTGTTGATGGCAGATTTGTAACTGGGCAAGATCCAACTTCTTCTTCCAAAGTAGCAAATGAAATCATCTCAATTCTAAGAATTACCGGGAGTAAAAAGAATGAAAACATGCGTTAAGCATGCTTTCATTCTTTTAGTATTTGGGCTGGGCTTACGAGCCCGGAACAACTCACAGTTTAACCAGACTTAGGTAGCGTAAACCAGAAAGTGCTTCCCTGACCTGGAACGCTATCTACACCAATTTCACCCTCGTGCCGGCGGATGATACTGGCACTGATAAAGAGGCCCAGTCCCAGACCGGAATATTGCTCCTGTTCGTGCACGGCCTGGTAGTACCGGTCAAAAAGCAAGGGAATCTTTTCTTGTGCGATCCCTGGTCCATTATCGGTAACAGAGACCTTTACAAAGGCCTGTCCATCCTGGATCTCTGTTTTCAACTCTGCAGATCCAGGCGCGTATTTGACGGCATTACCGATTAAGTTGGTGAGCACGCGACCAATACGTTCTGAATCGGCATAAATCATCAGGTCTTTATTTCCGGTCAGCGTAAAAGATTGCGTATCTGAAGAAACAAACTGTTCGCTTATTTCCTGGGCCAGATCGTACAGGTTGAAAGTCGTCTTTCTTAGCTCCAGCTGATCCTGGTAGTTCTTTCCGGCATTCAGTAGATCGTCTATGATAGATGAGATTCGGTTCACGCCTTTATTGGCCTGCATAATCAAAGTTTTTACGCGCTTTGAGATTCCATCCTGCTTTATATTCAGCAGTTGCAGCGAGGCCTTCAAACTGGTGACGGGGGTTTTCAGCTCATGGCTGGCAATACTAATGAAATCGTCTTTATGTCTTTCTATCATTTTGTCGGTGGTAATGTCATTGATCACACCGATTAGCTTCACAGGTTTATCGTTCTGGTCATATTCCGCCTTTCCTTTGACATTGAGCCATTGGAGCGCCCCGTCCGGCCTGTTAAGTTTTACCTGAACATCCATATATCCTTCTGCCTCAATATTTCGGATTGCCGATTTAAAAGCCGGCAGGTATTCTGCCGAAATATGAGGGTAGTAATTCTCCAATGTCCAGTGTTCCTGTCTTTCGCGGTACCCGAAAATCTCATCATGATCTGGTGACCGGAAGACTTCATGGTTTTTTAGGTTTAACTCCCAAATTGCTGTACCTGAGTATTTTAATGCAATATTTAAGCGTTTTTGGCTATCCTGGAAAGCTTTCATTGCAGTAACGTCATCCAGAACAGTAAAGCCATATGTATGGTCACGGTCTTCGTATAAGATGCTGGTTACGTTTACCCATACCAGCGTTCGGTCTTTACGGTAGAGACAGACTTGCAATTTAAAAAATGGTACTTGCTTTGACCACAGTTCTTCCTGAAGATGATGCCAGTGCGAAATATACTCTTCACAGGCATGATCCAATATTTTAGTGCCTTCAATTTCCTCAGGCAGGTATCCCAAAAGTTCGCATAGCGCCCGATTAACTTTGATGATGGTCAGATCAGACCGGATGATCTTAGTTGCGACACTGGTCAGATCAAATATGGTGTTGAATTTGGTGTCACACTCCAGGAATCGTTTCTCAAAATGGTTGAGCTCAATTTTTTTTTCTTGCATACCAATCTTAAATAATGTACCTGACAACAGTGATTCAACGATTCTGTTTTGCAAATTGATCACTGTGCCGGAGTAATTTCAAAAATTATATTGTATAGAATTGAAAAATTTAGGATGAACTTCAGGGTTCGTTAATTTGTAACATTCATTGTAAAATCGGCTATTTACTCAGATAATAATAAAACAAAGCTTTAACGATCTGGCTCATGGACCGCTTACCTGTAACCCATTCAGATACGCTTTCCCGATCGATGCCGGTGTCAAAAGCAATTTGCTTAATTCGTATGCCTTTTTGCTGCATCATTTTTTCAATCCATGCGGTATTGACCAAACTGGCAGGTGAAGGCTGGAAAGTTTCCGGACTGACAATTATTTGATAACCAGGCAAATGCTTTCTAAAGAGATCTTCTGTTCTTTTGATCAGCGTCGCTTCAGTCGCATACTTTCCGGAGCTAGTTTCTCCCTGGGCAGTTTCGACTTCGATAATTTTGTCGCCGACTAATCGGATATTGAAATTTGTATTAGACTGCTCCTGATGCCTGGTGGCCGCTTTGTCCAGTTTCATGATTTTATCTGTGCCCAGGCAGGGCTCGAGTAGGTTAATATTCTGGATACTGCTCATGTGTGTGTTTTATTAGTTTCTTAATAGATATGTTTTGTCTTCAGATTACGGGAGCAGGATTATGCAGACTATTAATTAGTTTAGTAGCAACATGCATTACCGTCTGTTCGACGATTTGTTCGTGACTGCCATGGAATAGCAGACGCTCACTAAACCAGTGTTCGCCTTTAAGAATAGCAGAAATGAACATTGTGCCGACAGGTTTTTCGGGAGTTTCGCTGCCACCGGGACAAGGAAGTCCAGTGATTCCGATGTGGATGTCTGCCGGGATCAGGCCGGTCAGTCCACGTGTAATTGCATCGGTGACCTCGGTCGATTCGGGACTGAATTTGTCCAGCATCTCTTGCTTAACATGTAATACGTCACTTTTCAGCTTTGCATTATAACATACAAAGCCGCCTTGAAGGAACCTGCCTGCATCGCAGGCCAGAGAAAACGCTGCGGACGCCTTTCCAGCTGTTGCACTTTCTGCAAAGGCTAGCGTTAAGTTTGACCGGATCAGTAATTTTGCTGCCGTCTCTATTAACTGTTTCATTTCAGAATTGCTCATTTGTCGATGTTTTGGCTTTGGTGATAACAAATTTGAGGCGCTCAGGTTTTAGCCGCTTTGCGAGTTCGTGATTAACATTTTTGAAAACCATCTTTTATTTAAGTTGTTCCATCACCGCGTACCTGTAGGAGCTATTCGTAGACGAGTTACGAGATATTTTAGGTGCAGAAAGCACTATGAGATTGCCAGCTATGGTTGATTGCTTGCAGCTACTTTGGCCGAAGAGAAAGATACAGACTTCTTGCTCACGGAAATCGCAATCACTGAAGCCAATACAGGTGCGGTAGTTTAAATTGAATCTGATCGTTTATAATTGGTTATCGAATGAAAGTCCCGTATTTACGGGATTTTTCAGTTCCTCTCAGGATATACTCAAGTAAATTAAAATGGATTATGAAAAATACTAAAGAAATTAATCCCCGGGACGGTCAGACAGAAAGCCCCTGGCAAAGTGTGGTGTCTTCTGTTTCCGACGCAGCGTATGCGTCAACCGGTACGGGCATATTTGACGTGATCATAGTCGGCGCAGGTATCACCGGACTTACTACGGCGTTGCTATTGCAGAAGGCGGGGAAGAAGTGCCTTATATTAGAAGCCGGAAAAGTTGGCTTTGGTACAACGGGGGGAACCAGTGCGCATCTGAACACTTTTTTCGATGCGACTTATCCGGAAATTGAAAGCGACTTTGGTAAGCAGGCAGCAAAACAGGTAGCTGATTCCGGTAAAGAAGCCATGGCGATCATTGACGCGCTGGTCAAAGAATATGGAATAGATTGTGACCTGGAATATAAGGATGGTTACCTGTTTTCTGAAAATGAAAAAGAGACTGTCCAGCTCCGGGAAATTCTGGAAGCTTCCAAAAGGGCGGGGATTGCAGTGGCAGAGGTCGAAAATAATGATGTTCCGGTGCCCTTTAAATTGGCAATAGGTTTTGCACATCAGGGTCAGTTTCACCCCTTAAAATATATAAATGGATTGTTAAAGGCATTTCAACAGCTAGGTGGAACGGTAATAGAAAATTGTTTTGTGAGTGCGCATAAGGAGCTGGATAATGGTTTGGAGCTCGTTGCCGGTGAGCATACTTTCCAGGCCGGGCATCTGATTTATGCAACGCATCTGCCGCCCGGAATAACAGCTTTTAGTTTTCGTTGTGCGCCTTACCGAAGTTATGTTTTGGGGCTGAGACTTAAAGATAAAGCCGAAAATTACCCAACCGGACTGGCTTACGACATGCAGGAACCTTACCATTATTTCAGAACGCATGTGGTAGATGGGGAGCGGTTATTGATTGTCGGCGGAGAAGACCATAAAACCGGGCATGATGATCCGGAGCAGGCCTTTGTGAATCTGGAGAAATATGCTCGTCAATATTATCAGGTTGAATCAGTCGTGTACAGGTGGTCTTCACAATATTATGTCCCTGTGGACGGCTTGCCTTATATCGGGCGTCTTGGTGCTTCAAAAGGGAATATTTACATAGCCACCGGATTTAACGGGAACGGGATGATATTTGGAACTATCTCAGGGAAGATTATCAGTGACCAGATATTGGGTGTTGAAAACCTTTATGGCGATCTCTATGCCCCCGCCCGGCTCAAGCCTGTCGCAGGGTTCTCTGAATTTGTGAAGGAAAACGCAGATGTAGCCTGGCACTTTGTAGCTGACCGGTTTGGCACTGAGGACATGGATAAGTTGTCGGAGCTTAAAAACGGTGAAGGAAAAATAGCTGAGTTTAAGGGGCAGAAACTGGCTGTTTATAAAGATCAGAAGGGTAAAGTGACGGCGTTAAGCCCTGTTTGTACCCATGCCGGGTGCTTTGTTAATTTCAATACAGCAGAACAAAGCTGGGATTGTCCATGCCATGGGGGCCGGTTCGATACCTCTGGAAAGGTTATCTGCGGACCACCCCGGACCGACCTCCTGCGCGTCGATATTTAGCCGTCGATCTTCTTAAACCGTATTGGCCAGGGTTAATATTATACTTGATTTAACCAAAAGTTAATGTAGTCATGTGTTGGTATCCCTAACATTTGCTGCACACTTTGTTCGGAGTTTGTTCGGACTTCCTTCATTGTTCCTTCATTCGAGATCGAACAAATAGCGAAGGGACATTGAAGGATATTTGAAGGAGATTAGATTGAATGCCGGGAGATACATGTCGCGTGGCGATAATTCTGGAGCATTCTCCTCTCTCCGGAAAAAGGTTATATTTTGAAAGATGGAACTGTAATCTGAACCCTTACCGGGATGGGCATAGATGACAATTTACGATTACATGATTTGTAATGTTTTTAGAGTTTTCATATAAAATTTATCAATTAACATCATTTAATTTGCGTTTTTTATAGAGAAAAACATATTTTTATAGCGGAGCAATAAAATTAGACGTAGCAATCATAACAAAGCGGTTTCGATACTCATTCCTTCCCTTTGGCAAATTAAAATTATCTCCGAAGCATGATATCGTACATCTGATGTGCAGATATTTTACCTGTCATTTTTAATATTTAAACCAATAAATGGATTTATCGATTAACGAGTTTATGAATAAAATAAAAGTCCGGAATGCCCACGAACCGGAGTTTTTACAGGCTGTATATGAAGTAGCTGAGTCAGTGGTACCTTTTAGTGAGAAAAATCCAAAATATAAGATCAATAAGATTTTAGAGAGGATGACAGAGCCCGAACGGGTAATTATTTTCAGGGTTCCCTGGTTAAACGATAAAGGTGGAGTAGAAATCAACCGTGGCTTCCGGGTACAGATGAACAGTGCAATTGGTCCTTATAAGGGGGGCTTGCGCTTCCATCCTTCGGTAACTCTGAGTGTACTTAAGTTTCTAGCTTTTGAACAGGTATTAAAAAACAGCCTTACCGGTCTTCCTATGGGTGGGGGTAAAGGTGGTTCAGATTTCGATCCTAAGGGGAAATCAGATGCGGAAGTAATGAAATTCTGCCAAAGCTTTATGACGGAGCTATACCGCCACGTAGGTGCCGACGTCGACGTACCAGCAGGTGATATTGGCGTAGGAGCCAGGGAGATTGGATTCTTATTTGGTCAGTACAAAAGAATAAAAGGTGAGTTTACAGGTGTATTAACAGGTAAGGGAAATGAATGGGGCGGGAGCTTGATTCGTCCGGAAGCAACCGGTTATGGCGTAGTCTATTTTGTGCAGGAAATGCTGAAAGCTCGCGGAGATGTTCTTAACGGTAAGACTGTTGTGGTCTCCGGCTCAGGAAATGTCGCACAATATACCGTTGAAAAATGTATTGAGGAGGGAGCGAAGGTGGTTACACTTTCGGATTCTGAAGGCTTTATCTATGATCCTGAGGGAATTGATACAGCTAAACTGCGTTTTGTTATGGAGCTTAAAAATACGCAGCGTGGAAGAATTAAGGAATATGCAGAGAAGTTTGGCTGCGAGTTTTTTCCTGGTCAAAAGCCATGGGGCATAAAATGCGATATTGCTTTCCCTAATGCTACTCAGAATGAACTGGATGATACAGATGCCAGGGTTTTGATAGATAATGGATGCATCTGCGTTGCTGAAGGTGCCAATATGCCTTCTACACCTGAAGCTATTCAGGTGTTTGAGCAAGCGAAAATACTTTATGCACCAGGCAAAGCTGCTAATGCTGGTGGCGTTGCAGTTTCAGGTCTGGAGATGTCCCAAAATTCACTCCGTTATTCATGGGGCAGGGAAAAGATTGATGACAAATTGAAATCGATTATTCAGCAAATCCATGAGTCCTGTGTGAAATATGGTACAGAAGAGGACGGTTATGTAAATTATGAAAAAGGTGCAAATATCGCAGGGTTTGTAAAAGTTGCAGATGCAATGATTGCTCAGGGTATTGTATAGAAATTATTATTAGTGTTGACGGGGCTGAAAAGCCCCGTTTTTGCTTATATAGTCCGAGCTCATCATGGCCGTGAAATCCCGCCATAGAAGGCTGCTTTTTCAAAGAAATTTGTTCTTGAAAGGCCTGCCAGTGCAACTTCCTGCATAATTTCTCTCAAAGCCGAAAGTACATCTTCTGTATTTTTAGTGTCGTATTCTCCAATCCATTCTTTAATCATAATTTCTCCAGTGTTTTAATGAGCATGCTTAAACTCCCTTTTTTTGGCGCATCTTCAATCCAGGAATGTAGTGCCTCAAGATTGAGCTTGTGAAGCCATTCTGCATCTATTCGAAGATCGTCCAGCAAGAAATTACGGGTTTGGACCGGACTTCGCAAAACCAATCCGGCCGTGGTGATGATCTTGTCGCAAATTGCTTTTTCGGGCATTGCCACAAGGGCAACTTGTCCTGGAGATAACTCTATACTCCTGATACCAAAACTGTAATAAGGAGATGGCATATACCGGTAGCTAAACCTGCCTTTTAGGTTTTTGAATTTTTTGGAGAGTTTCATGGTAATCGAACTGACTTCGTAGACTCGTTCAGGGATCAAGCCCCAGTACGACATAGCTGATTCAAGCGATACACAGCTTGGTCCCCATAAATGATTTGCAATCAGGAAAGTTTCAGGGCTGGGTAAGTTTGTTTTTATACCGGGAATGTAAAGACCCTTCTTGAGCGAGATGAGCTCACCGCTCTTAATAAGTTCACTGATCTTATCGTTAGGTCTTTTATAATCCTTAAGTATCTCCAGCATAACTTGCCGGGTTAAGGGGGCATTCGTATAGGGTCTGACTAGATATTTAAAGTCCATAATTTAACAGGATGTATGTAGGGATATGAATTGATAACCGGAAATAATCAAAATGAATTTTTTAAGGCCTGTCATCGACGGCCCATGCCGTGCAGGCATAATTGTTTAGTTTGTGTTCAATGTTCATTTTGGAATTTGGTTATGGTCTTTTTATAACATCCTTTACGACGGACTTTCCAGTGTACATGCACGAATTTTTCTCTCTATGACCCAATCAATTTTCTATAAAATTTGATTTATAACGCCCTTCCAAATGTTTGCGATGCAGTTAATACAGGCCAGGTTGAGGACCTATCTGGCTATATTAAACGCATAACTCAACTCGTTTTCCAAGCGTTCAATAAGTGTTAGACTTATATTTGAATTAGAAAAAATTGTTATAAATAAGAGTTTTGCAGATTCATATCTCACGCCGCTGATGCAAAACAGTAGATTTATTCCCACTTCTTGTGGTAGAATTGTACATAGCATATCTAGATAAGAGTTGGTTTCTACTGTAAATCCGTGTCAGCAATAAGGCGTGAGAACCAAATTGAATCTACGGTATGTGGGAACCCACTTTTGTCCTTAGGCTATATCCTGCAAAACTCGTATAAACCCATACGAGAAATGAACATAGAATTTCCATACCCATTCACTCACAAAACATCATTGCTGATCTGCCCACCTGGATAAAACTATTCAATGGCAAATCAATTTTGATATCGCCCTATAATCTTTCCTGTCTATTCCATCCAGGTTAACGTCTTCTTAAACCAAAACAACACAAGTAATCATGAAAAAAACGATAAAAATAATCGTAATGGCTGTGCTATGCCTGAATTTTCAGGTAATGTCACAGTCGGTTCCCATACAGATTACGGGGACAGTCCTCGACAAATTGGGAAAGCCAATAGCGGGAGCTAACGTCGGTATTCCATTGAGCAAAGCATTCGCTGCTACAGATAGTTATGGAAAGTTCACTATTAGAGCCGATCAGTCAACTGGAGAGTTAATGGTAAGTAGTATCGGCTACAAAACAACCAAAATAGCTTACGGTCCTAAACCTAATCTTCAAATCATTCTGGAAGAAAGTACAGGAAGCTTGGATGAAGTGGTTGTGATTGCGTATGGTAAAACAACCAGGCGTCTCAATACTGGTTCTGTCGGTCAGGTAAGTGCTGCTGAGATAGCGTTACAACCGGTCTCTAATCCGCTGAGTGCTTTACAAGGGCGTGTGGCCGGTCTAAGCATAACTCAGAATAGTGGAATTAATGGCGCCGGTGTGAAAGTACAGATCCGTGGGCAAGCATCGTTGATGCAAGGTTCAGACCCTCTATTCATCATTGATGGCGTTCCATTCGCATCGGGAAATAGCTCCATAAATTCCGTGACCAATGCGACAGGAACGGCTGGTATAAGTCCATTCAGTACAGTAAATCCCGCAGATATAGAAAGCGTGGAGGTTCTTAAGGATGCAGATGCAACTTCTATTTATGGAAGCAGGGGCGCTAATGGAGTAATCTTAATTACCACTAAAAAAGGCGTATCTGGAAAAACCAGATTTAGCCTTAATGGTTACAGTGGATTTAGTCAGGTTACCCGTACAATGGATATGCTGAATACGCAGGATTATCTTATGATGCGTAAAGAGGCATTTAAGAACGATGGCGCAGCAATGACTAATGCTAATGCACCTGACCTGTTACTCTGGGACCAAAACCGTTATACAGATTTCAAAAAACTACTTATAGGTGGGACTGCCAAAACTAATGACTGGCAAGCCTCTGTGAGTGGAGGAAATGAAAATACAAGGTTTCTCTTTTCTGGCGGCTACCATGGTGAAACATCTGTATTCCCCGGCGAGCAACGCGATGATAAGATATCAGGCAGATTGAGCCTGAACCACCGGTCAAAAGACGAAAGGTTTACGTTGGATCTAAGTACAAGCTATTCGTATAATAAGAATAAAATGAGCGCGGGCGACTTGACTGGTTTTATTAATATGCCACCTAATATGCTGCTTTATGATAAGAACGGAGACTTGAACTGGCAGGAAGGAGGTGTTTATTTCGATGGAGCGATTACTAATCCATTGGGTGCAGCGAACAGAAAATATACCGGAAAATTCGCAAATGCTAATACTAGTTTGAATATGTCTTATTTGGTGTTATCTGGATTGTCAGCAAAATTAGCTATGGGTTATAACAGCGTTAATGGGGAAGACCAGGCACTAGATCCCTCTACATCTATTAATCCTAATTCCGGAAATTTCCCGTATGCGAATTTTGGCAGGTCTTCTTTGAACAGCTGGATTATTGAGCCTCAGGCAGAATACAATAAAACGCTAGGTAAAAGCAAAATTAATGTTTTACTCGGAGGAACCCTGCAGAATACAAGTAGTAACAGTCTAAGCATAGCTGCCCAAAATTATAAAAATGATATGCTGCTTTCTTCGATTGCTGCTGCCGGAAATGTGACGACTAGAAATAGTGATTTTGCTTACCGTTATACCGCCATTTACGGAAGGGTTAATTATAATTTAAAAGACCGCTACCTCGTAAATTTAACAGGGAGAAGGGATGGTTCAAGTCGGTTCGGGCCAGGTAAGCAATTTGCTACATTTGGAGCAATCGGAGCGGCCTGGATATTTTCAAGTGAACCTTTTATCGAATCTGTAGCACCTTGGTTGAGTTTTGGAAAGTTACGCGGGAGTTACGGTAGCTCGGGCAATGATCAGATTGGAAACTATAGATTCCTGGATACTTGGGCAAGTACTAATTTGCCTTATGAAGGTGGTGCGGGGTTACAGCCATCTAATCTATACAATGGTGATTTTTCATGGGAAACTAACCGGAAGGCAGAGCTCGCTATGGAGCTTGGAGTCTTTGACAACAGGTTTCTGTTAACAGCCGCATATTTCAGAAACCGCAGCAGCAACCAGTTGATTAACTATAAATTACCAATACAAACTGGTTTTAATTCAATCTTACGCAATTTCGATGCGATGGTTCAGAACTCAGGACTTGAACTAGTACTGGAAAGCAAATTCATCAATTCTAAGGATTTTACCTGGTCCAGCACATTAAATTTTTCGATCCCAAGGAATAAATTGGTCAAGTTTGACGGGTTGGAAAAATCCAGCTATGCCAATACCTATTTTATTGGAGAACCACTTTCGACGAGAAAAATCTTCGAGTACCTTGGTGTGGATCCTATATCAGGAATATATACTTTTCGTGATGTAAATGGAGATGGGAAATATGATTCGAATGATCGTGTTCAGCTGCAAAATACTCAACCAGAATTTTATGGGGGTGTACAGAACAGCTTCGCATACAAAGGTATAAAGCTTGATGTATTTATTGAGTTTAAGAAACAATTAGGTTACAACTACTTGCGTACTCAATCTGCCTATATACCTGGCTATTATTATTTCAATCAACCCGATATCGTACTACAAAGATGGCAATCGCCGGGTCAGGAGGCGAAAATTCAGCGCTTTGTAGCAGTAGGAGGCAGCCCTGCCTTTGCAGCTGCGGGTAATTATCTTCCGGACTCGGATGCCATATTCAGTGATGCTTCTTTTATCCGGTTGAAGAATGTTTCACTTGCTTATAGTTTTCCAGATAAATGGATAAAAAAGATGAAGGTTGAAAGGTTAGGTATATACCTCCATGCACAGAATTTGTTGACGCTAACTGGGTATGAGGGTGCTGATCCAGAGACACAGAGCCTTTTGGTACTACCTCCGTTGAGAACAATAACCCTTGGTATTCAAGTAACCTTATAATCATGAAAATAAGAAAAAATAAAAAACTCCAGTTGTATTCTGCATGGCAAGAAAGCTTATCTATGATAGTATTTATAAGTTCATTTCTAGTTCTTTTCGGATGTAAAAAATTGCTAGATGTACCAAAGTCGAGTAGTTTAGTTCTTAGCAAAGATGTATTTGCTAATAATGAAACGGCAACCTCAGCAGTATTGGGCCTTTACAATAAAATGGTTACCCTTAATTTAAGCATGACTAATGGTGGTTTGAGTATTTATCCTGCTCTTTCAGCGGACGAATTATATAGTACTTCAGCTCACTCTGGTTATGATCCTTTCTCCATTAATGATGTTCCTGCAGCTAATGCGATAAACAACAGCAATTTTTGGACTACTGGCTATAAAAATATTTATCACGCAAATTCGATATTGGAAGGTTTGAACGCTTCGACTGAGATTACAGATACAGTTAAAAACCAGCTAAGAGGTGAAACACTAGTCATTCGTGCCTTATACTTTTTTTACCTGACTAACCTTTTCGGAGATGTGCCCCTCGTCTTATCTACCAATTTTGAGCAGAATGCAGTTATGTCAAGAACTCTGCAAAAGACCATAATCGGGCAACTAATTATAGACCTGAAAGAAGCAGTGAGTTTACTGACTCCAGCCTACGCCACTACAACAAGAGCCAGAGTGAATTCTTTTGCAGCAAGGGCCTTGTTATCTAGAGTGTACCTCTATAACAGAGAATGGAATGAGGCAGAAAGCGAAGCAACGGCGTTGATCTCATCTGGATTATATAGCTTGGAAAACGTGCTGGATAAAACTTTTATCAGTACATCCAATGAAACGATATGGCAATTAGCTAGAGAAACGTTAAACACAGCAGAAGCAGCGGTGTTTATTCCTGTTTCCAAAACAGCTCTGCCGAGTATTGTGATCAGAAATGAATTGTTAAATATTTTCGAAGCTGGCGACAAAAGAAAACAACATTGGATAGCTTTTAATTCTGTTAATGGTCAACGTTACTACTATCCATACAAATATAAGATACGAACTGGCAGCAATGTCGGAGAGTACCTGGTGGTATTCCGTCTGGCAGAGCAATATTTAATCCGAGCTGAAGCAAGGGCTGAGATGAATAATCTAACAGGTGCCATAGAAGATTTAAATATAGTAAGAGCACGGTCTAGATCGTTAGCCACAATTGATATACCTGATCCGTTACCTAGTCTATCTTTAGATCTCGATAAGTCCGAATTAGTTGAAGCGGTTTATAAAGAACGTGTCACTGAACTTTTTTGCGAATGGGGACATCGATGGCTGGATCTGAAAAGGAGTGGAATGGCTGATAAGGTAATTTCAAAATTTAAACCTAATTGGAAAGTGGGCGCTGAGCTTTATCCAATACCTTTTGCTGAAACTCAAATTAATATATACTTAACCCAAAATCCTGGATATGCCAATTAATTCACAAAATATGAGATTTAGTTTGTTACAATTTAGCATCTGGACGGCTATACTGTTAAACGTAGCGCCCTTCGCTTATGGGCAGGCTGCACTGAAAAAGGGAGAGCGGCTCCCTAACATGACAATTAAGAATTTATATAATGATACAAAAAAAGAAATTAACCTATCAGATCTTAACTCTAAACTAATTCTGTTTGATTTCTGGAGTCCAAGTTGCGGAGCATGTCTCGTCTCTTTCCCAAAGTTGGATTCATTGCAAAGATTATTCGGAGACGAGATTCGTATCATCTTGGTAAACAAACAAAGTCTTGACTCTACAAAAAGGTTTTTTGAGGCGCGGAAGTTCCTATATAAACCCAATCTCCCTTTTGCCACTAATGACACGTCTCTCAACCGACTTTTTCCAAATCTCGGCAATCCAGCTTTTGCATGGCTGGATGGGGATGGTATATTTTATGAAACTAGCGAAGAGTTAACTGGTGACGCTATTCGCAACTTTCTGTCCCAACGTAAAACTGGAATGGAGAACTATCGGCAAAAACGTAGAAATCTTTCATCTCTATTCGATTCTGCATTTGGTAATAACCTCTTGAGCTATTCCTATCTGGTAAAAGCAATACCAAGCGTTAGGTTGTCAGGCGCAGTTGGAGAAAGAGGTATATCTAGTTCCAATAGTACTATACTTGATTTGTATCGGAAAGCATATAACGAACAGGGGAGATTTAATTTCGATAAATCCTGGAAAATAAAATTGATAGTGCAAGATAGTAGTAGATATTTAATTCCAAATAATTCCGATCTGGCATATCGCTGGAGAAAGGAAAACCTATATACCTATTCGCTTTTGCTTCCTAAAGAAAAAGCCAAAGATCGTTTCGTGACTATGCAGAAAGACTTAGACCGTTATTTTGGAGTGGATTCAAAAGTGGAAAAACAAATGGCCAAATGTATGGTACTAGTTCGTACGAGTTTAAAAAACAAATTGAAGTCGAATAAGAATTTGAAAGCCGAAGAAACCGGCCCATTGAAATTTACAATGTCTGGTACGAATACTGTTAAAATTGAGCGAAAACGAGAACTTTCAAACCAGCCATACCAATTGTTTTCAGGTCTTTTCGGGGCTTGGGTTGAGTTAAGGTTACATAAACCGTTTATTGACGCAACAGGATATGAAGGAAATATTGATATCTCTTTAAATGGTGAGATTCTCGATCGTTTTGAATTAAACGAAATCAGAAAAGCACTACAGGTATACGATCTTGATCTTGTAGAGAAAGAATGCTTCATTGATGTTTTAGTACTGAGAGATGAAATATAGGCGGGCATTTAAGCCCGCCTATTGTTACCTTGTTTGTTTGCTGAATGCTATTCTGTGGTCGTCGCTTGCGGGTGCAGGCGCTAGACTATTGATTGTCTGTGGGTTTGGATAACCCACAATGCAATTCGTCTCAGTTTCGTCCGCACAATCTGTAATTGGGTTCGCACCACCCTGCATTGAATCGTCTTTAGTTTGTGGGCTAGTGTTCAGTTGAGCTTGCAAAGTACTACTTGAGCTAATCGAGTACCAGTATAGACTTGGTTGTACCTTTTTCTCAACCACAGATTTTGCTGGAACGAATGCAAAAGTTAAACCTAAAACTGCTACAAGAGCAAATGTGAACATAGCTCCAAGCCATGTTTTTCTATTAAATGATTTAGTATTCATAATGGTGATTTTTAAATTAATAATGCTAATAATGTTCGTCCTTCAGGTGGACATTTCCGAAAAAGGTTGTCCGCTATCGACAGCCTTTTTCATTTTGGCCTCGCGGCTTTCTTCTGAACACTGCGAACTTGCAACGATGAGGAGCGCGGCTGATATTATCGAGAAGGAGAGCGAAAGCAGGGCTAATTCGGATAGTTATACCCACAATCGGTTCATGCTGTATTGCTGTGTTTAAGATTTTCATAGCCTTATCTTAATTAATAGTTGTTTGTTTTATTGATCTAAATAGTATCTGTTTTAGGTCTCCCAAACAAATATTTCTGCTCTCGCAGGAGTTTATTTTAATGTCTCACAAAAAAATGCTTAACTAAAGCTAGCGCTAGATCCTTCATAAAAACAACACGCTTTGCGACACTTTTTGCTGAGTTGTACGTTTTTACCTATTGAACTGTTCGTTTTAAATGCGAAATGTCTTTATATGTAATTTAGAATGTGAGTTGATCAGTAGAGGGTCCAAATTGGATTAGATAGCCGGCGATATTTGCTTCTTATATTCGCATATGTTAATCAATTACCATATGCTATCTTTACATTAAGCGCCGATAGAACTGTGTCTAAGAAAACGAAATTTATTCCCGTAAACACAATTGCTGCAAGTTTCGATATAGGAATTGCTATTGAAAGAACTTATTTCGGTAATTCGGAAGCTATAAGTTCAGATTCTCCGAAGGAAACCAAACAGTCACATAGGGAAGACCGCCATTCATTTTTTATTCTTGAAAGTGGTACCATCGCCCTGGAAGTTGATTTTCAGGAGTATAAAATTGAATCCTCATCGGTTATTTATATGCATCCGGATCAGATACACCGTGTTCTTGAATTCAAGGAAATGACAGTCACCAGTTTAGGAATAAATAATGAAAATCTGAATCCAGAATATATAAAACTGTTGGAAAAACTAATTCCCGCAAGACCTTTAGTGTTAAACCAGGAAGCCTTTAATTTAATTGCTGAAACTTCAACACTCTGCATCAAGTTTTTCGAGCGTAAAAACGATAAGCTCTACCAATCTTTACTTAAAGACTGTTGTAACACCTTGGTCGCGCTGATCGTGTCGGAATACTTAGCAGCTGTCAAATCAACAGAAGTACATTCCAGGTTTAAGGTAATATCAGATGCATTTAAATCCTTATTGGAAAGTAATTTCCTAAGCATTAAGAGTCCCTCTGGCTTTGCTCAGAAATTAAATATAACCACTCCTTACCTCAATGAGTGTGTCAGAAATTCGACTGGACACCCTGTTTCATATCATATACATCAACGTGTTATTTTAGAAGCTAAACGTTTGCTTTACCACTCCAATAAATCGGTCAAAGAAATTGCAGCAGAGTTGGGTTATGATGACTATCCTTATTTTTCACGTCTGTTTACAAAAGTAACCGGAATGACCGCTTCAACCTTTAGAAAGAAAAACCTCGAATAGTCCAATAGCTACTTCGGATCGAGATTAATTATTACACCTATAGCATCTTTCTTTGCGTTAAGAAAATGGTTAAATATGGATTCGATAAAAAATAAAAAAGTACTGGTTTCTGGTGCAAGTATGGCAGGTCTTTCAACCGCACATTGCATGACTAAATTAGGTTACAAAGTAACGGTAGTTGAACTGGCAAATGAACCACGGACTGCTGGAGGGGCTATCGATATAAAGGGGGCTACTGTTGAGGTCGTTAAGCGTATGGGGATTTATGAAAATCTAAAGGCAAACGCTTTAGGAGTGGAAATGATAGAATTTAAAAATGCAGATGATATAACTGAAAATAGCTTTTCTGTAGCTGGCGAAGAAGGAAACCCTGATGAGCAAATAGAAATCGAACGGGATAAATTTGTCAATGTTATCATGGACCGGCTAAAAGATGATGTTGAGTTTATTTTCAACGATAGTATCACTGCGTTAAATGAAACAGATGACGAGATACGTGTTATTTTCAAAAGTGGCTTAGATCAATCTTTTGACTTAGTCGTTGGCTGTGATGGTATACATTCAGGTGTAAGAAAAATCTGGTTTGGTCATGAAACTGAATATTCCCATTTTCTAGGTGCTTATTCTTCTATTATTATTCTGAATAAATTGCTGATAAAGAAAAATTGCCTGCAAATATATAATGAGCCAGATAAGGCCGTTATGCTCAACGCTTATAAAAATAAGACTGATATAATCTTTTGCTTCAATTCAGAAAAAGAGATTTCTTACAATTACCGCGATTTGGAAGAGCAAAGAAAAATAATCCTGGAACAGTTTTCAGACGTAAATTGGAGAACTCCGGAACTATTAGAGGAAATGAAACAGTCGGAAAATTTTTACTTCGATAAATTCTGTCAGATAAAAATGCCCTCATGGACAAAGGGCCGTGTAGCTCTGGTGGGCGATGCGGGCTATTGTGCTTCTCCCGCTGCAGGAATGGGTGCCTCGTTAGCCGTAAGCGGTGCCGGGGCACTAGCAGATGCTTTACAAAAATATAACGGACATTTTGAATTGGCATTTCAGGATTATAATAAAAACCTGAGGCCATTAATAGAGGAGGTTCAAGCTGAAGCCGTAAAGAATTTGCGGAATAATTTTATCCCCAGAACTGAGGAGGCTATTCGCCGAAGAAACATTGAGGGCTTTTAGTATTTGAATACTATTGTGTAGAGATGTAAAGATTCCATAAGTTCTCTGATAAAAAACAATACACAATGCGATCCTTTTTGCTGAATTGTACATATTCACCTGCTGAAATGCCCATCTGCAAACGTGAAATGTCTTTATAGTTAATTTATTATGTGGAAATATTTGTATTTTTAGAAAACTATTTAATTTCAAGAATGCAGAAATATAAAAACATAGACGATAAAACATTGCCTAATCTCGGTTTAGGGTGGTTTTTGCTGATTGCATGCTTTATTACGCTATGTTTAATTTGGCCAGCCGCCGATATTCATATCTGGAATATTTTGACCGAAGAATGGTTTCAGCGTGCATTTGTGAATACGCTGGTTGTCGTCATACTGATGATGAAAATAGTCGGCTATTCCGGCAGGTATCTCGATATGAAAAATCCCTGGGAGGAAAACCCCTGGGAAAGGTTATTGATGCAGCTGATTTTCGGCTGGGCACTATCTGCCGGAGCCGGCTACCTGGTTACCTGGTTTTTTTCGGCTCAGCTCCATATTGATAACCGGGTGGTACGGTCCAGAAGCCTTATTTTACTGATCTCTCTGTTACTGAACTCATTGTATATAGTTCGATATTTCATTCTTAGAGTCGTAGAGCCGAAATTTCGTGAGCTGGAACCTGTGCCGGAACCGTTACCAGAGCCGGCAATGGAAACAGAAAGGGAGCCGGAAGGATATTCTGTGTTTTTTCTGATCCCCGATGGGAAAGGGGAAAAGAAAGTTCTGGTTATTGATATTGCATATATATCCAGAGCTGAGAATAACACGCTTATTTATTCCCATGGGGGAGCGATTGATATTTGTTATTTGTCGCTTGACTTTCTGATTTCCCGATTAGATCCTGATTCGTTTTTCAGGGCCAACCGAAGCTACATTATAGCTAAGGAGGCTATAGAAGGTTATTCAAGACAAAGTGATAGAAAGTTGAGCGTCAATTTAATTCCTCCAAGCGATAATCCGGCGGTAGTCAGCAGGACTAAAGCAAAACAACTTATTTATTGGTTCAAGGCTGGGAAAGGAAGCATATCGATTTTACGTGATCAATAATATGCAGGTATATCCGTTTAGTCTTTAGGGATTAAATTGGTTAGGCCAGTGGGGTTGAAGGCTATTCATATTTTAATGCATCTACAGGGTTTGCTTTCGCTACTTTGAAACTTTGCATACTAATAGTTAGAATCGCAATAGTCAAAGAAATTCCTGCTGCCAGCATATATGGCCATAAGCCGGTGCTCACTTTATAATCATACGTTTGAAGCCATTTGGTTAAAAGAACATAGGCGATAGGGATTGCTATAAGATTAGATATCAGTACCAGTTTGATAAAATCTTTATTCAATAAAACAAGAATACTTTTTAAATCTGCACCCAGGACTTTTCTGATGCTAATTTCCCGTTTCCGCTGTTCTGCCATATATAAGGCTAATCCGAGTAGTCCAAGGCAGGAAATAACAATAGCGAAGCTTCCGAAAATATTGGAAAGCACGCCAAGTAGTTTCTCGGACTTTATTTTTTGTTCCATGCCTTCATCAATATATTTTAAAGCAGATGGGTATGCCGGATTCAGCTGCTGGCTAATTCTGTTTATTGTCTGGATAGCAACGTTCAGCGGCTGACTGGGATTGAGCCTCAGCAATAAAGCGCCGCTCTTTTTAGGGCTATAATAAAATGCGGTAGGCTCCGCCTGATTTCTCACTGTTGCATTATTGTAATCATTGACCACACCAATAATATGCAGTTTTTTATCGCCCCAGCTAATGGGTGTGCCCACGGGATGCTGAAGTGCCATCATTTTTACTGCTGCCTGATTGACAAGAATCCCACTGGCAGTATCTGAGGCTAACAGTCTTGAAAAGTCGGCTCCCTCTATCAGTTTAGCTCCAATCGTACTAACAAAATCGTATCCTACAGTGCGGTAATTAATAACATAATCGTCTTTTTTATTTTTTCCCGGCCAACTGAAGTTACCTGTAATTGAGCCACCATTAGCGGTGAAATCTGCCGCATATTCTGAAGCCGATACAATTGCATTCTCTTTTTTTAGCGCCGTCTTCAAGACCTCTACTTTGCTGGGATTGGCAAATTCTCCCTCTAGGTTTAGCTGCACAAGGTTATTTTTATCAAAGCCCAGCGGTTTATTTTTCATATACTGAATTTGAGAATAAACGATCGTAGCACCAACAATCATAACTATGGATAAGCTAAATTGAAAAACAACTAAAAGCCTCCTGATTGATAACGAACCTTTACCAGCTATTGTAAACCCTTTTAAAACCCTTATTGGCGTAAAAGATGAAAGGTAAAATGCAGGGTAGCAGCCGGCAAGGAAACCGGTAGTTAATATGAGAACAATAATGGAGCACCAGAATAGTGGAGATTGATAATTAATGGTGAGAACTATTTCCAACAAGTGATTAAAATATGGAAGTGTGAGTTCGATAAGTACAAAAGCAATAACCATAGCCAAAAAAGACAATAACATGGATTCCATCAGGAACTGGCTAATCAAAGCCTTTCTACTTGAACCCAAAACTTTCCTTACACCTACTTCCCTTGCCCGCTTTTCTGATCGTGCAGTAGAGAGGTTCATATAATTGATACTGGCAATTAGTAATACGCAAAAGGCAAGAAAAAAGAAAAGTCGTACCTGATCTATTCTACCACCTATCAGTTTGCCGTTTTTAAACTCGTCATATAGCTGATACTTGCTGAAAGGGAAAAGAAAGACTTCCATCTGTGTGTCTTGCTGATGTGCTTTAATCAGCTTCCTCAGCGATGCGTCGGCTGCACCGAAGTCTGCATTCTCCTTGAGTTTGAAAATAGTTGAACAGTTAATACTTCCCCAGCCGCCATTTATTTCATTAGGATATTCCTGGTCATGAAAGGCCCAGGTTTGCAACGCCTCGAACTGCATACTCTGGTTTTTAGGCGGGTCTGCAATTACAGCGGTTACAGTCAGAGGTTTGCGGTTGTCCCACATCAAACTCTTTCCTAAAGGTTCTTCACTGCCAAATAACTTTCTGGCAGAACTTGCGGTAAGTATAACAGAATTGGGTTGTTTTAATGCTGTTGCAGGATCTCCCTTAAGGAAAGAATAATCAAAGACCTGCAGAAACTCCGGGTCTACATAGCTATAAGTTAACTTGATTTTATTTTGCTGGTAAGTAAAGAGCTTATTTTCTTCATCACTCATTCTGGTCGCAAGCTCAATACCAGGGATCTCCTGAGCAGCAGTATGGGCAAGTTGGTTTGGTGTAGCCTCTAAAGTAATAGTGTTACTGCCCAGCTTTAAGTTGAGCTTCGCAAAATATATGCGGTCAATATCTTTAAATTGTTTATCGTAACTCCACTCGTAATTAACGTAAAGCAGCAGTATCAGACAGGAAGCAAGTCCAATTGCTAGTCCACCTATATTGATAATGGTGAACCCCGGATTCTTACGAATGTTTCTTACCGCTATTTTGAAGTCAAGTGCGAGCATATTTTATTATTTTGCTGGCTTAAGCGATTAGTATGCCAATACAATTGTAGGTTTGTAGGACGCTAAAAATAAGCAAAATACATAAAGTATCCAGCTTATATGTCCAATACTGAACAACGATTGTACGCTAACGCACATTAATCGATAGATCGCAAAGACGAGCGTCAAAATCTAAATAATCAAACTTAAACATTGCATAATGAATAAATACTTGGAGATTATACACCTAAAACTTGCTTAGTATCGTTAAGTGTAATAATATTGTACGAAGTATTAAATGATGTTAGAAGAAACTTTCCCAGTACCACAAGACGAGATGCAAAGATTGTTGAGCTTATCTGAGCATGACCTGGATTATTCCGAACTTTCTGATGAATTTAAAGATCTGGCTATGCTTGCTGCAAAAATAGCAGGAACGGACATTTCCCTGATTAACCTAATTGATTCCTATACCACCTGGACTATTTCCGGCCAGGGATTGGATATAGAACAAGTGCCCAGAGAGGACTCTCTGTGTCAATATACCATAATGGGACAACCACAATTTGAAGTTTCAGATCTGTTGTTAGACAAGCGGTTTAAAGATATGGATTTTACAAAGGCGCCATTGGCACTCCGGTATTATTTTGGTGTACCGCTTACAGATACTGAAGGGCACCAGCTGGGCGCCTTATGTGTGGTAGATAAGCAACCTAAGCATCTGAGCCCTGAGAAAATTGAAATGCTGAAAATTATCGCTGATCAGGTGATGAACCGTATACATACTTACCGGGTTATAAGAGACCTGCAATGTCAGGTGAAAGGCGCTAATGAAACAAAAAGTAAAGTGGCCCATGACATTCGCGGACCACTGGCCGGGATTATTGGATTGTCTAATATTATTGTTCAGCAAGGTAACAGCAATACTCTTGGTGAAGTACTGGAATTTATCCAGCTGATAAACAAAAGTAGTAAATCACTGCTAGAGCTGGCCGATGAGATTCTTACCGAAGATCAGAAATGTGCGAAACTTGCGGAAAATGAAATGAATCTTAGTGTGTTTAAATCCAAATTGGAAGATCTCTACAATGCCCAGGCTAAAAACAAAGGTATCAATCTGCAAATACAAACTAACGACGGCAATACTTTATCTCCTTTCCCAAAAAATAAATTGCTGCAGATCACAGGCAATCTGATATCCAACGCGATTAAGTTTACACCCGAAAGTGGAACGGTTAAAGTTGATTTGAGTTTAATTGAACAGAAGCAGGAGTATATGCTCAGTTTAGTGATCTCAGATAATGGTGCAGGGATTAGTGAAGAGGCACTCAGGCACCTGAAAGATGGTGGCAATTCAAGTACGGACGGCACATATGGAGAAAAAGGCTATGGGTTCGGACTCGCATTGGTTAAGCATTTGATACACGGTTTAGGTGGCACTCTGGAGGTTCATAATATGACAGAATCAGGTGCTTGCTTTAACGTGCGCATACCTTTTCTAAAGCAAGTGGATTAACCGCTTGCTTTAGTATTCCCTTTCTGTCAGCTGCTGGTCTGTTAGCAGTATTCCAAAAAACAAGCAGGTTAGTGATAACAGCAACCATTTAAACTCTACAACCATACTCCAGACCAGATCAGCGGCAGTTTGACTGATTAATTGTAATAATCCATAACCCAGCAATAGGCACAGTATAAAAATGCTCGCCGCCATCATATTGAATCGCATATCACTTTTACGGTTAAGGCGTCCTTGTAGTTTTCTCCTTACGTTTGACGCGAAACTAAAAGATAGGCCTTGTGCAGGCTCAGTCTCCAGGATTTTAAATAAATTTTGATAGGCTAAAAGGTTATCGGCGTCTTTTACACTCAAGTTATCCTCATTTGAGCTTGGGTTGTTACTCAATAACTCCTGCAGGGCATCATCATTTAACTTTTTCATGTGTTTTCTCGTTTAAGATCTTTTTCAATTTTCTCTTTCAATAATTTACGTGCCCTGAAGAGATAGCTCTTCGCTGTGCCTTCTGGAATTCCTGTTATGTCCTTAATTTCAGCTAATGAAAACTCGTTCAGATGATATAAGGTTAAAACTGTCTTATAGTGATGTGGCATTTGTGAGATAAGGTGGTTAACATAAGCCGACGTATTCTTTTTTATTAGCTCCCCTTCCGGATTTTCATCTGTGAAATGATAATTGTCGATATTTTCAGGGTACTCATGAGATAATCTGTTTTTAGTGCTCTTAACATAGTTTACAGCAGTTAAATAGGCTATCCTCGCGATCCATGTGGATAGTTTTGACTGAAATCGGAATGACGGAAGGCTTTGATGTATTTTAATAAAAACTTCCTGACAGATATCCTCTTTGTTCTGCTTGTCTTGAACCAAACGGTGGATGACAAAGAAAACGAGCTGCTCATATTGCTTTACCAATAATTCAAAGGCACGTAGATCTTTGTTTAATACCCTGTTTACGATCGCATTCTCATCAAACATATTACAGTAGTCAAGATATGTACATTAGTGGTTGCAAAATCAAGAAATAAAATATTTATTAAAATAATTGCAACCGTGGTAGTGGGTATGCTGACTACTGTAGCAAATAACCTAATCAATAACGTCATGAAACATTTAATGCCATTTATAATTGTCATTGTATTTTTTATACTTATCGCCATATTCATCCTTGCTCTTTACAACTACAAGTTGAAGAAACGGATTATCGATGCAGGCCCATTAGATGAAACAGGTCTTAAGTTTCTGGCTCAATTATCAGGCTCTGGAAATGAAGCCGTAAAATGGGGTTTACTTTTGCTATTTGCAGGGATTGGGTTTGTCGTTCTGGAGTTTGTACCCTTTAGCGCGGAGGATTCACCTCTGCCATATGGTATAGAAATGATCTTTATTGCTGCGGGATTTCTGCTTTACTACCTCTTTTTAAAAAACCAAAAGAATAGCGATAGGCTATAGGTTTTCTACCTGAATACCATTCTTCTTCTAACCAATACTAAAGGATAAATACGCCTGATGGGATCGTTATGTCCAATATTACACCAATTTACACTTTCTATTATGAAACTTAAATATGCCATCATACAGTTGGCTATGATCAGTACTGTACTCCTAACTCAAACCATCGCGACCTTTGGCCAGACCGTAGTGAATTCCCGTAGCAACGCAGTCAAAGCTGATTCTTTAACGAAAAATGACAGTATAGTTGGCTTAAAGGAAGTGGCCATAACTGCTGGCCGACCAGTCATCCTGCGAAAGGCCGACAGGGTAATTTATGATCTGAAAGCGGATCCTGAAAGTAAAAATAATAATGTGCTTACGATGATGCGTAAAATCCCATATCTCTCAGTAGATGGTGATGATAATTTGCTGATGAAAGGAAATTCAAGCTTTAAAGTGCTCATTAACGGAAAACCATCCGGTAGCCTGGAAGGTAATCTTAAAGCGGTATTGAAAAGTATCCCTGCGTCTACGATAGAGCGAATAGAGGTTATTACGACCCCGCCATCTAAGTACGACGCGGAAGGGTTGGCTGGCATCATTAATATTATTACGGCTAAAAAAATAAACGACGGGTTCAACGGCTCGGTAAATATTAATGAAAGCTTCCCGGTTGGCGGTCCTGGTATTGGAGGAGCATTTACGGCTAAGAGTGGTCGTTTCGGGATGTCTGCTTTTGGAGGCGGCGGTATTGACCATTCGCCAAAGACCTTTAATCGCAATAAAAGGATTGATGCTACTGGTACCACACTAGATCAGCGAGGCAATCAGCACTCCAATAACAAGACTGTATATTTTGGGACAGAACTGAGTTATATGATTGATACCTTGAACTTATTGACAGCACAAGTAAATTACAATGGCAGCCTTGTAAACGGTTATACTGCACAGGCATCGGACCTGATAGAATCAGAGGGATCTTTACAGCGATATATTGCTGAAAACGATAACAGGGCAACTGGTTATGGTATAGATGCAGGCCTTAATTATGAAATGGGTTTTAAATAGGTAAAAAACAGGTTACTTACATTCTCGTATCTGTTTAGTGCTAATCTGAACGACAGGAGGGGGAGTGTGGCTTTTGGTGACCGTATGAATTTTACGACTCCAGACTTTGTGCAAACAGATCGCCAGCGATTTAAAGAACACACGTTTCAGATTGATTTTGTTACACCAGTTAAAAAACTGAGCATTGAGGCTGGGATAAAAGGAATACTGCGGAAAAATGATAGTGATTTTGACTATAGTCAGTTAAACCCGATATTGGGTTGGTACCAAAAGGATCAGGCAATTTCCAATTCGTTTAGCAACACCCAAAACGTGTTCAGTGCATATAACTCTTACCGGCTGAATTTAAGCACTTGGAATATCAATGCAGGTATAAGGCTTGAAGAAACGATAATCCGTGCCGACTTCTCTAGTACAACTTCAGTTGCCGATCAAAATTATTTAAACGTCATTCCCTCTGTAGCTGTTGGTAAGGGGTTCAAGGACGGCAGCAATATCAACTTCGGCTTTTCGCAAAGGATCAGGAGGCCGGGTATCAATAGGCTTAATCCATATGTGGATCGTTCAAACCCAAACTACGAAGTGACGGGGAATCCTGAACTAAAGCCGGTTCTGTTAAATGATATCCAGTTCGGGTATGGCAGTAACAAAAAACTGGCGGTGAATATTGGACTCAATTATTCGTTTATGAACAACTTGGATTTGCAGGTGCTCAGCTTTAATCCAGTGACGCAGATTACTCGGATAACTTACGCCAATACTGGAAAATCTAGTAGCATAGGAAGTAACTTTAACTTAGGCTACCCAGTAACCAGCATATACAACCTGAACATTAACGGTAATGCGACGTACCTTTGGCTTAGCGGAGAGGATAACGGCCAGCCGGTAAACAATGATTTGTTAATGTATGCTGTCACCTTGTCAAACGTTGTACGTCTTAGCCATGGCTGGGCTTTAAATGCAGACCTGGGTTTAAACAGCCGTAATCCGACGGGCTTACAGGGGTATACGAATGGCTTTTTTTACAGCGCATTTAATTTCAATAAGAATATCATTAAAGACAAATTCAGTATCGGTGGTGGAGTTAAAAATCCTTTCACTAAATACAGGAATAGTGTAAATACGAGTTTTGGTCCGCAGTTTACTCAGGTAAATAAGACACGTAATTACTTCAGATCATTCAACATCAGCCTAAATTACAATTTCGGAGGTCTAAAGGATCGCATCAGTAAAATCAGAGGGGGAATAGAAAATAATGATTTAGCGCGCTAAATTGACTGGGCGTAACTTCCAGGTGGTGTTGGATCTAAAATATAAAAAAGGAGCTTTAGACATATATTAACGACTTTTCACTATTTTATCTAGAGGTCTGAGTGGTGATATTTACAGTACTTATGCGAGTTATCACATAAGTACTCTCTGATTGAACTTATAAAAATATAAATCCTCTATGATCAAGATCCTCGTTGCGACAGATTTTTCAGCTATTGCTGATAATGCTGTTGAATATGCTGCGGCTTTATGTCGGCAGTTTAACGCAAAATTAATAATATATAACGCATTTATTGTTCCTGTTCATGCCGCCAATACATTGCTGACTGCTGAAAGTTTTCAGGAAATGCTTGAAAAAAATCAAGGTAAATTGAAAAAATGTGCGGAGACAGTTAGTGTAAATTATGGTATTCAGGTTGCTTATGAAGCTAGTTATTCATTCGTTGAAGATGAATTGAAAAATCTTTTACTAAAATATGAGGCGAGTCTGGTGGTACTTGGTATGTCCACAAAAAGTTTGGAGCAGGATCTAATGGGCAACACGACTACTGCTGTAATTAAGAAAATGAAATTCCCTGTTTTGGCTATACCATCAGGTGCTAAATTTACAGGAATGAAAAAGATACTATTTGCCTGTGACGTGCTGCAGGGGGTACCCGCTAAGGTACTGGAGCAGGTCAGAAATCTATCCTCAGATTTGCATTCACAGATCGAGGTGTTTTTCGTTGATGAAAAAATAGAAGAGTTAAGAAACAGTGATTCAGCAACGCTGGCTATTGATATTATTAACGATGGTCTTGAGGGTGTTACATATTCTCACAAAAACGTTCGTTCCAGTGCCGTCATAGAAGAAATTGGTAAGGAAATTATAGCTTTCCAAGCAGAGCTTTTAATTATGGTTCCTAAGAAATACGGTTTTTGGGCATCTCTCGTACACAAAAGTAAAACGCGCATGCTAGCTTCTGGTCTGGAAATTCCACTGCTTTCTATTCCACTTTAAGTCGGTTATTAAGCCTCTTATCGGTGTTTTCATTATTCCTAATTCTTGCAAATACGGCTAATCAGTAAAAATGGTATGATTAGCCGTTATTTATATAACAATATATAGTCTGATGTTTCCGAGGTTTGTGATGTCATCAGGAAATAAAACAAATGTTATATAATACTTAAAATAAGGAAGAAAACATGGAAATAACAGATAGTGAAAATGAAACAATCTTTCCACTTGGAAACCGAGGACCTGAGAACTGGTTCAGTGGTGAGGTGCATGTTCAGACTTTAGTAAGTCCTGAACAAATTGAGGGCTTATACACTGTTGGGCAGGTGACATTCAGCGCTGGCGGGAGAACATACTGGCACACACATCCAATTGGTCAGGTTTTGCTCGTTATCGAAGGAAAAGGATGGTATCAGGAACGTGGTAAACCAGCACAGGTGCTCCAAAAAGGGACAGTAGTTGCTATCCCTAAGGAAGTAGAGCATTGGCACGGAGCATCTGCAGAACATAAAATGGTACACATCGCAGTGTCCAATATTGCTGACGGTAACAGTGTAACCTGGAAAACTCCTGTTACGGGAGAAGAATATGCAGAAGTGAATAAGCAATGATCATCCAGCGATTAAATGAAACTATTGACTCGTAAAATCAGGTAAGTCTATTTTGTCTTTTGTAGGGTCTTCGTCCTTACTGGCAAATAACTTACTGATTTTTCTTACCGGGCGACTTGCTAAAATTCCGGCCATTGTATTAACCACCTTTACGCCGAATTTAGATTTCGGATGGGCAAGCCATGGAACTCCTGGCGGCAGCTTTTGAACGTTATTTACGAAAGGACGCATGCGTTCTTCATAAGCCGCAAAAGCGTCTTTATGCTTCTCATGCCGGGATAGTTCTCCCGCCAATAAGTAAGCACCTACAATTGCTAGCGTAGTACCCATACCTGTAAGGGGTGTAGGGCAATATGCAGCATCACCAATCATGCCTGCACGACCGTTAAACCATCTTGGTGCATGTACCTGGCTGACACCATCAAAATATACATCATCATTTTTTTCAACTTCTTTCATCAGTCGGTTTTCTTCCCAGCCGGCGCCTGAAAGTTTTTCTTTTAATACCTTTTTCTGTTCGCTGTTCGATAGGTTTTGATAACTCAAATTATCAGAAAGAAAGCTAAATGATGCCCGCACGGTACCATGGTTATCGGGACGGATTACCATAACCCTTGACCCCGGTGCTGTATACCAACGGGCCCACTTTGTATCTGTATCGTTTTTAGGGATTGTGTACCATGCATTATATAGTCCGACGAATTTAATTTCCGGTTCATCTCCAAATAGGAGATATCTTGTTGTAGAACGAACGCCTTCTGCGGCTATCAGCAAATCAAAAATATCTATTCTTCCGTCGTTAAAAGTTGTGGTGACTCTGTCATCACCCTGGTCAATGGCTGTGATGTGTATCCCAAAGACATACTTCACTTTCTTTTTTGTTGCGTTGTATAATATATTTACCAGGTCACCTCTTAAGATTTCTGCCTCACTTGTAAACCCATTGGCGCCGTCTATCGGGAATGCAGCTTCTACCTGGTTGTTTTTGTTTACAAACTGCAGGCCTATCTCGCCTGTATTAGCTGCAAGGATTTCGTCTTCTAAACCCATCAGTCTGGTTATAGCACGACCAGCACCTCTTATATCCAGATTCTGGCCACCTAGTCTTAATGATTTGGAACGTTCTATTACAGTTACATCGAAGCCATATTTGGCTAACCAGAAAGCCAGGGTTGGGCCGGCAATACTTGCTCCGGACACCAGAACTTTCTTATTTCCACTTTTCATATTCTTGATTAATTAAAGGTATCCGTTATATGATTTTGCTCATTGATATCACGGTGATTGCAATCCCGTGAATTCTAATTACGTCAATAATATTTAATAATATAATTGTTTACGCACAATAATTGCTTATGCGATGTTGATTGAACAAAAAGGAGTATCCTGATGCGCAGGCCGGCCCTGATAATTAAACCTGCAGAACATTTGAATCGGTTAATCGTTATTTTAAAACAAAATAAGTCTTATGAGTCCAAATCTATCGACGCAACCTCTGGAATCCACAAAAAAAATACTTCCTATTATTCTAGGTACCGCCATTTTCATGCAGATGCTCGATTCGACGATCCTGAATACATCATTACCGGCCATAGCTAAAGATTTTAATGAGTCGCCATTGAATATGCAGAATGCGATCATTAGTTATGTGCTGACTCTAGCTGTCTTTATGCCAGTTAGCGGATTTCTTTCAGATAAATTCGGCACCAAAAAGGTCTTCATTTTTGCATTGGTCTTATTTAGTGCAGGCTCTCTGTTTTGTTCACTTTCTCATAATCTGATACAGTTGGTAATTGCAAGGATGATACAGGGGGTGGGTGGTAGTTTAATGATTCCCGTCGGAAAACTGGCGCTAATCAAAACTTTCCCAAAAAATGAATTATTAAAAGCAATGAACTATGCTATTATTCCTGCGTTAATCGGTCCAGTTCTAGGGCCATTGGTGGGTGGCTATATGGTCGATTACTTATCATGGCACTGGATTTTCATAATTAATATACCTATTGGCCTAATTGGAATTGTTTTGAGCATTCGTTTTATGCCTGACTATAAATCTCCGATTATTGATTTTGATCTGAAAGGTTTCCTCATTTTCGCTGCAGCTTCCTTGCTATTATCGGTAGCCCTTGAGTTATTTGGTAATACGCTCTATGTTACGCCGGTGTTACTAGTCTTCTTATCTGGATTTTTAATGTTGTATTTCTATTATCGCCATGCCTCAACGGATAACAATCCTATCTTTCCTTTGAACCTGTTTAAAGTGAGAACATTCAGAGTTGGTATTGTAGGTAATCTGGCTACGCGCCTGGGAATTAGTGCTATTCCACTTTTACTCCCTATGATGATTCAGATTGCTTACGGAAGATCGGCGGTAACTTCTGGATGGATAGTGGCACCGATGGCTATCACAGCCATGTTCGGCAAATCTGCGGTAATTGGAATTTTAAATAGGTTTGGTTATCGGTTAACCTTAATGACTAACACTTTTATTATTGGCATTTTAATTTGTTGTATGGCTATACCGGGGGTAAACGCGTCGATCTACTGGTATATGCCTATTATTGCGATATTGGGGTTCTTCAACTCGATCCAGTTCACGGCAATGAACACCATTTCTATTGCCGACTTGCGTCAATATCATACCAGTAGCGGGAATTCGTTGATTTCAGTTAATCAGCAATTGGCCATTGGTTTTGGTATTGCCTTTGGACTCATCGTGCTGAAGATTTTTCAGGGCGATGTAACACTAATAAATGACCAGATTCATAATGCGTTCAGATATACTTTTTTAGTAGTTGGAGTATTAACTATCATTTCAGGATTAATTTTTAGAAGGCTTCATTTTAAAGATGGCGATAATATGAAATCTGAGGATAAACAATAATAGCCGATTCTTATGAATATTATTCCTAACGGGTTTTCACCGATCCATTACAAACGTCTCCTTCAGGAATACCATCTACCCAAACTTTAAGAACTTTGATGCGATCTCTGGTTAATGACGTCAGGTAGGTCGCCCTACATAATGATTCCGCAGTTCCATACTGTCCTTTTTCAGGAAATCTGGCCTCTAGATCGGCGTCTCGAAGTTTGAGCCAAAGACGTTGAGCAGTCTTTATATTTTTTATAAACTGAGTCTTTGATGCATATTCTTTAAGTATAGTTTGATATACCTTGTTGAGTTCATTATCGGCCTGTTTATAATTAACGGCGGCGGAACTATTCATTCCAGACTGTGACTGACCAAATGAATTACTGCAGAACAACGTTAGGCTTAATGCTACAGATAATAAAAGAGTGAAATGCGTAGAGAGTTTGCTTTTGTTAGTTTTCATAGCTTGGAGTTATTTAACAGATCATTGTACCTGTCCCGAAGGCTTAAGTCAAATACTTGTTCACTACATTCTGAGACCGAAAATTGTTTGGTTTTCTACCTGTTTGCGTTAATTTGGATTCGACTCAGTCAAGGGAGCGGTAGTTAATTATGTCACGTATACCGTACTCTTGGATTTTTGTCATCATTGTTATGCTTTTTCATAATGTCAGTTGTAAATTTCGTGCTGAATATGCTGAAACCTAATTCATTTTTTCAGCGTACCGGTCGATAAATATCTATTGTTAATAATTATATGTTAATTGATAATTATCAAAAGTTCTTTTTAAGTATTTTGTGCGACCAAATAGAAGCTAAATCGTTTAATATGAAAAAAAGATGCACGAGTTTGCTGTTGATAATCCTGTTTTTATCTACCGCAGTTAAGAGTCAGACGAGCAAAACAAATACGAAGTATGTAAATACTTTTATCGGAACAGAGGCAGTTACAGATCCAAAGATTCTTGGATTTGAGTTGCCAGAAGACTGGAGAGCTTGGTCTGGACTTACTTTTCCAGGTAGTTCATTACCAAATGCAATGGTTCAGCTCAGCCCTATGACAAAATACCAGCCGGCGGGTGCCGGGTATGAATATGAAGATTCTGTAATAGTCGGGTTTACTCATACGAATAAAGGACATTGGAACTTAGGAAATATTCCTGTACTGCCTATGTCAAATCCAGGCTCAAAAGCAGGTTCCCATTTTTCTCATAAAAACGAAAGCGCCGAGCCAGGTTATTATCAGGTATATCTTGAAGATTATAAGGTGAATGTCCGTCTGACATCAACATTAAGAACTGGTTATCATAGCTATGAGTATGCTAATAATCATAGCAGACAGGTATTGTTCGACTTATCAAAAGCACTTAGTGGCGTAAATAACTGGAATATTGAGCAGGTAAGTAAATCTGCTCTAAAAGGATTTCAAGGGGGAGAGAACGTCTACTTTTACGCAGTTCTGAATACAGATATTGAAAAGCTGGAAATCAAATCCACAGGCGAAAAAGACGGCTATGCAATAGTGCACTTGGCGGATGGAGGAAAAGGCCCCGTAGAGCTTAAAATAGGATTGTCATTTGTAAGCACAGCCAATGCAAAAGCGAATCTGGATAAAGAGATCGGTAATAAATCGTTTGAGTCCATTCGTAGTGAGGCACACAAGACCTGGGAGAAAATGCTATCGGCCGTTCAAGTGAAAGGTGGAACAGAGAAACAAAAGGTGATGCTTTATTCTTCTTTGTATCGCTCACTTCTGTGGCCTGCACTGCGTAGTGATGTGAACGGTGAGTTTAAAGATGCTAAGCATGCAGTTGTCAAAGCAGATAATTACAAATACTATACCGAACCTTCTTTATGGGATACTTACCGCAATAAGGATGTTCTTTTAGGGTTAATGTCTCCGCAGGTTACTACTGACGTGATTAAATCAATGAAGGACGTCGGAGACAAGACTGGATTTATTCCTACATTTTTTCATGGTGATCACGGAGCTTCCTCCATTGCTGGTGCTTATCTGAGGGGGATCGATAATTTTGATGTTAAAGGTACCTACGACATTCTGTTAAGAAATGCAAATGTATCACCCGGAGCGCGTCCTTTCCTGGATGAATATCTTAAAAAGGGTTTTATATCTGATCCGGATGTCGATAATCCTCATGTGGAAACCAAGGCCAGAGCGGGAGTATCTAAAACCCTGGAGTATGCTTATGATGATTATTCGCTTGCGCAGATGGCAAAAAAGCTAGGTGATACTGCCAATTACAGAATCCTGATGGCAAGATCTAATAATTATAAAAATATGTTTGATCCTTCTACACGGTTTATGAGGGGCAGACTGGAAAATGGAGACTGGATCACACCTTTTAATCCACAATATCCCTACTATGAGTACATGTATCGTGAGGCTAATGCCTGGCAAGTATCATTTTACGCACCTCATGATATGAAAGGCCTGATTGCGTTATACGGAGGAGAGAAAGGCTTTGAGTCCAAGCTGGATTCGTTATTTACCCTGCCATGGAATCCAAAGTATATAGCCAGAAATGTGGAAAGTATGATCGGGCAGTATTGCCACGGTAATCAGCCCGATCATGAAGCACCATTTTCTTATCATTTTATTGGAAAACCTGAGAAGTCCCAGAAAGTAATTGATAACATCCTGAATAATTTATATGGTATAGGTGAGCATGGTTTAGCACTTTGTGGTATGGATGATGCTGGAGAATTGTCCTCCTGGTATGTATTTACTGCATTAGGTTTTTATCCATTTTCGGCCACCGATGCCGAGTATATCGTGACTGCCCCACTATTTGACGAGGTTAAATGGACAACGCCAAATGGGAAGGTACTAACGATCACAAAACCTGAAAAGGGAAGGGCTATTACCGAAATAAAAGTTAATGGAGAAAAAAATAAAGGCTATTTTATCTCTCACGATCTGTTTAAAAACGGAGGTAAAGTAGAGATAATCACGGAAAAACTTTAGCGGCAGGCAGGCTGACGTGTTTGTTTAATTTTTTTTCTGTATTGTGTTGTACTATAATTAGTTGAAACTGTACGGAGTGATATTTGTTCTTGATAAAACTTATATTACAGACTAAATATATTTAAACTTATGAATTCACGTCGGGATTTTTTACAAAAGTTAGGCGGATCCGCCCTGGCCTTACATCTGGCATCCGTTAATAGTTGGGCTGCCGGTAAGAATGAATATAATGAACTTTATGACGGGCCAGTTTTGCGGGTAGCGATAATGGGTTTGGGCGGGTACGGTAGCCGTGTTGCCGAAGCGATGCAATCATGTGTTAAAGCTAAACTTGTCGGTGTGATTAGCGGTACGCCTTCGAAAGTCAAAGACTGGCAAAGCAAGTATGGGATTTTAGAGAAGAACTGTTACAATTATGAGAATTTTGACAGAATCATCGAAAACCCTGATATTGATGCCGTATATGTGATAACGCCTAATGCTTTACATCATGACCACGTAATACGTGTAGCTAAAGCGGGTAAACATGTAATTTGCGAAAAGCCAATGGCTTTGAATGCAAGAGAAGGACAGGAAATGATTGACGCCTGTAGAAAAGCAAACGTTAAACTGCTGGTTGGCTACCGTATGCATTTTGAACCCAAAACACTTGAAATTATTAAAATGAGAAAGAATGGAGATTTTGGGAAAATTACATTCTTTCAGGGCTTGTGTGGTTTTAAAATTGGTGATCCTAAACAATGGCGATTGAATAAACAAATGGCTGGTGGTGGAGCGCTTATGGATATTGGAATATACGCTATCAACGGTGCGCGTTATATGGTTGGTGAAGAACCTGTATGGGTCACCGCACAAGAAACCAAAACAGATCCTGTACTATTTAAAGAGGGGGTTGATGAAACTATTCAATTTCAATTTGGGTTTCCCAGCGGCGCGACAGCTTCTTGCTTATCAACATATAACATGAATAATCTGGACCGGTTTTTCCTGAATGGCGATAAAGGATTTGCAGAACTGCAGCCCTCTACCGGTTATGGTCCAATTAAAGGCCGTACAAATAAAGGTGAATTAACCCAGCCTGTAACCACTCATCAAACCGTACAGATGGAAGAAATGGCTGGGATCATTCTAGAAGGAAACCCCCCAGTTGTGCCTGTAGATGGCGAAGAAGCTTTGAAAGATTTAAAAATCATTGACGCGATCTACCTGGCGGTTAAAACGAATAAAAAGATTACCCTTAATCTTTAGGATGGGATATGGAAAATACCCGAGTATTTAAAATGCCCTTCGCTGGGGTTTACCCGCATTACATTCAAAAAGCGGAAAAAAAAGGACGTACAAAAGATGAAGTAGACGAGATTATATTTTGGCTTACGGGATATGATGCACAAACATTGCAACAAAAACTAGATAGCAGAATAGATGTTGAAACCTTTTTTGAGCAAGCACCACAGATAAATCCTAATACTTCAAAAATCACTGGTGTAATCTGTGGCTACCGTGTCGAAGAAATTGAAGACCCGATAATGCAAAAGATACGCTATCTGGATAAGCTGATTGACGAATTGGCGAAGGGTAGGGGAATGGAGAAGATTTTAAGGAAGTAGGTCGAGTATTCTTTAAACTAAACGGTATACTTTAATGAATTTTTATGCCGCACAGAAATTTGTGACCAGATGATTTGGGACATCAATTTCAATTGCTATATTATGATACTATCACGGCACGGATTTGGCGTGTAGCAAATGGGAACTGAAACAACTTAAATCGATAAAAAAGGAATATAAATATGTTAGTTATTAGAAATTTTGAAGAGTATAAATCTTATTTAGGCAAAGAAATAGGGGTTTCGAAATGGCATAAAATAGATCAACACCAAATAAATAAGTTTGCCGATGCGACTCTCGATCATCAATGGATTCATGTAGATAAAGAAAGAGCTGAAAAAGAGGGGCCATTTAGTGCGACTATTGCACATGGATACTTAACCTTATCACTCATTCCATATTTATGGAAACAAATTGCTGATGTTCAGAATATTAAGATGGAAATAAATTACGGGATTGAACAGTTTAAATTCGGTCAGGCTGTAGTAGTAGATAGTGAAGTGCAGTTAAAAGCTAAGCTTAAGTCGATAGTAAATCTTAGAGGTACCACTAAAGTGATTATTGAAGCCACACTTATCATAAAAGATCACGCCAAGCCTGCCTATACAGGAGACGTTATATTTTTATATCATTTTATTTAGTCAATATCTCTAATCCAAATTGAGAAAAAGATCGTATGTAAACAATTAATTAATATAGGCATACAATTGTTTTTACAAATGATATAAACAAAATGAGCTTTATAATGTAGTGTATTTTAATGAATTCAAATATCAAACCCAATTTAACTGATCAGGTGCTTCTGGAAAAAGTAGTGGAAGCAGCGAATACCGGGATAGTAATTACCGATAATCTATTGCCTGATAATCCTATCATTTATTGCAATCCGGCATTCGAACGGCTTTCTGGTTATAGCCGTGAAGAGATCATTGGGCATAATTGCCGTTTTTTGCAAAATCAGGATCGCAAACAGGAATCCCGAAAAACGGTGCGTGAAGCAATCGCCAGAGGAGAGAGCTGTATGGTTGAATTTAGAAACTACAATAAGAGTGGTGAGCTATTTTATAATGAACTATATCTCTCTGCCGTGAAGGATGATAAAGGATGCGTAACCAATTTTATTGGAATCCAGAATGATATCACTGACAGAAGAAAAGCTGAACAGGCCTTACAATTATATTATAATGAGACAGACCGTAAAGTCGTAGAGCGAACCCGGATGTTGAAAGAGAATGAAGAATACCTGTCCAGTATTGTAGAAACTATAAGAGAGAGCTTACTGGTGATGGATAAGGATTACCATATTCTGAGTGCAAATAGTCATTTCTTGAATACATTTAAAGTATCTATTAGTGAAACTAAGGGTAAATTGCTGTATGAATTAGGAAACGGACAATGGGACATCCCTGAACTTAGAAAGATGATGCTGGAAATTCTTCCTACAAACAACCCTGTACTGGATTATGAAGTGGAGCATGAATTTCCTCATATCGGAAAGAAGCTGATGTTGCTGAATGCACATCGGATTGAACTGGAGGGGCAGTTTAAGGATAGAATTCTACTGGCTATTGAAGATATTACTGAGCGTAAAGCTATAGAACAGCGCAAAGATGATTTCCTGTCTATTGCGAGCCACGAACTGAAAACCCCTTTGACTACCGTGCTTGGCTACGTACAAATGATGCAACGCCTGATGCCCGAAACTGTGAGTGATAAGTTCAGATCAGTGGTCGATAAGACTGGGGTTTATGTAGACAGGTTGAACCAATTATTGGCGGAACTGCTCGATGTGTCCCGGATACAAACCGGTAATCTGGAATTACATATGGAATCTTTTGATTTCGATAAGATGGTCATTGATACTATTGACGGGCTAAAGGCTGCGACACCGGGTTATAACATAATTTTAAAAGGTAAAGTCGAAGCCGTTTTTAATGGCGACGAAATGCACTTAGTCCAGGTTCTGACCAATTTAATCAGTAACGCAATTAAATATTCGCCTGAATCACATGAGGTCGAGGTCTACGTATCTAAAGTAAGTAACTTTGTTAAAGTCTCCGTAAAGGATAAAGGTATGGGGATTAAAGAAGGTGAATTGAAAAAAATATTCGAGCGGTTCTACCGCGTTGGTGAGATACAAAAACGCTATCCTGGTATGGGAATTGGTTTATATATCTGTGATCAGATCGTTAAAAACCATGGAGGTACGTTATGGGCTGAAAGCAAAATAGGAGAGGGCTCTGTTTTTAGTTTTACTTTACCAATAAAGGATTATACGGGAGAGGCGAGCAATGGTTAAGAAAATTATGATTTGTGACGATGATAACGGGATATTGGAAATGATGGAAATGATCATTGAAGAGTTTGGTTTCGAGGTGTTTACAGAAGCAAATAGTGTAAATGTTTTAAAACGGCTGGAGTCAGAAAAACCTGATCTGTTATTATTGGATATATGGATGCCTGTTCTTTCTGGAGACCAGGTTTTAAAGACGATTAAAGCGGAGCCTAAGTTTTCATCTTTACCGGTAATTATGTACTCTGCCAGTGCAGAAGGGCATATCATTGCAGAGAAATCAGGTGCCTCTGATTACATCGCAAAACCATTTGATATGAATGATCTGGAAGCTAAAATAATAGCCCTGTTATAAAATATTTTATTCGTTTGCTACTGCTTATTTTATACTTAAATGGAAATCGAATTACAATCATCTGCCACTTACCCTTTTGGTTCAAATGTTCATTTTGCTTATCAGGTCGTCACTGCCGAACTTCTATATCTGCATCCTGATTTTCATTGGGTTATTGATCAGCAAGCTAATCTGAAACTGCATGATGTACTGATGTCCGCCATTCACCCCGATGATTGGGCAGAATTAAAAAATGTTTTTGACAAAGTCATTGGAGGAACATTCAGCGGCAGCGTGAAAATAAAGTTTGATACGCCCCTGGGGTTTCGTTGGCTCCAGATCTGCCCGTTTATAGCCAGTCAGCATGGAAATCTTATTTTACTGGGAAGCATAACCGAGATTACAGATGAAGTTGCTAATCATGAGATTATTGCCCGTTATACAAATAAGAAGAACTCAATATTACATATGCTTGCCCATGACCTGCGGGGACCACTGAATATCGCCAAGTCGGTTACCAAGCTAATAGATGGTGAAATAGAGGAACCCCAAATACAGAAAAAAACGCAATACATCGCAGGGATTCTTCAGCAGGCAATTGATCTGATAGCAGACTTATTGAACAGAGAGTTTCTGGAAACCACCGAAGTGGTTTTAGTTAAGAAAAAAGTAGACATCGTATGTAAACTCAATGAATACCTGGAGGAATGCAGACGATCGGAAGATCTTGCCAAACTCAGTTTCAGATTGCTGAGATCAAATGAGGAAATATTTATTGAACTGGATGATGCAAAATTCATGCAGATTATAAATAATCTGATTTCCAATTCATTGAAATTTACCCGGCCACCTGGAGAAATCATTTTAGAAGTGATAGATGCTGGAGATCAGGTTCAATTTAGCTTTTCTGATAACGGTATAGGTATTCCTGAAAATCAGCTAGACGAAATCTTTGAGGAATTTACTGCCTCACGCAGGCCTGGCCTGAATGGCGAGCCTACTTTAGGACTCGGCTTGTCAATAGTTAAAACCATTGTCGGTTGGCATGGTGGAACTATTTGGTGTGAAAGTGTGGAAGGTTCCGGTACTACTTTCCATTTTATACTTCCAAAAAGCCATTGATGCATTATTCATCTGATTTTAACTTTGTCTTATTATTTAAATTCCGTTGAGCATTGCTTATCTTGTATCTGAACCTCAGATAATTCGATCATGAAAACTACCACTCAATCCTGGCCGGTACTAGATTACGAAAAGTATAATAATACACTCGCAACAGTCCATTTATGGACACAGATTGTTGGTAAAATCAGGCTGTCAAATTCTCCCTGGGTCAATCACTCCTGGCATGTAACACTCTATGTCTCTTCGAGAGGCCTCACTACCGGAAGCATTCCTTATTCCAATGGTATATTTCAATTGGATCTTGATTTCATATCGCATGAGTTGATCGTTTCTTCGAGTGACGGCCAGCGAGAGATCATATTGCTTTATCCGCGCACTGTAGCTAGTTTTTATAAGGAGCTTTTAAGTAAACTTGAACTCATGGGAATTGAAGTAGCCATTTATGCTTCTCCCAATGAGGTTGACCCTGCAATTCCTTTTATGCAGGACGAAATACATAAAAGTTATGACGCCGTTCAAATGAACTTACTTTGGATGGCTCTAGTTAAAATAGAAAAAGTCTTCACCAGGTTTCGGGCCGGTTTCACGGGGAAGGTAAGCCCTGTGCATTTTTTTTGGGGTGCCTTTGATTTGGCTGTGACCCGTTTTTCCGGTAGGGAGGCACCAGTCCATCAGGGCGGAGCACCAAATATGCCAGATAGGGTCATGCAGGAAGCATATTCCCATGAGGTCAGTAGTTGTGGCTTTTGGCCAGGTAGTGAGCTGTCTCCGTCACCGGCATTTTATTCTTATTGTTATCCGACTCCTGAAGGGTTTGGAAAGCAATCTGTACAGCCCGCCGAAGCATTTTATAGTGAAGAAATGGGCGAATTTTTCCTTACTTATGATGTAGTGCAGCGCTCAGGAAATCCCGAGGAATTACTAATGCAGTTTCTGGTATCAACTTATAAAGCCGCGGCTATTACAGGGAACTGGGACAAGGAGCTGGAGTGTAATCTAAGACATTTTGAACGATAGCTAATCCATATTGATTAATCTGTTAAAAATGCAAATTCGGGTACAATGACTGCCGGACATCTAGCGTTACCAAGTATGTCGCTGATGACCGTTCCATACTGGAAATCATCATTGTTACGTGCACGGTAACCTCCCATAACGACCATCAAAATATTTTCTCTTTCGGTAATCAGATTGGTAATATTGTCTGCAAGCGACCCTCCTTCGACAAGACATTCTATCTTTGGTTGATATACATTCTCTGACGCAGCTGTAAGTTGATTAAGGCGTTCTGCTTCCCTTTTCAATTTGGACAGGCTATTTTCCCGGAGTGCAGGGTAATCAGTGTCAGGCCAGTTGTCAAAGGTAGAAACTGGTATGAAATAGGAGTGGAACAGCAACAGGTTAGCCTGAAACTTACCGGCTAATACCAAAGAATATTCAGCTGCATTTCGTGCACAACTGCTGAAATCGGTCAACACAATTATAGTTTTAAGATCTTGATCACTCATAGAATTGGTTTGATTAGTTGAGTTATTAAAGTTACTGTGTTATTACGATATGAAAATGATAATACTCACCTAATTTACTGATAACGAGCATCTTTTTTATCAGACAAACATATCAGTTTTTTTTCTACATTATTTCATTACATTTGCGGCGCTTTTGGTTCCAGGAATAACGCCCAGGATTAAAAGGGAATACAGTGAAAATCTGTAACTGTCCCGCAACTGTAAGCGCCATAACGATTTTCTAATCTAGCCACTTTTCTGCTTCGACAGAATGGGAAGGCTTGAAAGTCGGGCGTGAGTCAGGAGACCTGCCTTTAGCAATATGATTTCATAGCTTCCGGGGATTGAAGCTAGGATGAGACTTAAAATATTGTATTTCATTTCCTTGTTTAACTGTTTGCTGTGGGGTTGCAACTCATATTTGCATTTCGTCAGGGATAATACTTTCGCTTCCTATGAGAATAAAATTAATTCCAGCGCTCTTTGTGCTATCAATCGTTACTTTTTCCTGTAAGAAAGAACAAACGGAAGGAGAGAGAGAATTACCTCCTGTGGTAAACCAATCACCTTATCTAAACAAAATTTATGAGTTTAGACCCGCTCCCGGACAATTTACTAATGAGGGAGGTAATAATGACCTTGCCAAAACAGATATTCTTGTAGGTGCTGTGGGCAATGGGCTGGTATCATTAGGAGGTTATGGTGGTTATATCGTCTTTGGTTTCGATCACGCTGTTACGAATGGACCTGGTGTTGATCTGGGGATTCATGGCAACCCCTTAATTGGGTTAGGGATGGAGTTTTCGGAACCTGGCATAGTGAGCGTGATGCAGGACAAAAATAAAAATGGCTTACCAGATGATGAATGGTTTGAGCTGGCGGGAAGTGATTATAATGCGTCAACAACCATTAAAAATTATAAGATCACTTACTACAAACCAGCAAGCCTGACTGATGATATCCGTTGGACTGACAATCAGGGTAAGGACGGTCTGGTGCTGAGAAATCAGTTTCATAAACAGGATTATTACCCGGGCTGGGCAACTACCGATGAAATATCTTTTACCGGTACCTTAGTTCGTAACACATTAACGCCAGGATCTATTATCACAAATAAACCTTTGGGTATCGGATACTCGGATAATGGATCGAGTGAATATTTAAGCCTGCAGGAGCAGTTTGGACGCGGTTACAATACTTTTGACATCGATTGGGCTGTAGATAGCAATGGAAAGAAAGTTGCGTTAGATGCGATCGATTTTGTTAAGGTTTATACAGGACAGAACAGTAATGGAAATCCTTTTAGCCCTGATAATGATAATCGGAGGTCCCGTTTTGTCGGCGAAATATCAACAGAATTTGCGGGCGCCGCAGACCTCAAATTACTAAAGAAATAAACAACAAACTATACAATGAAACAATTTAACATCAGACAACTACTTTTTGCTGCATTAATTGTCACTACAAGCTTATACTCTTGTAAAAAAGACAATGTTGATAGTCCGGAAATTGATCCCTCAGGGGCCAAATACGACAATGGGTTTTTCGTTATCGGAGAAGGTTCATATGCAAGAAATGCCGGAGCAATTAATTTCTACAGATACGGGGATGATACGTTGAGCATAAGGGCTTATGAAAAAGAAAATCCAGGTAAAATACTAGCAAATAATTCGCAAAGCAGCACGCTGCAATTTGCTTCGGTAATTAATAACAGCATTTACTTGATTAGCAAAATGAACGGGCCGATTGTTAAAGTAAGCGCGTCGACTTTAAAAGAAGAAGCCAGATATGTTCAGGAAACCAGTAATTGGAGAAGTATTATTCAGGTAGACGGAAACCGCGGACTTTTAAGTGCGGGTGATGGTGTTTACCAAATTGATTTAAATAATCTTGCTATTCAGAACAAATTGATTAACGTAAGTGCGTTAAACACAGGTGACATGTTGAAAAATGGCGATTATGTTTATGTATTGCAAAGTAACGGTGCTAAAATCTTGTCTGCCAGTAACTATTCATTCGTGAAAAGTTTTTCTAACCTGAGCCGTGGTTTTGCAGAGACGCCAAATGGTAAAGTATGGGCCTCGACAGGTAGCCGCTTAATTGCAATCGATAGTAAATTGGATACTGTAGGAGTGGCTATTCCAGTAAGTCTGGGGTCATCTGGTTTAGATGCACCTACAAGAATAACCGCTTCAACGAAAGAGAATGCTGTTTTTTATCATTCTGGCAAATCAATCTATAAGTATATTGACGGTAATGTATCTACATTGGCTAAGCCTTTTATTACCATTACTGAAGATCCATTTATGGTTTATGGCGCTATCCGGTATGATAGAAACAAAGATTATATTGTTGTTAATGGAATTCAGGGCTACGGCGCTGCTTCAACAGTTAATTACCTGTTAATTTATAATGCTTCGACTGGTGCTTTAGTTAAGAAAATAAAATACGGTGGAGACGGCGTTACAGTAGATTTTAGTAAGATCTTCTTTCCTGATCTGACTGTATTTCACTAAGTCTTACTAAATCAACGTATTAAATGCTTAAAGCGGGCGTGTCACATAAGATGACACGCCCGCTTTTTGGAATCGATAAAAAAAGATGGAGGGGAGAATCTTCAATTTCCCGATTTTGCGGTAAAAAATAGGCAGTAATATCATCATGGTCGTATAATTACAGATGTCTGCCAGTCAGACATTTACAGGTGCTATAGCAAATAAATTAAACGACTTGGTCTATAATGGATTCAGATTTGCTAAGCTGTAAAAAACGATATATGTTACTTAAAAAGCGGATTCCTTTTAGTTATATCTTCAATAAGGTAAAACTCGAATTATTTCATGTACTAATCATTGGACTTGTTGTCTATTATCTTACGACCAAATTCAGAGAATTTATTCCGGTGATGCCCTTAGGTATTCCTGCATTTCTGGGTACGGCGATATCGGTTATACTTTCCTTTAAGCTCAATCAATCCTATGACAGATGGTGGGAAGCGAGGAAGATATGGGGGAGTATTGTAAATGATAGCAGAAGTTTTATACTGCAGTTGCAGTCATTTGTTATCAAGCCTAATGCAGAAGATATAAAGAAAATTGCATACAGACATATTGCGTGGTGTTATAGCCTGAGTCAATCATTAAGAGGCCAGGACGGTGCTGCAAATCTGAATGAATATTTATCCGTTGAAGACGTAAACAGCTTGGAAAAACATCACAATAAGCATTTAGCTATTCTCCAGTTGAATGCGCAACATGTCGCAGATCTAAAAGAGCGTGATAAGCTCCATGTTTTTAATCATGTTCAGATAAACAATTCCATGGTTAATTTTTCTAATGCTATGGGAATGGCAGAGCGGATTAAAAGCACTGTGTTTCCGTCTACTTACAGGTATTTTTTACATTTAATTATCTACCTCTTTTTGATTACACTTTCTATCTCGCTCCGCGATATTAAAAGCTATTTTGAAATACCACTTTTGCTGGTGATTTCTGCAGCTTTTTTTCTGCTGGAGAAGACCGCAAGCCACCTTGAAAATCCGTTCAGTAATTTGCCTACCGATACTCCAATGACGACGATCTGTAATACCATTGAAATTAATATCAAAAACTTACTGAACGAAGAAGTGAATACTGCGCCCGCGGTTTCTGAATCTTTTTATATCTTGTAAAGATCGTAGGACTGTAAATGAATCCCTATTTCACATTTACAGTTACATAAGCCTTGTTGCCAGCTTTGTCTTGTAATGGAATAGTAAATATGCCTTTAGACTCATTTTCCGATGTGGCTATATTTAAAATGTCGTATTTTTTGTCCTTGTCGCCTTTTGCTATCATAGTGAGTTTCTTGAAAATAGGAGATGATTGTTCCCCAACTATTTTCCACTCACCAGCTCCCTGCTTAATGATGACAGAGATGATTTGATCATTTATCGCTGTTATTTCAAGGGTTCTACCGTAGAAATCATAAGCAGTAGTCACATAGACTTCAAACTTCGCTTTAGCACCTCTTTTATCTACTATTTTATAATAAGAATTTCCTGGCTTTAATGCATTAACTTTCAGTTCGTCATTCTCAACGACTATTACCTCGGCAGAGGTGCCTTTTATTTTTTCAATAGTGTATCCTCCCTCTCCAAAGTTGATATCCTTCATTGTATATGAAGTTCCATTATCAATGAATATCCCATATGCTGATGGGGTGAGAGATTTTGCAGACGAATTGATTACAACCGATGCACTTTGACTGTCTTTATCTGTGACTGTGATGCTCGCTGTATTTTTGAGCAGATTTACTTTTACCTTATTTCCTTCGACTGTCGCTCTGGCATCCTCATCGTCGGATACACTTACGGTATAGCCTCCATTCCCGTCCAGAATTTCAAATTCGAAGTCTATATTACTGGTGTAAATATGTCCCGGTTTAATTGAAAGGGAAAGTTCCTTTATTACCGCTTCGGGTTCTGCAATTAAATCATCTTGTGAACTACAGCCGGCAAAGACACTAGTTATAAGTAACAGGATTAAAACTTTTTTCATACAGTCTGATCAGTAAATATATTTTGGATAATACAATATAGAATTAAGAGTTGTGGTTCTTCCAACTGAAACTGTATTTATCGTGTTACTTTTAATCTTAAACGAATAATAAGTCTTTTGAATAAATGAAACATTTGAACTGTATCCCCTGGTCTGTTTGTTGTAGTTTCAGGAAACTATTTTTCTAACATTATTCATTGTTTCTTCAATGTTCCTTCAATCCAGATTGAAGGAGCATTGAAGAAACAATGAACGAGCAATGAAGGAACTTTGAATTGATTGTGGACTACACAAGCACATAACTAAGCGTTAACTAAAGGTTAATTATGTGTTTTTGTTAACACAGAATTAGAAATTGCAAAATAAATTTCGATAAAAAAAGGGGGATCCGTCCAGATCCCCCTTAAGTATATTAAGCACCAAGCCAAAGGTTAAAACCCGTATCTCAAACCAATTTGAAATTGATAAGGATTACCTGAAGGATTAACAATACCAGCATTGTTTACTCTGTAATTGAATGACTTAGTTGTTGCATCGTAATTTGGAACTGCGGGCACTGCTGGAGAAGTAGCTGTTGCTGGCTTCTCAGCGCTACCATTTAAAGCGTATAGTGCCTGGGTGCCTAAAGATTCATTTACGCCCCATTTTTTGTTCAGTAAGTTTGCAAAGTTGAAGATATCTCCAGAAACTTCCAGGTTATGGTTTTTGTATAGTTTGAATTTCTTACTGACTCTTAAATCTACAATACCAAAGAAATCATTCACGCCACCATTACGTTGCGCAATTTGTCCCGAATATTTGTTGATATATTCTTTCAAGCTCTGACTTGCATTAGGATTATCTAAGATTGCTTGTAAACCATTGCGGACATTCTGTGGTATAGCAAAATTGTTTTTATCAAAGACGAAAGCCAGGTCATTGGTGGCTACAAAATCACCGTTGTTGTTAGTGCCCGATAACAAGCTATAACGTGTACCGCCAATTCCAGAATAACGCACCCCAACTGTCACACCGTAGAAAGTTGGAAGCGTACCATAGATAACGATCTTTTTTCTGAACTGATTATCAGAATAAGTCATGTTGCTCAAGTTTCTCGGGTCATCTTTTACCGGTAAAGATAAAGTGGCAGAATTTGCTACGTTACCGTTGTAAGAGGTATTATCCTTTGCGTCATTCCAAGTATAACTTGCAGATATTTCACCATCTCTGAAATACTTCCACGTTGCATCTAAAACTACTGCAAACTGATTTACTTTACCCTGACTGTTCAATTCCAGGACACGGCCGAATTTATTGCTGATACGGCCGGTTTTCCAGTCCGGAGAACCGTTGCTTGGCATTTCAGGTACGAAAACGCCGCGGTTATCTTCGTTAGGTAACGTAAAGTACGGATCGGCAGACATATTCCTGTCGACATACATATAATTGTTGCGCCCTAATGTTGCATAACCTGTAATTCCAACTTTTAAGTTATCGCTAATTAGTCTGCTATATGATAAGTTAGCTTTATATACCACTGGTATTTTTGCATCTGCGGCATAAGTATTGATCGTTGGTAATTGTAAAGCAGTTAACGTAGGAGCAGAAACCGAACCATCTCTGTATCCCGGGAAATTAGGAGTAGGAACGTCTTTATTAAATACATCTACAGTGGCGAGATGTTTACCGTCAAAAGTTAAGTTGTTAATCGTCACATAGTTGTTTACATCTGAGCCAAAAATTCCTGCCCCAAAGCGAAGAAAATCAGTTCTGTTCTCATTAATATCCCAGTTGAACTGAATTCGTGGCTGAATTAAAAACTGCTTTAATTCATGATCAGTTCTAACACCCAGCTCGCTAAACAAGGTTTCGTTTAACGGTGATTTTGGATAAGAGCTATAATCAAGGCGTAAACCTCCAACGAAGTCAAGGCCTCTCGCTAATTTCGTTTGCATCTGACCGTAAAGTGCTGTATTCCAGATTCCGGCTTTAACTGTTGGGTCTGCAACTAAAGGTACTTCACGATAAAATCTGTTTGGAACCAGGTTTCTAAAGTTATCCAGGGAAGAGCCGGCAGTTGTGTTGGTATATTCAAACCTGCCGTTTACCTCACTACCATAAAGTGATTTAGCATTAGTATACATTACATCTACACCAAATGTGTATTTGACTTTATCTGTGTTATAATAGAAGTTATCGACTAACTGGAAAACGTTATTGGTAAAACCTTCCTGACCAAAACGGTGTCCGCCTATTTGAATTGCTGTATTTGCTGCCGTACCATCCGATAATGTTGACTGAACGTTTCCGACTACTGCTCTTGGAATAGCGTATTTAAGCTCGTCATTTTGCGTACTTGCCTGGAATGTATATAGATGCTGTACTTTCAGCTCATTGGTTATTTTGCTGCTAATGGTGGAGCGTAATGTCGCCAGTAAGCTATTATCAACGTTTTTATCATTTCCATAACTTTCGTAGAAGTTGATCGCAGTGTTATCTCCTAATCCTAATGGATTTCTGTCATTCGTATAATTATCACGAATGGTTAAGAGGTTTCTGTCGTTGATCTGCCAGTCTAAACGGGCAAATGCAGCATCAGAACCACGTTTCTTATCGAAGGTGCCATATTGTGGGGTATTTGCGACACCATATTTATTTCTCGCGATCGATAAAAAGTCTGTTAAAGTAGCATTGGTAATTCTAAATCTTGCTTCATCGGCAGGACCATTGATGTCGGCAATAATTAACGGACGTGAATCTTTCTGATGATCCAAACCAATGAAGTAATGGAGCTTATCTTTAATGATCGGCCCACCTAATGTAAATCCATACTGATAAGTAGAGAAATCATTTTGACGTCTGATACCTCTAATATCATAAGGGCTGGATAACCAGTCTGCTCTTCCGTACATGAATGCACTTCCGGTAACTGTATTTGTACCGGATTTAGTTACCGCAGTAACTGTACCGCCACCAGCTCTTCCTAATGTCACATCATATTGGTTTGTAACTACTTTGAATTCGCGCACAGCCTCTATAGAGATAGAGTAGGGGGCACCACTACGACTGGTTGTACTACCTGAAGATGTAGGGTTTTTAGCACTCATACCATCAATAGTATAGTTAGTGGATGAGCCTAGTTGCCCAGAAATACCGCCGCCGCGGCTTAAAGGAGACAAATCCATCAGATTTGAGAAGTTTCGGCCGTTAACAGGGAGCTGATTCATAGTTCTCGCTGAGATCTCAGTTGATGCGCCGAAATTCTGGACTTTATTTTTCAAACCAGATGCGACAACCTGCACTGCTTCCAAATCCTGAGATGCTTCCTGCATTGAAATATTAACTCTTACGACGTCACCCAGGTTCAAGTTATAACCGTTTCTGGTCTGTTCGCCGTAACCCATAAAATTGGCTTTTACTGAGTATGGTCCACCTAAAGGGAGTTCTTTAAAAGTGTATTCACCTTGCGCATTAGTAGATGTTCTGGTCGTGAAACCAGTGGAATTGTTTTTAACCTGGACAGAAGCACCTGGAACGGGCTTCTTTTGTTCATCAGTTATGATACCTAAAATAGATGCTTGTGTAGTTTGTGCATGTAGGGAATTTTTTACACAAAAACACAGCAATAATACCGCTAATAGTAGATTTCTTACCATAATTAGTTTGTTTTTTTTTGCTACAAAGATGTTGCTGCAGTATTAAGTGAAGTTTGATTTTAGATTAATAAATGGTTGTGAAATTCTCCTTTTTAGGACCTAATGTTAAGATAAAAAATGAGTTAAGACTGCCGATATAGTAAGAAGTGTCCGGTCAATTCGGGTAGGAATTTAACTCCGTTAAAACGTGAATTTTTTACCCTCCATGTAAATCTAAGTGTTTCTTGTTATGGTTTGTATACCAGTGTTTTATATGTTTTTTTGTTTGTGCAGGCTATTTGATGTAACATCAAAATGTGTCTTTCTCGCTGGACCGAACTTCTGGCAATTGGTTAAATTTGTAGGTAAATAATATTTCTTATGAAAAGAACCTGGCGAATATTCTTTGCCATTGCTGCAATATTTAACATGTAGCCTGCCATTGATCAAATGGTATTTCAGAACTAAATATTCATCAGGATATGCAGAACATGCTCTTTGTGATTTGCAACACAAATAAGAACATCGTAAGAGCGGGGAGAAATGAGGAAAATAATAAACATAAACATATACCAATGAAAAAGGAAAAAAAGATCAAATACGAAGCACCTGCTTTAGAAGTAGTGTTCGTAGAGCTGGAGCAGGGAATAGCTGCTGCTTCTGTAACGGTTTCCGGAGGAAATTCGGGTGCTCCATATCAACCTCAGGTTGACGATTGGGGAGATGGTGGCGGAACTACCTTTAATGGAGACCTATAATAAAGATCACGAACTTTTTAATGAAAAAATATGAAATTACTATACAAAAATTCTATCCCTAAAATAGCGGTAGCTGTTTTATTTGTATTTGCCACGCAGCTTTTCCAGAGTTGCTCGAAAAATAAGGCTGAAAATGAAGTGCCAGGGGAGACCAGACTAGACGGTAAAATCTCGGTGAAGGTTCTTGGTATCGACGATGATGAAGGCGTTACTCTAATTAATCCAAAAGCTAATGTTGGAAACAAATCAGTAGCCAGAGAGACTGGCACTACACCGAGAAAAATCATTACATATCCTGGGTTTGATGCCGTTGTTTCTGTAGAGCGCGACGTGTTAAAACAACCTAATATAGCTATTGGAAATGTACCGAAGGGAATATCAACTACGAGCGATTTACTAGCTGTCTCTGCTATGGCGACAGACGTTAAATACCGTCTTTTATTATATAAAACAGATGGAACGTTCGTAAGCTCCACACCATTGGTATCGGGAACTGCCGGTGCAGTGGATGTTGCTAAAGGAACTTCATATAATTGGTATGCAATTTCATATAATAGTACAGATGCCGTGCCAGATGTAGATCCGGCAGACCCAACTCTTGCTCTGCCTGGAGGCAAAGATGTGTTATATGCAAGTGGAACAATCGCCATTCCTGCAAACGGACCGGATGGTAATAGTCCATTGGGCATAACTTTTAAGCATAGCCTTGCCCGTATTGCAGTGGAACTGAATACCATGGGAATGTTTGCAGATATAAATACAGCTGCGGTTAGTGTATCCGGGATAGTTTTAAAGACAGCTACGATCAATCTTAAAACTGGTGCGCTATCTGATTTAGTGGATTATACACAGGTTGTTAATTATGCTAGTTTTTCAGATGTGCTGGCCCCATATCATGATGCGAAAGTAGCCTATATATACACCGCGGATGCAGCTACTCCAGCTGCGCTTACAGTTACGTTAACGAATTTGGCGCTTGACATAGATAATTCAACAATAAGATCTTTTGCTACTTTATTAGGTGCAACTCCGTCGGTTTTTACATTTAATGTGACGCCTCAATTAGGCCGCAGTTACAGGGCCTTAGTTAATTTGGTTGAATCACCGTTGACAGTTGCAGGCGTAAGATGGGCGAGGGCCAATTTGTATAACCCTGGTGGGCACAACCCTTACCGTTTTCATCATACTTATGCGAGTACAAATCGACGAGACAGCTACTTTTCTTTTAAAGGGATTGTTTCCGCCGATTATGGTACAAATGGCGATCCTTGTACACTGGTTTATCCGGCTGGAATATGGCGTCAGGCCAGTGAACCTGATTTTAGGTTGTTAGTAGGTGGCTTATTGGGACCTCCCGCTCAGCCGTTTACAACCGGAACTGTCGGAGCTCTCCGTTTTCTTGAATATACAGCGACAGGAACTGCCGCACCTTATCCAAGTAACAGACTGCATTTTAACTATAATGGAGAAGGTGTTGGACTTTCTTTGGTAGAAGGCATTATTCAACTGAATTTTAACGATACTTATGGAAACAGCGCGCAAATATGGACAAGTACTGCCGGTCTGGACTTACTTGGATTAGCTGGTGTAGGAGCCTGGGATTATTCGGCAAATACAGGTATTCTGGGTACTAGTGCAGCCCTTGGGGTTTCCCTTCTGAACGTATCTGCTATTGGTCTGGATGTTATTAAGACGAATTTCAAGAACGTTCGCTGCGTACGTGCAGCCATCTAATTATAAGCTGCCCATCTAGGGTAATGAAATGATAATGAAAGCGGTTTGATGCTGCATCAAACCGCTTTTTTACACCCAAATTGGGGTTCAGCAATGAGACAAGATCAATTTTATGTTTTACTGGAAAATCATAAGCGTGATGAGGGGCCTGGGTTATAAGTTTTTTTTAGTAAATGGATTCTTTCTGCTGTTTTTTTTATCCTGTAAAAAAGAAATGTTACCTATTTCCGAGGGCAATGAAAGGGCGGCCGACCAGCAGTTGAAAGACAGTATTTTCCATTATTATAAGCTTTATTCCTTATGGAGTGATAATATAATGCCAGAAGATAAAGCTCTGTTTTCATTTACAGATTCGTATGCGTCACCCGTTGATCTACTTACTGCCTTAAAAAGGACAACCCCATTTCACGCAGGTTATAATGCGAGTATTGATCGGTTTTCTTATCTGGAAGACATGAGTAAGATTGGAAGTTCACCTGATGACATAGAAGTGAACCGGGGTTTTGGTCTTTTTGTATCATTAGGAGCAGTGAACGAAAACTTTGCTTACCCGATAATATATTATGCAGAAGGGGGCTCTTCGGCGGCTCAATCTGGTATCAGACGGTCGGATGTGATTTTGGGAATAGATGACGATCAGGATTTCAGTGTTCCGGTTTCCTGTGAGTCAGGGAGCTGTAAGTTTACGGACGAGAAGATTCGCCAGGCAGTTGTGAATAAGTTGCTGGCAGCCATGCAACAGAGCAGCATGCGAATCAAAGTTCGTCACACTGATGGCAATGAGTCCACTAAATCGATCTCATCAACACCATATGAAGTTAATCCAATAATCAAAAATAAGGTGTTCTTATATCCTGCTAAAGCTATTGGTTACCTGGCGCTTTCGTCTTTTGAAGCCGTACCCGAGGGAAAAGCCAACCGAAGCCGGTTGAATCAGGTGTTTGACGATTTTGAGCAAAACCAGATCAGGGACCTCATTTTTGATTTGCGTTACAACACAGGAGGACATGTTAGCACTGTAGAATATATGGCTAACAAAATAATTGGTGCTACAGCTGACAGGGCTTTAATGTATAAATACATACTAAATACATACCTCTCACAACCTGATAATTTACCTGGGGAGTCTTTTGACGATGTGAATTTTCAACGCCGTAATAATCTGAATCTGAGTACTGTCTATTTTTTAGTAACAGACGTTACAGCTTCTGCCTCGGAATTGCTGATCAATGTTCTTCGTCCTTATATGAATGTCGTAATCATAGCAGAACATAATGGTACATATGGCAAACCTGTTGGTTTTTTCAGACAGGAAATTATGGGAAAGAAAGGGCTTTGGGTGGCATCTTTTAAATTGACCAATGCACGGAATCAGACAGATTACTGGGATGGGATCGGTGGAGATCAGCGGAATGTGAGAGACTATATCTTTCGGGATTTTGGAGATGCAGAAGAGGATATGCTATCTGCAGCGCTCAATCATTCACTGGGTAAAGCAGGCTCGTCTGCCCGGGCATCAGCAAGATCAGACAGGGGGCAAGCAGTAAAAATGACCAGGATAGAAAATGTGAATATCGTTAGTCAGGGGTATATGCGGAGGTAAGAATCCTCGGATAATAAATATGATAATATTAGATAGATAGTTAAATATGAATAAGGTGCTTTTTTTTAGATCTGTTGTATTGTCTTGCATTATTTTAAATGTATTGTTTAGCTGTGCCAGGAAAAACGAGAAATTACCCGATTCTGCTAAAGTAGATACGGGCACTAAACTCTCTGTAGAGACCTCTCCTGAACGTCTGTTCTTTCATTATTGGGATAATTTTGATTTTAAGGATACCATCGCCTTAAGAGATCCCGCTATAGGTGAACAGCTCCTGGTCGATTTCATTGCCAGTCTCCCTAAATTTCCGGATACGATCAGCTCAAGGGCAATAAAACATATGCTTTCAAAAGCAAAGCCATTTCCTACCAGTTTTGAATTTTTCAAAAAGCAGTATGAACACTATTTGCACGATCCGAATTCGCCGGTACGCAATGATTTATATTATAAACCTGTCTTGGAATTTCTATTGGACTCATGTAAGCTCGGTGAGGCCGATAAATATATCTACAATGCACAACTGGCAATGGTCAAAAAAAATAACGTAGGTTCAGCAGCAGTGGATTTTGAATTTCAGATCCCTACAGGTGGAAAAAGGAAGATCTCTTCTGTCCATGCACCTTTTGTCCTCTTATTCTTTTATGAGCCTGGTTGTCCGCATTGTGAAACAGCAATTGCGGAACTCCAAACTAGCACGAGATTCCGCCAGCTTGTCGACAAAGGAATACTGAATGTATTAGCAATATATGCACTCGGTGATCATAACGTCTGGAAGGCATATCAATCGCATATTCCGGCAACCTGGACGAATGGATTCGATAGTGGTAAACAGGTGCTCGCTAAAGGTTTATATGACATTCGAGCCTCGCCTACGATTTACCTGCTGGACATAAACAAGAAAGTTCTTTTGAAAGACACAGATCTGTCAAAGGTAGCCCTATTCTTAAACGCCCAGTCTACCCTTAATATATAATTAATAGTAACGAATACTTGAGTGTGGTTTATGTTTCACTTAATGAATTAAAAGATGACGACCGTAAAAATTTTAATTATCCTGATCCCTTTTCTATTAGCATTTTACCTTGGAAGGTCTATTATCCGTTTCATTTATCTTGTAAGCTACAAGAAGCGACTTTTTGACCCGGTTAATAATCGAAAAACACATGAGCATATCATACCCAGATTGGGTGGTGTGGCATTTGCACCAATCCAATGTTGTTTGATGACATTAGCAGTTGTAATCTTTCATAAGTACAACTTTTTAAATGACCTGCATTTAAATACTGGTGAAATATTACCAATGTTCCTGTTACTTACAACTGGTCTGGTAATCTTGTTTATTGTCGGGCTTGCAGATGATCTGATAGGTGTTAGTTATAAGTTTAAATTTTTTGCGCAGTTGGTTGCTGCAATGCTTTTACCACTTTCCGGTCTGTGGATAAATGATATCTACGGTGTATTTTTTATCGATTTTATACCTGCCTGGGTAGGTATGCCACTGACGGTTTTCGCGGTAATGCTCATTATCAATGGCATCAATCTTATTGATGGAATTGATGGTTTATGTTCCGGACTGATAATGGTCAGCAGCTTGATTCTTGGTATTTTGTTCGCTGCAGAAGGTGCATGGTTACACGCTATTTTCGCTTTTATTACAACTGGCCTGTTAATTCCTTTTTTTTACTTTAATGTATTTGGTGCATCAAAACGGAAACGTCGCATATTCATGGGGGATACCGGCAGTTTAACCCTTGGCTATTCAATCGCTTTTTTAGCAGTTAGTTTTTCTATGAATAATCAGGATATCAAACCATTCTTTGATGGTGCAATTGTGTCAGCATTTACAACCTTGATTGTTCCTGTCTTAGATGTAGCCAGAGTAATGTGGGTACGATTTAGAAACGGAAAGTCAGTTTTTGAGCCTGACCGGAACCATATTCATCATAAATTTTTGGACCTCGGCATTTCCCATCGTACTGCCATGATCTATATCATATTGCTCGCGCTATTTTTTAGTGTCTTTAATATTGTCAGCGTACAATATATCAGTAATAACATTGTACTGGCTTTAGATATTGTCCTTTGGGGTCTATTTCATTTTGTATTTCACCGGATTGAGGCGGGGAGAAGAGCCGATACTGCAATTTCATTAAGTAAGAACGCACAAATCAGCTATAGCGAAGTATAAATTTTATTTAGAATTGAAGATATGAAAGTTGCCATCATTGGAGGGTCAGGTTTTGTCGGAACCCGACTGATAGAGACCCTGAAACAAAATCAAGGATTTGAATTTCTTAATATAGACAAACAGCAAAGCAGCAGTTTTTCAGCTATTACCCACATTGCAGATGTGCTAAGAAAAGACACGTTAGTCACTTTATTAAAAGGTGTGGACGTAGTTGTGTTATTAGCGGCAGAGCATCGTGACGATGTTACACCTGCTTCTTTATATTATGACGTAAATGTTCAGGGGATGAAAAACACCCTGGAAGCGATGGCCCAAAACGAGGTAAGGCGTATCGTATTTACCAGCACCGTAGCAGTTTATGGATTAAATAAAGTAAATCCGGATGAACTTACTCCGGCCAACCCATTTAATGCTTATGGAAAAAGCAAATGGCAGGCGGAACAGGTTCTGCAGCAATGGTACGACTCGCATCCGGACTGGAATATTAATATTATCCGTCCGACGGTGATTTTTGGGGAAGGTAACCGGGGGAATGTATACAATCTGCTGAACCAAATTGCTTCTGGTAAATTTTTGATGATCGGAAAAGGTAATAACGAGAAATCAATGTCTTATATTGGTAATATAGTTGCTTTTATGGAATTTCTGATCCGCGAACGAAAAACAGGGTATGAGGTATACAATTACGTAGACAAACGTGATTTTACCACCAATGACCTCGTTCACCATACGGGAGAAGTATTGGGTAAGAAAATCCCAACTATACACATTCCCTATACATTAGGGATATTGGGCGGATACGGATTTGATATCCTGGCTTGGATACTTCGTAAAAAATTAACTATAAGTTCAGTGAGAGTAAAAAAATTCTGCGCAGTGACCCAGTTTGATTCGAAGAAAGCTATGACAACCGGATTTGTACCTCCTTACTCTATCGAAGAAGGATTGAAAAGAACGCTGCGAGCTGAGTTCGGTAAATAAATATATGTCAGATACAACGAATAGCAAGCGAATTGCTAAAAATACCCTAGTGCTTTATATACAGATGTTTGTCAGCATGCTCATTGGGTTGTATATCTCCCGTGTTGTGCTGAACGTATTGGGAGTAGAGGACTTCGGCTTATACAACGTTATTGGAGGTGTAGTGGCCATGTTTGGTGTGCTAAATTCGGCAATGGCATCATCAACCAGTCGCTTTATAACATTTGAGTTGGGGCGGGGAAATAATGACAGGCTAAAATCGGTTTTCAGTGTAAGCTTGCTTATTCATCTTTTGATTGCACTTTTAATTTGTGTTTTAGCAGAAACTGTAGGATTATGGTTTTTGAAAACGCGTATGCAGATTCCACCATTACGTATGCAGGCCGCGGTATGGGTATTTCATTTCTCTATAATCAGTGCATTTATTTCCATTATTAATGTGCCATATAGCGCAGTGATTATTGCACACGAAAAAATGGGTGTGTTTGCTTACTTCTCTATACTGGATATGGTCTTGAAACTAGTTGTTGTTTTCTTACTCCAGTCGGTTGACTTTGATAAATTAAAAATCTATGCAATGATGTTGGTTGTTGCACAGTTTATCATGCAAATTATTTATTGGGGTTATTGTTTCCGTAAATTCGACGAGGCGAGAGGTGGAATTAAATGGAATAAGCCTTTATTTAAAGAGATGGCTTCTTTTGCGGGTTGGAGTATGTTTGGTGATTCAGCGTTTTTATTATTCACTCAAGGCATAAATATATTGCTCAATATATTTTTTGGAGCGACAGTCAACGCCGCGCGTGGAATAGCAGTTCAGGTCCAAGGGGTAATATCACGTTTTATCAGTGGCTTCCAAACTGCGCTGAACCCACAGATTACAAAAAGTTACGCCGCAAATGACCTAACTTATATGCATAAGTTGATTTATGTAAGTTCAAAATATTCGTTTTTTTTACTGCTGCTGTTATCTCTGCCCGTTTTTTTGGATATAGAGAACTTACTTATTTGGTGGCTCAAAATTGTCCCGGAGCATACTGTTAATTTCGTTCGTGTCATGCTGCTCATTTCACTGGTTGACAGCTTAGCCAATCCACTGGTTTTTGCAGCTAAGGCGACCGGAAGAATTAAGGTTTATCAATCTATCTTAGGGAGTTTGCTTCTCTTGGTTGTACCTCTGGGTTATGTAGCCTTGAAATTTGGATTACCTCCGGAGTCAGTTTTTATTGTACACCTGGTTATTGTAATAATTGGGCAGATTGTGCGGGTATGGTTAATCCGTAATATGATTGAGCTTCCATTGAAAGAGTATTTGGTGCAGGTTGTTTATAAGTGTTTTATTGTTTTGCTTATTTCACCAATTGTTCCATATCTGATATATCAGTCAGTATCACAGCCTTTCTTACGCTTCGTAAGTGTCAGCCTAGCAAGTCTTTTTTCTATGTTCTTTCTTATCTATTTTGTAGCAATGAGCAAAACGGAAAAGGATTTAATTATAAATAGTTTTTGGTCAAAGATTAAATGATAAAAATATTATATGCGCGTTATTAATCTAATATATTGGGATAGTGATAATTTTGGAGATGCATTAAATCCTTTGCTTATTGAAGAACTGTCAGGTTTAAAGGTTCAGTATAAAAATATACAACTGTCCTTAAATGAGCGAATACGAATACTTTTTAAAAGTATTATCTCGTTACGACCCAGTGTTTTAGCGCCTATTATCTTTCCATGGCAAAAAACCTTTGTTGGCGTAGGATCTGTCATGAGTTGGGCTAAGGCAGATTCTCTTATTTGGGGTGCTGGTTTTATGAATAATTCTGATTCATTCAGGGGGGGAGAAACATTTGCCGTACGGGGTAAATTGACTGACGAGAAATTGAGAAGCGCTGGGTTTTCCGGATCCAAAGTTTATGGAGATCCAGCGTTACTACTGCCTTTGTGGCTTAATCCAAATATAAAAAAACAACATAAGTTAGGGATCATTCCTCACTGGAAAGAAGTTGATTTTTTCATAGAAAACTATGGGGATAGGTATCAGATAATTGATTTACGTACCAGAGACATTGAGAAAGTGATTAATGAGATTTCTGCGTGCGAATTTGTACTCTCTACATCGTTACATGGTATTATCGTGGCTCAAGCGTATAATGTTCCGGCGCTGTGGATTGAAAAAGGACATATTGATACTGATGGATTCAAATTCCATGATTATTTCAGTTCAGTGAATATTCCCTTTTACGATGGGTTTAAAGACTTTGACTGCATTTTGAAAAATGATCAAACTTGGATGCAGTTATTTGAACAGAATCGAGATAAAGCTAACATTAATACGTCGCTAGATGAGATCCAATCTGAACTGCTCCGGTCAGCGCCTTTTCCTTTAAAAGAAAAATATAGAATGATAATCCAATGATGTGATTTTACACCTTATCATTTCAATTTATGACTAGTATTAGGCATACATTGTTTGGTGCTTCGCATTTGATATTGTAGTTAGATTAAAGAAGAACGATTTAATGATAGTGAAAAATAAAGTTGAATCATTACAAATAATTAGAGCATTTGCCGCAGTTTTAGTGACTATTTGCCACATATGGAATGACGGTTGGCTACCAATTGAGTTTACAAATTTGGGAGGATTTGGCGTGGATTTATTTTTTGTTTTAAGTGGGTTTATAATGTGCCTCACCGTTAAGCTCAATATCGGGTCCAAATATTTAAATGCTAAATATTTTTTGAATAAAAGGATAATCAGAATATTTCCTATTTATATATTGTGCGCTTTTCCACTGCTACTGTTTAATATTAAAGCTGAAGGGATTAAAAGCAGCTTTTTTTATATCGGGAATCTATTTCTGCTCCCTTCGTTCAACAACGACGTCAATTATGCATTCGTTTTAGGTACAGGATGGACTTTGGCTTACGAAATGTTATTCTATTACATATTTGCATTTTTTATTTTAATAACGGGCAGCAAGTTTCGTTTGTTGGTTTTGTCATCTATCTTTCTCTGCAGTTTAGTTTTAATAGTTAATGTTTTTGGGTTCAAAGGAGGTCAGCTCCGATGGGTTAATTTCAGTTACATTATAGGTGATACACTACTTCTGAATTTTGTATTAGGAATAATCTGTTACTTTATTTATATAGAACTAAAAGATCGAATTTTTCTTAATTATTTTCATAGTTTACTTTTACTGGCTATTTTAAGTGTATTGGCTGCCTATCTTAATACGCTAGATTCTTTACCGAGAATCATTTCGTTTGGACTACCTGCTTTTGTTATTGTAAGCTTTTTTACGTTAACGAGAAATAACCTTAATAATAGCTGGTTACTAAAAAAGATTGTTTTTATTGGCGACGCCTCATACAGCATATATTTAACACATTTTTATTTTGCTTTTTTTAAACCAAAGGTATTATTGGTGGCTAAGCATATTGACCTAGAATTTAATGTGTTAATAAATATTATAGATGTTTTACTTTTGGTCGGTGCAGTTGCTTGCGGATGTTTATTTTATATAATAATTGAAAAGCCAATTATTAAGTACACTTCACGCGGCGTAATTGCAAGGTGATTTTACGGCCTGTGCCTAAGATAGGAGACTTGGGTTTTTAAACAATAATATGTTATAAAGTGGTCGCCTACCTAATGTTTAATTAAAATGCAGAAAGAAAATATGAAACACGCATACTTGATTATAGTACATCACCAATTCGAAGTTTTACGAAGTCTGCTAGCTGCTTTGGATGATGAACGGAATGACCTCTTTATTCATTTTGACAAAAAAATCAAAAGTTGGCCTAAACTTGAGACTGATAATGCCCGAATTTTTGTGGTTGGAAATAGAGTCGATGTGCGTTGGGGTAACGTTTCACAGATTGAAGCCGAGTATGAATTGTTTGCGGCAGCTCATAAGAAAGGGCCTTATTTGTATTATCATTTGATTTCAGGAGTGCATCTTCCGCTGTGTTCGCAAAATGATATGCATGATTTTTTTGATCGGTTATCTGGAAAGGATCTGCTGATGAAAATGAATACTTCGACTGACGAAATAGCACTTAAAGTGCAGAAGTATAATCTTTTTACTGAGAATTATATTTCTTCAATAAATTACAGGCAGAGATTCTACCAGCGACTTTGGAGTATTTCAATTAGATTTCAAAGAATTTTTGGGGTTTCCGTAAATAAGAGAGAATTGTTTTATAAGGCTGCGAATTGGTTAAGCCTTACTGAGAATTCAATACAATACGTATTGGACAAAAAAAAAGATGTATTGAAAAAATATAAGTATACTCTATGTGGAGATGAATTTTTTGTCTCATCAGTATTGGAGAATTCCGAGCTCAGATCTAATATTATGTATTATAATAATTTGCTGAAATGCGACTTTGACGGAGCAAATCCAAAATCATATACTATGTCTGATTATGAGGACTTAATGGGGTCAGGGTGTCTATTTGCTCGTAAATTTAGTGACGACGATTTGATACTAGTCAATAGAATTGTGGAAAATATTTCTTAATTGTGATAAAAATGAAAATAGCGGCTGTGATTATACTGTTTAATCCAAATATAAAGGAGGTTGAGAATAATATCCAGCAGTTTATTCAATGGGTTGATAAGTTAATTATATGGCAGAATTCTCCTGGACTAGTTACACTATCTGATGATTTCTCTGATAAAATCATATATATGGGATCGGAAATGAATGAATTTATTTCGAAGCCATTAAATGAAGTTATAGGTTGGTGCCATGAAAATGAATTTGACTGGTTACTTACCATGGATCAAGATAGTACTTGGAGGAACTTCGAAGAATTCCGAGCGCATATTCAGTTATACAAAGATACTGACGTAGTAATATATGCTCCTAATGTCAATAACATTATTACTAGCGAGTTATGTAGAGTTGAAGTTGAAACAGTTATAACATCAGGAGCACTTCATTCTGTTGAAAGGGTAAGAGAATTAGGCGGTTTTCGAGAGGATTATAAAATTTATTGGGTTGATGGCGAGTTTTGCTATTGGGCTAGATTGAATGGATATAAAATTATAGTTGTAAAAGACGCTCATTTAACACAAAAATTTGGAAAAGAGGAGCGGGGACCCTTTGGAATCTTTGTTGCAAACTATTCTCCAATAGTTTATTATTATTTATTTCGGAACATGATCTGGATGAAAAGGGAGTATCGGAAAGGACTTACGTTTAAGACAATAATTTACACATCAAAATTATTTATATGTGGAATTATCTTCGGGGAAAATCAAAAATTTAAAAAACTATTTATGATTAAAAGGGCCATTATTGAGGGCTTATTTAGTCATATTGAGACCAGAAGGAAATGATTATGAAGCATGCTTATTTGATTATTGCGCATAATGAGTTTGATGTTTTGGAACGTCTGATTCGTGCACTAGATGATATTAGAAATGATATTTTTATTCATTTCGATCTAAAATTGGATAATATTCCAACAATTAAGGTCAAATATTCAAAGTTATATTTGATTAATGAAAGAATAGATGTTCGATGGGGTGATTTGTCTGTCGTAAGAGCTGAGTATTCATTATTTGAAGAGGCCTTGAAGAGAGGTAGATATGCTTATTTGCACTTGCTTTCAGGAGTTGATATGCCGTTGAAGAGTCAGAATTATATTCACTCTTTTTTTGAATATAACATCGGTAAAGAGTTTGTCGGTTTTGGTCAGGGGGATATAGAGGTAGAAATCGAACGAAAGATGAGACGGTATCATTTTTTTTCTAAGTATTTCCGTACCTCTTCTAAATTGACTTCTTTTTTAATGAGAGCGAGCCGATTCTTGTTATTACGGTTACAATATATACTAAATATAAAAAGAAATAGCGGCTTTGTGTTCAAGAAAGGTCCGCAGTGGGTAAGCATTACAGAAGATTTTGCATATCATCTCGTAAAGCAGAAATCAGAAGTTTTAAAAGTCTATAAAAATACATTTTGTTGTGATGAGATATTCGTGCAAACAATTTGTTGGAATTCCACTTTTCAAGATCGAATTTTCAATATCACCGATGAAGCGGTTGGATCGCAAAGGATGATCGGATGGGAGAATGGTCAGCTGGTTGAATGGCAGGATGAAGATTATGAGCTACTTATGGAATCACACCTTCTATTCGCTAGGAAATTCAATGGTGAAAATTTAGATGTGTTAGATCGTATTTTAAAAGAAATAGAATCCCAATATAAATATGGAATTTAAACCTGTTGTATCTATAGTTGTTCCTATTTATAGGGTTGAACCGTTTATAGAAAAATGTGTTCATTCTTTACTGAATCAAACCTATCAAAATATAGAATTTATTTTTGTGAATGATGACTCTCCTGATAACAGTATGATGTTATTAAGGCAAATTATAGAAAAATACCCTCAACGTCAAGATCAAGTCAGAATTTTTGAACACAAAATGAATAAGGGACTACCTGCGGCTCGGAACACTGGGCTCTCTGCAGCTCAAGGAGATTATATTTTTCACTGTGATAGTGATGATTGGGTTAATTCGAATATGATTGAAGACATGATCTCCATAGCTATCAAGGAAAACTCGGATATAGTATATTCAGATTGGTTTTTGACATTTGAGGAGAAAGAAAGATATATGACGCAACCGTCGTTTTCAAGTGCTGATATTTGTATCCGAGGGATCTTAGAAGGAAGTATGAAGTACAATGTTTGGAATAAATTAATTAGAAAACGTATTTATCATGACAACGAAATTTCTTTTCCTGAAGGAAATGGCATGGGTGAAGACATGACCATTATTAAGCTTTTTTGCCATGCTGATCGCGTCTCCTATATTTCTAAAGCATACTATCACTACATGCAGACCAATCCAAATGCATTTACCAAGGGATTTTCCGAGCAGCATCTTAAAGAGGTGAGGTTTAATATGTATGATACCATACGATACATAGAAACAATATTTGGAGCAAATTTCTTTTTTAAAGAGTTACAGTATTTTAAACTTAATGTGAAGTTACCGTTTTTAATTGGTAGTGAACGTCGAATGTATGATATCTGGCGGGAATGGTTTACTGAGGCCCACCCATATATTGCGAAAAATCCTGCCTTTTCATCACGTACTCGTCTAATTCAGTACGCTGCTATGAGAAAACAGGACTGGTTGATTAAGCTATATAGTTATTTTTTAGACAGAGTAGTGTATGGATGGTTTTACAGATAACATAAGATATATATGATACGAGCCATTCTTTATTTTATCATTGGAATAATAACTAGTTGTTATTATTTTTCTTTCGGTTTTACTTTTCTTCCCAGTAGCATTAATACCAAGATGATTCTTGCTGTAGTAGGAATTGGGCTATTTGTGTTTACCGTATTGAAACAACGATCATTTACAATCAGCAAAGAAATGTTATCTGCTGTGATTTTTTCTGCTGTTTTCTCCTTAATCTGTTTTTTAACAACAGATATTAATAATACCAATGATTTATCTTACGCGACTTATCTTTTAAGTTTTTTCACATGGTTGGGAGGCGCCTATACAGTTTGTGCGTTAATTCGAATTGTGCATGGTGAAGCTAGTTTTCGCCTATTAACCACCTATTTAGCGACTGTCTGTTTTGCTCAATGTGTATTGGCATTGATGATTGACAGTATACCTTCTTTCCAATTATTAGTCGATAATTACGTTGCTCAGGGTCAGGAATTTTACGAGGAAGTAAATCGTTTGTACGGCATTGGAGCTGCATTAGATGGGGCAGGGGTCCGATTCTCTATTGTACTGATAATGATTTCGGCGCTTCTTTGTACAGATCAAAAAATTAGAGAAAACCGTTTCTTCATCGCACTTTTCCTAATTGCATTTTTTAGTATTGCCGTTATAGGTAACATAATTTCTCGGACTACAATTTTGGGCGTTATCGGTGGATTCTGTTACTTTTTTTTCGGTGCGGGCTTGTTACGGTTGGAACATCGAAAGTTTAATGGAGTGTTTATTGTGACGCTTTTGATCGCTCTAGGATTATGTATTTACGGATATAACATCAATCCGGCATTTCATGACCATATGCGTTTTGCATTTGAAGGTTTTTTTAATTGGGTAGAAAAAGGAGAGTGGCGTACAGACTCAACCGATAAGTTGAATAAAAACATGTGGATATGGCCTTCAGACATGAAAAGCTGGATAATTGGAACAGGAATGTTTGATAATTGGGCATTTGGTACGGATATAGGGTATTGCCGTTTTATATTATACTGTGGGGTAACTGGATTCGCGGTTTTCGCACTGTTTTTTGTTTACAATGCTATAGTGTTTGCACATAGATATCCGGAATATCGAGCTATGTTTTTCATATTCCTCATATTAACCTTTTTAGTTTGGGTAAAGGTATCTACTGATATTTTTCAGATATATGCCTTCTTCTATTGTATGGAGAGATCTGACACTTTGAAATTTTCAACTAAAAGAGTATGAAAATAGTATACTGTATCGTTGGAACATTTAATTCGGGCGGAATGGAACGTGTGCTTACTAATAAGGCCAACTATTTAGCCAAGATGGGTTACGATATTAGTATTATCACAACAGATCAAAAGGAACGTAAACCATATTTCGACCTAGATAAACGTGTCTCGCAATATGATTTAGAGTTAAATTACACCGATGAGATAAATGTTAGCTTGTTTCGTAAGATACTGGTTTTTAAAAGAAAGCAAAAGAATCACAGGGGGAAATTGTCAGCTTTATTGCTACGCTTAAAGGCCGATATAGTGATTTCCATGTTTGATCATGATGCTACTTTTTTGCATACGTTAAAGGATGGAAGTAAAAAGGTGTTGGAAATTCATTTCTCACGGTATAAGCGTTTGCAATACGGGAGAAAAGGGATTTGGAAACTTGTTAATATGTTTCGTAGTTGGACAGATCTCAATACTGCAAAAAAATATCACAGTTTTGTCGTATTGACACATGAGGACAAAGGGTATTGGGGGGATTTGCCGAATATAACTGTAATTCCTAATGCAAATAGTTTTATCCCTCAAAAACACGCTGACCTCATAGCAAAAAAGGTAATCGCAGTTGGCAGGTATGATTATCAAAAAGGATTTGACGAGCTTATACAAGCATGGAAACACGTGTACAGAGTTCATCCTGATTGGTCGCTTTCAATTTTTGGTCATGGTCCATTAGCAGAAACACTGCAATCTTTGATTCAAGATCTGGAGCTGCAGGATGTAGTACGTTTGTGCACTCCGGTTAAGAATATCGAAAAGGAATATGTATCGAGTTCGATTCTCGCTATGACTTCTCGTTACGAAGGTTTACCGATGGCTCTTTTGGAAGGGCAGGTATGCGGTTTACCATTAGTATCCTACGCTTGTAAATGTGGGCCAAAAGATATTATTCACGAAGGTGAAAATGGCTTTTTGTTAGCCGAAAGAGATCAAGAGGGGCTGGCTGGCAAATTAGTCCTTTTAATGCATAATGCTACTCTGCGGAAACAGATGGGACGCACTTCGCGCGCACTATCGTTAAACTATACTGAAGAAATTATTATGAAACAATGGTTTGATCTCTTCAAACAATTAATTAAAAATAATTAATATTTAATGTCTAAAATCATAATCTCGCCGAGAACAATCGTTATATCAGCTATTAACCTTAATAAAGGAGGCACCCTTACAATCTTAAGAGATTGCTTGCAATATCTTTCTACCCTAGCTTCTGAAGATAATTATCGAATAGTTGCTTTAGTATATAAGCAAGAGTTGGCTGATTATCCAAATATTGAGTACATCGAGACCCAGTGGCCAAAAAAACGTTGGATTAATCGTTTGTGGTTTGAATACATTTCCATGAATAAGATTTCCAGAGAAATTGGCGCGGTATATCTGTGGCTTTCTCTCCATGATACGACTCCAAATGTCGTAGCTGAAAGAAGAGCAGTGTACTGCCATAATTCTTTTCCCTTTTACAAATGGAAGTGGCGTGAGTGTTTCTTTGCTCCAAAAATAGTGTTACTTGCTTTGTTTTCGAGTTTTATTTATCAAAAGAATATACATCGTAATGATTTCGTCATTGTACAGCAGCAGTGGTTAAAAGATGCTATCAGGCATTTATTCGACTTATCTGCTGCGAAAATAGTAATAGCATCACCTAAAATCAACAAGGATGAAATTTTGTATAATCACAAACAAAGCCTTATAAAAGAATACTCCTTTATTTATGCCGCTTCCCCTGATAGCCACAAAAATTTCGAGTGTATTTGCCAGGCCGTAGAAATCCTTGAAAAGAAAAGATTGTCAAATTTCAAAGTGATCATTACCGTGGGGGGAAAAGAAAATAAATATGCCAAATGGCTCATGAAAAGTTGGGGGCATTGTTCAGCTTTAAATTTTGTTGGGTTTTTAGACAGGACTACACTTTTTGGATATTATTCTACCTGCAACTGCTTAATCTTTCCATCAAAAGTAGAGACATGGGGTCTGCCCATTTCGGAATTTTCAAGCTACCAAAAGCCTATGTTACTGTCGGATTTGCCTTATGCTAAGGAGACGGCTGCAGGCAATCAGCAGGTCGCATTTTTTGATCCAGACCGTCCCGATGTGTTAGCGCAACAGATGCAACAACTGATTGAAGGAGACTTGTCATTTTTGAAAATGGTACCGAAACTTCCACTTGAAGAACCAGTTGCGCATTCCTGGGATGAATTGTTCCGTATCCTTTTAAAACCATAATCAGTAGCTGAAATAATAGAAATATGAAAATACTTCAAGTCGGTAAATTTTACCCTATACGCGGGGGAGTAGAAAAGGTTATGTACGATCTGATGCTCGGTCTATCTGCCCGGAATATCCACTGTGATATGCTTTGTGCAACCACAGAAGATCATCCGGGGGGCATTTTGCCGGTAAACTCATTTGCTAAAGTAATAGCGATACCGACACAGATTAAATTCGCAGCGACGATGATCGCTCCTAAAATGATCCTGAAACTTCGTCAGATCGCTGGCGATTATGATATTATTCATATTCATCATCCTGATCCTATGGCAACCCTGGCCCTTTTTCTGTCAGGTTATAAAGGCAAGGTTGTTTTACATTGGCATAGTGATATTCTCAAACAAAGAATGTTATTGAAGCTATATAGACCATTGCAGGATTGGGTGATTAAAAGAGCAGATCTGATAGTAGGTACCACACCGGTGTACGTAAATGAGTCACCTTTCCTAAGTAAGGTACAGTATAAGGTAGATCATATTCCTATTGGAATAGAGTCCATCACACCAGAAATTGCACAAGTCGAAAAAATTCGTCAAAAGTACGGGGAAAAGAAATTGATTTTCTCGCTGGGAAGATTGGTAGAATATAAGGGTTATGAATATCTGATTCGTGCAGCACAGTATCTCAATGAAAACTATCAGATCGTTATCGGAGGTAAGGGGCCACTTTATGACGCATTGCAACAGTTAATTCTGGAGCTAAATGTAAAGGACCGCGTCGAGCTTATTGGATTTATTTCCGACGAAGATCTTCCTGCTTATTATGGTGCATGTGATATTTTCTGCCTGAGCTCGATTTTGAAAACTGAAGCTTTCGCAATTGTACAGATCGAAGCAATGTCTTGCTCAAAACCAATCGTATCCACGCATATTTCCGGGTCAGGCGTGAGCTGGGTAAATGCAGACGGAGAATCCGGTCTGGTTGTTGAGCTCGAAAATCCAGAGGCGCTAGCTAATGCAATTAACAGTATTTTGCAAGAAAAAGAAAAATATGACCAGCTGTCAGCTGGAAGTTTACAACGTTATCAGACATTTTTCACCCTCGAAAAAATGGTCGATAAATGTCTGAATCTATATCATAAACTCCGCTCAAATCTCTGAGAAATATCGGGCCGTATAAATGCACAAAATGAACAGAGGTATATTTCCTTCTATTTCATATTTTGAACAGAATTTAACGGTGGAAGACATTATTGCTATACAAAGATAGAATTACGATACCCAATAAACTTCTTTTTGAGCAGGTACTTGGCTACATAAAGCAAGGCAAATATGTAACCATACCGGTCAAAGGGACTAGTATGCTGCCTTTCTTAAAAGATGGCAACAGGGTATCGCTTAAATCTTTTCACGTAAGTGAGTTAACCAAAGGTATAATTGTATTAGCAAACGTAAAAGGCGAGATGATACTTCATCGTGTGGTGAAATACGATAGTACAAAAATCTACCTGGCAGGTGACGGGAACGTTGCAGCGCATGAAGTCGTCAATTACGATGATGTGGTAGCAATTGCCCACACCGTCTATCGTGGTGAGACCGAAGTTAAATTAAATCAGAGAAAGTGGCGCTATCTCGGGCAGATTTGGTACTTGATTCGCCCTGTCCGAAGAGTAGCGAGAAAATTGTTCTGAAAATTGTGTTGTAATTAACGGCTTTATGAAAATAAGAGAAGATTTGGTGTTGAGGCATATAGGAGATGATCATATTATTGTCGACCCTGGGCAAGATATGGTAGATATGTCGAAGGTTTTTACGCTGAATGATTCTGCAGCTTGGTTATGGGAGAAATTGGCAGGACGTGAGTTCACCAGTAGCACTATGGTGGATTTGTTGGTGGAACGCCACGATTTGCCATATAATCAGGCCGAAGAGGATATTCGCAAGTTAGTTGAGGTTTTAGAAAAGAATGGATTGCTGGACAAATTAGCTAATGCCGGATAATAAAATTCACAGGGCATTACTAGCGCTATTGCGGTCAGGACTTTGGGGTGAGAATGAGAATATTATATCATTTCCTTTATCCGGTGAGCAATGGGTTCAGCTATATAATTTTGCCAGGCAACATACTATAGAAGGTATTGTATTTGACGGTGTTCAGCGGTTACCTTTCGATATGTTGCCTCCGCGTGAGCTGATGTTGAAATGGGCTGTAAAGATTGATCAGATTGAGCGGCGTAATATGCAGATGAATGTCTGTATAGAAGAAGAGCTGAACTTTTTTAATGGCCAGGGTTTATATCCAGTATTGCTCAAGGGGCAGGGTGTTGCCGCTTGTTATGCTGTTCCAGAACATAGAGTTTGTGGAGACATAGATTGGTATTTTGAACAGAAAAATCAATACCAGAAAGCAAATAGAATACTTAAACAGCGGGGAATTAAGAGCTCCGGTACAGCTGGATTCAGCACTGAATACGTATGGCGCGGAATTCTCACGGAACATCATACACGAATGTTTGATATTCATAATCCTTTCTGCTTCACTTATCTGGATCGTTTGCAGAAACAGTTTTATAACGAAAGACTGAAAAGTGAGTTTCAGGGACACACTTTACTTTTGCCGGCACCTATACTTATGGTTTTACAAGTAAATGTTCATATTCTGAAGCATCTGTTATCGTTTGGAGTTGGATTGAGGCAGTTATGCGATTCAGCGAGAGTATATCATACTTATCAAATGAAGTTAGATGGGCAGGAGCTTAAGCAGATTTATCAAACATTGGGAATTCTAAAATGGATACATCTGTTACATACCGTTTTGGTCAAGTTTATGGGATTACCATCGGCGTCTTTACCTTTTGAACTTCCCGATGCGAGCGATGCAGATTGGATGATGGATGAAATTCTCATGTCGGGGAACTTCGGCTTTTTTCATCCCCGGTTTGAAGGACAAACTGAAAATGCTGGTTTAGTGAGAAGCCATGTGACCCGCCGGCTATGGTCGAATATGAGAAGATACTTTAAGTTTGCACCAATGGAAGCAGTTAGCTTTCCACTGGTGCAATTTTACTCAAAATTAGCAGTAAAATAACCAATGAATAGCACAGCTCTACATCAAATTAATTGGGTGTGGTCTATAACGAAAGGACATAGATCGGCATTACTCATTTATTTTTTGCTTGAGCTCGCAGCAATAGCACTTTCCCTGCTATTTGTACTCTGGTCTAAAAGAGCTGTCGATATCGCAATGCAGACAAATGCTTCCGATATGAAAATGGTGCTGATACTCGTAGCAACCAGCTTGTTGTTCGCTTTAGTTATCCGTGGTTTTTCAGGTTGGTTGAGTGAACGTACCACTTTGAAGATAGGCCTGCGTTTACAGCAACAAATGATTGAAGTTCAGATGATGTCTTTATGGAAAGTTGTAAAAGACTGGCACTCGGGAGATATACAGTCACGTATTCATTCAGATTGCAATGAAGTGGTTAGTATGGTGGCGTATTCAGGTATTTCATTTCTGCTGACATTGATCAGATTGCTTGCGTCTTTTGCCTTTCTCTGGAGTATGGATCCCATGCTCGCTTTCATGATTCTGGCCATTACACCTCTCTTTTTATTTTCAAAGGTATACTTCAGGAGAATGCGGCGCCTAAGCAGGGATGTTAAACAGAAAGAAAGCGATTTCTGGAGAATTTTACAGGAAAATTTAAGGTTCCGGATGGTAATTCGCGCAATGGATCTACTATCCGGCAGGAGAGAGAAACAGGAGAATAGCCAGGATTTGATTTACAAGCTGAAATCAGAACAGTTGAATTTCGCCAGCTTTACCCAATTGGCCATGAAATTTACAATCAATATTGGATACTTGCTGACATTTATCTGGGGTGTTTATCGCCTGCGTGCCGGAGAGATCTCATTCGGGACCATGACGGCATTTCTACAATTAGTAGGAAGAATTCAGACACCAATTTTGACGCTTAGTGGCTTTTTCTCGCTTTTTATCAGATTCAGAACTTCCCTGGAAAGAATAATGGAGTTAATGTCAGGAGAAAGAGAACCATTTGTAGCCCCTCAAAAAATACGTGGACTTTGTACGCTTTATATTGATAACCTGACTTTCAAATATGAAGATGAAAAGGTTATTGATGGGTTAACTATAAAAGTAAAGATTGGCGAACCAGCGGCAATTATTGGTTCGAGTGGAAAAGGTAAAACCACTTTAATGCGTTTACTACTGGCATTACTGCAGCCAGAGAATGGCTGGATATGGTTAGCAGACTATCGTCAGAAATACGTTTTGACAGCCGGCCATCGTGTGAACTTTGCCTACGTCCCTCAGGGAAATACTTTGTTTAGCGGTTCTATTCGGGAAAATTTATTAATCGCTAACCCTCAGGCAGACGAAGAAAAGTTAAAGTATGCTTTATGGCTTTCATGCTCAGAATTCGTGTATCATTTACCGAATGGTATAGATACGGTAGTGGGAGAGTCAGGACATGGACTATCGGAAGGACAGGCTCAACGTATTGCTATTGCAAGAGCGATGATGCGCGATTGTGATATCTGGCTCTTTGATGAGATTACATCGGCATTAGATAAAGAAACAGCAGGCAATTTAACCAGAAGATTGATAAAAGCCGGTGAAGATAAGCTCTGCATATTCGTTACGCATGATTTTAATCTGGCCGAAAACTGTAGCCAAACCATATACATTAATTGATTAGCGGGGAAATGGTAAATCATATTCAACAAGATGTAATGCCACAGAAAGCGACTTATAAAGTAGCCGGGCTTTATCTGGAACTCGTTTTTCCGGCGATGCTTAAACGCGCAGAAATATTGCCTTCTTTTGAACCTTTTTTAGAAGAGCATGGTATAAACGAAAAATGTATATGCTCCATTGAATTAACTTTTCAAGACGTATCAGTGCAAAATGAGGATGGAAAGCTCCTAAGTGATCTGTCTGTGGTCTGGGGTGATAATTTCCGTTTTTATGAAAGCGAGTATTGCTACACCACAACCATCTGGAGTGAATTTGACGATGGTTTCTGGAAAATGAAAAGTAGTAAAGACTTTAGTCATTCCGTCATATATCTGGTAAATAGAAAAGAGGCTATAAATAACGCACTAAGCTGGTTGGTTATGGTTGCTTTCGGGCAGGCATGCTTATTATATGATACTATTCTAATACATGCCTCTGCCATTTCTAAAAGTGGAGAAGGATATGCTTTTTTAGGTAAGAGCGGAACAGGAAAAAGCACGCACAGCAGACTATGGCTGGAAAATATTCAGGGGACACAGTTACTTAACGACGACAACCCGGCAGTCCGGCTTGAAAATGATGGCCATGTCTATATCTACGGTACCCCATGGAGCGGCAAGACTAGCTGCTACAAAAATATCAAAGTTCGTTTACAAGCATTTGTACGGCTTAAGCAGTCACTTTATAATCGGCTGACACAGAAAAAAGGAATGGCAGCTTTTGTTTGTGTTCTGCCAAGTTGCACAGCAATCCGTTGGAACAACCGGCTTTTTACCGCAATGAGTAACACTGTGGAACACGTTTTACAGAGAGTTATGATTGCTGAACTGGAGTGTCTTCCCGACCGGGAGGCAGCCTTGCTTTGCTACCGTGAAATTTTAAAAATTGATAAACAAAGTTTACAAAATTCCGGCTACCAGGAGGTTACGGGAACTAAAAATTAATTACACCTATATGAAAAAATGTCTACTTATTCCCTTTGTCGGCTTCGTACTACTTTTAAACTCTTGTGTTGTGAGTAAAAAAGTGGTATACGTCCGCGATATGGAGCCGGATACCACTTATCGCGCCATGTCCGCTCCTCCGTTACGTATTCAAAAGAGTGACCGCCTGAGTATTGTTGTTAGCGCTAAAACCCCCGAACTGGCTATTCCTTTTAATCAGGGCGTTGGTGCTTATCAGGTTAATGATCAAGGCGATATATCTGCGGGATCATCTGCAGCAACAGAAATTCAAGGTTATCTGGTGGACGATAGTGGTGAAATTGAATTCCCCATACTCGGTGCATTTAAAGTGGAAGGAATGACACTGGAGGAAATTAAAAATTTGATTAAAAGCCAATTGGTTAAGGAGAAATTGATTAATAACCCAGCCATCAAGGTCGAATTGTTAAATCTTAAAATCAACATGATGGGGGAAATTAACAAGATAGGTGTGCTAACTGTACCTGATGCCAGAATTACGCTTCTTGAAGCGATATCGCGGGCAGGCGGCTTGACTGTAAATGCCTCTCCGGGTAAAATAACTGTAATCCGTGAGGAAAATGGCGTACGTAAAATGGTGATCAATGACATCCGGTCAAGGGATATTTTTAATTCACCCACCTATTATCTGCAGCAAAATGATATCGTATATATCGAACCCCTGGATGCACAGCCAACACCTAAGGTCCAGACCAATTGGCGATATATCACAACAGGTCTTGGCTTAGTGGCAACTGTATTTACTATCATCAATGTTTTTAAATAAGCTGTATGGATAATCTTAATAACATTAACCTTATGCCAAAGGCAAAGGAAGAAAAATCCATCAACTTGCTGGATATTCTGAAGTACCTGCTCTTTCAGTGGAAGTGGTTTTTATTGTCAATATTCATATTCGGCGGATATTATCTATATCAGTATAGTAAGACACCATTTATCTATAGCCGTTCCGAGACCATTATGATCAAGACTCCGCTGAATACGATGCCGGGTACCCGTATCACAAGGGCTAATTATTACAACACTGTAAATGTTGCCAGTGAGATTCTGCAGCTTCGGTCTAAGGAGCTAATGCGTAAAACTATTGATCGGATTGAAGGTGATATAAGTTATACTGTAAAAAAAGGATTGCGGGAATATGAACTCTATAAAGACGCGCCCGTTAAAGTTCAGTTTATAGATGCTAAACCTGAAGTTGGTTTTTCCTTACAAATAGAGGCTTTAGATCAGGATCACGTAGCACTTTCTTCATTTTCAAAAGGAAATACGTCTCAAGTTCTTAAGATTAAACTAAACCAAACCGTTCGTACACCCATAGGTCTGCTTAAAATCACGAGATCACCTGGATATAAAGTTTCGGATTTTGATAAGCCTGTAATTGTCCGGAAGTATCCGCGTGAAGCAATGGTTGGCTATTATATGGCCAATTTGAAAATTCAGCAAATGGAGGAAGATGCATCTTTATTACAGGTTTTTGTAGAAGATAGCTCGCTGCAGCGTGCAGATGATCTGATCACTACTTTGATTACAGTATATAATGAAGATGCAGTCGAAGATAAAAATAAGGTTGCAATTAATACAGCTCAATTTATAATGGATCGGATTCAGATCATACAAAGTGAGCTGGGGTCTGTAGAGTCTAATTTAGAAAACTTAAAAGTATCAAATCAGGGCATTGATGTCAACGCGGCCAGTCAGATGTATGTGAGCGAAGGAATGATACATGAATCTGCTGGTAACGATGTTCAGACGCAGCTGAAGCTGGTAGAGATGATGCAGAACTATATGCGTGATGCAGATAAAAAGGATGACTTGATTCCTAATAATACAGGACTGGTAGATGTCAATATTGAAAACCGGATTAATGAATATAACACAGCCTCACTTAGAAGAAACCGGCTGCTGGAAGGGAGCAGTTCTGAAAATCCTATTGTTCAAGATCTGAATATAACCCTCGCAGCCATGCGTAAGAACATCTACCGGGCGATGGAAAATGCAGTTAGTGGTTTACAAATAAAGATTAATAATCTAAAAAAAGAACAAACACAAGCAAGAAATAAGGCAATGGCTGTTCCAGCGAAACAGCGGATGATGCTTTCAGTAGAGCGTCAGCAAAAGGTGAAAGAAGAACTATATCTGTTACTGCTTAATAAACGCGAAGAAAATGCGATTAACCAGGCAATGACAGAAGATAATGTCCGGATTATTGACCCGGCTTCAGGTTCGGATGCACCTATTTATCCTAGCCGTATTAAGAAATTAGCACTAGGTGTAGGAATCGGTATCGCATTGCCAGCTATAGTGTTTTTATTAATGCTTATGTTGGATACGGGAGTACGCAGCCGTAAAGACATCGAAGAAGTATTGTCTGTGCCCTTTCTGGGTGAGATTCCCTTCACCCTTAAAGATAAAGGAGGTGAAGCTGTTGTTGAGGAAAAAGGACGGGATTATACATCTGAAGCATTCCGTATTCTCAGGACAAATATTGGTTTTATGGCTGCGGGAAAAGAGCAGCGTGTAATCACCTTTACATCTTTTAATATTGGAGCCGGAAAGACATTTACAGCGATTAATCTTGCCGCAAGTTTTAGGTATTTGAATAAGAAAGTCTTGTTATTGGATTTAGATCTGCGAAAAGGGACCCTAAGCAATAGGGTAAATGCCCAAAAAGAAAAAGGTTTGGGTGTGACAAACTTTTTAGCAAATCCAAAAGTAACTGTTGATGACATTATTTATCAGGGTCTTGTAGGCGGTATAATAGATGTTATTCCTATCGGTGTAATCGCACCAAATCCTGTAGAACTTTTATTGAGCACAAGGCTAGATGAATTGATCATTGAATTGAAAAAAAGGTACGACTATATCATTGTAGACAATGTGCCTGTCAATTTGGTTGCTGATGCTTCAATTGTAGACCGTATATCTGAATTAACAATTTTTGTGGTCCGCTCAGGAAAGATGGACCGCAGGCAACTGCCTGAAATTCAATCCTTATATGATCAACGAAAAATTTCCCATATGGCAGTGTTGCTGAATGGTGTGCGTCTGAATAAAGGGGGGTACGGATACGGCTATGGATACGGTTATGGGTATGGTTACGGTTATGGGAACGAAACCAAAAAGACTATCTGGGATAAATTATTTGGAAAACGCTAGTAAGTGTGCATTTGTGGTATTCGCTCCATAATGCCTCCAGATTTTACAATAATATTTTAAACAAAAACAATTATGATTATGAAAAAAGAATTAATGATTTTGCTCTGTTTGTTTTGCGGTGGTGAAGCATGGAGCCAATCTGTAGAGTCGGTAAAAGATACTGTAGTTCAGCAAAGTACCGATAAATATAAGGTTGAAACAAACAGGTTTTTTGACAACTGGTTTATCGGTGCTGGTGCCGGTGCACAAATTTTCTTCGGTGATCACGACAAACAAATGAAGTTTGGAGATCGTTTGACTCCGGGCTTTGAACTTTATCTTGGTAAATCGTTCTCGCCTGGGGTTGCGGTACGTTTAGCAGTAAACGGTTTTAAAATTAAAGGTCTCACCCAGAATGGTGCCCATTCTACCGGCGAAGTGTTCGACGCTGGGAAACGATTGTCAAAACAAGAATTCAATTATTACAACGTGCATGGTGATGTACTATTCAATTTAAACAACCTTTTAAGTGGTTACAAAGAAGATCGCGTTTATACTTTAAGTCCATATGCGGGTTTAGGATGGATGCACACATGGGATAGGCCAGTGGAAAGCGGTGTGAGCGCTAACGTTGGTATTTTAAATGCCTTCCGTGTGAGTGACGGCCTTGATATCACAATAGATCTGCGTGGAAGTATGGTTGATGACCGGTTTGATGGCGAGACTGGAAACAGAAAACAGGATGGTCTTGCTACTGCAGCTCTGGGTTTGAAATATACATTTAAAAAGCGCAATTGGGATAGAAGTTCTACAACCGTTATCCGTCAAAGTGATAAAGAATTGAATGCACTGCGTGATCAAGTAAATACTTTAGCAAATGATAATGAAATTTTACGTAAACAATTAGCTCAGGCTGGAAATAAATCTGTTACAGATGTAGTTGTAGAGAAAAATATTATAGTTGCACCTGTACTGTTGACGTTTCCAATTAATAAAAGCGTCATTAGTAATGAAATGCGTGTAAACCTCGGATTCCTCGCGAAAGTGATTAAAGACGGTGGTGCAAAGGTTAAATATCGTGTCACTGGTTACGCAGACAAGGGCACAGGGTCTAAAAAGACTAATGAGCGACTAAGTAAAGAGCGCGCTCAGGCAGTCTACAATATTTTAGTAAAAGAGTTCGATGTACCATCATCACTGATCGATGTTTCTTATGAAGGTGGGGTAGATAATATGTTTTATGATGATCCTCGCCTAAGTCGTGCAGTGATTACCATTGCAAATTAATTTATCGGCTAATAGGGTTTAACAAAAACAGGCAGATCATTTTGAAATGATCTGCCTGTTTTTGTTTGGAATTATGTGTAGCGTTTTTCGAATGGTTTACGTTATACCAGTATTAACCTTTATAAACCTTATTCAAATTATGAAAAGAGCGCTTTCTCTCCTCAGCATTACCCTCTGTATGACGGTTTTATTTATTGCGTGTAAGAAAAACAAAGACGGGGAACCAAACCATGAATTGGTTAATCGATGGCAGGAAAAATTATCCGGAGGATTTACAAGAACACTAATTTTCAGTTCAGATGGTAAGTTCTCTATGGAGTTTGCCGGTGGTGATGAAAATTCAGTAGTGAACGGGAAATATATTGTCAATGGTAATTCACTGAAAGTGAATTTAACTGAGTCTCTTTCGAAACTAGGTACTTCAAATGTCGTCAGGACGAAAATAGATTACGAACTGTTTGAGAAAGGCACCTATAAGATTGAAGGGTCGGTGTTAATAATTCAATATATAAGTTATCCTGCAGATGCACCTGTACAAACTGAGACGGAATATACTTTAACCAAATAGATGCCCATACCATTTAGATTATTAACCGGATTATCCTTTAGTATTCATCAGTGAATTAATTACTAAAAACCCGCCTATTAATATTAAACCATAATAAACATATTTGAAAAAGGAATCATTTTTAAGTTTCTGGTTTAGATACCTTCCTAGAAAAATTGCAGGTATAATTGCAGGTAATGAGATTAGAAAATATTTGAATACTTCATAAGTTAGAAGTCCTTTGAACATATATCCCAATATTCCGATGAAACTGGCTGGCAGAAAATAAGCCTGAAGGGTGGCGCGGAAGTGTTTTGCACTCCAGTTTCTCATATTACCATAGACAACAAGAGGTGGGCCATTCACTCCGTAAGCACCTCCCAAAATACCTGATAGAAATCCACAGATGAATAACCACCATTTATTATCATTTGGGAGTTTGATACTTTTTTTACCATATAATGCATAAGCTGAATAAGCGATAATTAATATCCCAAGTCCAATTTTAACCCAAAATTCATTGCCGTAAATCAAGATTAGCAGCCCGACTGGTATCCCTAAAATTGCAAAAATAATCAACCATTTCGCGCTGTCAATATGAATCTGGCTATGGTCCTGAATTACTACAACAAGCGCAACCAAAACTGACATTAAAACAGATAGCGGTACCGCGACATCCAAAGGCATAAACAGAATGAACAAGGGAACGGCAATTAAGGATTCGCCAAATCCAAACGTTGATCTGACTAAAGTGGCGACGAAGGAAATAATTAATATAAAGAGGTAAGTAAGCTCCATAGAAAGAGTAGGAATCTAGATTTATAGGGATTGGAACTGGTGATTCGAGAGTATTAAAGATACGGTTTTTGCAAAGAAAAACCGATTGAAATGTAACCTTTTGACCCTTCTGTGCGTCTTATAAAATATTGGTGTACCTGATTATTATCAGAAATATAATCAGGGCGGCCGATACTTTATCTAATATATATAAATATGATAATCCTTAAGATTTCTATCCTATGCGGAGTTTTGCTTTTGAACGCACAAAATTATACCAAGAACTGGGAGGGTAGTGATCTGCCCGGCCATAGCTTTGCTAAGTTCGAAGATTTCAACGGAAAGCAGGACTTTAAAGTTAAGCTCGATAAAAATGAAAGTTTCGTTTTTAATTACACAGCTAATGTGAAAAAGGGCGAACTTCATCTGGAAGTTAAATCTCCAGGCGGAACGGTATTCACAAAGAACATTACAGGGACAGATTCAGGTGAGTTAAAGGTGCTGAACCTAAAGGGAGAACAGTACAAATTCATTTTCCGGGCCAAACATGCCGAAGGCAACTTTGACATTAAATACAAAAAGATATAGGAAAAATGACCCTATCTTGTGATTACACAACAGTCACTGAGTAGAATCAATGCAAAATATACATTGAGGCTTATTCGTAAAAGTAAAAAGGCCCGTTTTACTCTACCCATAGATAGTGTCTTATCTTTAGGATCGGTGTTAAAACGGGCCTTTTCTGATTTAGGCGGCTCGTCTGATTACCCCTAAAATGATTGCAATGATAGCGATTACAATAAGGACGTGAATAATTCCGCCGGTGTAATATCCGCCTAAGAAACTAATGGCCCAAATGATGACCAGTATGACTGCGATAGTATAAAGTAAATTTCCCATAGGTTTGAGTTTTAATTAGGATTCGAATCTACAACCGCTTTCAACGCATTTTGTTTTTGGATTTTTTCAAAAATAATCTACATAGACTCTGGATAGATAATATTTCCAGAGATTTGCAATAGATAACTATTGCTGTTTTGATTATCTTTTGAGCACTGTTCTAATAAGATAGCATCCTCATCTTGCTGTAAAGTCAGGGCCATAAGATGTAAGGATTGATAAGCAGAAACTTTCAGCTGAAAGATGAGCTGACCATACTCCAAAATGTCAATATCTCTTGCACGTGATGATTTTTTTTTGGGTTTTATTAAATCAGCACACAGCTTTAGTAGTGTGTCAGTCAGGATGTCGTTTGTGTTTGCGCCCTTAATTTTTTGACGTGTCATACATTGTTTGAGCCTTTCAATATGCTGATCCATTTCCGTAGATGACGGAGAGAGAGCCGTTTTTAACTCGTCGGTAAAGGCTGCTGCTGACATGTCACGGAAACATTTCAGATATTTCTTTTCCCTGTCCATCAGAGCTGCCAACCGTTGAGAATATACAGCCGACAGATTTAGTGTAGTTTCGTTCATATGTTCCAATTTTATGCTTTTGTAGAGGAGAATGAGACAACAAAACCAAATCGAATAGGTTTAGGTTATTCGTTTATGAACTAAAAAAGGGGCAAGGTGAAAAACATTGAGCTCGACGGCCCAAAATTCGCTATGAAGCCCGCTTATGAACACATATGTCGAAAAAGATAACCGGCCAATTACAAGTTTATATTATAATCGAATGATTTTGTAATTTCCCCTGGTGAAAGCAAAATCCAACATCCCGGTACTTCGAATCAACGATTTTCAAATTGATCTGCAGTCAGACGGCAGTATTCAGTATCATGAAATTTTTGGTTCCAGGTTGATTGATAAAGCTCATCAGCACGACTTCTTCCTTTTTCTGCTATTTGAAAACGGTGGGGGCACCCATACTATTGATTTTATAAAACACGACGTTTCCTCACACCAGCTACACCTGTTATTCCCGGGTCAGGTACATACCTGGAGCTTATCCGAAAACACACGTGCTTTTCAGATAATGATTAGCAAACGGATCTTTGAGATCTTCGCTACTTCATTGCGTTATGATCTGATACGCTATCAGGAAAATCCTGTACTGGCACTTAGCGCGACAGCCTTTCAGCAGCTTTTATACGAATTTAAAGAAATTCAGGCAGAACTAAGCCTGGAAACCAGGCTGTGGGACATTATCAGCTCCAGATGCAGGATTATTGCGCAACTGGCTAGCCGTGAAGCTGAAGAAAGATTCGCCGGGCTGACGGCTTATCAAACTAAACCGATATTAGTCGACTATCTTTCCTTAATAGAGCTGAACTTTAAACAGCAAAGGTCGGTGGCATTTTACGCTGAAAAATTAAATATAACACCAAACTATCTTAATATACTCTGTAAAAAACACTTTCATAGTTCTGCAACATCATTCATACATAACAGATTAATTCTGGAGTCTAAAAGATTATTACTCACCTCTAAAAATTCGGTAAAAGAGATAGCTTATGAATTGGGTTTTTATGATCTGGCTTACTTCTCTAAATTTTTTAAAATGCAGACCGGCACCAGCCCGAGAGAATTCAGGTTGCCATTATAATTATAAATTTTACAAGTAATGGGATGAATAAGACCTTCTGTAACCACGGTGTGGTTATAACTTTGTATAAAAAAGAATATTATGTCTGTACAATCAATTTCACGCAAAGATTTTATAAAAAATTCATCAATTCTGATAGCAGCCGGTACCGGTATATTGGGGCCTTCCTCCGCATTTGCCGGGGACAGATCTCCTAACGATTTATTAAAAGCTAAATCCGCTGCAAACAAAGGCTTTATTTTAAAAAACGTCAGACTGGAAACCGGTTTTGATTACGAAGATGATGAAGTCAGCCATACCAAAACAAACCTTTTTACTGTGCAAGTCAGTGATGGTAAGATTAAGTCGATTTTGCCTAACCAGCCCAATTCAGATGCAATCGATGCAAAGGGACTATTGATGCTTCCGGCATTTCGGGATATGCATATTCATTTGGACAAGACGGGCTATGGTTTACCCTGGAAGGCCAATCCGAATAAACGAAAGACTGTGAAAGATATGATCGCATATGAACAGCAAATTATCCCTGAATTGCTTAAAACGTCAATTCCAAGGACAGAGAAGTTGATAGAACTGATGCAAAGTTACGGCACAAACTACGCCAGGACACATGTAAATATCGATCCCACGTCTGGACTTGACTCGTTAAGGCATCTGGAGAAAGCCCTAGAGAATAAACAAGACTCTTTTCATGCAGAAATAGTGGCTTTCCCGCAACATGGTATTTATTACACAAAATCGGAACAGCTCATGAAGGAAGCTGCAAAAATGGATGTAGATTTTATAGGTGGACTGGATCCTTATACCATAGACGGTGCCATAGAAAAACATATGGACCTGGTTGTTCAGCTTGCGCTGGATAATAATAAAGGTATCGACATACATCTGCATGAAGCGGGAGAGTCAGGAATGAAAACCATAAATTATCTGATAGATAAAGTAGTGGAGAACCCAAAGTTAAAAGGTAAAACATTTATAAGTCATAGCTTTGCGCTGGCGAATCTTGATGCGGCTAAAACAGAAGAGATAGCGGAAAAACTGGGCAACGCGAAAGTTGGTATTACTTCAACTATACCATTCACACGCAATGTGATGCCAATCCCTACGCTTTATAAATATGGAGTAGACGTCATGGCAGGGAACGATTGTATTATTGACTGGTGGAGTACATTTGGAAGTGGTAGTATATTGCAGAAAACGAATCTTTCTGCACAGTTATACGGGTATCGTAATGAGTTCGACCTTTCCAGAAGTCTGAGATTGGCTACTCATCATGTTCTGCCATTAGACGACAAAGGAAATCAGGTTTGGCCGAAGGCTGGTGATACAGCAGATTTCGTGCTTATAGATGCTAGTTGTTCAGCAGAAGCGGTTTCCAGAATATCACCCGTGAAATCGTTGGTCCATCGTGGAAATATTGTATACTAAATAATGAAACAGAATAAACCAGAACTCACTAAGACTACATTATGGCTAATGACTATTGCCAGCGGGCTGGTGGTTGGAAATAACTATTATAACCAGCCTTTATTGGGTTTGATCGCCAGAGATCTGTCTGTGACTGAAAGTCAGGTGAGCAATATTGCAATGCTTACACAAGTAGGTTACGCATTTGGATTACTCTTCATTGTCCCTCTGGGTGATATGTTTCTTAGAAAACGGCTTATTCTGATTGATTTTTGTTTTATCATCCTTTCCTTGCTCGGAATGACCTTAGCTCCAAACCTCGGTTGGCTGTTACTTGCAAGTTTTACAGTTGGTTTTACCTCGGTAATCCCACAGATGTTTGTTCCGATGGCTGCAGAACTAGCCAAAAGAGAAAAGCAGAGCTCTGCAATCGGGATGGTTATGAGCGGGTTGTTAATTGGTATTCTCTTGTCTCGAGTGGTCAGTGGCTTTGTCGGGGATTTATGGGGTTGGAAAGCGATGTACTATATTGCTGCAGCACTGATGGTAATCCTGGCTGGAATGGTCGCTGTAAAATTACCTGAAGTTCCGCCGTCATTTAAAGGCAGTTATACTGCTTTGATGAAATCCCTTATTCATTTGACCAGAACTCAGCCCGTACTTCGCCTTGCAGCATTCCGCGGAGCGGTGGGCTTCGCTGCATTCAGTGCATTCTGGACGATATTGGTGTTTCATTTGAAGGGTCCGCCATTTTATGCGGGCGCTGCAGTTGCCGGATCATTTGGAATAATTGGTGCCGCCGGTGCGCTGGCAGCAGCACTAGTCGGTAGAATTAGTAAAAGCGTAAAACCTTTCACTATTGTTCTGGCAGCAATTATGATGCTTATTTTGAGTTGGGTAGTTTTCTATTTTGCCGGGTATACATATATCGGGCTAATTTGCGGCATAATACTTATTGATCTGGGTTTACAATCCATGCATATTATGAATCAGGCTGGTTTTTTTGCCTTAAATCTGGGAGCGACCAATCGCCTGAATACAGTTTATATGTTTAGTTACTTTATAGGTGGTTCGATAGGTACTTATCTGGCATCTTTAGCCTGGGGATATTACCAATGGGATGGGGTCGTTATGGTTGGTTTATTTTTTACGTTTCTGGCTCTTGGAGCGCATTTGCTATACGGGAGAGTTGACCTGACCGTTGACGACAATTGAGGAAATTTTAGTGCAATGTTCCTTCTATATCGAGAAATTTCATCGTGACAGCGGGGGAGATTTCATCACTTGTATGTTGAGTATACTCAAGTTTACATTTAGTTGTATAGCTAAATGTAAACTTATATCCTGGGTTCTGTTTTAATTTATTTTCTCAGCAAGTATGATTTCTTAATCTTAAACAAGTGGTTTTTGCTCATATTAAGCAACTTAGCTAATATCGCTGCATTAACCCTGAACAGAACTGATCTCTGGTTTTTAGCAAAGGCGTTAAATCTTTCTTTCGCATTTGTCATTCGGAGCAGGATCTCTCTTTCTTTGGCTAAATGAAGGCTTTCTTCCTGTATTTCTAAAAATAGCTTACATAAATATGGACTGTCCCGAAGTATCAATTCCGCTGTATTCATCTCTAGTGCATACACCCGTGATTCTTCAATTGCCTGTATATTTTCTTCGAATGGTAACTGATTGGAAAAGACCCCGGCAGGCGATATAAATCCGTTGTCGATTATCCAGGAAGGATAGGTTAGTTCGTTGATGATGCAGCTACCCATCACCAGTCCCTCTTCTACATAGTATAAAGTAGGATATGAATATCCACTGTTGTCCAGTGACATTCCCTTTCTGACTGTAAGTTCTACAAAAAGATCTTTGAAGGCCGTAATATCGTGGAACTGGGTAGCCCGCATAGACAATAATTTTTTATGTAGTTCTTGCATAGTACAATTAAGCAAATATCTTTTATATAAAAGATAACATTTGATTCTATTTGAACATGATCATAGTTTTTGTTGAAATTTTTCCTATTTAAAATCTAACTAACTCTACAAATACTAAATACCTATATAGTATTTTGTATATTTCCCCATAGATGCATTCATTTTGCGTAAGCAACTGGTTAAAGCTTCATCCAAATTCCTTATCTGGCAAAATGGAAAAGTCGATCAGGCTTGAGCTGTGAGTTTAGGTTGGACTGAGAAAAAAATCTATCAATTTCTAAAGCTCTTAAGGTTTTATATAGCGAATATCCTGTTTAGTTTATCTTTGTCTCCGCAATAATGCCGAGCTCAATAGCTATTTGAATGAAATCTGTTAAAAAATGTGACCTATCTGTATTCGTGTTGATTTTCTTTTGCTGTTTATCTTTTACCCTATCTGCACAGGAATCCAGAAGTGGTGCGCGTAAGCTTTCAGACAGACCATATTTTCTGGAACACGAGCTAAAAAGTAAGGATAGCCTGTTTGCCGTAGACACTCTTACGCTCAAAACGTATATCACATTTGACAGTCTTGATGTGGAATTGCTGAAAGCACCTGTATTAAGGGAGATTTTATTAGGAGAAGCCAGGATTGGCAGGCCCGCAACTTATCAGACAATGGTAACTTATATAGCTTACTACCGGCAGACAGTCGCTTACAGAGAGTTTCGTGAAAATTTGTCGCTATTTAAACGAATGGAATCTCTGAAAGTAAACCCTTTGAATTGGGAAATGGACAAGGTGCTTTTTAACCGCCTTGGGTTTACTGAAAGCGATCTGGAAGATTTTAAGTCCTACATTTCGTCTCCTGAACATGCTGATATGAACTATAAGCAGGCCTATATAGGTTACATGAATGAAATAATGGCCTTATAAATGTAAATTAACTATTGATTAATCCTTGTCTTGTGTTGGTGTGGTTAACATTTCCTTCCCACTTCCTTTGCTGTTTCTTCGGACTTCCTTCGCTGTTCCTTCGGTCAGAATCGAATAAGGAGCGAGGGAAAAGCGGATGATTTTTAAATGAAAATCGACCAAATGCAAAACTGTATACTTTCTTCCGGAGAAAATATAGCGGCCTGATAAAGCGAAGCTGAAAAAGCTTAATAAAAAGCTTTTTATTTTCATCGGTCAGCTTATTAGGCTACTAATTAAATAGTCAAATATAGCTGGCTATTATGCGCAGATAAAAAATATTCAAATAAATTCTACAGAATAAGTAGTTTTTAAATTATGAATGATATATTTGCCCCGGTTATTTTAAAGAACTTATCAAGAAAGGTGGAGGGAATGGCCCTTTGAAGCCTTAGCAACCGTCCGTGAAAATGGAAATGGTGCTAATTCCATCCCGGGACAGCCCGGGGTAGTTAAGTCAGTTGAATGCAAATAATTTATGTCTGACATAAACGCAAGCACTTCTGATTTTCAGCGGTGTTTTTTTTTGCCGCTTTTAATTGTATTGGATGTTTAATTTAAATGAGTACAGATGTAAAAACATTACCTAAGAGTGATCTACCCTCAGCCAGACCGGATTACGTTTACGTATTGGCTGTCTGGACAAACAAATTTTAAAGACACCTCCTGTTATATTTCGAGTTTAAAAAAAAGCGGACGTAAGCCGCAGTGGGATTGGTATGTCTAAATTTTCTTATCATCAATAATCAATAATTATGTTTAAAAGTATAAAACTGTCAGCGATACTCTTCCTGATATTGCTTTCACAACTGACTTTCGCACAGGATACCACTATTAAAGGAGTTGTTAAAGCCTCCACGGGGGAGACATTACCGGGTGTGTCCGTAGCCCTTAAAGGCTCCTCTCAGGTGGTTGCTACAGACATCAACGGCTCTTTTTCTATTGTCGCGCCGGACAGAAGCATACTGGTGTTTTCTTATATAGGTTTTCAAGTACAGGAACTCCAGATTAATAGAAATGCAGGCGCATTACTGGTCACATTACAGCCGACTGAAAATGCGCTTAATGAAGTTGTCGTGACCGCACTGGGTATTAACAGGCAAAAAAAATCATTGGGGTATGCCGTGCAGGAAATCAAGGGTCAGGATTTGGCGGAGGCGAAAGAAACGAATTTAGTTAATGCGCTGGCTGGAAAAATCGCCGGTGTGAGAGTAACGAACAGTCAGGGAGACATGGGTTCCTCAAGAGTGGTGATACGTGGGGAAACCTCCATTTCAGGAAATAACCAGCCTCTGTTCGTAGTAGATGGGATTCCGGTGGATAATTCTCAATTGAATTCTGCAGGTGCACGTGATTATGCTAATGCCATTTCGGACATTAATGCAGACGATATAGAATCGATCAGCGTACTGAAGGGGCCAAATGCAGCTGCGCTTTATGGATCGCGTGCTGCGGCTGGTGTCATCATCATTAAAACGAAGACTGGTAAATCAAAACGAGGAGTGGGCATCACAGTAAATTCCAATACTGTGCTGGAGACTATTGCTACATTGCCTGTTTATCAAAATGCATTTGGCCAGGGTTCTGAAGGCCTGTTCAGTTATGTAGATGGAAAAGGAAAGGGTCTGAATGATGGGGTCGATGAAAGCTGGGGACCAAGAATGGATGGACGTTTATTGCCTCAGTTCTTTTCTAAAGGTGTCGCGGTTCCATTTGTCGCACACCCGGATAATGTACGTGATTTCTTTCAGACAGGATATTCATTGAATAATGGTATTGCAATTGCAGATGCAACTGAGAAATTTGATTACCGGTTATCATATAATAATTTAAAACAGGTCGGTGTAGTTCCGAATTCAGGTCAGGGAAAAAATTCAGTGACCTTGAACACAACATTAAGGCTTACACCGAAATTGAGTCTCACCGCCAATGCTAATTATAGCAAACTTGGCTCAGACAATCTTCCTGGAACTGGTGGCTCAAGGTCTACGAGTACAATGCTTCAGTTCGCTTGGTTTGGAAGACAGGTAGATATTAATGAGCTCAAAAATTATCTGGATGAAGACGGAAATACGTTCAACTGGAATAATAGCTACTATTCTAATCCTTACTGGGTTGCCTACGAAAATACGGTGTCCCAAAACAGAAACCGTTTAATTGGAAGCGTAGGTCTGAATTACAAAATTATTGATGGTCTGGACTTTAATTTTCGTACAGGTACAGATTATTATAATGACCGCAGAAAGGTTCGTGTAGCTTACGGTACGAACGGATCGCCTTTCGGCTCTTATACAGAAAGTGCTTTCACTGTTAGTGAGACTAATACAGATGGGACGCTGAATCTTAATAAAAAACTAAGTTCTGACTTTACACTAGAAGCACTCGTAGGGGCAAATATCCGGTCGAGGTATATCGAGCAGAATGATCAGAGTGCACCGCGTCTTGCAGTAGCCGGTTTGTATGCGCTGAATAACTCACGTGATCCGCTCACTTCGTCAAATATTTATAATAAGCTGAAATCTTACAGTATTTATTCTTCCGCGCAACTTGGTTTCAGAAATTATCTTTTTGCAAATATTACGGCACGTAATGATTGGTCTTCTACTTTACCGGCGCAAAACCGGTCTTATTTTTATCCTTCATTTAACGGAAGCTTTGTTTTAACGGAGGCTCTGGATATTAAGAGTGAGGTACTTGATTACGCCAAAATTCGCGGAGGCTGGTCTAAAGTTGGTAAAGATGCAGATCCTTACCGTTTAATTAACACTTACGGTTTTAGTGCCCCATTTGGGTCCAATCCACAGTTGAGTCCTTCCACAACAGATCTTAACCCTAATTTAAAACCGGAAACAACGACTTCAACTGAATTAGGAGCAGAAGCGAGTTTCTTTAACAAAAGAGTCCGTTTGGACCTGAGTTTATATAATACAAATAGTTATGATCAGATCTTGAGCGTAGATGTGAGTCAGAGCACGGGTTTTAAGTCTAAACTGCTGAATGCCGGAAAGATAAATAACAAAGGTATTGAGGTTCAATTAGGTGTAACTCCTGTTAAAAAAGCTTTCACCTGGGATGTTGATGTTAATTTTGCGGCGAACAGGAGCAGAGTCATTTCACTGGATGATGCCGGACTTCTGCAAAATTACGTAGTTGCTACTAACTCTGCTCAGGTAATTGCGTCTGTTGGACAGCCTTATGGTACCTTATTTGGAAATGCTTTTCTGAGAGATGCCGGCGGAAATATTATCGTTAACTCTACAGGCGCGCCACAAACAGATCCCTCTAAAAAGGTATTGGGAAAATATACACCAGATTGGATAGGTGGCATTTCAAATACTTTTAGTTATAAAGGACTAAGCCTTGGTGTACTTATCGATGCGAGTATCGGAGGTTCAATTTACAATGGCACTTATGCTACTGGTACTTATACAGGTGTATTGGCATCTACACTTCCGGGAAGGGGCGCCGAATTTGGCGGCATATCGTATTACTATCCGGATAATAAAAAAGCTAATGGTACTGTCCGGGTGGGCAATGGGGCTGCTGCTCCAACTGGCGCTGTTGTTTATGATGATGGTATCGTATTTAATGGTGTGAGTGCCGACGGTAAGCCAAATGAAAAAGTTCTGCCTGCACAGCAATATTATAAGTCATTCCGTACAATAGATGAGGCCAATATTTTTGATGCTTCTTATGTCAAATTAAGAGAGGTGAAATTGAGCTATAATTTACCAGCCAAATGGATTCGTCCTTTAAATCTTCAGGGAGTCTCAGTTTCTTTAGTTGGCCGTAATCTTCTGATAATTCACCGCAACGTTACTGACATAGATCCTGAAGTTGCTTTTAATACCGGAAACGGGCAGGGACTGGAAAGTTTGTCAAATCCGACGACACGAAGCTACGGCTTCAACATTAACATCAAAATTTAATAATCTGGACATGAAAAATAATAAACTATATATCATAGCTGCACTGGCATTCTCCCTGGCGTCCTGCGCAAAGGAACTGGATAAAATTAATATCAATCCAAATGCAACTGAAAAAGCACAGCCTGATTATCTGTTGACAGGCGCAATTAAAAACACAGCAGATGTATATTGGGGAACTACCAATAATATGAATTCAAGCCTGCTTTTTTCTCAGCAATTTGCAAAGGTTCAATATACAGAGGAAGATCGCTTTATCTATTCGAATAGTAGTTTGACTACATTGTGGTCAAATGGTTATTCTCAAGGTATCATTGCTTTTAACAAGATAATCGAAGCCGGCGATGCACAGGATAATCCGAATTACCGGGGCGTTGGCCTGGTCTTACGTTCATGGGTGTTTCTTCTGCTGACAGATGCGTATGGCGATGTGCCTTATACAGAGGCCGGGAAACTAAACGAGTTTATTACGCCTGCTTATGACAAACAAAAAGATATATATTTCGGCTTGCTGGAAGATCTGAAAGCCGCTAAAACGGTACTCAATCCGGCTGGCAAGGCAATCGGAGGCGATATTATTTATAATGGAGATATTTCGCGCTGGAAAAAACTGGCTAACTCACTCCGGGTCCGGATTGCACTGCGTATCGCAGACCGGGAACCTGCAAAAGCAAAACAAGTATTTGATGAGATTAAGGCAGATAATGATGCATTGATTAGTGAGAATGCAGATATAGCACAGTTAATTTATCAGACCTCTCCTCAACAGAATCCGATTAGCGCACAGTTTGAAACCCGTGACGATTACCGGATCAGCAAAACAATCGTCGATAAGTTGTCCGAGCTTAAAGATCCCAGACTAGCAGTTTATGCCAGTAAGACGCAGACGCCTACACCAGAAGAGTATGTTGGTTTACCAAACGGACTAACGAACTCTGAAGCGAGTGCATTAGGTTTTGCAAAGGTATCTAAGCCAGGCGCTTACTTTCTTTTACCTCAGGCCCCGGCTGTAATCTTCAGTTATGCAGAATTACTGTTTGACAGGGCAGAAGCTGCCGCCAGGGGATTCACAACTGAAAATGCTGCAGATCTTTATCAGCAGGGGATTAAAGCGTCTTTCAGACAGTATAATATTTCTGATGCCGCTGCGGCAGCTTATGTAGCTCAGCCCTTCGCTCAATATGATCCGGGTAACTACAAGAAATCAATCGGTGAACAAAAATGGCTGGCTTTATTTGGGCAGGGCCTTGAGGCCTGGGCCGAGAGGCGCAGGTTGGATTATCCGGTGCTGAAAGCCTCGGTTAACACGGTTTTAAATGGCGAAATTCCGGTACGTTTCATTTACCCCGGAACAGAACAATCTTTAAATATTCAAAGCTATAAAAATGCAGTTGCGAGCCAGGGTCCCGACCTGCTGACCACTAAGTTATGGTTTGATGTGAATTAGCTGAAAGGCCAATTCTGAGTCATAAAAATGCCCCCGGAAAGTGTCTCACTTTTTGGGGGCATTTTAGGATATCCGTGATGCTTTTTTGAATGTAAATTATTTTACACGCTCTATGTATTCACCTGTACGGGTGTCTATTTTAACTTTATCACCTTGATTCACAAACAAAGGTACCTTAACTTCGACTCCATTTTCTAATGTGGCATATTTTAATGCACCTGAAGAAGTATCACCTTTTACAGCTGGTTCCGCATAAGTAATTTCCAGTTCTACAAAATTCGGTGTAAGGGCCATAATAGGTTCTTCGCTTTCAAAAGAAACCACTACGCTCATTCCTTCTTTTAAATATTTAGCAGCCGGTCCAAATAATGCTTTAGGAATGTTAAACTGATCAAATGTTTCATTATCCATTACCACAAAATAATCACCGTCTTCATACAGGTATTGATAGTCATTGGTTTCAACACGGCATATTTCCACCTGCTCATCTGTTCCTAAACGTGCTTCAACTATTTTTCCGGTTTTAATATTACGGAATTTACCTAAGTAGAAAGCTCCGCCTTTACCTGGTGTACGGTGAATGAATTCTGTAACTGTTACCAGTTCACTGTTGTAACGTAAAATATTTCCTACTTTAATTTCAGATGCCTTTGCCATAAAGAATATAATTGTAAAATTTGAGCCTAAAGATAAATGCTTTTTTGAATTTATAAGATTAATCTGATCAGAATAGTCTCAAGCCAATTTTTTATTTGTCTTCTCCGAAAATCCCTATATTGTAGAGGAATTCTTTAATCTAAAGAATGTCAGCCTCTTAAAACCTAATATTTATTGTATGCACAAAATTCTACAAGCGGGATTACTTCTTCTCCTTCCTCATGCTGTCTCAGCTCAACTATCCTTAAAAGGTAAGGTTAGCAACGAAAATAAAGAACCCGTGGAATTGGCAATAGTCAGTATTAAAAAAGGCAACGTGATAATCGGAAATACTATCACAGACAGTTTAGGCCATTATCAATTTCCGGATCTTAAAAATGGAGCGTATACTATTTCGGTGAAGAATATAGCTTTTAAGGATACTACCTTTCTTGCTGTGGTCGATGCAAATACCTTACCTGATATTTCTCTGCGTCGTATTGGCGACCTGAAAGAAGTGGTTGTAACAGCCAAAAAGCCTGTTTTTCAACGTGAAATTGATCGCCTGCGTTTTAATGTCGGAGAAACGGACCTGGTGTTCGGAAACAATATCTGGGATGTTATTGAAAAAACACCACTGGTAAATGTTTCCTCGGACGGAACCATACAGATCAGCGGTACTTCAGGTGCGATTGTATACATTAATAATAAGCGAAAAGTGCTTAGCGGTAATGCGCTGAAAAATTATTTAAGCAGTATTCCGTCAGATAATCTGGATGCAATTGAAGTTATAACTACACCACCGAGCAAATACGATGCAGAAGGTGGCGCAGGAATTATTAACATCCTGACCAAAAAGAATAAGGAAGAGGGGCTGGTCGGGAATACCGTGCTTAGTTCCAGGCAGACTGCCGTTAATTCGCAGGGTGCCAGTGTCTATTTGAATAACCGTCAGGGGAAATGGAATGTATACTCAGATTTTTCTATGGGTAACCGGAGCAGGCAGCCTGAGTTTAAAAAAGATATATATTATCCTGCCTCCGGTACGAAAAGTCTTTTACACCGGAATATTACCTCTAATACTGATTTTCAGAACCTATATCCCGGTGCGAATCTTGGAATTGATCGTGAGATTAATGAAAATCATGTAGTCGGTTTATTATTTGATTATGCAGGTAGCTGGCACAAGGAAACGCGGGATGCATTCAGACGCGATTATTACCCGGACACGGACTCACTCAGCAAAACGAATAACAGGGATAATTTGAGTTCACAGACTTTTTCACTTAACCTGAACTACCAGGGCAAACTGGATTCTTCCGGCAAAAAAATCAGCATTGATTTTGATGCACTGGAATACACTGCTAAAAACAACTCGGTAAGTAAGACGAATGCTTTAGACCTTGGCACGCAACAACCACTGTTCACAGAAGATTGGTTTAGAAGTGCATCTCCGCAGAAAATCAGTAATCAATCGGTTAAAGTTGATTTTGAATGGCCGGTTAATAAACGTGTCGGTGTAGAATTTGGGTCAAAATTATCCTTCTCCAATATTGATAATACCCTTCTTTTCGAAAACAGAAACGGAGATGATAACTGGGTGAAAGATTTGAGCAGAAGTAATCTTTTCAGGTATCAGGAAAATATCAATTCTTTATATGGACTGATAAAGCATATGGTCAGTGCAAAATGGTCATATCAGCTGGGCTTGCGTTTGGAAAATACAGTTGCAACAGGATGGCTGGAAGGTGTAAAGGAAGTAGACAGAAACTATGTTAATGTTTTTCCTACTGCCTTTCTGAAATATACAACCAGCCAGAACAGATCATTTGTGCTTGCGCTCTCCAGCAGAATCACCCGACCTGGTTACTGGGATGTTAATCCGTTCCGTACTTATACTACCGATCAGACTTATTTTGAGGGAAATCCATTTTTGTCTCCGTCTAAATATTACAGACAGGAGCTTAATCATACGTTTAGTAGTCAAAATGGCACATTTTCTGTCCAGTTTGCGGCTGGCCAGTTACTGGACGAGTTTTATGCACTTCCTTATAATCCTTCGGGCAATATTATCGCGAACAAGAAAGTTAACTACGGGAATAAATACAGCTATTCCAATACGATTACCTATTATAACCAGATTTTACCGTGGTGGAAATTTACAGGTACGACGCTAACTGGATATGTGGTATCAAAGGGGAAATATGCGAATGATGTGATTATCGATAACAAGACCATGTTATTGAGTATCTCTACCAATCAAACTTTTACGCTTTCTAAAAAGGAATCTCTTTTCTGTACTGTAATTGCGAATAATACTTTTCCCGTAACTATTGTAAACACAGCAATCGGAAACAGACTGGAAACCGAAATAAGGTTGAGGAAATCATCGGGCCCGTGGAATATCACTTTATCCGCACAGGACTTATTGAAGAGTAATAAAGACCGGTATAAAGTACTGCTAAACGAACTGAGTATTGTTGATATGAATTACTATGACACTAGAAGCGCAGCACTGTCTGTAAGCTATAGCTTCGGCAAATCTTCTGTTAAAAGCAAAAGAGACAGGGATGCAGGATACGAAGCAATTAAACAAAGGCTGTCGTAGTTAAAGATTGCCGAAATAGACGTGTATACACGTCTATTTCGGTTTACAACTGTACTTTAATTAAGTTACTTCCCCGTCCTTTAGCATTTATGGTTTTAAAAGTATAATTTCCTTTCTGGCTGATCGGTGCGGTATACTTCTGGCTGTTCTCATTAGGGTCAGAGCCATCTGTTGTATAAACTATGGTTAATCCCGGGTAAAGAACGTTTGCGGACAATGTTCCGTTTTCCACCTTAAGTCCGGGAGTAGGGATCCGGTAATTAAATCCACCAGACAGATTATCAAGCCTTGGGAGTTCATAGTTGCCAACGGAGTTTAGAAATGACTGGTACGCAGCATTATACTGCGCTTCTGATTTTGCTGCATCTTTTTCTAATGCCCATGTCGGATCCTGTGCCCAGGCTCTTTCGGCCAGCCCGAATAATTTCGGGAAAAGCAGGTATTCGAATCTTTCTTTGCTGAATATAATCTCGCTCCAGAGTGGTGCTTGTATACCTACAATATTAGACTTTCCAAATTCGGTAAGCTGTACCATGTTTTTGAAATGACCAGGGGCAATTGCGTTCCCACGTTCATCTTCCTTCTGGTTTTTGGTGTAGTTATAAGGAATAAAGCTGAACGGTTTATCGATATCTACATAACCGCCCCAGTATTGACCGGGCTCTGCGTAACTTTTGCTGTATGCCAGATCCAGGTAGAGGTTGGTAACATTGGTCAGCACTACTTTGTAACCAGCATTGGCCAGTCTGTAAGCGAGGTCTTCGTTGCCGGATAAATTATTCCAGACATCTGTATGGAAATTACTTTTAGCAAACCTTTCATTGACCACCATCTTTCCCTTGACTTTATGAAGTCCGATTTCTTCCCATCCGGAAAGATATAGCCCTTTGCGTTTTAACATCTGGTCCAGTTTATTAAAGTAATAGGGCCAAAGCTGCCCGGTGTTTTTAACTGAAGGATTTTTTCGCATCAGCGATAATACTACCGGAGATTTTTCCCAGACGCCTGCAGGTACTTCATCTCCGCCGAAGTGGATAGTTTTTAATGGAGCATCTGCAGTTTTATACATCGCGATCAGTTCGTCAGTTACCTTTTCAAGAAAAGTGTAAACAGAGGGCAGAGCTGCGTTTATGACATTATCTTTAAAACCCTGAACAGATCTGTACACAGATTTATCCTGCAAATCCCGCAGCAGGTATTTTTCGGCTTCTGTTTTATTTCCGGACTTGATCAATCTGTTGTAACGCGCATTCATTGCTACGATTGCCGCTCTGGCATGCCCGGGAGTTTCTATTTCCGGAATAACAAGAATATGTCTTTCATGCGCAAATTTCAATATTTCGATGAACTCATTTTTAGTCAGGTAACCGCTGCCGGTCAGGTTATCCCGATTTGGCCCTGATCCATAAGAAGGGTTAATCTGGTCATTTTCATCTGTGGTATGTCCTCTGTGTCCACCAACCTGCGTTAGCTCCGGTAAACCAGGTATCTCCAGTCTCCATCCTTCGTCGTCAGTAATATGGAAATGTAATACGTTAACCTTATACAATGCCAATGCCTCAATCAGTTTTTTGACCTCGTCTTTAGGTTGATAATTACGCGCGATATCCATCATAAATGCCCGATGTCCAAATCGGGGTTCATCATTTATTTCCAGTGCATTTATAGCGATGTTAGCTAGTGAACCCGTTCCTTTTTGTAGAGGTAACAGCGCTTTTAAAGATTGGAATGCGTAAAAAACTCCTGCTTTTGTCGCTGCCTGTATCTTAATTTCTTTTGGACTGATATGGAGATTGTAAGCCTCGGGTTTAATTGTGTTTAATTGTTGTACAATAATCTGATTTTCTTTTGCTTTTCCATTTAGCTGTGGTTTGATACCGGTTGCTACCTGCAGGTCATTTAAAAATAACTTTGCCTCAGCAATGAATTCCTTTGGTACAACCAGGTTAGATTGCCCGCTTAGTGAAAAAGAACCTTCCTTTCTGACCAGAGATTTTGGAGTAGGCAGGATCGGAGAAAAACTGTCTGAGCCAGCTGCCATCGTTTTTTCAGTCTTATCATACACCGACCGGGCAATCGCTAAATCTCTGGCATTAAGATCTTCTGTGGTGTTTTGCTTAAGTTTAACTGGAAAAGTCCGTTTGGTGCCAGTGAACGCAATGTAGAACCCTTTTGGGTAGTCTGTTAAGTTTTTGAGTTGTCGGGTGAGGATAGGAAGATCGAGTTCTTCTCCGGGTTTTAAAGCTTTAAAGCCCGATTTAGGAGAAAGGCTGTAAAAGTCTCCGTTAATATAAGTTATAGTCACCGGCGCACTCTCCGGATTCTGTAATTTACCATTTAAGGAGTTATAGTAGATGACCCATCCGGATGCCGGAAGATCCGTTTCTCCCAGATTTTTAAGTTTAAGTACTGAAAGCGCCTGGTTTGAATTTTGATAGTTTGGTTCGGTAACGGACCAGGTAATTTCCAGGTCTGTACTTTGAGCCTGAACAGAAATTACAGACAGGATCAATAAAGTAGTAAAAATCAGGTTTTTCATATTTGGTAAAAGATTTATATATCCCAATATAGTAATTATCGGGGGTAACGCAACTCCTCATTCAGCGTCCGATCACTTAAAGAAAAAGTTCATACTAAGGAATAAATTGATGATGTCTTTGTTTTGCGTTATTTTACTCGAACGTTATTTTTATTTTTTTTTAAAATTGTTTAAACCTTTCCGTATAGTGCCTGTTTACCAGTTGATTATAAATCACCTAAATTTTTGAACTTATGAAAAAGTCATTAATCACTTTGCTGCTGACAGCGTTCTGCTGGACAGCATTTGCGATGAGTGTTCCACAACAGGATACCACCCGCAAAAAACAAGATACGACCAAAAGACATGATCAAAAAAAGAAATCCAAGATGAAAAATCAAAGTAAAAAGGATTCAACCTGGAAAGACAGCACGAAACGGAAAACCTGGGACACTCTTTCCAGGGCACAGAAACCAATGTAGATCATCTCTATGTGAAATATTCTTGATGTGTTCAGATCAGTCTGTTGTTTAAAAGCCGCAGACTGATTTTTATTTTTTTAGCCCTGCTCAATAGAACAAGTTTTTCTTAGTTTAACGTTTTAAGGTCGATTAATGATATATTAAGGTTTTTAATTGCGTCAGCTTAATTTATGCTGAAACCATATATAATATTAACGGCCTATGCATAATTCTATCCGAAATAAGGGTATGGTTTTCACCATATTTATTTCTCTTACAATTTCTGTCTCCGCACAAAACACCGATCTCAAACTATGGTACAATGCCCCGGCCGAAAATGTATGGGAAGCTGCGTTGCCTGTCGGAAACGGCAGATTGGGGGCAATGGTCTTTGGTAACCCGGGTCAGGAACAGATCAGTCTAAACGAAGCGAGCATCTGGAGCGGCGGTCCAAATCGGAATGACAATCCGGAAGCACTGAACGCTCTTCCGGAAATAAGAAAACTTATTTTTGAAGGTCAGTATCAGCAGGCCAGTAAGATGGCGGCACAGCATATCCAGTCCAAACGCATTAATGGCATGATGTATCAGCCAGCAGGAGATTTCCGGCTAGTCTTTCCGGGACATGAAAACTATGCCGGCTATTACAGGGAGCTTGATCTTGAGAGTGCTGTTGCTAAGACTACCTACAAGGTTGGAAATATCACTTATACACGTACTGTTTTTTCTTCTGTTCCGGATCAGGCTATTATAATTCACTTGACAGCAGATAAGCCGGGTAGCCTGACTTTTGAAGCCTCCTTGCTGAGTGAACATAATTCCAAAGTTATAGTTGCAAAAGATAATATACTTTATCTGTCAGCTCAGAGCAGCGATAAAGATGGGGTTAAAGGCGCAGTTAAATTCGAAACTGGTGTCGGAATAAAGCAAAAAGGCGGTACGATTTCATCGGACAATGGGAATTTGAAAGTGTCCGGGGCAAGTTCTGCTACCGTTTATATTTCAATAGCGACCAATTTTGTCAATTATAAAGATATCAGTGCTGACGAAAAAACGAAAAATGCTGCGTATTTGCATGCGGTAATGCAGAAGAGTTATCGCCGGTTATCGAAAGATCATATAACTGCTTATCAAAAGTATTTTAACAGGGTGCAGATTAATCTGGGGAAAACTCCTTCCGCCGGGCTTCCGACAGACCAGCGTGTCGCAGAATTTGCAAAGGGAAATGATCCACAGCTTGCAGCGCTTTACTATCAGTTTGGACGTTACCTGCTAATCTCCTCATCACAGCCGGGAGGGCAGCCGGCAAATTTGCAGGGAATTTGGAATAATAAGATGAATCCACCCTGGGGTAGTAAATACACTATAAATATTAACACAGAAATGAATTACTGGCCTGCAGAGGAATCAAATCTCTCAGAAATGCACGGGCCGCTGATTGAAATGGTGAAAGAGCTCTCAGAGACAGGGAAAGAAACTGCCAGAGTTATGTACGGAGCCGCGGGTTGGGTTACACACCATAATACAGATTTATGGCGTATAAGTGGTCCGGTTGACGCAATAAATTACGGCATGTGGCCGATGGGTGGTGCCTGGTTAAGCAGGCACCTTTTCGAAAAGTATCTTTACAATGGTGACCGGGAATATCTGAAAACAGTCTATCCAGCTTTAAAGGGAGCGGCGCAGTTTTACCTCGACTTCCTGGTAGAAGAGCCTGTAAAGGGTTGGATGGTTGTAAGTCCGTCAATGTCGCCTGAGAACTCACCTAAATCTCATCAGGAGATCTCGATTGCCGCTGGCACAACTATGGATAATCAATTGGTTTTCGATCTGTTTACCAATACAATCAGTGCTGCAGAAGCCTTAAACACTGATGTGGTTTTAATCGACAAACTTAAAAAAATGAGAATGCGTCTTCCGCCGATGCAGGTAGGACAATATGGTCAGCTACAGGAATGGATACAGGACCTGGACAATCCAAATGATAAACACAGACATGTTTCCCATTTATTTGGTCTTTATCCGGCCGGACAGATTTCACCTTATCATACTCCTCAATTATTTGAGGCTGCAAAAAATAGTATGATACAGCGTGGCGATGTTTCCACCGGCTGGTCAATGGGTTGGAAAGTGAATTTATGGGCCAGGCTGCAGGATGGGAATCATGCCTATAAACTAATTATTAATCAGCTTACACCTGCAGGGGTAAATCAGGGAGAAAACAGTGGGGGTGGTACCTATCCGAATCTGTTTGATGCACATCCGCCTTTTCAAATCGATGGGAATTTTGGCTGTACTGCCGGAATTACAGAAATGCTGATGCAAAGCCATGATGAAGCCATTCATTTGTTACCTGCTTTGCCCGATGCCTGGAAAGATGGAAGTATTAGTGGTTTGAGAGCGCGTGGCGGATTCGAAATCGAACGCCTGGTATGGAAAGACGGCCATCTGTATGAAGTCGTTATAAAATCTACTTTAGGAGGTAAATGCCGGTTGCGTGTTCCTAACCAGATCAAAGGAAGAAAATTGGCAGTAGCCGCAGGTAATAATCCAAATCCATTCTTTCAGTCTCTGGAGGTAAAGCCTGCTATTATTTCAGCAACTGCGGGTCTGCGACCTGCTGAAATTAAAGATACCTTACTTTACGAGGTGGATACTAAACCCGGTAAAACCTATAAGTTTAAAATTAGTCAGTAAATTATTAAACCCGGTTTTTATTCCTGAGTGTCGATGATCTGACGATTAATTGAGGCTTAATACTCACCGTTTGCGGGTGGCTTCCATTGTCCATAAAATCGATCTCCTGGAAGTATAGATTAGCTATAGCTTTACCCATGCTCACACTGTACTGATCAATCGTAGTTATAGAGGGGCTTGTTATTTCTGTAAATGGCTCATTAGAATAGCCACAGATTCCGAGTTCTTCTGGTACTTTCAAGCCTTTTTTTGTTGCTACCTCTAAGACACCTAATGCGGAGAAGTCAGAGGTAGATGCAAAAATGGCGTCTGGAGGTTCAGGAAGGCTTAATAGTTGCCGGGTAGACTCAGCACCTAGCTCTTTCGTCCATGCATTTTCCTTAATTAATTCCGGTACTAGCGGGTAATTATGTTTTTTCAATGCTTTGAGATAACCTTCTTTTCTTTGTCTGAAGATATTAAGGTTCTGCGGCCCTTCCAGTAGTGCAATTCGTTTGTAACCCTGTTCGATCATATGACTCACGGCTTCCATTGACGCCTGCTCGTTATCATTTAAAACTTTAAAAGTGTCCAGGGTATCTGTAACCCTATCAAATTGAATAAGAGGAATACCATGTTCTTTAATGTTCCTCAGATGACTGTCGTCTTCAAAATCAGCACAAATGGAAATCGCAATGCAGCTTACATGCTGATTAATCAGCGTATTTACACACTTAATTTCTCTCAGATAAGATTCATTGGACTGACAGATAACCAGATTGTATCCTTTTTGATAAGTTACTTCTTCCAGTCCGGCAATGATGTCAGCAAAAAAATTCTGATTAATGCGGGGAACGATTACACCTATGGTCTGATTCTGCCCCTTACGAAGATTCGATGCCATACTGTTTTGCTGGTAATTAAGTTCTTTCGCAGTTGCCAGGATTAATTGCCGGGTAGCTTCGCTCACATTACTGTTGTTACTCAGAGCTCTGGAGACAGAAGAAGCATTTAAATTCAGCTTTTTCGCTATATCATAAATAGTTGTTCTTTTCTGCTTTTTCATAACGACGTAAAGATGGCTAAATAATGAGAAATAATTATTAGGATTTGGAATACGGTTATTATAGGAATTCATCATAAAATATAGCTGGCACTGTTGCATTTCGGTCTCGACAGGAGTTTTCCTTAAAACAATCAACACGATCAATGATGGAAACAAAAAACTACACAACCACATTTTTAAAAAAAGGCATAATGATTCTGCTTGCTGTATCGGCGTTTACCGCCTGCAAAAAAAAGGACGATAATGCTTCTTCGCCTGATCAGAAGGCAAAACTTGCGATATTGATATCTTCACCAGGTGCAAGTGAATTATCATTTTATATTAATGGCAACAAGACGGGTACCACCAATGTCTTAAATTTCAATACAGTAGTCAATTATTTTGCCACCGAACCAGGCACCGGAGAATTTGGATTTTCTAAAAAAGACTCAGAAGTGATATTAGCAAAAGTAGCTTATGACCTTAAACCGGCCAGTTATCATTCTTTAATATTCACGGGAAGATCTCCCGAAAGTGATGTGATTCTGGTAGAAGATGATCTTTCTGCTCCAGCAACAGATAAAGCTAAAATACGCTTTGCCAACCTTAGTCCGGACGCGCCCGCACTGGATCTATATATGCAAGGAAAAACAGACCCAGGACTAAGTAATAAGACATTTAAAACAGTATCAGGATTCATCAACGTTGACCCGGCAGTGAATCCAAAATTCGAAATAAAGACTACCGGAGGGACAAATGTGCTGGCGAGTCTCGAAAATTTTAAGATTGAAAAAGGAAAAATTTATACGATTTGGGTGAGAGGACTAATCGAGGCAGGCGACGGGCCTAAGTTAGGCTTAGAAGCAATGACAAATTAATTAAATCATGCTGCACAGCAGGGGGTAAAAGTCTTTTGTTATCCTGCTGTGCTTTGATAAAACTGTTTTTTAAAAAATCTCGATTGGCTTTGCCAATTTTTCTTCTGCGAGCTCCTTGTCTTCCTGATCAGCTACCGGAGCTTCATTTCGAGCTTCTGAGTCACTGTCAAACTGAAGATCGGCACACATCGGAAAATGATCAGAACCACAACTCTCTAATCGCTGAATACTCGTTAAGGTGAAATCGGTGGAACAGAAAATATGATCCAGTGGGAAACGGAGGAAAAAGTATTTAGCGTTAAAACTATTAAAAAATCCACGACCTCTTCTTGGGTCTAACAGCCCGCTTATTTTCGAAAATAGTTCGGTTGTATAACTCCATGCCACATCATTCAAATCACCTATTACAATTACAGGCTGAGCACATTTTTTCGCTTTTTTCGCAATCATCAATATCTCCTTATCCCGTTCTGTTGATCTCGGGTTTTCCTGCGGCACAGGTGGCTGTGGATGAAGGCAGAAAAGCCGGATCAGTACTCCGGACCTGAGTCTTACGTCTACCTCAATAGATGGAATATCGTCCTCTACCAGAAAATTTACTTGTCCATTTTCCAACTCAAATCTGGAATATAATATCATGCCGTACGTGTTCTCAAGCGGGATCTTCAATTGATGCGGATAATCCGAACTTATAGAATCCATTTGCTTTTGCCACCATAAATTAGTTTCAACAAGAAGAATCAGATCGGGGTTGCATTGGTCTATTATGCGGTGGTAATCTGCAGCGCGGCGATTTTCCTGATAGACATTTGCGATGAGCAGCCGGACATTATTATCGCCGGGAGGATTTCGGCTCTTCACAATTTGTTTAGTCCCCAAAATTGTAAAAGGGTATACCTGGTAGCACAGATATAATAAATTTAAGAATAGTGCAGCTAATACTATCCAGGCAACGGTATTTTCCGGCATATACCAGACAGTAATTATCAAAATTACGATCAGATTTAAAATTAGTTTTTGAAGTCTGGGATACTCAAATATTCTAAAAATCCAGTAATCATGGCGAATTAGTGGAATCAGTGTGGAGATAATGAGGAATAAACTGAAGCAGAGTAACGGGAGTGGGAGTGTCAACGATTAGAGTTTAAATGAAATTATTCAGATCCTAACCAAATAACAGGCCAGTTTTTATTTAGGGTTCGTAAAAATGCAAACCATTATTGCCTGTATATGTTAGGCAAAAGATGATTGTAAATTATACAGAGTCCGGTTGGCAAGTTATTACACAACGTTCACATGGTTTACTCGCCGCTCAAATCTGTGCGAACTGGAAATTTAATGAACAATATGGAAGCAGGTGGATTGAGACTTTGACTGCTGTAGCGGAGCATGATGACGTTTATAACGAATTTGAAAATGATGATTTGTTAAACGAATACGGTGGACCGGTCAATTTTAAAATGACTGTTTTCAGAAAAGACTATTGTACGCGTCTGATCGAGATGGCTATAACAAAAAGTTCCTGGATTGCCTTACTGGTTTCCCGCCATATTCAATTTGTCCACGGTAGCAATCCGGCTGCTGCTAACTTTATCAAGGGATTGAAAAAACAGGAAAAGGATTGGATCAGTACAAGAGGTGTAACATCAAAAGAAGTCAGTGAAGCATATTTGCTGCTGCAGTTTTGCGACGCGTTTTCACTATTAATTTGTCAGGGAATGATTCAGCCCGAGCAGCGAAAAATTGAGATAAGCAAAGGCCCTGGACAAGTTAGTTATATGTGTGTGGCAGGTGGTATAAATAAGTTGCTGGTAACCCCCTGGCCATTTGAAAAAGAAAAGTTCAGGGTGAGTTTCGAATCCAGAACGCTGCCAAGGCTTACTTTTAAAAATGCGGCAGAGTTCCGGAAAGAGTTATGGAGTGTGGAAACCGTTGTACACCAGTTCAGTATTAGCGCTTTTTGATTACCACCAGGCGAGCGGGAACTCAATTTCGTCCACGGAGCTTGCAATTAAATCGGGTTTAAATGCATAGTAACTTAATCTCTCTTTGGTGGAGATTCCCGAAAGAACCAGGATCGTTTTATAACCCATCTGTACGCCCCCCTGAATATCCGTTTCCATAGTATCGCCGATTACTGTAGTTTCCGAAGTTTCCAGGCCTAGAAACTTTCTTGCCGAACGCATCATTACCGGACTCGGCTTGCCTGTAACAAATGCCTTTCTGCCGGTAGCTTCTTCGATCATAGCTGTTGTAGCAGCGATTCCCAGATTATTCCATCCCGGTTTTTTAGGAGACGGATCCCTGTTCGTCGTAATAAATTTGGCTCCTGCAAGGATCATATCCACTGCACGTTGTACCATTTCCAAAGTAAAATTCCTTCCTTCGCCCAATACTACGAACTCCGGATCGGTATTGACCAGTGTAATTCCATTTTCATGAAGGCTGCTTAGTAAACCTCCTTCGCCAAGAACATAGGCGGTACTGTCCGGACTCTGATCGCGCAGAAATTTGCCGGTTGCCATTGCGCTGGTATAGACGTGCCGGGCTTCCACCTTTATTCCCAGACCTTTAAGTTTCCTTACGACCTCCAGACTGGTGCGCTGACTGTTATTAGTCATAAATGCGAAAGGGATATCTTTTTTTATCAGGTTATTGATGAATTTATCGGCACCGAAAATTAGCTCTTCGCCACTGTAGATTACACCGTCCATATCGATTAAAAGTCCTTGTTTCATAGCTGATAGCTTTAGAATTGAAAGATACAAAGAATCATTAATTTCCATTGTTTCCGATCAACTAGCAGAAAGTCTTTTTTTAACCGGTAACTTATTTTAAATAAACTTTCTGACCTTTTTTTGCAGATTCTTTCGCCGCCTCCAAAATTTTAACAACGATTAGATTATTCTCTGTTGAAGACAAATCATTAGCCGGGTTTATCTGACCTTTCAGAACTGCGGAAAGATAACCCAGATAGCCACTAGCAGATGGAGCAAGTGCGGCCGGTTGAGTAGTTTGATAGGTATCGCGGTTATGTTCCCTTGAGCGCACATTTCCAGGGTCAACAGCCTGTAAATAACCAGTCTGGCCAAATACTTCAAAGTCTTTGATATTGAACGGCCAGTTCCAGGAAGCTTCGATGATTCCGGTTGCGTCTGGATATTCTAAAAGGATAGTCGCATCATCATCGACCTTAGGATAAACGTCCTTTTTAATTTGTTTAAGAACAGCGGTCACCGATAACGGAGCTTTACCATCCATCATCCAGGTCATAAGATTGGCTCCATAGCAACCAAAATCAATAACAGCGCCCCCACCATTTTTAACAGGATCTGTTAACCATGCTAAAAACTCTTTACTGACTCCAATTTCTTTCGGACCCTTATGGCCGTCATGGGCGACCATTTTTCTGATATGACCTATAGACTGGTCCTTTTTTATCTTTTGATAAAGTTCCTGATTGCTTGCATACCAGGTAGTTTCATAGTTTGTCAAAAGGTGTATATTGTATTGTTTGGCCAATTGAATCATGCGTTCCGCATGTTTGACAGAGACAGCAAGCGGCTTTTCCACCATGACCGATACATGGTAAGGTGCTGCCGTTTCTACGACAGAAAGGTGATCCTCGATGGCATTAAATGCTAGAACGGCATCAGGTTTTTTATGTTTTAATAAGTCGTCCAGTGTGTTGTAAAATATAGAATCGGGGAGCTTAGCTCTTTTCTTAAACTTTTCAATCAGATCTTTATTTGACTCCGCAATTCCAATTATATGAACCATGCCTTTGGAATAATCATTCATGATCAGGTTCACGTGATCATGACTCAGTCCGGCAAGTGCCACATTCAGTTTTTCCTGACCATATACTTTCCGAAATGAAGAGCCTGTCAGCAGGACCGTAAAAAAAAGGAGGGAATACACAGCTCTTTGAGCGTACTTCAGCAGCTTAATCATCGTATTTATATTTGGTTATTAGTTTCCATTCAAACTAAATAAATAAACCGTGAATTCAATTTTTATGATGGCAATGGATGCGTGGCAAATAAATCAATAGTGCAGGGCCAGCAGATGCTTGGAATATCAATTAATATTATATTTGCGGGGTGGATACCAATAAAAACAGACATATATTTTTCAGGACGCATATCAGCCAGATTGTGCAATTGACTGACGAAGAATTCGAACAGGTATTAAACTGTTTCACCTTTCGGAAATACAAAAAGCATCAGTATATCACGCAGCAGGGAGAGATTGGTTCACACGAACATTTTGTGCTTAAAGGAATTGTAAAGTCTTCTTATACGGATCCGAGCGGGAAAGAACATATATTACAGCTGGCTATGGAGGAATGGTGGTTTTCGGACATTAATGCTTTTAACAATGAACAACCGGCCACTTTCAATGCTGATTGTCTTGAAGACACTGAAACCTATTCTATTTCTTTCGAGAATAAGGAGAAGCTCTGCGCAGAATCTAAAAAAATGGAGTACTTTTTTAGAAAAAAGTATACTTCAGGCAACATTGCACTACAAAAAAGAGTACTTGCACTTTTATCCAGCAGTGCAGGTGAAAGGTATAATCAGTTATTGATTCAATATCCTTCATTATACAAACGGGTGTCTAAAACAATCATAGCTGCCTATCTAGGTGTAAGCCGTGAAACACTCAGCCGATTATCCAGTACCGGTTAATCCGTGATATAGCTCACTTTAAAATAGTGATGTACATCCTTTAGAATCCTCCCTGATTGCGCTAGTTTTGAGATCAATTAAGTTCTGTACCAAATAAACATACTGTATCAATGAAAATCAAATTACTAGCCGTAGCGGGAATCCTGGCTCTATCTGCAGTTCAAACTGTATCGGCACAAAGCCTGGAAAAAATGAACTGGTTCAATGAACCGGAGCAATGGAGCATTCAGAATAAAAATACATTTAAAATGTCAGTTCCTGGTAAAACAGACTACTGGCGCATCTCTCATTATGGATTTACAGTCGATGATGCCCCTTTTTATTATGCAACTTATGGTGGTGAATTTGAAACTAAAGTAAAGATCACTGGTAATTATGTGACAACCTTCGATCAGATGGGAATTATGTTGCGTATTGATCATGAGAACTGGATCAAGGCAGGAGTGGAGTTTGTAAATGGCAAACAAAACGTAAGTGCGGTAGTGACACATAAAACCAGTGACTGGAGCGTGGTCGAATTGGAAAAGGCACCTTCTGCGATCTGGATTAAAGCAGTCAGAAAATTAGATGCAGTTGAGATTTCATATTCACTTGATGATAAAAAATATACAATGATCCGTACAGCGTGGTTTAAAGACAATTGCCCTGTGATGGTTGGTTTGGTTGGAGCCAGCCCGGATGGTAAAGGTTTTGATGCTGTATTTGAAAATTTTAAAGTTATACAAACACCAGACCTGCGTAGGGTAGACTGGGCAGAAAAACAAAAAAAATAGAATCGTATTATTTTTTAATCCACACGCTTTCACAACCGGAAAGGTGTGGATTAAAATGCTTCGTTTAAACCTAGAAAGAAACCCCTTGCGCCATAATTTCCAAACGCGTAGTCCAGGCAAAGATTTGTCCGCGTTGCTTTGTTAAAGAGTACACGTAAACCAGCGCCGCCTCCGGGCTGCCATTTTTGAAATAACTTCGTCGCAATATCATCACTGGCTGTCTGTACATTAAAAAATGTCACACCACTCAGGAATTTATTCCTGGTGATCGGAAAGCGATATTCCAGTTCAGAGTAGAAATATTTCGGACCCTTAAAATACCCGACCGTATAACCCCGCCCACTGCGGAAGTTTACATCCTTTCCAGTTCCCGGAAGCTCAAGGTATGGCAATGCCCCACTAATCAGATAAGACCCCCAGTTCCAGAAAGCGAGAACATGTTCAGGATTTGTTTGAGAAAGGCTCCAGTATTTTCTAAAGTCGGTAGTGATCTGTACCGCACTTTTAGAACTTCCCATCCACTGTTGATTTACCCTGACACCAGCATCGGCATAGATCCCTTTATAAGAACGGTTTTGATTATCTCTGGTTGTGTATTGCAAATTGAAAAGTAGGCCATTAGACATGTAGTTGTCCCGGTCAAAACCGTAACGGTCTGTATAGATATTATATGGCGTCATTTCAGTTTCAGTCCTTCTATCCTCAATTTTTCTTCGAATATCAAATGATACACCTGCACCAACGAACAGGTTGTCCATAATTTGTTTATAAACCTTCTCGCGAATATTGTAAAACTGGGCATGCAGAACATAACCTTTACGATCTGGGTTAGTCAGCGCCAGATCTTCCTCACTGCCATCTGCACCCTGTCCTATACCGAGCCCGTAATCTGGTGTGACTGTTTTTGCAGCGACCAGACTCCCCTGGAAATTCCATTTATTACCGGGGGTGAATACATTATGGCTGAGGTAGAAATACAGAATGCCTTTGGTGGTGATAGACGCAGATGAGGCCGCTACCGACATAAAAGTATTTGGTTCGTTTCCAAGCACTTTACCAGCTACAGCTTTAATGCCAATCTGCGCACCGATACTTGGATTATAAGCAATGTTGGGCATGGGTGTGATGCCAGATTTCTTTTTAAGTGGTTTAGGTGGACGGTGGGGATGTATGATGTCCCTGATTAAATCTGCAACATCATATTGCACCACACTTGAGTCCGGGACACTTTGTTTTTTTATAGTATCCTGTGGAATGACTGCGGAAGGAATAGTATCTGCAGTTTTCGTTGAAAAACGATCAGGGATACTGCCGGCAAAAGACGAATACTGAATCCCGGCCAGAAAAAACGCCAATAATATCTTCAGGTACAGTATAGATTTGAAGGGCGCAGAGGTGATTCCGGCTTCTGTACGTATCAGTTTTGTATATTTCAATATCTTTATATTTTTTTTGAACTGACAGCAAATTTTACACCAATAAATGGATAATGCTGTATTTCAAGCTAGTCGCTAATCCGAATTCTATCGATAACCTCTGTTTTTTGAGATTGATTATCTCGCAGTTTCGCGCAAATACTTTTCGGTAATTGTTCTGTCTACACCAGCCTTCTCAACTTTCTCCACACCTGTTTGTACGAGCGTATCACCCTGTATTTTAATGGTGAAAGTAAATGATTTCCCTTCCCAGTTCGGATCGTTATAGAAATCCAGTGATTCTGTATACTGGTCTCCGATGAGCTTATAACTTCCGCCACCAGCATCGAAATTGTTTTTACCTGCTTTACTGGGTTTAAGGTCATGTTTTAAAAAAGCAAAATGATCGTCATTAATAATTTTGATCATCCTTTGAGCTTTGGAGTAGTCTTGTACCGTGGTTTTTCCGTTCTCGAGCGTTACCGCTGAAAGTAAACGCCATGAACCTTTGAGCTGGCCAGCCAGTTCATTTTTATTATCGTCGGCCAGGTTTTCACTCTTTTGCTGCGTACAGGAAATGCCTGCTGCCAGGCAGCACATAAATGGTAGAAGGTATAATTTCATTGCTTATAAATTTAGATAGGGTTTAAATTAAATTTGGGGTTTAATAATTAAGACAGGTTAAATTCTCGCCGGTAGGAAAGCGGTGAATTGCCCGTGATCGTGCGGAATTGACGGTTAAAATAAGACAGGTTATTAAATCCGCAGGCAAAGCAGATCCCGGAGACGGCAATATCGGAAACAGTGAGTAGATGGATAGCATGGGTAATTCTCACCGTATTCACAAATTGGGAGAGTGTTTTGGTCGTTCTACGTTTAAAATATCTGCAGAAGGCTGCTTCGTTCATAGATACTATGGCAGCGGCATCCCTGGTAGTAACTTCGTCTTTGAAATTAGCCATAATATATTTGCAGACACGTTCGAGCTTATCTTTGCTTTCCTTTTCCTCTGCGCTGATCCGGTATAACGAACTACTGATATAATTGATACCATGGTCTGGCAGGGAGGAGATATTCTCCAGCATGGATAAAAGGTTAATCACAGCTTTTAATGCGGGAAGTGCAGGGAAAGCCATCATAAACTCCTGCAGTTCATTGGAAGGATCCCTTATTTTAATTCCCCTGGAAGATTCGTTTAGCAGATCTTTCAATTGGCTGAATTCCGATTTTTGATAGAATTCGCGTCCCATGAAGTCTTCGTGAAACTGAACGAAAATAGAGTGAACATGGTCAGGTTGCCCATTCAGAGATCTGTCATTGACGAAAAAATGAGGAAACCCAGGACCAAAAAGGTATAAATCACCAGCTTTAAAATTCATTACACTATCCCCGCCATAGAATTTACCCTGACCTTTCACTATATAAGTGAACTCATACCCCTGATGATAATGGAACGGAGCTGTGAACTCCTGGCCGGTTTCCTCTTTCACGATCAGACAGGTGTCCTCCGGCATTGAAAGTTCACGTAGTAATTTTTTCATTTTACACTATTTTGTTCGTGTTTGTATTTATAAATGTAAATAATGTATTAGAAACGGCAAATGGTGTTGTAGTTAAACCTATGGCAGAGTAGTAAGTTTGAATATGAAAGATCAAGTGCTCCGTAGCAGAGAATGGTTTGGCCGTAAAGGAAAAGATGGTTTTATCTACCGTGCATGGATGAAAAACCAGGGCATTCCTGATTATGAATTTAACAATAAACCGATAATAGGAATATGTAATACCTGGAGTGAACTCACGCCATGCAATGCGCACTTCAGGGAGCTTGCAGAGTCCGTTAAAAGAGGAGTATTGGAGGCGGGAGGGTTTCCTGTTGAGTTTCCGGTCATGTCACTTGGAGAAACTTTGATGAAACCTACTGCTATGCTTTACAGAAATCTGGCCAGTATGGACGTTGAAGAATCTATCAGGGCAAATCCGATCGATGGGGTGGTTTTACTTTGTGGCTGTGATAAGACTACCCCGTCACTGGTTATGGGGGCTAGCAGTGTTAACTTACCCACAATTGTCGTATCCGGGGGACCAATGCTTACAGGCAATCATAGAGGAGGGCATATCGGTACCAGTGATGTTTGGAGATACCATGACGAGGTAAGAGCTGGAAAGATGCTGGAAGAAGAACTGTTAACGATAGAATCTGCAATGTGTCGAAGTCAGGGACATTGTGCGGTTATGGGAACAGCATCGTCTATGGCTTGTATGGTGGAGTCTCTCGGACTAAGTTTGCCGGGGAACGCTGCAATCCCCGCTGCTGACTCCAGACGTAAAGTATTGGCGCAGCTTTCCGGCTTGCGGATCGTAGAAATGGTTGCTGAAGACTTTAAGCTATCAGATATTTTAACCACCCAGGCATTTGAAAATGCAATAAAAGTTAATGCGGCAATTGGCGGATCGACTAATTTTGTTATCCATTTACTAGCGATAGCCGGCAGGATAGGGATTAAACTAAACCTCAATGACTTCGACCGGCTTTCGGCGGCTGTTCCATTGATTGCCAATCTGCAACCATCCGGTAAGTATTTTATGGAAGATTTATTCTATGCCGGAGGTTTACCAGCAGTTCTCAGAGAGCTGGATGGGATGCTTAACCGCGATTGTATCACTGCAAACGGAAAGTCCATTTCGGCTAATTATGAGCATGCAGTTTGTTATAATCCAGATGTGATAGCCACTATTGAAAAACCTTTTAATACTGCAACAGGGCTGGCAGTGCTCACCGGCAATCTATGTGAGAGTGGTGCGGTTATCAAACCTTCAGCAGCCAGTCCGCATTTAATGCAGCATACCGGAAAAGCAGTTGTATTTGAAAATATCGAAGATTTTAAAGCAAGAATAGATACCGATGAATTAGAGGTTGACGGAGACAGTGTATTGGTTTTGAAAAACGTCGGGCCCAAAGGTTATCCGGGAATGCCGGAAGTCGGTAATATGGGCATTCCCAAAAAGTTGTTGGAAAGCGGTATAACTGATATGGTTCGTATTTCCGATGGAAGAATGAGTGGGACAGGTTTCGGTACGGTGGTGCTGCATGTATCGCCTGAAGCTGCTGCCGGAGGTAATTTTGCAATGATCAGGACGGGAGATATGATTACACTTGATGTTCCGAATCGCAGATTGGATACGGATATTGGAACTGCAGAATTGGAGCGTCGCAAAAGGGAGTATATTGAACCATTACCTGTAGCGGAAAGAGGATATATTAAATTATACACTGATCACGTACAGCAGGCACACTTAGGTGCCGATATGGATTTTTTAAACGGCGGGTCAGGAAGTAAAGTATTAAGAGATTCACATTAAAAGAATGATGAGATTTAAAGATAAAGTAGCAATTGTTACCGGTGCAGGACAAGGCATTGGATTTGAGATCTGCAGAATGTTGAATTTGGAAGGTGCTGTGGTTATCCTGAATGACGTCGATCCGGAATTGTGCCGGCAGGCAGCAGAAAAAATCAATGCCGCAGGGCATGAAGTCTGTATTCCCGTCACTGGAGATGCCGCAGATCTAAATTTTATTCAGGAACTCGTAGATACAGCGGTTAACCGGTACGGAAAACTCGATGTGGTTATTGCCAATGCAGGTATTACATTGTATGGAGATTTTTTTAGTTACAGCAAAGACGCATTCGATCAGGTGATGCGGGTAAATCTTGCCGGAACTTTCTTTTTGGCACAGGCAGCGGCTAATCAGATGAAAAAACAAAACGGCGGCTCCATACTTTTCACTTCTTCGGTGGTCGGACACAGGGCATTGAAGGATCTCGCGGTGTACGCAATGACTAAAGCAGCAGTAGAAATGCTGGCCACAAATCTGGTTATTGAGTTATCGGCTTATGGTATTAATGTGAATACTGTCGCCCCTGGCGCCACGCTTACTGAACGTACTGCAGAAGAAGCTGATTATGAAAAAGTATGGTCTGAGATTACGCCGATGGGCCGGCCGGCTTATGCAGCTGATATTGCCACTGCAGCGCTATTTTTTGTGTCTGATGCTGCAAGTCACGTTACAGGCCAGCATTTAATTGTTGACGGTGGATGGTCAGCTATAAGTACATTGCCGCAGGGACTTAAATAATTGCCGGAGCCGCCAGCAGCTGGAAGCCCAGCCACTGGCGGGTAGCCAAGCATGAAATTTTAGATCTTAACAATCATTTTACCTTCATTTTTACCCTCGAAAAGATCAATGAAAGCTTGTGGGATTTCATCAAAACCTTCCACGATAGTTTCTGTATAATTTAATTTTCCTTCTTTCAGCCAGGTCGTCAGTGTTTTTATGGCTTCAGGAAATTTATCGGCAAAGTTTGAAACTATAAAACCTTGCATCAATGCGCTGTTTTTTACCAGAATCGGTTGTACACGCGGGCCTACGGATACTTCTGTGTTATTATATAATGATATTGCACCGCAAACCGGGACACGTCCGAATTTATTAATATTTGCCAGGACAGCATCAGATATTTCGCCACCAACATTATCAAAATAAATATCGACTCCATCAGGAGCAGCATCTTTAATAGCTTGTTGCATATCTTCGGTCGTCTTATAATTTATAGCCTCGTCAAAACCAAATTTGTCTTTTAAGAGCGCTATCTTCTTTTCAGAACCAGCAATTCCGATTACTTTACAACCCAATATTTTCCCGATTTGACCAACGACACTTCCGACAGCTCCGGCTGCTCCGGAAACTACAAGCGTTTCGCCTTTTTGGGGCTTTCCGATCTCCGTAAGTCCAAGATAGGCCGTTAAACCGGTCATTCCCAGAATACCGAGATAAGCGCTCGGACTTGCAGCTTCCTTGTCGATCACCGTTAATCCTTTTCCATCTGAAACCTGAATCTCTTTCCAGTCAAGGTTACCAGACACAAAATCTCCTTCTTTAAAATCCGGATGATTTGATTCTGTAACTTCTGCAACAATTCCGGATTGTATAGGGTCACCAACTTTAAAAGGTGGTACATAAGATTTAGCATCACTCATCCTGCCTCTTAAATAAGGGTCGACCGAGACATATTGTGTCTTCAGCAGCAGTTCATTCTTACCAGGCTGCGCTACAGATTCATTCTTGAATTCAAAATCTGTTAATACAGGTTTTCCAGCGGGTCTTTTTTGTAATAAAATTACTTTACTCATGATAAGGGGTATTTAATTGAAACATTCTCCTAGTTCCAACACACCGCTCCGGGTATTGTTTGTGTTCTAGGTAGCTTTTGGGCAAGGACCGGTTTCAAAGGGATATTATTTCACTGAAATAAATACTACTAAATTAATAGATATTACTATATTTATGGCCTAAACTCAAACCTATTAAGCATTAACAATCGTAAACCACCACATTCTGGTGGGCGGGAATCCCTATGCCTTAAAGTGGGACTTTAAATAATAAGCAACAATAAAAAATGAATAAACGACTACTATTCTCCACACTCTCAATGAGCCTGATTTCAGGTTTTGTATTTGCACAGCAACCTGACGGTCAAACTCAATTGGAAAACCGGTTTGACCAGTTTTTAAGTAAAGAAAATATTGGACATTCTATTAAAGAATTATCCGCTAAACCCCATCATCTGGGCTCGGAAGCAGGAAAAGACGTAGCCTTAAAACTCAATGACCTATTTAAGTCCTATGGCTGGAATAGTCAGATTGAGACCTTTTATGTATTATTCCCGACACCTGTGGAGCGTAAGCTGGAACTCCTTTTACCTGTCAAATTCAGCGCTACTTTAAAAGAGCCTGCAGTACCCGGAGATGCAACTTCCGGCCAGCAGGGACAGCTGCCAACCTACAATGTATGGGGAGCTGACGGCGATGTAACTGCACCACTGGTTTTCGTTAACTATGGTTTACCTGCCGATTATAGAGAACTGGCAAGCCGCGGTATAGATGTAAAGGGCAAAATTGTTATTGCTAAATACGGGAACTCCTGGAGGGGAATTAAGCCAAAGGTAGCCTATGAACATGGCGCTGTAGGCTGTATTATTTATTCTGATCCGATAGACGATGGCTATTATCAGGGAGATGCTTACCCGGAAGGCCCTTTCAAAAATGAACATACCGTACAGCGGGGTTCAGTAATGGATATGGTCATCTATCCCGGAGATCCCCTAACTCCGGGATATGCCTCGGTTAAAAATGCTAAACGCTTAACCAAAGACGAAGCAGTTACCATATTGAAAATACCAGTATTGCCTATTAGTTATCATGATGCCAAACCACTGCTTGAGGCATTAGATGGACCTGTCGCACCTGCATCCTGGCGCGGGGCATTGCCATTTACTTATCGGATTGGCGGCGGAGATAAAACAAAGGTCCATTTGAAAATTAAACAGAACTGGGATATTGTGCCGGCCTATAATGTCGTTGCAAAAATCAAAGGGAGTGAATATCCTGATGAATGGATTATTCGTGGAAATCACCACGATGCCTGGGTTAATGGGGCATCTGATCCGGTCAGCGGGCTGGCGTCTTTACTTGAAGAAGCAAAAGCAATAGGTGAGCTGGTTAAACAGGGATATAAGCCAAAAAGAACCTTGGTATATACGGCATGGGATGGAGAAGAACAATCTCTTTTAGGATCGACAGAATGGGTGGAGCAGCATGCTAAAGAATTAAGTGAGAAGGCAGTTGCTTATATCAATACCGATAATAACAGCAGTGGGTTTTTTAGTGCCGGAGGATCCCATGCTTTATCGGACCTGGTGACCTCTATTACTAAATCAGTTAAAGATCCGATTACGCAGGCTACAATTTTTGACCGTAAGCGTGCTTCTGAGATTATCAAGGCTAGTGGAACAGCGAAGAAAAAAGCTTTGCTGGAGAGTCCGGACTATAATTTAGGTGCATTGGGTACGGGTTCAGACTATTCTGCCTTTTTACAGCATTTAGGTATTCCAAGTTTAAACTTCGGTTTCGGCGGAGAGAGCACTGGTGGTGAATATCATTCAATCTATGATTCTTATGATAATTATATTCGGTTTAAAGATCCCGGATTTAATTATGGACTAGCATTATCGCAGGCAGCAGGCAGGGCTGTTCTAAGGCTGGCAGATGCAGAGAAATTACCTTTCAACTTTACAGGACTTTACACTGCTGTTCAGAATTATACCGATGAGGTGATCGGATCAGCGAAAAATTTACAGCAGGAAGCTGGGTTACAGCACCAGTTGATTGACAGTGATATTTATAAGCTGGCTGCTGATCCGAAAGAACCCTTTCAGGCTAAAGAAAAAACAGTCGAAGTTCCCACCTTTGATTTTATACCGCTTACGGATGCACTGCTCGGTTTGAAGAAAGAAGCCGCCGCACTCCAGCTAAGGCAGCAAAAGTTCACAGGCGATCAGAAGGCTATCCGTCAGAATAATCAAAAGCTATATCAGGCAGAAAAAACACTACTGCTGGAAAACGGATTGCCTAGAAGGCCCTGGTACAAGCATAGTATCTATGCGCCTGGATTCTATACAGGCTATGGTGTTAAAACACTTCCTGGTATCAGAGAGGGGATAGAAGAAGGACATTACGACGAAGCTAAACAAGAATTAGTTAAGCTAACCGGTGCGATAAATAAACTAACACAGTACTTAACAACAATCTATTAAATCAGACATGATGAAAAAAACCTTATTTACATTAGCTATGGCCTGTTCGTTCCTGCTGTCTGTTGCGCAGGATAAACCACAAAAAGGCCCGCAGTTTGAAAATCCAAACAGTGACAGCAGGGGATACCTTGTGAAAGTCGGCGATACTGCACCTTCAGATTTTCAACTGGTATTACATGACGGTACAAAGACTTCACTGGCAGAATTAAAAGGTAAAATTGTGATCCTGCAATTTACGGCTTCCTGGTGTGTGGTATGCAGAAAGGAGATGCCGGAACTGGAGAAAGAGGTTTGGCAGGCTTATAAAGATAAAGGAGTTGTACTTATAGGTGTCGACCGTGACGAGCCGCTTGATGTGGTACAGAAATTCCATAAAGATATGAATATCAGTTATCCGCTTGCTTTAGATCCCGGAGCCGGAATTTTTCAGCGCTTCGCCGATAAAAAAGCAGGTGTTACACGAAACGTGGTTATAGACAGGGACGGTAAAATACAATTCCTGACCAGGCTCTATAACCAGGAAGAATTTGAAGGTATGGTTAAGGTTATAGAACAATTGTCTATAACAAAATCGTGACAGTATTCCGGTTGCCATCAAACAATGATATTTAATGGTTAAAACTTCTGTAATTTTCCTCATCAATCTAAATTAACGGCGCCTAAACCTCTAATTATTAAACAGACATGAGAATCTTTACCAGAAAACTTTTACTGTTAATCGCCATGTCCTGCATCTTGAATACCGTTCAGGGACAGGATATGCTCTCCATTGTAAAAGGTCTAAAAAAGTATGATGGCTATTTCCCATTTTACTACGATGCAAAAAATGGAAAAATACTACTGGAAGTAAATAAGCTCGATCAGGAGTTTCTTTACTTCGCGTCCCTGCCTGCTGGCGTGGGATCTGGTGGTCCGGAACTCGGCAAAGCCAAATCGGATATCGTAAAATTTACGCTATTGGGTGGCAAATTATTATTAATTCAACCTAATTACCGCTTCCGCGCAGTCAACGGAAATAAGGATCAGGTCAGGTCGGTGGAAAATGCATTTGCTAAATCTGTGATCTGGGGATTTAAACCTTTGGCTACAGAAGGAGATAAAGTGCTCATTGACCTCACTCCATTTTTAATTTCCGACAGCCAGCAGATTGGTGGAACTCTCGGTAAAACACCTTATAAACTCGATGAAAGCCGAAGTGCTATCGCTATCGAAAACACAAAAAACTTTCCGCAGAACACAGAATTTGAGTCACTTATCACATTTACCGGCGGTGCTCCTTCAGGTGGCTATGGCGGTGGTGGTATCGCACCGGATCCAACTGCTGTAACTGTTTCGATGAGACAGTCATTTGTCGCATTACCCGAGCCGGGATTTAAGCAGCGGAAATTTGATCCGCGATCAGGTCTGAATCCGTTTAATTATTATGATTTCAGCGCTGATATGGATCAGCCGTTGATAGCCAAATTTTCAAGAAGACAAAGGCTGGTTAAGAAAAAACCAGGATTAGCACCAAGTGAGCCAGTTAAACCGATTGTATATTATGTAGACCGTGGAGCGCCTGAAAAAATCAAACGGGCACTCATAGAAGGTGGGAATTGGTGGAACGAGGCATTTACTGCAGCGGGTTTTATCAATGGATTTGTTGTAGAAGAACTGCCGGAAGGAGTAGACCCGATGGACATCCGCTACAATGTAATAAACTGGGTAAACCGCAATGGCAACCCAAGAGGTTATTCTTTTGGAAATTCTTATATAGACCCGCGTACCGGCGAAATTATTAAAGGTGTAGTAACACTTGGATCTGACAGACACCGTCAGGATTATTTAATTGCCGAGGGTTTACTTCAACCTTATCAAGAGGGAAAGCCGGTTCCCAAAGAACTGGAAGAGCTTACATTGGCGAGAATCCGCCAGTTGTCTGCACATGAAATCGGGCATACCATTGGTCTCTACCATAATTTTGCAGCCAGTGTAAAAGACAGGGCATCGGTAATGGATTATCCGGCTCCGTATTTCACAATGGATAAGAACGGAAAGATAGATGTTCAGCACGCCTATGCTAAAGGAATTGGAGAATGGGATAAAAGAGCGATCATGTGGGGTTACAGCGAATTTGATGCTGGTACAGATGAAAATAATGCGCTTGATCAGATCATGAAAGAAACCCTTGCCAAAGGTTTTATACAAATTCCGGATGTCGGCGGAGATGTGCACCCGCTTTCCCATCAATGGGATAATGGTAACGGCGATGTAACTGGCGAACTGAACCGTTTACTGGAGATTAGGAAACAGCTGATCACTAATTTTTCAGTGAAAGCAATTGCTGCGAATGCACCGATGAGTACGCTGGAAGAAGTTTTGGTGCCGATTTATTTGCTGCACCGGTACCAGATAGAGGCTGTTTCGAAACTGATCGGTGGATTATATTTTACACATGCATTGAAGGGCGACGGGCAAGTTCCAACAGCGCTAATCCCTCCCGGCCAGCAGAAGGCTGCATTAGATGTTTTACTATTGACGATAAAACCCGAAAATCTTCGTATTCCAGAGCAATTACTTGAAAAAATTCCACCCAGACCTTCAGGATTTCCCGGGGGAAGAGAAGTCTTTTCCAGAAAGACAGGGCCGACATTCGATCCTTTATCGGCTGCGGAGTCTGTCGCTGGTTTCACCGTTGCATATCTGCTTGACGGAAAGAGAGCTGCCAGGTTAACCGAATATGCAGCCAGGGATGCTAAACAACCAGGGTTTATTCATATTGCCGGACAACTCATCAACCAGACCTGGAAGGCACCAGATGCAGGTGGTATGGATGGACAGTTGCAGATCGTTGTCAATAACCTTGTGCTTAAGTATCTGCTTGCTTTAGGTACTGGAAAAGACGTCTCCGAAAACGTACATGGACAGGCCTTGCTGAAAATAGAAGAACTGAATCACTGGCTGGAGGCTAACAAATACCTGGGCAGTGACCAGCAGAATGCAAACCGCCTTTTCGCGCTGTCTCAAATTAAAACATTTCAGTTAGATCCAGCTAAGTTTGAGATTGCTCCTGCGGCAGAAATGCCTCCCGGCGCTCCAATAGGTATGGATAACCCTAATCTATTGCAATAGGCATATTCAGGTTAATGCTGTATAAAGAGCTTTTATCTTTCGAAGATGAAGGCTCTTTTTTGTTGCACAGAACATTACCGCCTGGTCATTGTTAATGAGCAAAACGGATATTGGTTATGGCACTGGAACAATACAAAAAGAAACGTGATTTCAAAAAGACTACTGAGCCACAGGCCGGTACGTCAAAAGATAACAGTAAGTTACACTTTGTTATTCAGAAGCATGCAGCCTCGCATCTTCATTACGACTTCCGGCTGGAAATGGAAGGCGTGTTGAAAAGCTGGGCCGTACCAAAAGGACCATCGACAGATCCTAAGACAAAGCGACTGGCGATGATGGTAGAGGACCATCCTTATAGCTATAAAGATTTTGAAGGATCTATTCCCAAAGGAGAGTACGGCGGAGGGACGGTTATTGTATGGGACCATGGGACGTATGAACCAATTGAAACTATAAAAGGTAAAAAAGCACAGGATAAACATTTGCTGGCGCAGCTGAAAGCAGGTTCGCTGAAGATTAAGCTAGACGGTGAAAAATTAAAGGGAGAATACGCACTGGTTAAAACGCATGGGATGGGAGAGAATGGATGGTTGCTGATTAAACATAAAGATGAGTATGCAGCTACGGCGGACATCACAAAAAAAGACAAATCAGTACTTTCCGGTAAGACGATAGCTGAAATGGAAAAACATAGTGAAAAGGTGTGGCAGCATGGTGCGGAAGAGGATATTGAACTGAAATCTGATGCTGAAAAACCAGAAGCAGAGATTACATCGATTTTAAAAAAAGCAAAAAAGAAGAAAATACCGATTGGCATGAAGCCTATGCTGGCTACGCTTGTAGATGAACCTTTTGATGATCCTGACTGGTTATATGAAGTTAAATGGGACGGTTACAGGGCATTGGCGTTTCTAAAAAAGAATGGTGATACCGAGTTGCTATCCAGGAATAATAAGCAGTTTAATGAACGGTTTTATCCGATTTATAAAATACTGCAAACCTGGAGTATGGACGTAGTGCTTGACGGCGAGATCCTAGTGCTTAATGAAAAGGGGATCTCCAATTTTGGTAAACTGCAGAACTGGAGAAGTGAAGCAGACGGAGATTTGGTGTATTATGTATTTGATGTACTTTGGTATGACGGTAAGGACCTGACAGAATTGCCTTTAGTTGAAAGGCAGGAAATCCTGGGTAAAATTCTGCCTCAGGAGGATGACCGTATCCGGCAGAGTAAAGTGTTCCGTACCTCCGGAAAAGAGTTTTTTAAGGTTGCGGAAAAAATGGGTCTGGAAGGTATTATAGCTAAAAAGGCATCGGGTTGTTATACTTTCAACAACCGCTCATCGGATTGGCTCAAAGTGAAAGTGCATCAGAGACAGGAAGTTGTAATCGCGGGGTTTACCAAAAATGAGAATACATCTAAATCGTTCAGTTCGCTGTTGCTTGGTGTCTATGAAAATGGAAAACTTACTTATGTTGGAAAAGTGGGTACAGGGTTTTCTGACCAGCTGCAACGGGAAATGATGGCCCAATTTAAACCGTTGATCACCAGTAAAAGTCCTTTTGAAATTTTGCCTGATGTGAATAAACCTTCGCGTTTCCGGCCCAATCCTCCGAAAGCTAAAGCGACCTGGCTGAAACCAGAACTGGTCTGCGAAGTCGCTTATAGTGAAGTGACGTCCGATGGTGTTTTCAGGCACCCTTCTTTTAAAGGGATGCGGGAAGATAAGCCGGCGCTGGACGTGGTCCGCGAAGCCGCTGTCGAAACTGAGGCCGTGATTAATTTCGATGAGATAGCCGAAGTTAAAGTGAGCAAGGAAGTTTCGCATGCGAAGGCTATTAAACCGCCAAAAGCCAGCGGACGCAAATCTTTACTTAATCCTAAGGATGAAACGCAAGTGAGAAAGGTTTGTGGACATGAGTTGAAATTTACGCATTTAAGTAAATTGTACTGGCCCGAAGATAAGGTGAGTAAGCGAGATATGTTTAACTATTATTATCAGGTGGCAGACTATATTCTACCTTATTTAAAAGACCGTCCTATGTCTTTAAACAGGTTTCCTGGTGGAATTAACGGTAAAGGTTTTTATCAGAAAGATGTAAAGGGGAAAGCTCCGGATTGGGCGAAAACTTTTCCTTACAGTACTGGTGAGGGCGAAGAAAAGGAATACCTGGTCGGCGCAGATGAGGCAACGTTACTTTGGATGGCATCTTTGGGATGTATAGAAATGAACCCCTGGTTTAGCCGGGTGAGTGCACCGGATAATCCAGACTATTGCGTAATTGATCTCGATCCGGATCAGCACAGCTTTGATCAGGTTGTGGAAGCTGCACTCCAGGTTAAAAATATACTGGATCAGATTGAGGTCCCAGGCTACTGTAAGACTTCTGGATCCACAGGGATGCATATTTATATTCCTTTAGCGGCCGCTTACACCTATGAGCAGTCACAAATGTTTGCCAAAATTATCGTTAGTCTTGTACACCGGCATATTCCTGAATTCACAACTCTGGAAAGAATGATCAAGGCGCGCGGAGGGAAAATGTACCTGGATTTTCTTCAGAACAGACCAGGCGCCACCATTGCAGGGCCTTATTCATTACGTCCGAAACCAGGGGCGACGGTTTCTATGCCGCTGCATTGGGATGAAGTGAAGCCAGGTTTGGCAATGAAAGATTTTAATATTTTTAATACGGTAGAGCGGTTGAAGTCAGAGGGCGATCTTTTCAATGGAGTTTTGGGTAAAGGGATTGATCTTGCAAAAGCCATAGAAAAAGCTAAAACCGTGTTTGGCTAAATAATTTAGTAATTTTTTTTGTTGGCTAATATTTTTAGTTTAAATTTGTAATGATGATGGAACAGCTTAGTTTTTTCTCTGAATCGGGGCAGACACCCGGTCTTCCTTCCGATTTATTACAGTATACACCGGACTTTTTCAGCGAGTCAGAGAGTGAAATTCATTTGGCTCATTTAATCGCAGAAACACCCTGGAAACAAAAAGTGGTTAGTATGTATGATAAGCAGGTTGTTACGCCGCGGTTGAGCGCTTGGTATGCCGACCCGGAAATTTATGATTATACTTCTTTGCGCAAATCTTCCCCGAATTTCTGGACTCCTGAATTGATGCTTATCAGGAATAAGATCGAAGCTTTCACCGGAATTAAATTTAATAGTGTGCTATTGAATTACTACAGGGACGCTAACGATTCTGTGGCCTGGCATAGTGACAATGAAGAAGCTTTAGGAACACATCCGGTGATCGCCTCACTAAGTCTTGGGCAGGTAAGAGGATTCGATATTAGAAATAAACAAAATCATAAGCAAAAGTATACTGTAAAATTGGAGAACGGGTCTCTTTTGTTAATGAAAGGGAATCTTCAACAACACTGGGACCATAGAATTGCGAAATCCACTAAGAAGATGAAAGAAAGACTAAATCTTACTTTCAGAATTGTACACTAGAAAAAATATTATCTTTTTTTTTCTAGTGTACAATAATATCAACGTAAGAGCGTCTATATATGTGAGAGCGTTAATTAGATAAGCGGTGAAAGGTTGTAATGACCGTTCACCGCTTTCTTATTTGTGGTATTTCCATTTTGAGAAATGTCAACAGAAATTTGAGCCTGAGGGTCAGTAAAGGCATAAATTCTAATGGTATAGTATTCTCTTTTTATGATAATATATATTTAGGGTTTCGTATTACCAGGTTGGATGACGCTTCAATACCTAACCATACTTCCCTCGTTGATCGTTCAAATCCGATTGAACAAACAATGAAGGAAGTATGAAGAAACATTGAACGAAGTTTGAATAAAACAAAAGCAATTCCCTACCAATGCCAGGTTAACTGGTGGTTAAAATTTCAGGACACGTTGGAAGGATCTGTGGTTTTATCTTTTGTTTTGATCGAATTTTGAAGCCAGTTCGCGTGCCTGTTTGTAGTGTTTCTGCAAAGTAGGGAGTAATTTTAGCGCATAATGGCTGACAGCGGTGTCCGGAGATTTAGAAGCACCTTCAAACAATGCAATATCCGTGAGATGGTTTTCTACCATCATGTTCGTATAATAACTGTCAAAATCTTTCCCTGTCATTTGGCTCAGGTCAGTGAGATGTTCCTGTTTTTCAGCACTAATTGTTAAGGGTAAAGTTAAATTTTTCGCTTTAGCGATTTCTGCAAGCCCCGTGCCGGCCACTTTATGATCTCGTTCAATTGTAACCGCATAGTCTTTTATCGCTTGCAGTTGTGCTTTTTGCTGCCCGATTCTACCCATTTCATTTTCCAGCAGGCCCGAAACCGCCGCTTCACTAATAAACTGGGCAGAAGGGTCTTCTGAACCTGCCTTATTTGCAGGGGTGCCGGCGGTATCAGAGCCAGAAGGCCGTGCATTACTGTTTACAGTAGTATCCCGGCGATCTTTTGATTGTTCAGAATGGCAGGAGGTCAAAGACGCCCCTGCAACTAATAATAGGGTGGCAATAGCTGTGGTTTTCATAAGCCTGGTTGCTTTTTAAATTCATAACAAGCGATTTGTCCTGGTGTTTTAAGATTGACAGAATTGCAATGTTATTTTATTTAAGAGATGCTCTTACCGAAAGGAGAGAACGCCAGATTCATTAGCTTGAAGTGCTGTCTGCCGAATGGTATGCCTACAATGGTTAAGCATAAAAGTGCCCCAAAAAATAAATGGGTAAGTGCAATCCAGATACCTCCAAATATTAACCAGATAATATTCATAACAGTCGAAAGGCAGCCGGTATCGGAAGCAGTATCTGTAATTCGCACGCCAAATGGAGCCAGCCCGACAAATGCGAATTTAAAACATTGAAGGCCGAATGGGATTCCGACAATAGTCAGGCAAAGGATTAGTCCGCCAATTATATATTCAAAAAATATAAATATCCCACCAAAGATCATCCAGATGATATTACCAATTAAATTCATTTCCTAGTTTATTTTAAGACGCCTCAGGGGGTACGGATGTTACAATTTTATATTTAGCTGGTGAAATTTTAATAAATTCAGCCGGAATTAAGTGCCATATAGATGCCGGAGAAGAAGACCTATAGTAATTATTTTATAATTGTACTCATCATGGGGAACTTGATCTTAGATCAGCTCTCTAAATATCTGGTCAGGGTGTACCTGATTCCACATGATATTGTAGAAATTATTGGTAGAAACTTAATTTTTATGCATGTAGAAAATACCGGTGCTTTTCTAAGCGCGGGAGCGTCGCTTAATGACACTTTTAAATTTATAACCCTTACCGTACTGCCGTTTATGGCATTGTGTGCAGTGATTGTATTTATGCTGAAATACAAGTCTTTACCTTTATTGCTGGTAATCGGACTGAGTTTTGTTGTGGGGGGAGGGTTAGGTAACTTATTTGACAGGTTCCAGTTTGGGGCTGTTACCGATTTTATTCATTTAGATTTCCTGTTTATTAAAACCGGAATATTCAATCTGGCCGACGTTTCGATCATGATAGGGGTAATTTGTCTTGCACTAAATATTTATTATAAAAAGATATTGCGGTAAAAGGGCAGGGAAACGAATACCGATTAATAATACGTCTCCCTGCCCGGTTGCTAATTCTTACTCAACTGGTAGGCAGCGACGCTGTTTTTAAAGAACGTCGGTACGTAAACAATCTGCTTTACCGGGTCATAACCGATATCAGCCGCATTGATCTTATCTTTTTGTGTATCCAGCAGTAATTCGTTCCTGCCATCCGCATATACGTAATAAATTAATCCACCCCAGGCTGAGAAAAGAAAATCTCCGTTACCGATTGGTTCTATCCCATCTCCACCATGTGGCAGTCCTGCAATCTTAGTTAGTTTTTTTGAGGCATCGGCCTTTAATAGATTTTTACCGCCGCCAGCAATAAAAAGGTCTGATCCCACTGCCTTAAGGCCATTCAAACCGTCTATCTCTTCAAGATATACAGTAGTCTGCTTGTTTTTATGTTGATGTATGCGTTTTGTTTTTGAATCCGAAACATAGATTACACCTTTGTCGTCTGCGGTCACGTCATTTAAGAATGCCGATCCGGGGATTTCTATACGCTGTTCGATTTTTGAAGAGGGTATGTCTATAATAACCAGATCTGTAATATCTGCGACATATAATTTATCGCCATGTCTGGCCATTCCCTTGGGAGAATTCATTCCGGTAATCCAATCCATATTTTTGACCTTGCCATTCAGGTCAAAAATTGCGACGCCACCTATACTGTCTTTGGTATCGGAAGTCTGTCCCATCACAGCGACAAACAGATGTTGTTCTTTGGCGTCAAATAAGACAGATTCGGGTAAATCAATGGGTGTGGTCGTCTCCCAGATTTTAACAAGTTTAGGTTGCGCTTTCGCCTGCACACTTAATAATGCAATGAGGATAATTCCGAAGAGTTGTTTCATAATCTATTCTTTGATCTTTTAGATAATTGGTTGATTTACTTAAATATAGTAAATTTATGAGACAAGATCCGCTTTCTTGTTAACAGATGGTTAAAAAGGAGGAGTGACCAACGTAAATATGGGGTGAGATTTGTAAAAAACAGACTACAAGCGAAGAATGATTTTAAAAATACTTAATTTTCTGCCCATACCTAAACCTCAATTATGAAGAAACTGATACTTGTTAATTTTTTGATTTTCAGCACTACGGTAGTCTGCTGGTCGCAGACTGGAAAAGATGCTGTTCAGATTACAGACATGCTAAAGATACAGCGTGCCGGACAACTGGATATTTCACCAGACAAAAAGAAGATCCTGTTTACAGTGCAAAAGATTCAACCGAAAGCTATTGATTCAGCAAACTTTGAATATGAAAACCAATTATGGATAGGTGATTTGGGTAAAGATCATAATCTGCGCCAGTTAACTTTCAGTAAAGAGAATCCCGGGCAGGCATCATTTTCTCCGGATGGAAAATCTATTTTGTTTATTCGTAATGTTAATGGCAAAGGGCAGTTTTTTATCCTGCCATTAACAGGGGGTGAGGCCAGGCAGTTGACCACTTGTAAATACGGCGTCGGATCTCCAAAATGGAGTCCTGATGGTAAAAAGGTCGTATTTTCAGTGAATCTTAAACTAAATGACCTGATTTCAGACCTGACCTTGAATCCCAGCCAGCAGGTTCCTGTATGGAGCAGTGAGAAACCTGGATTTGCCAAAAATGATTATTTCTCAATTGGTAAAACTAAGGGAGACCCAAATGGTGATCTAGCCCAGATCAGAGCATACCTGAATAAAAATGAAATTGATAATAAAGCCAAAGTCATTAATAAACTGCAGTTTCAGGGTGAGTCGGCAACCTCTGCTGATATTCAGCTTAGCCAGGTATTTGTATTTGATGTCTCCGGTAAATCTGAGCCTGTTTTAGTCACTCCGGGATTCAATTCCTACAGCGACCCTTACTTTGTAAATAATCAGGAAATACTGGTAAATGGTCGCCTGGATGAAAATGTTTTTCCCGACCGCTCACAGGAGTCCGCTATATATAAAATTAATATTCAGACTAAAGCTGTTAGCCCGGTTTTAGGAAAAAAAGAAAGCAGCTACAGGATCGGATCAGTAGCTCCATCGGGTAAGTACCTTGTTTATGGAGTGTCTGAAATCGGAAAGCCTAGTGTGGGAAAAGTATCTGTTCAGGATCTTGGATCAGGAAAAGATATCAGCACAATTCAGCTGGATCGTAATCTGAATGGGTTCAAATGGTCAGATAAAGAGGATATACTTTATTTTACAGCCCAAAGTAATGGCGGCGTCCCTTTATACAAAACAGCGGTTAGAAATGGAATAGTGAGTAAACTATCTGACGAATCTGAAGGAATTGAAGATTTTGTATTGGGTGAAAAATCGTTTATTTACAGTAAAACCAGCGTGCAGAACCCCTCAGAACTGGAAATTGCCGATGAACAATTTAAAAATACGAAGGTAATTACCGCTTTAAACTCAGGTTGGCTGGCACAAAAGAAAATAGTTTTACCAGAAAAACATACTTTTAAGAATGATGCTGGCATGGATGTGGACTATTGGGTTATGAAACCAGCTAATTATCAGTCCGGTCAAAAATATCCTTTATTACTGGAAATTCATGGTGGACCAAGTGCGATGTGGGGCCCGGGAGAAGCAGGAATGTGGCATGAATATCAGTATTTCTGCTCAATGGGTTACGGAGTAGTATATAGCAACCCCCGTGGTTCAGGAGGGTATGGAGAGCAGTTTCTCAGGGGGAATGTAAATAATTGGGGTGAGGGTCCGATGAACGATGTAATGGGCGCATTAGACAGGACTGTTGCTGAAGGCTGGGCAGACACCACTAAACTGGTGGTTACCGGCGGTTCTTACGCAGGTTATCTGGTCAGCTGGATAGTTGGACATGACCAGCGTTTTAAAGCTGCTTGTGCGCAGCGCGGAGTTTATGATCTTAAAACCTTTTTTGGGGAAGGAAATGCCTGGCGGTTAGTACCTAACTATTTCGGTGGCTATCCATGGGAAGAGGCCGCAGGTAAAACTATCGAGCGTGAGTCTCCGATCAATTACGTCGCGAATATTAAAACCCCGCTTATTATATTTCACGGAGAAAATGACCTGAGAACAGGGGTTATCCAAAGTGAGATGTTGTATAAGAGCTTAAAAGTTTTAAACAGACCGGTTGAATACGTAAGACATCCTGGTGCTACACATGAAATTACGCGGAGCGGTGACAACAGGCAACGCATCGATCAAATGCTGCGTACTTATGAGTTTTTCGAGCGTTTTATTCATTAATTGAATGCTTACAGTTTGAAAATTCTGGTATAATTATTATTATTACATTGTTTTATAAGTTTATCTCAAGCATTTTTTTGAATAACAAATATCAAATGAAAAAAATAATTCTGACTGTCGTTCTGATGTCTTTCTCTGTTTATGGTTTCTCCCAGTTTAAAGTGGGCCGTTCTAAAGAAGAAGTGAAAGCAGACAAAGATAAAGTGACACCAAAAAGGATTGGAGTTAAGACAACTGCGTTAACTGCAGACTATGAGCTTTATGCTGTCGGAGACGATAAAGAGTTTTTGCGGTATATTACAAAAGGCGGAATGGGAACCGAAATTTATGAAGTGATTAATTTCACAGATATGAAAGAGGAAGCTGATTTTTATAAATACGTCCTCGGGTTATATGACGATTTTAAAGATAATGAGATCTTAATTAACAAGATGAAGATCGTGCCCCGTGAAATGAAATTGCTTGGTATGAAGAATATCATGTTTGACGTATATCCAAAAAGCAATTCTGATTATAAGAATTCTACGATCATGCTGTCAAAAAAAGCCTGGGTTAACTTGTTTAAAAACTCCAGAATCCATAAATTATAAATGCAAAATAGAAACGCCTCCTCATTAATTAAAATGACGAGGCGTTTCTTACAGCACAACAAATCAAATCACTAATTAACTGCTTCTGTTTTAATAAAGGAACTGAGTTGTCTTTCCAGATCCTGGTTTTGCTCCAGCCATTTTTCAACAGCTGCCTTATCATCACCTGCGCCAGCGAGCTCACCCATTAAAGAGCCCAACTGGACTTCATTCAATTTAAAGTTTCTGAAAAACGCAGTTACTTTTGGATTAGAGCGGATAAAATCTTTGTTGGCAACAGTTTGAATAGTTTCTACATCGCCAAAAATACCTTTAGGGTCTTTTAGGAATTTCAATTTATAATTGCTGAACATATAATGAGGAGACCATCCTGTTACTATAACAGGGGTACCTGCATCAATGCTTTTTTTAACGGTAGCCATCATAGCTGCTTCACTGGCGGACTGAAGTTCCAGTTTTAAGCCATAGGCTTTAATAGCTTCTTCTGCTTTGTTCATAATGCCAGCGCCGGCATCAATACCCACTATTTTACCATTAAATAACGCAGCATTAGTATTTAGTTCATCTATGCTGTTAATGTTTACAGATTCGGGTACAACGAACCCGATGCGGGCGTTGTCAAAATTAGTACCAAGTACCTCCAGCTTCGCACCGAATTTTTCGAGATATTCCTTGTGAGTTACCGGCATCCAGGTGTCTAGAAATACATCGGCATCCCCACCTGCAACGGCTGCGAATACAGGTGCGACGTCTGCATTTTTCAATACTACGGTATAACCTTCTTTTTCCAATAATACCTTAGATAACTGTGTCATTGCCACTCCTTCTGCCCAGTTCACATAAGCAATAGTTACTTTCTTATCGTCATTTTTTGGACTGCATGCATACATTGATGTCAATATAACAGCGACGAATATTCCTATAATTAATTTCTTCATGTGTATTCTATTTTTTGATTAATCAGATATTTTAACTTTTTTTGAGCCGAATGATTGTGTGATTCTATCCAGTATAATCGCCAGGATCACAACGGAAATACCACCTTCGAATCCAATCCCTATTTTTAATTGTGTAATTCCTTTTAAAACGACTTCACCTAATCCGCCCGCTGCAATCATGGCGGAAATAACTACCATGGACAGGGCCATCATGATCGTTTGATTTACACCTGCAAGGATAGTCGGCAGGGCGAGTGGCAGTTCGACTTTAAATAATAACTGTCTGGATGTTGCGCCAAAGGAACGCGTTGCCTCTACAATATCTTCTGGTACCTGGCTTATCCCGAGTGTAGTTAAGCGTACGGCCGGTGGCATGGCAAATATAATTGTTGCAAATGCTCCGGGAACTTTACCTAATCCGAAAAACAGTACTGCAGGAATCAGATATACGAAGGCTGGCATAGTTTGCATGAAATCCAGTATTGGTCTGATGATCTTTTTAGCCATCGGATTTTTTGCTGCCCAAATGCCAACAGGAATTCCCAGTAGAAGGGCAATAAATGCAGAGGAAAGAATCAACGCTAGCGTTGCCATCGTCTGTGCCCAATACCCCATAGCCCAGATGAGCGTTAGTCCAAATAAGGTTAAAATAGTTACACCCATTCCTGTTCTTTTCCAGGCCAGGAATGCTATAAGTAATATAATTACGTAGAAAGGTGGAAACATAAAAACCCATTCTACACCGTTCACTATCGATTCGACTACAATCTTAATGGCGTCAAACAAACCTGAAAAATGCAGTGTCAGCCAGTTTATAAATTGTTCTATATAAGGTCCTATATGTATCATATAATTTCATTTTGTAAGTTATCAATTGAATTTCCTGTGATATTCTCCCAGGATGTTCCTGTAGTTTCAATTAGCAGGGAGGTCTGTGCGACAATACCCAGTAATTTACGGGTGTCTTTGTCAATGATCGGAACGGCACGGCCGTTCTCTGCTATAAATGGAAGCATAGTTTCTACAGTTGTTTCCGGATAAGCCACGGGAATATCAGTGATAATAGCCGCTTCAATCGTATGATGACCTTTTGCTTTAATCTCCAGAATATCTTTCAGGTAAACAAAACCAAGAAATTCTTTGTCAGTGGAGACTGCGGGTAATGCAGTGAGGCCCGAACTACGCATCTTACGCAGGGTACCCTCGACACCGTCTTTTCTGAAAATTGCAACTGTCGGTTTTTCGAACATCAGGCTTGCTGCAGTAATAATAGACTTACGGTCAACTTTTTCCACGAATGAAGACACGTAGTCTGTAGCTGGGTTTGTCAGAATCTCTTCCGGGGTACCAATCTGGATGATTTCACCATCTTTCATGATGGCAATTCTGTCTCCCAGACGTATAGCCTCATCCAGATCGTGCGTAATAAATACAATCGTTTTATGCATGGTTTTCTGCAAATCAATTAACTCATCTTGCATCTGAGTCCGGATCAGCGGATCAAGGGCGGAAAAAGCTTCGTCCATGAGTAGAATCTCAGGCTCATTAGCCAAAGCCCTGGCCAAACCCACCCTTTGCTGCATACCTCCTGAAAGAGCAGCAGTTGGCTGGTTCTCATAACCCTGCAAAGAAACAAGCTCAATTACTTTCCTCGCTTTTTCCTCGCGTTCTTTCTCCGGAATATCCTGTAATTCTAATCCGAACGCAACATTTTCGAGTACAGTACGATGCGGGAGTAAACCGAATTTCTGGAATACCATTGCCATTTCTTTACGGCGTACATTTTGCAGTTCTTTATCACCCAGACTGGTAATATTTACCTCGTTAAGTATTACATTTCCAGAAGTTGGCTCAATAAGCCTGTTCAGACAGCGTAAAAGACTGGACTTACCACTACCGGATAGACCCATGATAACAAAGAATTCGCCTTTTTCAATTTCGAACGCCGCATTTTTAACAGCTACTGTGCATCCGGTTTCTTTCAGGATTTCTGCTTTAGTACTTCCTTTCTTTAATAGCGAAAGGGCCTCTTCTTTTTCTTTTCCAAAAATAAGGGTGAGGTCTTCTATTTTAAGTATGGACATTTCTTTAGTTTATATTAGAAGTAATAACCGATATTAATATTAAACCGGCTGTGCCATTTGGCATCCGGATTACCTTGTGCAAGGCCATTTTGCCATTCAGGACCTAACCAGGGTTGGTTTTTCCCTGCTGCCCAGTCTATATAAGTAACCAGGTTGCCTGCGGCAATCATGCATCCTGCAACATTCATCTGGGTATCTGCATAACCTTGCTGTGGTTTTTGCATATAGGCGTAATTCTCGTAGAACGTGATATCTGTAACCGGGCCAATTTTTACCGGTTGTTTGTACGAGAAAGAAGCAGTATGAATTGCAGCCTTACCCGTCACGGTGTACGACGAACCATATGCTGTCAGGTCTACAGTACTGTTAAATCCAGCGGAATCTGCAGGATTATAATGATAGTACATCGATTGGAGCTTAACATTAAGCTTTCCAAAAGTAAGATCTGTGTGTAATGCTGCCGCCCATCGGGTACCCATGTTACCGGTTGGTATATTGTATACACCACCAATCATGCCGGAAATGCCTATTTGCTTATCTTCAGCAAGCATATAAGCGGTTTTTATATTACCCTGATTAACTTCTTTATTCCTTCCGGCGACATCATATGAGTATCTGGATGGATCTGTTTCAGTCTGGTCGCCAAAGTTAAGTTCCATTGCATTTTTAAAGAAAGCGATATCATATACCCAGCGATTCCGCTGTTGGTGAAATTTAACACCCATTGAGAATTTATCTTCAAATCCAAGATAATAGGGGAGATTAAAAAACCAGTTGTGGGAGTTGTAAGTAGTGTTTCCGAAGGGATTCTGTACCAATCCGAAATCTAATTGCGTTCTGTTATCTACATGATAGCGGACATAACCTTCTTTTAAAAAGCCTCCGCCAAAATCTTTTGAATAAAATCGGTATTCCGCATGCAGGTCTAACTTTTTAAATGCCGCATCTGCATTGATTCTAAACATGTCCAGGCCAAAATCTCCGCCTCTTTTGACCTGTTCCTTTTTCCAGGTGGAGAGGTTGTAGTTGAATCTTAAGGCTCCACCAATCTTCAATGTAGGTTTTTCTGGTCTGTTTTCCACCAAACTGGTGTCTGTTGCGACCATAATGCTATCCTGAGCAAAACTTGCGATTGGAAGGAAGAGTGCTAATCCAAGGTATTGTAATTTGTATATGAATTGTTTAATCATAAAATAGTTTAGATATGCCAGCCTAATTGCTGCATATAAAAAATGCTTTAAATAAACATTTGTATTGAAAAATCAGGGGGCAATCCCCAAAGACATTTAACCAGATAAGAAGCTGCTCCTGACAAAAACACGAACCCTAAATGGGACGGGTACAGCGGTGGTTTAAATGAAAAACGATGCAAAGGTAGGTAAAAATAAGTTAATAGGCAAATATTTGTTTCAAAAGGATGTTTTTTAACCCAATAAGCAATATGATTATGGTTTTTGTTTTTGCTGTAAATGACGCCTTATTTTACTTAAACCCAGTAAAATGGAAATTGAGCCTTTGTGTCTTCATCATGGATTTTAAAATTTATATGAACTGGAAAACACGTCAGATAAATGCTAATTATTCACCGTTTTTAGGTACAACGTGTAATTTTGGTTAACTTTGCGGCATAAAATAAAACCATGATTTATTTCTTTTCCAACGAGAGCAATACTGTATTTGCTGTACAACTAGAACGAACCCTAAATTCGTCTGATATTTCGAAATTAGCCTGGCTGTTTGGCGATGCCAAATTGAATGAAGAAAATTCCCTGCAAGGTTATTTTATCGGTCCGCGTGCTGCGATGATTACTCCATGGAGTACAAACGCTGTGGAGATTACTCAAAATATGGATTTGCATGGTATAGTAAGGATTGAAGAATTTCAGGTTTCTGCTACGGAAACTCAAGATTTTGACCCGATGTTGCTGCAGTTGTACAATGGATTAAACCAGGATATTTTTACAGTAAATATTCAGCCGGAAGCAATTTTGGCGATAGGGGACATCGCTGCTTACAATCAGCAGGAAGGTCTGTCCTTAAGTGAAGAGGAAATAGATTATCTAAATAAATTATCAGAGAAACTTGGCCGTGAATTAACCGACTCGGAGGTCTTTGGATTTTCGCAGGTCAATTCAGAACATTGCCGTCACAAAATATTTAACGGAACATTTGTAATTGATGGGGTAGAACAACCAACCTCCCTTTTTAAAATGATCCGTGAGACTTCAGCAGCAAATCCTAATGGCATTGTTTCTGCTTATAAAGATAACGTCGCATTTGTAAAAGGTCCTACCGTTCAGCAGTTTGCACCAAAACGTGCAGATGTGCCTGATTATTACGAAATTAAAGACTTTGATTCAGTAATCTCTTTAAAAGCTGAAACGCATAACTTCCCGACAACTGTCGAGCCATTTAACGGGGCTGCTACTGGGTCCGGGGGGGAAATCAGAGACAGATTAGCGGGCGGACAAGGCTCATTGCCTTTGGCAGGTACTGCAGTTTATATGACCTCTTTTTCACGGCTTCTGGCAGATCGTCCCTGGGAAAAAGCGATGGAAGAGCGCAATTGGCTCTATCAGACACCAATGGATATTCTGATCAAAGCGTCTAATGGTGCTTCAGATTTCGGCAACAAGTTTGGGCAGCCATTAATCACAGGCTCTATCCTAACCTTCGAACATGAAGAAGATGCAAGAAAGCTTGGTTATGATAAAGTGATCATGCAAGCTGGTGGTATTGGATACGGAAAAGCGAGTCAGGCTAAAAAATCTACTCCGGCTGTGGCAGATAAAATTGTCGTACTTGGTGGTGAGAATTACCGGATCGGGATGGGTGGTGCAGCAGTATCATCTGCAGATACCGGTGCAATGGGCTCAGGTATTGAGTTGAACGCAATTCAGCGCTCTAATCCGGAAATGCAAAAAAGAGTTGCAAACGCTGTCAGGGGAATGGTTGAAAGTGATCATAATGCTATTGTATCAATTCATGATCATGGTGCAGGCGGACACTTAAATTGCCTGTCTGAATTAGTTGAAGAAACAGGCGGTAAAATAGACTTGGATAAATTACCGGTAGGTGACCCAACTTTGTCTGCAAAAGAGATTATTGGGAATGAATCTCAGGAACGTATGGGATTGGTTATTGGTAAAGCAGATGTAGAAACACTGCAAAAGATTGCTGACCGGGAACGCGCACCGATGTATACTGTCGGCGAAGTTACAGGCGACCATAGGTTTACTTTCGAATCGGCAACCACCGGTGCTAAGCCAATGGATCTGAAAATGGAAGATATGTTTGGCAGTTCTCCTAAAGTGGTAATGCAGGACCAGACTAGAACAAGAAAATATGAACCGGTTACTTATGATATTTCACAGATAAATACTTATCTGGAAGCTTTGCTTCAACTGGAAGCTGTGGCATCAAAAGATTGGTTAACAAATAAAGTAGATCGCTGTGTAGGTGGCCGTGTAGCTAAACAACAGTGTGTCGGACCATTACAGTTACCTTTAAATAATTGTGGGGTGATGGCTCTGGATTTTCAGGGTAAAGATGGTGTGGCAACTTCGATTGGCCATGCACCACTCTCTGCACTAATTGATCCGGCTGCCGGTAGCCGTAATGCAATTGGAGAATCGCTTTCGAATCTGGTTTGGGCACCGCTTAAAGACGGATTGGACAGTGTTTCCTTATCTGCAAACTGGATGTGGGCATGTAAAAACGAAGGTGAAGATGCCCGTCTTTATGCAGCAGTTAAAGCTTGTTCGGAATTTGCTATAGATCTTGGCATTAATATTCCAACCGGGAAAGACTCGCTTTCCATGAAACAAAAATATAAAGACCAGGAAGTAATTTCTCCGGGTACTGTAATTATATCAGCAGCGGGACATTGCGACGATGTAAAAAATATTATTGAACCGGTATTCAAAAAGAATGGTGGGGCAGTTTACTATATTAATTTATCTGGAGACGAATTTAAACTGGGTGGCTCTTCTTTTGCTCAGATCCTGAACAAGATTGGAGAATCTACACCAGATATCCTGGATGCGGGTCAATTCAAAAACACTTTCAATACGTTACAGGAGCTAATAAAAGCAGGTAAAATTCAGGCAGGCCATGATATTGGCAGTGGTGGTTTAATCACAACACTGCTCGAATTATGTTTTGCAGACAGAAACCTGGGTGCAACAATTGACTTGAGCACATTAGGCAGCCAGGACATTATTGCTAAATTATTTGCTGAAAATATCGGTATAGTATTTCAGGCTGATAATTCCGTGGAAGAATTACTAAATGCAAGAGGAGTGATCTTCCATAAAATCGGACAGGTAAATGCTGAAGCAAAACTGCAGGTTAAAGATGCTGCAGGTGAATGGAGTTTTGACATAGATCAACTGAGAGATGTTTGGTTTACCACCTCTTACCTGCTGGATCAGAAACAAAGCGGACCGGTAAAAGCAAAAGAGCGTTTTGATAACTATAAGAATCATTTGCTTCAATATAATTTCCCTGCGTCATTCGACGGACGGAAGCCGGTTATTGACGAGACTAAACCAAGACCGAAAGCAGCGGTATTACGCGAGAAAGGATCTAATTCGGAAAGAGAGTTGGCTAATGCGATGTATCTTGCTGGTTTTGATGTTAAGGATGTACATATGACTGACTTGATTTCCGGAAGAGAGACTCTGGAAGATATCCAATTTATAGGTGCTGTTGGCGGTTTTTCGAATTCGGATGTATTAGGTTCAGCAAAAGGCTGGGCAGGTGCTTTCCTTTATAATGAGAAAGCCAAAACGGCTCTGGAGAACTTCTTTAAAAGAGAAGATACGCTTTCTGTTGGTGTTTGTAATGGCTGCCAGCTTTTTGTAGAGCTCGGCCTCATTAACCCTGATCATGAGCAAAAACCTAAAATGCTGCATAATGACAGTCAGAAACACGAAAGTGGATTTACTTCATTAACGATTCAGGAGAATAATTCAGTAATGCTTTCAGATCTTGCCGGAAGTACTTTAGGTGTATGGATCTCTCATGGTGAGGGTAAATTCCAGTTACCTTATACTGAAGATAAATATCAGATTGTAGCTAAATATGGTTATGATACGTATCCGGCAAACCCGAATGGTTCAGACTATAATACTGCTATGTTATGCGATAACTCAGGAAGACACCTGGTAATGATGCCGCATATAGAGCGTTCTGTATTCCAGTGGCATTGGGCGAATTATCCGGAAGGACGTAATGACGAGGTTTCACCTTGGATCGCTGCCTTTGTGAATGCGAGGAAATGGATTGAGAATAAATAACATCAAAACTATGAAAAACTATCATTTTCTCTGGTCTGCCGCGATATTATCGCTGGCAGCCTGTACAACGGCTAATAAAGCTGGTTCGACAGCCGACTCTGTTTTAACTCAAACTACTGTTGCTTCTGTAGATAAGGGCATTTTCGCTAAAATGCACATGAAGGATGAGCTGAAAGCAGGAGATTCGCTGTTGCTTGACTTTACTGTCTATAACGGTTCAGATACTGCTATGAAATTTTGTAAATGGCACACGCCGTTTGAGCCGCTGATGAGCTCCTATCTGGAGATTAAAGGTGAAAATGGGGAAGAGGCTGCGTATAGTGGCGCAATGGCAAAAAGAATCATGCCACCTCCCGCAGACAGTTATATTACTTTGAACCCGAAGGATAGCCTGAAGACAAAAGTAAACTTACTAAAAGCGTATAGGATCGAAAAGCCGGGAAAATATACGGTGAAATATACTGGAGAAAATATGAGTGGTATTGTGGTGAAAGACAGCATCACTTTTGTATACAAACCCTAATAGGGCATAAAAAAACTGGCCGAAATAATTCGGCCAGTTTTAAAAAATTAATTAATATCTGTTTATACAGCTTATTTTAACGTTTTCTGGATTTTTGTAATCATATCCAGATGCGTTTGAACAACAGGAGCTGTTTTAGCGGCAAAAGATTTCAAATCTGCATCTTTTCCGTCTTTAGCTTCCTTATTCATTAGATCTAAGGTGCTTTTGTGTCCGTCTACCATTGCATCAGTGTAAGCTTTATCGAAGTCAGCTCCCGATTTCTGTTGCAAATCATTCATTTTCTTCTGGTGTTCTTCATCTACCATTCCAGGAAGCGTAATGTTTTTCATTTTAGCCACAGCCATCAATTCTGCATTTGCCTTTCCATGATCGTTAACCATCATATTAGCAAATTCTTTTAGCTGTGCATTGCTCGTTTTTGTAAGGGCTAGTTTTCCCAATTCAACTTCTGCCATACCACCTACAGCTGCTTTAGTCGCAAATTCGGCATCCGATTGATCAACAGCAATTCCGCCAGTAGCCATTTCATTAGACGTAGTGTCTTTTGTTTTGTTTAAACTGTCTGCAGTTTCTTTGGCATCTTTTGTGCCGCTGTTACATGCCTGAAATGCAAACGAAGTTGCAGAGATGGCAAGGACATAAATTAACTTTTTCATAGGGTTAGATTTTTGTTTGATCTACAACACCCCAGTTCATAATTAGTTTACAAAATTTTCAACTAATTGAAAATCATGCGTATAATCTATTGTTTTTACATGAAAAAAGCCTGGGCGATTTAAGTTCCCAGGCTTCTCCAAACTTGTAGTAAACACTTTTATTTGTTGATATCAGGATTAGTGTTCAATTCCGACTGTGGAATTTTAAATAGATAGTATGGGCTGTTGGGCACGAATGCAGACCCATCTGGAAATTTCAAAGTAGTATGCGGTCTGGTGCTGACGGACTGAATATTTCCGTTTTTATCTTTGACATTTATTTTCACAGGCTGACCTGTTGCGTCGGTATAAGGTTTTCTAACTACCGCTGTCTGGGTTCGTAAGATATCTGACAATGCAAAACCTTCGCCCCAAAGTTCTTTTCTGCGTTCTACAAGAATCGCATCAATTATAGAAGTTGCTGTATTACCGGAAGATGAAAACGGCGCAGCGTTCCGTACTTGTCTGAGTTCATTTAAATATTGAACTGCAGAATTCAAATCTCCATTTCTAGCTGAAGCCTCTGCCTGAATAAGCGTCATTTCCGACGAACGCATTAGCACAATATCACCTGTCTCGTCGGGGCGGAACTTAAATTTTCCGTAACGCAGATAACCCTCTCTGCCTGCCTGTTCGTCCCAGGAAAACAATTTGGATCTGATGTCATTGTCTTCAAATAATAATTTGAAGTTTGGATCTGCCATAAAGCTATAATAATAAGAATTTGGTGAAGTTACATCTAGAAAATGGAATGAATAACTTGCCGTATTCTGGTCTGGCTGCTGCCCGTGTCCCCAGATCCATTCTCCATTAGTAAGGTCATTGAACCCTGCAGCATAGTTTGCAGCAGACATGTAGCTGTAATTTTTACGTGCTTCTGCAGCACTTTTAGCTGCTGATGCCCATTTACCTGTATTTAAAAATGTCCTCGCCTGTAGACCATGTACAACGTCCAGATTGATCTTATATTTGGCGCCACCTGGTCTGGTGTAATTCTGAAGCAATGTCTCGGCCTCCGCAAGGTCTGCGTTTATCAAAGTATAAACTTCTTCCAGGGTGGATTTAGGTTTACCCTGCGTTTGTGAATTAGTGGGCTGAGTATAAATTGGAACTGCTTTTGCATTCGGGTCTTTTAGGTAGGAGAATTGATAATATGTTGCCAATGTCAGATAGCTGTTTGCACGTAATGCCAATGCCTGACCTTTGATCTGTGCTTTTTTCTCTGCTGATCCTTCTGCTGCATCAATTCTGGTTATAATATTATTACAGTTGTTAATCACCTTGTACAAGATGGTCCAGATGGCATCAAGCCGGGTCTGGTTATTTGCAAGCGTAAATTCATACGCATCCCTGTAGCCGTATTTATTAGTGATAATTGCGACATCGTCGCCCATGGCATCACTGGTACGCAGAATAGTGGAGTATCCGGGGTTGGCATAGGTGAAATAGGTGTCGTTCATATAAGCCCAGGTACCATTTAAAACTTTTTCGATATTGTTCACATCACCATAGATCAGTGACTCTGAAACAGCAGTGGTCGGGGTGGTAGTGAGCTCCTTTTTACATCCTGAGGCCACAAGGAGTAGAACAGCGGCAAACAGGGGAGTTATGATATTAATTTTCATGTGGATTTCAATTAAACTGGTGTTAGAAAGTGAGATTAACGCCTGCAGAGAAAGTTCTCATGGCCGGGTAGCGAAAATAGGTTGCCCCGTTTACGGTTTGTTCCGGGTCCATTCCTTTATGACCGTAAAAGGTCAGCAGGTTCTCTCCGGATAATGTAAATCTCAGGTTGTTAATGTTCATTCTGCTTACCATTGCTTTTGGTAAGCTATAACTCAGGCTGACGTTTTTCAGGCGTGCATAGGTGGCATCATATAGAAAACGTGTTGACGTTTGTGTCCAGCCCAGGTTATCTGTAGTTAATCTGGGTACATTTGTGTCTGTGTTTTCAGGTGTCCAGTGATTAAGCATTTCCACAGACCAGGTTCTTCCGGGACTATTTCCATTGTGCATCATTGAGGTATAGTCTCCATCAAGTATCTTACCACCCAGGCTGTAAGATAATAATGCAGAAAGTTCAAATTGTTTATAGGTGAATGTATTGCTGATACCACCCACTAAATCAGGTAATGCACTTTTTTGAACATATTGGGTAGCTTCAGAATAGGTTTCGGTAACTACCTTCTGACCTTGTCCATTATTTTTATACCACTGTGGATTACCATTTTCTGGATTTACCCCTGCCCATTCCCGGAGGTAAAAATCATAGATCGAACCGCCGATTCTCAGGAGTTTATTTCCGGAGATCAGGTTATCCTGCGGTAAGTCTGTAATCTTGTTTTTGAAGTATGTTGCATTAATGCCGAATGTCCATCTGAAATCTGTCGTGCTTATCGGAACTGTATTTAACTGAATCTCAATTCCTGTGTTTTTTAAGGAACCTATATTAGCATCAATTGAACTAAATCCTGTTGAATTTGGCATAGCTTTACTAAACAACAGGTCTTTTGATCTTCTGTTAAAGTATTCTATGCTACCACTGATTCTGTCTCTGAATAGGCCAAAGTCCATACCGATATTCAGGTTCAGGTTGGTTTCCCATTTCAAATCGGGAGTGGGAAGTCTGGAAGTCACCACGCCATTCTCCCCTAAATTATTTCTGATGGCATATAGAGCATCGTATGCATAGTATGTACCAATATTATCATTTCCCTGAGCACCATAACTGGTTCTGAATGTAAGGTTGGTCAACCATGTTTTGTCTTGTAAAAAATCTTCTTTCGAAGCTCTCCAGGATGCACCTACAGACCAAAATGTACCCCATCTGCGGGCTGGTGAAAATCTGGATGAACCATCTGTTCTCAGGGAAGCCGAAAGCAGGTATTTGTTTTTGAAATCATACTCTGCCTTACCCAGAAAACTCAATAACATATAATCAACGGATGATCCATTAAAGCTATTCAATTGAGCTGCTGCATCCGGTTCAAATAGGTCTGGCAGAACAAAATTCTGTCTGCTCCCCGAAATACTACGTGAATTATATTTGTAGATCTCATGACCCGCTAGCAGATTTAAGTGATGATCTTCATTAAAAGTCTTTTGATAAGTAAAAATATTATTCCAGGTCCAGGAGTAAATTCTTCTGCTGCTTTTTGAAACCGATCCTCCGTTTGCAGCGCCTCCACCTAATAATGGATTGGTGTAATAATGATCATTCATTTCTGAATAATCCCCGCTATAGGATGTTTTGAATTTAAGTCCTTCAGCTATGTCAGCTTCCATAAATGTTCTGGCAGATACATTATCCTGCAGGATTTCGCTTTTATCCAGTCCTACGGTTGCTGCAAGATTACTTCTTGGAATTGCTGAACTTGGTCTATAATCTCCGAAGTCATAAACCTTATTTCCCGATGCATCCAGCCGGTAACCTCCATCGGCATTTCTCTGATAAACAGGATAGAAACTCGGTACAAGTCTGGAGTAATTAATTACATTACCGGTATTGCTGTCTTCAGATGTCGGGTAGTTCTGTGTAGAGCTTGAGGCTGAGATGTTCAGGCCGACCTTTAACCATTTTTTGGCTTGAGTAGTCAGATTTATCCTTGCATTGTATCTTTTATAACCTGAACCCAGAGCAATTCCTTTGTCATTGAGGTAACCACCGGAAATGAAATATCTGGTGGTTTCGTTTCCTCCGCTGAAACTCAGATCGGCTTGTGTGCGTAAAGAAGTCTGTTCCATTTCTTTACCCCAATTATCATCCCATAGCGGTGCTGCTCCTGTAACTATTTTGCCATCTGCGCCAACTGGCTGAGGGTAGGCCGCTCCATAGGGATTAATTCCCAGGTCTGCAATTAGTTGGTTACTGGCGTTTTGTCCGGCCTGTACGTCGTTGATGCCATTGGTTAATTGTTTGTTTTTAAGTGCGAGCCAGTAGCTTTCGAAATACTGGTTTGTGTTCATCTGCGCATAGTCTTTCACAGCACGGTTAGATACACCTTGACTAAAGTTGGCGCTGATTAATGTTTCTTTGGAGTTTTTGCCGGATTTGGTGGTTATAATGATTACACCGTTCGCTCCTCTGGAACCATAGAGTGCACTTGATGCTGCATCTTTAAGTACACTGACGGATTCTATATCATTTACATTAATCGAATTGATATCTCCGGAGAAAGGATTTCCGTCTACTACATATAAAGGTGCACTTGATGCATTGATAGAGCCAATTCCCCGGATCCGGATGTCGGCAGTGGTACCTGGCTGACCACTGGACGAGGTTACCTGTACACCAGGAACCATTCCCTGTAGTGCTTTAGATACGTTTGAAACTTGTCTGTTAGCAAGTTGTTCCGACTTAATCTGTGATACTGAACCTACATAACTTGCTTTTGAAGCTGTTCCATAAGCGACTACTATAACTTCATTCAGGGCATTGGAAGAGTTGTCCAGGCTGATATTCATTGGCGATCCGGAGGTGCCAGTTAATTCTTTAGTCTTGAAACCGAGGTAGGATACAATCAAAACAGGCTCGTCAGACTCCGATGAGATGGCAAATAAACCATTTTGGTCTGTTGTTGTTCCTGTTTTAGTGCCTTTGACTAAAATACTCACACCGGGTAGTGGGATTTGCGTATTACTTTCGAAAACCTTTCCGGTTATCTTTTTAGAGGATTGCGCGTAACCCAGATTGATACTGAGAAACAGAAGCAGTATTGGTAAAAATACTTTCATAATTTGATAAAATTGGTGCATAGTATACCATTGCCGGAACCCGAAGGATGGATACGATATTTGAGAAAAATAGTAGGGTTTTAAATGGCTGTCCGCTGTTTAAAAATTACGGCAGCAGCGATGATGCTGCAAAATAAAGGGGGGGTAATAGGGCATCACATTCGGGAATCTTGAATCGGCTTGTAAAAATAAATTCATCATTATTTGTTTTTTTGAGTGTGTGGTGCCATTGAATGGTAAGCTCAATGTGCCGTTTTAATAATTTAAAAGCATTTCAGTTTAGGTTTGCAATATTAGATAAATTCTACCGGCTAGGTATAGTTAATATTTTTTCTGATTTAAAAATGACAAAGTTTATTGGGCTCAGCTTTGATTTATTAGCTGAGAACTTTAGAAAATCTTATCTTACCGATGAGTAAGTATTTTAACTTTAACTCTTTATTGTAATAAATCTATTTAAATCATAAAATCACTGATATGAACAAGAAATTTATAGTTTTAGGCCTGACCAGCCTTTTATCTGTTGGATCTGCCAGTATTCTGCTCGCGGCAAACCGTAATCCGCAAACATCGTCAGCAGAAACGGTTGCTGATTCTGAATTAATAGGAAGATGGGATATTACTATGGACGACAACGGGAAACCTGCGCCTTCATGGCTGGAAGTGAAGCTTTCTGGAAACAGGATACTAGTTGGCAGCTTTGTTGGTGCTTCAGGTAGTGCAAGGCCGGTTTCAAGAGTAAAACTAGATGGTCAGAAGTTTAGTTTTAGTCTTCCGCCCCAGTGGGAAAGCGGAGATAATGACTTTGTCATAGAGGGGGAGCTGTCAGGTGGGGAAATTCGTGGGACGATCACAACCAGTGAAGGTAAAAAACACACTTTCACCGGGCAGAGAGCGCCATATCTTAACCGGACAGGTACAGTATCATGGGGTAAACCGATAGCGCTGTTTAATGGTAAGGATCTGACCGGCTGGAAAGCATTGGGACAGAATCAATGGATTGTTAAAGATGGTGTGCTGACCAGTCCTAAATCCGGAGCCAATCTGATCTCTGATGAAAAGTTTACAGATTTTAAGTTACACGTAGAATTCAAATACCAGAAAGGTAGCAATAGCGGTATTTATCTCAGAGGTCGTTACGAAGTTCAGATCGAAGACAGTCCTGCTGACCTGCATCCTGCGAGCGTGCTGTTTAGCGGTATCTATGGATTCCTTGCGCCGAATGAAATTGCGGCCTTGGGGCCGGATCAGTGGCAGTCTTATGATATCACATTGATTGGCCGTAAGGTAACTGTGGTTGCCAATGGCAAGACAGTGATCACAAATCAGGAGATCCCTGGTATCACCGGAGGGGCTTTAGACAGCAAGGAGGGGGAACCCGGACCAATTTATATACAGGGCGATCATGGTCCGATTGAGTTTAGAAAAATTACGATTACACCTGTTAAATAATTTTAAAACTACATCAGCTAAGTTTCAGCTGATGTAGTTTTTCTGTTTTTTATAAAAAGGACAAGTCTTGTCACCATTTGAATAGTATTATTCCGAATTATCCTTGATAAATTTGTTCTTTTAACCCGATATGAACAGAAAGAACTTTTTATCCTTATCTACCGGCATGGTTGGTGCCGGCCTCCTGGCTGGTGTACCCAAACCATTAGTGGCCATGACAGCGTTTACTGGAAGCAGTAACAAAGCGGGGAATATCACGCTTAAAAACGTTTTGCTGGAAACTGGATTTGAATCAGATGAGTTTGAAATAACTGCTACTAAAACGGCATTGTTTGTTGTGGAAATCCGTGATGGAAAAATCTTCAGCATACAGCCGAACTCAGATTCGAAGGATGCTGTGGACGCGAAGGGGTATCTTATGCTTCCTGCGATGAAAGATATGCATATCCATCTGGATAAAACTTTTTACAGTGGTCCGTGGAAGGCAAGGTCTAAAAAACAGAAATCTATTGTTGACATGATCAGACTGGAGGAACAGATTATCCCTCAGTTATTGCCTCATTCTACCGAAAGGGCAGAAAAGATAATCGAGTTACTGCAGTCTCAGGGCACAGACTTTGCCCGCAGCCATTGCAATATCGAACCTACTTCAAAGTTAAACTCCTTAAAGAATCTTCAACAGGCCATCTTGAATAAGAAAAACTCGTTCGGAGTAGAGATTGTTGCTTTTCCGCAACATGGACTATTATACTCAAAATCTGAGGGGCTGATGAAGGAAGCTGCACAGCTGGATATAGATTTTATAGGCGGCCTGGATCCTACATCTATTGATCGGGATATGATTAAATCAATGGATCTGACCATCCGCCTGGCACTGGATTACAAAAAGGGAATTGACATTCACCTGCATGAATCGGGTGAATCGGGTCTGGAAACTATCGAATATCTCACTAGACGCGTGATGGAGAATCCAGCGCTGAAAGGTAAGACATTTGTTAGCCACGCCTTCGCTTTAAGCAGACTGGAACAGCCTAAACTGGATCAGGTATGTGCAAATCTTGCCGAAGCGGGTATTGGTATCATATCTACCGTGCCGATAGGGAAATCTGTGATGCCTATACCAACTTTGTACAAACATAAGGTAAGGGTAATGACAGGTACGGACAGTGTAATTGATCATTGGTCTACTTTTGGCTCTGGCAATATGCTGGGAAAAGCCAATTTGCTTGCACAGCTTTATGGCTGGTCGGACGAACTGGCACTGTCCAGATGTCTGCGAATTGCAACCGACGATATTTTGCCGCTGGATGACAACGGTAAACAGTTATGGCCGAAAGTTGGTGATGCAGCTAGTTTTAACCTGTTTAAGGCAAGTTGTTCTGCTGAAGCAGTGGCGCGTATACCGCCATTGCGTGCCAGATACTATAAAGGGGTGGAACAGCAAATTTTGATATCCTGATTATGATCCCTGCCACGAACTCCAGCGGCAGGGATTTTTTTATGCAGGAACCGTACTATTCAGTTTGTGATAAGAGGAATAGGAGACCAGCAGGACGATAAACATTACAATCGGACTGTACCACATACCGCCAACTCCGTCTACGGCAAGAATAGCAATAAATGCAGAGATAAAATCTATACCGAAAGCTACATAAGTCCATTCCTTTAACCGCTTCGGGAAAAGAGGTACAATGAGTATAATACCGCCAATGAACTTAGCGATCCCTAATTCCCAGTGAAACCATAAAGGAAGACCAAGGTGTGCTGTGCCATCTAATGCCATTTTACTGTTAAGGAAAAAAATACCTGGGATGATGAATATGGCCAGTATCCCTGTGCTCACCCAATACGTAATTTTTGTTTTTTTTGATTCGGTCATAGGTCTTTGATTTTTTTTAAATCTCTATATTAATATACGAAAAAATCAGGGGAGTATGAGCCAATAATAAGGGCTGTAAAGGACATTGAATTTCATAATCCTGACCTGGAAAAATCCCCGGACGGCGACGGGATCAGGATCGATAAAAAAGGAAGCCGTAAGACTTATTACGCCGATAATCAGATTAAATATATGCCTCAAGACTAAAATCCGGCACGTTTTAATTACATTTGCTTCGCTTTTGGTTCTCTATGTAAGTCGCATAAAGATTAAAAGGGAATCTGGTGTAAATCCGGAACTGTCCCGCAGCTGTAAGCTCTTTATACCAAACCCAATCTATAGTCACTGTTCTGTTCAGAGAATGGGAAGGCGGGGCAAGGAGAGCAAGTCAGAATACCTGCCTCTAGCTTTATAATTCATAGCTTTCGTGGAATGGAGCTGGAATGAAAATACTTATCGTGTTTTTTCATTTATAGTTTAAATCTGGTTTGCTGTGGGGTTACTATACCACACATGGAATTAATTGCGCTTCCTACGCTTTTAGAGCGTAAATACCTTTCTTGGATTCAGTGTTTATATTTCACTCTTTTAGTGTCGATGGTGGTGTGCTGTCCATTCACTGTATCTGCCCAGATCAAAAAAAACATCCAGGATCGCAAAGCGGATACATCAAAAATTTTCCAACTCAGACAGGTTAATATTGCTACGGTAAGGGCAGGTATACGCCATACGTCTGCAACTCCTGTCCAGTTATTGAAAGGTTCCGAATTAACCAGACTGAATAGTTTTTCTGTTGCTGATGCACTGCGTTTTTTTAGTGGGGTCCAACTGAAAGATTATGGTGGCATCGGGGGGCTCAAAACCGTGAATGTAAGAAGTCTTGGCTCTATGCATACCGCTGTTTTTTATGATGGTGTACAATTGGGAAACGCCCAGAACGGACAGGTAGATCTCAGTAGATTTTCTTTGGACAACCTGGAGGAAATTGCCCTTTATAACGGTCAGCGTAGCGAAATCTATCAACCTGCGAAAGCGTTCAGTGCAGCGAGTTCTATTTATATGAGGTCTGCCAGACCAGAATTTAAGCCTGGCGAGCACCGGCACATTCGGGTTGGTGTGAAAAGTGGCTCCTTTGGTTTAATTAATCCTTCTGTTCGCTGGCAGGAAAAAATAAGTCCGCATTTAACTGCAAATTTAAGTACAGAATGGCTCCATGCAGACGGAAGGTATAAATTCCGGTATACTAATGGAGTTTATGATACTACCGCACGAAGAAGTAATACTGATATTACATCGATGCGCCTGGAGGCAGGGTTGAATGGTTTAACGGCAGACAGTAGTTCCTGGTTTGTTAAAGGTTACCAGTACAGATCGGCGCGGGGGTTGCCTGGAGCCGTCGTAGCGAATAAGTTTGACTATACTCAGCGACAGTGGGACAGGAACACTTTTGTTCAGGCAGGTTACCAAACGAATGATAAAGGACGCTATAGTTTAATGGTTAATGCAAAATATGCGCATGATTACCTTCGTTATCTTGATCCTGAATATGTGACCACTTCTGGATTTCTGGATAACCGGTTTAAACAGGATGAACTCTATGTTTCTGCTGCCGGCCGCCTCCATCTGCTGCCGGTTTGGGAAATTGCCCTGTCTACAGATTATCAGATGAATAAATTGGACGCGAATCTTTACAGATTTCCTTTTCCAACCCGTCATACCATCCTGACTGCGCTAGCCTCGGAGCTGAAGTTGAAACGCTTTAATCTGCAGGCCTCCGTATTAGGAAGCTTTATACGGGACGAGGTCCGTGAGTATACGAGTGCGGGCAGCAAGCATGAATTTACACCAGCCGTGCTGGCCTCATGGCAACCATTTGATACCGAAGACTTCAGGGTCAGGGCTTTTTATAAAAGTATTTTCAGGATGCCTACTTTCAACGACCTTTACTACACATTTATAGGGAATACCTTATTAAGGCCTGAATATACAAGCCAGTATAATTTTGGATTGACCTACCATCATACATTCTTGCACCAGTCTCTGGTGAGCCTGTCTGTCCAGACTGATACATATTATAACCGGGTTAAGGACAAAATTGTAGCTGTCCCCAGTCAGAATCTTTACCGCTGGACAATGTATAATATTGGGGTCGTTGGTATTAAAGGGTTGGAAGCCAATATACAAACAGTATGGAATGCGGGTAACGGAGTTGGTATTCAGGCAGGTGTTAATTATACTTATCAGCAGGCCAGGGATATTACCAGCACAGAACGTTATAATTATAATATTCCTTATACACCCATGCATAGTGCTTCGCTGACCCTGGGTGCTGATTATAAAAACTTTGAATTCAATTACAGTTATATATATACGGGCGAAAGATATAATCAGCTAAGTACGGACCAGAATCAGGTGTACAATTATATGCAGCCCTGGTATACCCATGATGTTTCCGCGGGCTATAATTTCTTATTAAACAAACAGCAGTTAAAATTCCAGATAGAGATTAATAATCTACTTAACCAGGATAGGGAGATTATTGCGAGTTTTCCAATGCCCCGCCGGTTTTATCGCCTAAAACTTCAATACACGATTTAATATGAAAAAGCCCAATTCTCTCTTTATCTGCATACTTATAGCTTTTTGTATAGTTTTTTCTTCCTGCCGGAAAGATCCGTCTGTGATTCCTTCCCAGGAAGAACTCGTATTTCCTCCCAATCCTTCAAGTACATTGAAAGGAATGTTCATATTAAACGAAGGAAATATGAATATGAATAAAGCTTCTCTGGATTTGATTGATTTCCGGACAGGAAAGTATCAGCGCAATATTTATAGTCAGGCAAATCCTGAAGTTACCAGAGGACTGGGCGACGTAGGTAATGACATCCTGGTTTATGGGTCTAAGCTCTATGTGATTGTGAATGTGTCAAATAAACTGGAGATCCTGGATGCTAAAACAGCTAAAAGAATTAAACAGATCGATATTGTCAATTGCAGATACATCACGTTTAGTGAAGGTAAGGTATATGTGAGTGCCTATCTGGGTAAAGTAGGAGATGCTTCTGCGACACAGGGAATTGTGGCCCAAATCGATACAACAACTTTAACTATAGAAAAGAAAGTAAATGTAGGCCGGCAGCCCGAAGAAATGGCCATAGTCGGTCGAAAATTATTTGTCGCAAATTCTGGTGGTTATAGTCCGCCGGATTATGAGCGTACATTATCAGTGATTGACCTGGTCTCTTTTAAAGAAATCAAGCGAATTGATGTAGCTATTAACCTGAACAGGGTAAAGGCAGATCGTTATGGTGATCTTTATGTAACCTCACGTGGTGATTATTATGATACCCCTTCCAGATTGTTTGTTATTGATACTCAAAAAGATGCTGTTAAAAAGGTGTTCGATATCGCTGCAAGTAATCTCTGGATTGATGATGATATTGCATATCTGTATGCGAGTACATGGAGTTATCCTTTACAAAAAAACACCATTTCATACACGATGATTAATGTAAAAGATGAAACGGTAATGGACCGCAAGTTCATAAACGACGGGACAGAAAAAGAAATTCTTGTTCCTTACGGAATTAAAGTAAATCCTTACACGAAAGAGGTTTATGTAAGTGATGCCAGGGACTATGTTACCCCAGGTAAATTATACTGTTTTGATCCTGCAGGAAACAAAAAATGGTCAGTGACAACAGGGGACATCCCCGCACATTTCGCATTTATAAATTAACCATAAATAATATGAAAACAAAACTACCCTTATTAAAGACGGCTATACTTAGCGTTTCAATTTGTCTGATTGGTTTGAGTTCTTGTAAAAAGGATCATACCGAGATTGAAAGAGAGAGATACACAACGGGCATATATGTGCTGGGTGAAGGTACGGTCGGAAACAATAACAGTGCAATATCTTTCTATGACGTGGAGAAAAATTTAACCGTGGTTGATTATTACAAACAGGTAAATGGAATCGGGCTGGGTGAGACAGCGAATGATCTGCAGCAATATGGTAGCAAAATGTATTGTGTAGTATCTGGTATTCAGGGTGAGAAAAAATCATTTGTCGATGTGATGGAATTATCAACAGGAAAGTCTATCAAAAGAATCTCTTTTAATACGGAGACTGATGGAGCTATTCCACGTTTTATTGCATTCTATAAGAATAAGGCTTATGTTTCCCGTTATGACGGGAAGGTTAGCCGGATTGATACCGCAAGTCTGACAATCGACGGAGAGGTAATGCTAAGTGAAGGTCTGGAAGGTTTGGCAGTAGCTAATGGTAAATTATATGTGGCGAATTCTTCTCACAGGTTTTACCAGGAAAAAGGAGCTAAAAACAAAGTTTCTGTAATTGACCTGCTTAATTTTAAAAAGATCAAAGACATCGAGGTGAACAATAATCCGGTGAGTGTCGCTGCAGGTGAAAATGGTCAGGTTTTTGTCGTGACTGTAAATGATTATATTATCGGTAATGCTCCATCTCTTGATCTAATAAACAGTACAACAGATACGAAAGTAAGTTCATTCCCATATGATATCGGATCGATTGCAATTCAGCAGAATATAGGATATGTCGTTACAGATCCTTACATGAATGCACAGGTAAAACCTCTGGACCTGAATACTGGTGCCTTAGGTAGCCCGCTGATTACTGATGGTACATCAATTAAGACGTATTATGGTTTAAGTATTAATCCGCTTAATAATGAGGTGCTTGTTTCTGATGCAAACGGATACGGTACAACCGGCTTCGTTTACGCTTTTGGAACTGATGGTAAGAAGAAGTATGAAGCCACTGTTACCGGACTGCCGAAACATGCAGTTTATCTATACAAGACAAGATAATAAATTATAAAAATGAAATTTTTGTTAAAATCTTTAGCCCTGACCGCGATCTGCGGTCTTGGCTTCAATTCCTGCAAGAAAGATCAGCAGGAAACTCCGGAAAATTTCAGTCCGTTTATCAGTCAGGTATTTGCTTATGTTCCTGCGCCGGGGCAGTTTGTTAATGACCCCTCGTCTGGTACGGCGGAAAAGGCAAAAGATCTGATAGGCGGTGTAGATAATGGGCTGGTTTCATTAGGCGCCTATGGTGGTTATATCATTTTTGGTTTTGACCACAGCATTAAAAATGAATCTGGTCCTGATCTGGGGATTTTTGGTAACCCTGTTACTATAAATGGTGCAGAATGGTCTGAACCTGGCATTGTTATGGTAATGGAGGATACCAATAAAAATGGTCTGCCGGATGATACATGGTACGAGATTGCCGGAAGTGGGCACGCTGCCACCGGAACAATCAAAAAGTATGAGATTACCTATTACAAGCCGGATAAGTTGCAGGATGATATCAAGTGGACGGATAATCAGGGTAAAAGCGGATTTATTCTTCGGAATGCTTTTCATACCCAGGCTTATTATCCGGTTTGGGCGAATGAGAAGGCATCTTTTACTTTCAATGGAACATTACTTGAAAACACCTTCAAAGATGGGGGAGTTGAGCAACAAACCTTTTGATTTTGGCTATTCGGACTCTGGGTCAGCAGAATATTTAAGACTTCAGGAGACCAGGGGCAGAGGATATAATGCTTTCGATATCGATTGGGCAATGACCGAACAAGGTGAGCAGGCTAATCTTAAAAAGATTGACTTTGTAAAAGTATATACCGGCCAGAATCATAATGGAAGCCCGGTAACAGACGCATCTAATTCAACAGCCCGGGTTACCGGAGAAGTATCCACAGAGGTTGCAGGAGCCGTAGACATCAGATTGTATAATAAGTTTTTTAGCCCGATTCCACAGTAACATTTAATTATTGCAGATGATCCATTGCAGATCCGGGTTCCAGCTCTGCTGCTTCCTGCCCTGGTAAAAAAATACGGGTGCTGTGGCTGCCTTCCGTGGTTACTTTCCCTTCTTTTACCCTGATCCAGCTTCCTTCCCTTAGACCCGCAACAGGTGTTGAATTAAATACATGGAACTCTTTAATTCTGGTCTCCCGGGTTTCTCCATTGTGTTTTAGTCCGCTATCCGGATCCAGATAATGTGCATTAATATTAAAATTAATTAAACCCATAGTCCTGAAGTCAGGCGGATAGACGATAGGCATGTCATTGGTGTTCTGCATATTTATACCGCCTATATTACTCCCGGCGCTGGTTCCAAGATAAGGTTTGCCGGATTCCGCGGCGTCTTTTAGTTCAGCCATTAGATCCAATTCGTGAAGCTGTTTGACTAATAGAAATGTGTTTCCTCCCCCTGTGAAGAATCCTTTGGCCTGCCGGATTGCCATTTTTTGATCGTCAAAAGTGTGCAGTCCCTTAACTTTGATATTTATTGTTTCGAAGAATGAGACTGCTTTTGCAGTGTATTCATCGTGAGTGAGACCTCCTGGTCTGGCATAGGGGATGAAGATTATTTCGTCTGCCTGTTGAAATAATAATTCAATCTCAGGCTTAAGGTAGGCGAGGTATTCTTCCCCAAAAAGGGAGGAGGTACTTGCCAGAAGGATGTTTTTCATCTGTTTTTTTATCTTTTAATTATAATTTAACCTGTCGTATGATATTTTTAATATTCAGTTCTACCAGGTCAGTCATGGTCTCACATTCCAGGTAATCCTGATCTTCGAAGTGCCTGGCCATCCCATTTTTAAGGGTTTCAATATTTTCTGGTGTGGTGAGTATCTCTGTATTGGATACATCTCTGAGATCCCGGAGCCTGTGCCGCTCACTGCGTACACGGTGGAGGATGGAAGATTTCTCTTCCTGCTGATACTGTTGAAAAGTTTTATCACTAAGGTGTTCCATACATAATTTAACGTAGGGAAGGTTCTCCTTGAAAAACTGGGCCATATAAATTTTGATATTTCCTTCATAAAACTGCTGATCAAAGTCAATAGCCCTGATCCGGAATTGTATGTCGTCAAAATCAGGTGTAATCTGCACGACGAAGTTATAAGCGCGCATGTCTCCCAAAAGCATAACCAGGCAACGTTCGTTGAATTTGACAAATTCCTTCGCTATCCGGGTCGGGTTATATTCCGGGTTTTCTAAATAACCTTTTGCGAAGACATCTCCCGGAATACCGGCAACATGTTCTTCGATCAAAGTTTCTCCGTCTACCAGATAATTGACTTGGTTTGGTGAGAGTATTTCTTCCAGCTCCAGTCCATAAATCCTGGATGCATCGGCTTTCTTTACGTAGAAATAATCATATACGTCATTTAACCTGTTAACTATTCTGATTCTGAAAGGATTTGTATTGCCAAACGTGCAGTATTCGATCTTATCTATATACTTGTGCTGAACGATTCTAAGGTTTCCAGATGCCTTTAAATTGGCGTAGATCACCTTTAGGCCATTGTGGATATGCTCAATACGGTCTGAGGCGTATATCGGGCCTTCCCATAATGAATCTTTTCCATGCTTATCCATTATCGGATAAGATTCATCAAAAACCAGAAGATCATTGTAGGTTATTGGAAGTTTCGAATCGCGCTGGTAAGATTTAAGGTACTTCTGCAGCGCCGCACTTACTGGGTAGATCGGTTTCTTCTTCGATATTCTTACATCAGTGGGTTCCATAGAATTTGTTTTGCGCCAATTTAGTGTTTTTAGCAATTATTAGTAGAACTACATTAATTACCATGTACATTTTTTGACTGTATTTTCCTTATTCATAAGGTTCTTTTTCTTTATTGTAATACGACTAAATTGTTACATGCTTAAATTATAACTCATCTGCTTTTACTCTATATTGACAATGTTTATATATTATTTCTGCATGAGCCTTGGGACTGAAACCTTTAAATAATGAATCATATCTCCTGAACAGGATAGCTCAAGACGACGAACTGGCTTTTGAGGATCTGTTTATGGGCTACCATCATCAATTAGGGGAATATATATTAATGTTAACGCACTCCCAGGAGCTTACTGAGGATATTGTTCAGGAAGTTTTTCTGAAAGTATGGATCAATAGAGAAAAACTAGCTGAGATTAGTAATTTTAGTTCCTATCTTTTTATTTTAACACGGAATTTTACTTTGAACAGCCTTAGAAAGATGCTTAATCATCATAAGTATCAGGAATATTATAAGCAACAATTTGATGATACAGAACCTGCAGAAACCCCTGCAGATAATCTGAATAGTAATCCTGATATTCAGGTTCTGGTAGATCAGGCAATCGCTCGCCTGCCATCTCAACAGCAAAAGGTCTTCTTACTCAGAATGCAGGGTTTAAAAAATCCGGAAATTGCTGATAAAATGCAGATATCAACAGATTCAGTCAAAAAATATCAGCAATGGGCACTTAAATCAGTGTCATGCTACGTTAAAAGCAGTAATATTTTATACTCTTTACTCTTATTAATGTGCTATCTGGAAGATTTGTAAAAAATATCACTTTCTGATATCCACTTTTTTAGCGTTTAGTGTCTTTATAGTAACAAGCCCCAGGTAACTGGTGAAATGTTTCAAACAGACGCTCATATGGTAAATACCCGGATGTCCTTATTGTTCCAGCTTTATCTCGCTAATCAGGCCCGGCCTGAAGAGAAAGCCGAACTGCTTGCTATGCTTGCAGATCCTGAACATGAAGAGGAAGCCAGGGAATTATTGGGTGAGGCATGGAATGAATTTGTTCCCTCAAAAAAGATTTTTACCCCGGCGACAAGTAACCAGATATTACGTAATATCATGGAAAGCAGTCAGACTCCTGTCGTTTCAATAGGAAGAAGCTGGAACATAAAAAGAGCATTCACAGTTGCTGCGGCGGTGTTTATACTAATCTCATCAGGAATATGGTGGCTTTTGACACCTGCGACACTGCCGGAACGGAAACTCGTGGTTGCGAATACTATAACTCCGCATGTAAAAGTGCCCGACGCAGTTCCTGGAGGTAATAAAGCTATGCTTACTTTGGCTGATGGTACGCAGATTACCTTGGATGACATGTCAAATGGAAAAATCGCAAGCCAGTCTGGCATTAGTATTACCAAAGCTGCGGACGGACAATTAATTTATACATCTTCCGGCAGTAATCATGAAGAACGCCATCTCGCAGAAAGTCAGATCAATACTATTTCTACCCCAAAGGGTGGTCAGTATCAGATCAATTTACCAGATGGAAGTAAGGTCTGGCTTAATGCAGCCTCTACTTTGAAATTTCCGGCAATTTTTTCCGGGAATGAAAGAAGGGTAGAGCTAAATGGAGAAGCCTATTTTGAAATCAGACCGTTACTTAATAAAGAAGGCAGACAACCATTTAAAGTAGTGACCAGGGAGGGTGGCAAAAACCAGGAGGTAGAGGTGTTAGGTACACATTTTAATATCAATGCTTACGGGAATGAGAAGTTTATGAAAACCACATTACTGGAAGGCAGTGTGAAAGTAACAAATTTAAATATTTCGGACAGTGATATCCTCCGGCCCGGACAGCAGGCTATTTTGAAAGGAAACCAGATGAAAATTGCCTCTGTAGACCTGGATGAGGTTATGGCATGGAAGCATGGGAATTTCCGTTTCAATAATCTCAGTTTGGTTGATATTATGAAGCAATTGGAAAGATGGTACGACGTAGAAGTTGACTATGCTCATCTGCCTGAAACCCGTTACCAGGGGTTTATTTCTAAAAACGTTACACTTTCCCAGGTACTTGATATGCTGGAGCTCACCGGAAGCCTGAAATTCAGAATTACAGAAATGGCAGACGGCAAGGGGAAAAGGATAGAGATTAATCGAGCTAACACAAACACAAACATAAATGTCAAACCTAATTAATATGCCTATGTAAATTTAGCTCTACTTCAACCAGAATTGGGGATTAACCATCCTGATTCTTCAGCCAAAATCAAAACACCTAATTAAAAACTAACCAAAACTAATTTTAGCGTATGAATTTCCGTGTCGTAAACACTTGGATGTCCCGCTGTTGTGTACCCAGCAAAATCAATTCAGCATTTATTAATAATCTGCTGAAAGCCAAAAAACTAACTATTTTTATTCTCGGCATTACCGTGTTTCAGGTGAATGCTAAAAGTCAGGTGAATAATATCACGATCTCTGAAAAGAATGTGATGCTTGATAAAGTTCTACAGAAAATACGAACGCAAAGTGGCTGCAGCTTGCTTTATAACGAAGAATTGATTGCAACTGCTAAACCTGTGTCTATTGATGTAGCTAATGTCTCTCTGGAGGAAGCACTCAATGAATCTGTAAAAGACCAGCCTTTTACTTATGTTGTTAAGAATAATACAGTACTGCTTACCCCAAGAAAAACAATTGTTAAAAATGTACCGCCGATAGATGTCCGAGGTAAAATCGTTGACGAAAAAGGATTGCCCTTACCAGGTGCCTCTGTGAAGGTGAAGGGTGGCGGACAAGGTACAATGACAGATCAGAACGGTGCCTTTGCATTTAAAGGTCTTGCTGACGACGCTGTCTTGCTTATTTCCTTTCTTGGTTATCAGACTAAAGAGGTTAAAGCATCTGCAAATCTCGGGACTATAGCATTGAGTCCAGATAACTCCGATCTGAACGAAGTGGTTGTAATCGGATATGGAACGCAGAAGAAATCTGAAACCACGGGCAGTCTTTCCAATTTAAAAGGAAGTACCCTTGCGGACCAGCCGGTAGCAAGTTTTGAAAGTGCGCTGAACGGTCGTGCAACGGGAGTTAATATGACCGCAAACGCCGGTGTAGTTAACCAGGCTCCTGTATTCCGTATCCGTGGTGTAAACTCATTATCGTTGAGTTCTTATCCTTTGATCGTGGTAGATGGCGTGCCAACCTTTACCAATGAAAATGAATCTAATCTGGGCTATGCTGCTACAAATCCGCTGTCTGCAATTAACCCTGCAGATATTGAGAGTGTAGATATTGCCAAAGATGCCGCAGCAACCAGTATATATGGGAGCCGTGCAGCAAACGGAGTCGTATTTATCACGACAAAAAAAGGTAAACAGGGTGCTGCAAAGATTAACTTTCAGAGCTCTGTAGGTTTTAGTAATGCAAACCGGTTGCCTAAATTGTTAAACGCTGCGGAATATATCGAGATTAAAAATGAGGGCCTCAAAAATGAAGGTACTTTTAATCCAGAGACAAATTATTACGGATTATCATACGATGCAGCAGGTAACCCTATTGATACGAGATGGTATGACTATATCTACCAAACAGGTGTTTCGAATAATAATAACCTTAATATCTCCGGAGCTACCCAAACGACAAAATATTATGGTTCAGTTGGCTACACCAAACAGGACGGTATTTTCAGAGAGAATAAATTCGACAGAAAGTCTGCAATGTTCAATGTTGACAATAAAACGAATTCCTGGTTAAGTCTGGGTGCGAAAATTAACTATGTCAATGAAAATAATGCGTCGGCAATGTCTACCGGGGCGGCAGGAAACTCCTCTGCATCGGGCGCAATGTCCAGACTGGCATTAATTAATTCGCCGATTGTAAGTCCGTATAATAATGACGGTTCTTATAATAATACTTCAAATGGATACCTTGGGATTCAGGATAATACCGGACATCTAAACCAATCGAGATTAGGTTTCTATAACCCTGAAGTATCACTGAATACCAATTATTCCAGAAATAAGGTAAATAATATTCAGTCCAATGCCTATATCCAGGTTAATCCGTTGCCATGGCTGGCTGTGAAGTCAATTTATGGTATTGATTATAGGTATACAACTTATGAAAACTACTACAGCCCTGTCAGTGGTGAGGGGATAGCTACAAATGGTAGCAGTAGCAGCGCGAATTCGACGAGAGAGAGATGGGTGTGGACAAATACTGTCACCGCAGACCATGTGTTCGCGGATCATCACTCATTTAATGTCTTATTAGGTCAGGAACAGCAGAAGACCAATGGTAATCAATTCGGATTACAGCGTCAGGGGCAGTCAGATCCTTTATATTCAAATATTCAGGGCGGATGGCAGAATGTATTTGCCTATAACACAGATAATCAGGTTTATGATAATTATCTGTTCTCTTTGTTCTCCCGTTTGCAGTATAACTTTAAGCAGAAATTCTATGTGACAGGTAACTATAGAATGGATGAGTTCTCTGCATTAGGCCCTAATAATAAAAAAGGTACTTTTTGGGGTGTTTCTGCCGGATGGGAAATTATGAAAGAGGACTTCTGGTCTGGTTCTGTACTGGATAAAGTATTCAGCAACTTAAAAATCAGGGCGAGTTACGGTAAAGTTGGTAACATCGGCGGACTAACGGATTTCGGAGCTCTAAATACTTATTCTGCTAACTTGTATGGCGGGCAGCCAGGTCTTGGCTATTCAGCTGCCGGAAATCCGGATCTTAAATGGGAGACCAGTAAGAAAACGGATATTGGTATTAATTTCGGCTTGTTAGGTGGGAAACTGAATGGTGAACTTGCCTATTACAAAAACAATATCGACGGACTGATTTTCGGTGTACCGCTGCCTCCGTCTGCAGGTATCCCTAACTCAACAAATAACAGTATTCTGCAAAATGTAGGTACAATGTATAATCAAGGTGTTGAATTCTCCCTGAATGGTGCGCCGGTCAGAACGGATAATTTCACCTGGAACAGTTCATTTAATATCACTACTAATAAAAACAAAGTCACTTCCCTTGCCGATGGGGTGCCAAGTATTATCGTGGGCAGTGTGGATACTTATAGTATTACACTTCCGGGGTATGCAGCGGGCATGATCTACGCAATTCGTACCGGTGGTATTGATTCGCAAACCGGCAGAAGAGTCTTTATTAACAGTGAAGGACGTAAAGTGCTCTACCAGCATGTAGTTACACCTGGCGGACCTTCTGCTTACCAATGGTCTTATGAAGATGGGTCACGTGCACCTGCTATTACACCTGCAGCAGATGCTGTAGCTTATAAAACTTCAGCAGCAAAAATGTTTGGTGGCTGGTCAAATACCTTCCAGTACAAACAGTTTGAGTTAAGCGTTCTGTTAACCTACCAGATGGGCGGGTATATGATGAATGGAACACAGGCGACTATGCGTGATCAGCGTTTCTGGAACAACTCTGTGGATGTATTAAATCGCTGGAGAAATCCTGGTGAAGTAACTAATATCGCAAGGGTAGTAAATGGAGATAATGTTTCGAGCGGAAACTCTATGCCATTGGACGTTAACGTAAGTTCTACTGACTTCCTGCGATTGAAAAACGTGATGTTATCTTATAATTTGCCTAATGATTTTCTAAAAAGGATCAAAGTAAGCAATGCGAAAGTATTCGTCAGCGGACAAAATCTTGCTTTGTTAACGAACTACACAGGTTTAGATCCTGAAGTAACGACGAATGCGAATAATGCAATCACTCAGGGAATGGATAAAAACCAGAGTCCGAATGCAAGAACAATTACTGTTGGGTTAAATTTTGGTTTCTAAACCATTAATCGGATCAGAAAACGCTAATTAAAAAATTGACAATGAAAAGATCGACACACTTATTTAAATATAAATTCAGCTTCAGGAAGTTAATGGTATTCGGTACCTGTCTGATGCTGCTTTCTGCCTGCAAAAAAAATGAACTCCTTAACCCGGATCCTACCACACTGATTACTGACGCAGCTGCATTCAGTACTGCACCCCGGATTCAGAATCAGGTAAACGGACTTTATTTTACACTTAAAAAGGGACGCTTTCTGGGAAGCTGGTATACGATTGCCAGTGATATCCGGGCCGGAGATTTTATTTGTACCAATTTGAATGCAGCGACAGGTGCAACTACTTATCAATTGCTGAATCAAACGACAACGAATGATGTCGTTCAGATCTGGGAGTTTGGTTTCCAGGCTATTAATGCTGCCAATGTGTTTATTGATGGCATGAACAACACTGGTACGGCAGTAGTAGGTGCAGAGACCGCTGCGGCTTATATTGCAGAAGCGCGGTTAATTCGTGCACTCGCTTACTATAATCTGTTACAACTTTATGCAAGACCATATTTGGATGGTGCAGGCTCTAAACCAGGACTTCCTTTACGTCTGGAAGGTAATAAGCAACCGGGTAATTATAACCTGGCAAGAAGCAGCGTAAAAGAAACTTATGCACAAATTCTACAGGATCTGGACTTTGCAGAGGCAAACCTTCCGGCTAACTATGCCTCGGCCGTTCTGAACACAACCAGAGCACATAAAAATACAGCTATAGCCCTGAAAACCCGTGTGTTTCTCAGTATGCAGGATTATGCAAAAGTAATTACCGAAGCAAACAAAATTATTTCCGCGGGAGCGCCTTTCACCACTACAAGCGGTGTGAAAAATGCATTGGAAGCTGACGTGAAAAATGTATTTACAGCGCCTTATACTTCCGATGAATCAATTTTCTCTATGCCGTTTTCCAGTAATGATGCACCGGGCCCCGCATTAGCTGGTTATTATTTGCCGGGTACCAGGGATGGAGGAACAACTTCCAGCAATGGTGCAGGCGAATACTCGCTGAACCCTAATGGAATTGTTGCTGATCCGGATTGGTCTGCTGCTGATGCAAGAAGGTCTTTTTTGAAGATCGGACCTTCTACTAAAAAAACATGGTTGTTTAAGTATTCTCAGGCAGCACCTTATCTGGATTATGCGCCCGTAATCAGATATGCGGAGGTTCTACTGAACCTTTCGGAAGCATTAACAAAAAGTACTTCCAGTGTGGACAGCAGAGCCGTTGCTTTATTGAATGCCGTGAGGAACCGGTCCGATAAAAGCAAAACTTATACTATTTCTAATTTTGGCAGTGCTACGGAATTGACCAAAGCGATTATAAAAGAAAGACAAATAGAATTTTTGGGAGAGGGAATCAGAAATAGTGATATTATGAGGTTAGGATTAGACATTCCGGCAAAACCTGCACATTCTGTACCTGCAGCAGATCCTTCTTCACCTAACTATATTTTCCCGATTTCGAATGACGAATTGATTCTGAATAAATTAATGGTAAATAACTAATTATTAAACAAACAGACGATGATGAATTGCAAACACCTTTTATACGGTATGGCCCTAAGCGCATTGATATGTGCCGGGCCGGTAATGGCCCAAACCATTCCTAGTCCTAAGGAACATTTCGGATTTAATATCGGGGATGATTATAGCCTGGCCAATTACACCCAGGCAGAGGCTTATTTTAAGAAGCTGGCCGCCGCTTCTGACCGGGTATTACTCCGCGAAATAGGGAGTACAGAGGAAAACCGTAAGCAATATGTGATGATCGTTTCTTCACCTGCCAACTTGAAGAAGATTGACAGATATAAAGAAATCTCCCAAAAACTAGCAAGAGCAGAAAACCTGACAGACGAGGAAGCCGCAAAGCTGTCCCTTGAAGGTAAGCCAGTGGTTTGGATTGATGGAGGGTTACATGCAACAGAAACTGTGGCTACCCAGCAATTACTCGAGACCTATTATCAGCTGGTGAGCCGTAAGGACCCTGAAACAATGCGCATTCTGGATGACGTGATTATACTCCTCTCTCAAGTTAATCCGGATGGGCAGGAATTAGTTTCAAACTGGTATATGCAGGGTAAAGACTTGTCTAAACGGAATATGAATATACCGCGTCTATATCAGAAATATATTGGGCATGATAACAACCGTGATTTCTATATGATGAATATGAAGGAGACGACAAATATCTCCAAACAGCAATATGTAGAATGGATGCCGCAAATCATCTATAACCATCACCAGACCTCACCTGAGGGAGCGGTGGTTGCAGGGCCTCCATATCGTGATCCTTTCAATTTCGCTTATGATCCTTTACTGATTACCGGTATTGACGGCGTTGCAGCCTCAATGATCAACAGGTTGAACGCAGAAGGAAAACCAGGATATACCCGTTTAAGCGGCTCTGTTTATTCTACATGGTGGAACGGTGGACTCAGAACAACACCATATTTCCATAATATGATTGGTATCCTCACAGAAACTACAGGAAACCCTACACCATCAAAAATTGCCCTGGTACCGGAAAGGTTAATCCCTAATAATGCAACACCATATCCGATAACCCCGCAGGAATGGAAATTCAGAAAGTCGATTGATTATTCTGTTTCTATGAATTATGCAATCCTGGATTACGCGAGCCGAAGCAGCGATAAATTGCTGTATAATATTTACGTAATGGGACGTAATGCTATTCAGAAAGGTAATCAGGATAATTGGACTTTACAACCGAAGTATATCGCTTCTATTAATGCGGCTTACGAGAAAGATAAGAAAGCTGGCCTGATTGCGAAGAGCGAATCTGTCGGTCGTGGTGGTCCTGAAATTCCAATGAAATATTATGACGACGTGCTTAAAAACCCTGCGCTGCGTGACGCAAGGGGCTATATTATTCCGGCAGATCAGTCAGATTTCCCGACCGCAGTAAAATACATTAATTCTTTGCTGAAATCTGGAGTTCTGGTAGAGCGTGCAACGGCTGCTTTTAGCGTTAATGGCAAAAAATATCCTGCGGGATCTTATATTGTTAAAACTAATCAGGCATTCCGTCCACATGTTCTTGATATGTTTGAACCACAAGATCACCCTAATGATTTCCAGTATCCCGGAGGTCCTCCGGTTCGTCCTTACGACGCAGCAGGCTGGACTTTAGCTTTCCAGATGGGTGTTCAGTTCGATCGTATTCTAGAAGGTTTTGAAGGGCCTTTCGAGCGCGTGGCTTATGGTGAGCTTCAAAATGCACCGGTAGCTAAAGTTACGCCATCGGCTGGTGGTTATCTGTTAAGTGCTGCGGTTAACAACTCGTTTATAGTTGTTAATGATTTACTAAAAGCTGGTATTGAAGTATCGAGAATTAACAGTGCACAGGACAAGATGCCTGCGGGTTCATTTTATGTGCCGGCTAAAGGTCTGGCAATTTTGCAGAAATCAGGTGTAGAATTCGGGACAGCAGCTACTGGTGTAAAAGGTAAGCCAAATGGTGCTGTTAAAATCACTCCAGCAAAAATTGCCTTGTTCGACCAATACGGCGGTTCTATGCCATCCGGTTGGGTACGTTGGATTATGGAGCAGTATCACTTTGCCTTCCAGTTGGTTTATCCAAAAGATATCGACCAGGGAAAATTACGCAGTAAATATGATATGATCTTGTTCATTAGCGGAGGTATTCCACCTGTGGGCAGAACTGAGCCGGTATGGGGCAGAATGCCCAAGGAAGATGAAGTACCTGCAGAATTCCGCGGCTGGTTAGGAAGCATCACACCAGATAAATCCATTCCACAGCTTAAAGCTTTCCTGGAAGAAGGGGGTAACATAGTTACTATCGGTAGCAGTACAAATTTGGCTTATCATCTAGGTCTGCCTGTTAAGAATGCACTTGTAGAGACTAAGGACGGTAAGGAAGTAAACCTGCCAGGTGATAAATTTTATATTCCGGGTAGTATTCTCCAGGTTAATGTAGATACCAGTCTGCCTTCTAATTGGGGAATGCCCGCAAAAGCAGACGTAGTCTATAACAACAGTCCCGTATTTCACTTTGCTGACGGGGCAGAAGCACAGGGTATTAAACCTTTAATCTGGTTCGGTAAAGAAGATTCGCTGAGAAGCGGGTGGGCATGGGGACAAAGCTACCTTAAAGACGGTGTGGCAGCTTTTGTTGCACCAGTAGGTAAAGGTAAACTTTACGCTTTCGGACCAGAAATCACTTTCAGAGCTCAGTCTCACAGTACCTTTAAACTGCTCTTCAATGAGCTTTATCTAAAAAAATAAACCACCAATTCTAAACTCCTTTTAAGGTTGTCCCCTGCCGTTTTTTAAACAGCAGGGGGCTTCATGGAAGGTCTTTGCCCTGATTTTTGAAAAAAATTAATCGATAAGCCTATGTAACAGGAACCAGACACAGCACACACAGGCGGTCTAACCAACTGTCAGATTCATCTACCTCTACCTTATGTAATTTATCTATAATCTTCTAAACCAGTAGCATTATGAATTTCTATTTATCCAATGCCCTCATACGTTGTTATCAGGAATACAGGAACAGGAAAGCTGTTTTTCATAACAAAATAAGTTTAATCGGTAAACTTAGCGTGATGATTGTCAGCACCACCATTTTGCAGGTGAATGCCAGCGGGCAAGTCAATAATATCACTTTATCAGAAAATAATGTACCCCTGAATAAGGTACTCGATGAAATTAGAAAACAAAGCGGTTATAAATTACTGTATAATGCGGATATGCTCGATAAAGCGCATCCCGTTACGATTCATATGGAGAACCGTTCTCTGCGTGACGTGCTTGACCGCTCGATCAGCGACCAGCCATTTGAATATCAGTTGAAGAATAATACCATATTGATTACACCCAAAGCAAATGCTTTTATGGATGTAAGGGGTAAAGTGCTGGACGAAAGAGGAATGGCGCTCCCTGGAGCTTCTGTTAAAGCTAAAGGAACATCTTTAGGTACAATGACCGATGCAAATGGAAATTTTGCATTAAAAGGAGTGGAAACAGGCGCTACGTTGGTGATTTCATTTGTTGGGTATCAGCCTAAAGAGGTTAAAGCAGCCGCAAACGTGATAGTTAAGTTAGAGCCTGATAAATCAGATCTGAACGAAGTGACTGTAATTGGATATGGCGTTCAGAAGAAATCTGAAGTTACAGGAAGTATCTCGAGCGTTAAGGGAAGTGCACTTGCTGAGCAACCTGTAGCAAGTTTTGAGAGTGCTTTGAATGGCCGCGCGACTGGTGTGAACATGACAGCTAACGATGGTGTTCTAAATCAGGCACCTACTTTCAGGATCAGGGGGACAAATTCTCTTTCTTTAAGTTCTTATCCGCTTATTGTTGTAGATGGGGTTCCTATGTTTACCGAAGATGTTAGTGTCGGGGGAAATGCAGCTTCCAATCCCTTATCAGCAATTAATACGAATGATATTGAAAGTATTGACATTGCAAAAGATGCGGCAGCGACGAGTATCTATGGAAGCAGGGCGGCTAACGGTGTTGTTTTTATTACTACTAAATCAGGTAAAAAAGGGAAAGCTAAGTTTTCATATAATGCCTATTATGGAAATAGTAAAGCTACCCGTCTTGCTGAAGTGTTAAATGGAGCGCAGTATCTTGAAATTAAGAATGAAGGTTTAAAAAATGCCGGGACTTATGATCCAGTGAAAAACTATTATGGCACTTCACTGGATGCAAATGGTAGCGTGATTGACACCAGATGGTACGACTACATATTTCGCACCGGTAATTCTCAAAATCATAATATCAGTTTGTCTGGTGCAAATGATGCAACTAAGTATTATTTTTCAGTAGGTTATACCGATCGTCAGGGTATTCTTAAAGGTAACGATTATGAAAGGAAATCTGTTAGTTATAATGTAGAGCATAAGGTAAATAATTGGTTTAAGGTTGGTTCCAAAACTAATTATAGCAGCGACGAAACCTCAGCAATCCTATCAACTGGTACCGGGGTCAGTTCAGTATCTTCGAACTCCGTAGCTTACCGGCTTGGCTTTATTACTGCACCGATAGTCGGACCATATAACGCCGACGGCACATTTAATGTTATCGGGCAGAATGTCGGGATTATGGATAACGCAGGTCACCTGACTTCAACCGCACGTCTGGGATATACCAATCCGGTTCTGAGTTTACAGGCAAATAGTGACAATACTTCTAATAACTACATTCAGTCCAATATATATGGTGAAATCACACCGCTACCCTGGATTACTTTCAGAACGGCATATGGCGTGAATAACATGTACAGCAGAACTAATCGTTATTTTGATCCGCGTACCAATGAAGGTATGAGTTCAAATGGAAGTGCGACAGGCGTTTCAGCGAAGAAGGAAACAAATGTCTGGACTAATACGCTAACGGCAAACAGGAAATTTAAAGAACATTCTTTCGACCTGTTATTAGGTGAAGAGGAGCAAACCACAAACGGAGACAGGTTCGGGATAAATCGTTCTAATCAGTCGGATCCGTTTTATACGGATATACAAGGTGGATTCGGTAACGTGGCAGTTAGCAATACAGCGAATCAAAAATCTTATAATTACCTGATCTCTTTATTCTCACGTGTTCAATATAACTATGCAAGGAAATATTTCCTGACAGCGAATTTCAGACGTGATGAAGCATCTGTACTCGGTTTACAAAATAAAGCAGGTAATTTCTGGGGTTTCTCAGGTGCATGGGAATTGAATCAGGAAGGCTTCTGGGCAAATTCTGCGATGTCGAAAGTGTTCGACTCTTTTAAGTTTAAAGCGAGCTATGGCAAGGTTGGAAATCTTTCCGGAATTGGCGATTATGCAAGTTTATCGACCTATGGTGCGAACCTGTACGGTGGATTACCGGGACTTTATTACTCGGCAGCAGGAAATCCGGATTTGCAATGGGAAACCAGTAAGAAAACAGACCTTGGTATTAACTTCAGTATGTTTAATTACCGTTTAACAGCAGATTTATCCTATTACAAAAATAATATTGATGGTCTGATCTTCGGGGTGCCGGTCCCGGCATCGGCCGGTTTGCCTGGTGCTAATCAGAACACAGTGCTGGCAAACGTAGGCAGTATGTATAATACTGGTATTGAGCTGTCACTGAACGGCGTGCTCATTAAGAAAGATGATATTGGATGGAATACAAACTTTAATATTTCTTATAATAAAAATCAGGTTAAATCACTCGCTCCGGGTGTGTCTAGTTTGATTATCAACGACGTTGGAGGGTCTTCCGGAATGGTATCTATCTCTCTTCCGGGCTCGCCTGTTGGAATGATCTATGCAATCAGGACTGATGGCGTTGATCCTGAAACCGGAAGAAGGATTTTTCTGGATGGTTCAGGCAGAAAAGTTTATTATGAGCAAGTGCCTGCCGCGGGTCATAATCAATGGGAATATGAGGACGGATCTATTGCGAAGGCGGTAACTACAACCGATGATGGTGTTATCTATAAAAACACCAATCCGAAATTCTATGGTGGTTTGTCTAATACATTCCGCTATAAGAATTTTGATCTAGATGTTATGCTAACCTATCAGTTCGGCGGTAATATGTATTATGCTACCCAGGCTTCTTTGATGGATTACCGTTTCCAGAATAATGATGTGAAAGTTCTGGACAGATGGCAGAAAAAAGGTGATATCACCGATGTGCCGAAAGTACAGGACGGGGACATTACTTCATGGGGATATTCTTTACCGATTACCGCAAATGTATACAAAAGCGATTTTGTGAGATTGAAAAATGTGACGCTTGGGTATGCATTACCTAAATCTGTAATGGAAAAAGTTAAAATTGAAAGTGCCAGATTTTATGTAAGCGGCCAGAACCTGGCAATCATTACACCGTATCCAGGTGCAGATCCTGAAGTGACCAGTACCGGCAATGCGACTGCAACGCAGGGATTCGATAAGAATATGACGCCAAATGCCAGAACATTTACGCTGGGTGTACAAGTAGGGTTTTAATTAAAAATATGAATTGCTCAATTATGAAATTAATAGCTAAAAGTATGCTGGTTATGGGCATGGTAATGTCCTTAACAGCTTGTAAAAAAGAGAGTAAACTTAACCCGATCCCAACTTCACTGATTTCAGATGCCTCTGCTTATGATTCACCTGATCGTATCGCAACTCTCGTGAATGGCTTATACGCCACATTTAAAGGATCTGGATTTTTCGGAACACAATACATTTATTATAGTGAGGCCAGGAGTGGGGATTTTATTTCTACCAACCTGAATCCGACCCGTGGTGGGTTAACCTATCAGATGACTGTGGATCCAGGAATATCTGATGTTTCTGCAGTATGGACGCAAGGCTATCAGATCATTAATGCCTGTAATGTTTTTATTTCCAGTATGGAGGAGAAGGGAATTAAAGTGTTGACGCCACAGATTGCAAATAATTATCTTGCTGAAGCTCGTTTCCTGCGTGGCCTGTCTTATTATTACCTGCTTCAGTTGTATGCAGAGCCTTTCACAAAAAATAATGGGCAGGGTAAAGGTTTGCCATTGCGCTTAACACCGAACAAAGGCTTGGCGGAGTATAATCTTGCCAGAAGCTCAGTAGCAGAGGTTTATAAACAGATTATAACAGATCTGGATTATGCAGAAGCTAATTTGCCGGCAAACTATTCTTCAGCAGCATTAAACACTACACGTGCGCATGTAAATACTGTCATATCAGCCAAAACAAATGTTTACCTGAGCATGGGAGATTATGCGAATGTGATTAAAGAAGCAGATAAGATTGTGCCGGCTACCGCACCATTTGTCGCGCCAACAGGAGTGAAAAATGCTTTGCAGACGGAAGTTACTGCAATTTTTAAAGCGCCCTATACCACGACAGAATCGGTATTTTCAATGCCTTTTTCTAATACAGATGTACCGGGTACCTCACTTGCAAATGCTTATCTTCCTGATGGGGCAAATGCAACAGGATTAGGCTCAGCAGGCACTGGAGATTTTTATCTATTTGAGGGCGGCATTGTGAGCGATCCGCTCTGGAAAACAACAGACAAGCGCCGGGCATTGGTTTTTACAACAATTGCGGGTGGGAATAAAGGCAGACAGTGGAGTACTAAATATGCAACCGGGTCTCCGTACACCGATTATGTACCGGTAATCCGGTATGCCGAAGTCTTATTAAATCTGGCAGAAGCACTAGCTAATGTTAACGGGGTGGATTCCAGGTCCCTGGCTCTACTAAATGCTGTCAGACAAAGAGCTGACCAAACTACGACTCTAACAGCTTCCAGTCAACCAGAGCTGATCAGCAAAATTATACATGAGCGTCATATTGAATTTTTAGGAGAGGGTATCCGCAACGCAGATCTAATGCGGTTAAAACTATCTGTGCCTGCGAAAACGCCACTAGGTTCTTCGCCTGTTCCACAGATTAATCCCGAGAATCCGAATTATTTATGGCCGATTCCAAATACAGAATCACTTTACAACAAGGATATCTAAGGCTTCATAACCAAATAGATATTTGAGCAATGCCTCTTACTTTATCTCAGGATAGTAAGAGGCATTTGTACGATCAGGAATTAATGCCCATGGCATAAAGAATAATGTTTACGCCAAACTTTGTATTGTCCTCTGAAAGGAAACGTTTATTCCGGAAATCATAATCCCACTCGCAACCATAATCCTTATTACTATATAACACACCAATTCTGTTATTGACTGTGATAGCTTTCAGGTAGTCATGAACCAGGTCGTCACCCCAGCCATTGAGTTCAAAAGATGTTGTTGGAGGGCCATTTTCAAATTTAAAGAAGGAGTTATAGATAGGATGGTTATTCGCGATCTTTTTCAGTGCCTGCGGACCAAAAAGATTACCCATTTGGGTTTCAAATGACTTTGCAAATAGTCCGTCGATATCGTGATTACAGTCATCGACGAAAACAAACCCTCCATTATTAATATATTGTTTGAAGTTAGCGGCTTCAGCCTGATTAAACTGCACGAGTTTATGGCCGCTCAGATAGCAGAAAGGATATTTAAAGATGTCTTTGCTGCTGAGTTCTACAATTTTCTCTTCCTTCTCCAAAGGAATACTTGTGTACTCCAGCAAAGAATTAAGCAGGTTCGAAGGCATACGCTGGTCGGTGTCCCAGTTGCCTGAACTGTACTTGATTCTGGCAAAAGTAAATTTTGATCTTTGCATTGGTCTAAAATAAATCAATTTTAATTATTCACCATTTTTATAGATCGTATTGTTGTAATTTTTTTGATATTCTCAGATTTATGCCTGAAATTTTTACTGAATATGCCCTATATTGAGGCACATTCTCATTATCTACTAAAAATCAATTGCTTTGGAAATATCAGAAAGTAACATCAAAGTTTTAATACAGAAAATAGCACAGTTAAAAACTGAAATTCAAAAAGTAATAGTCGGGCAGGATGCTATCATTGAAGAGATGCTGGTTGCGCTCATGGCTGGTGGACACTGCTTGTTGGAAGGAGTGCCTGGTCTGGCCAAAACACTAATGGTGAGGACCATGTCACAGGCTTTAGACTTGTCCTTCAGGAGAATTCAGTTTACACCAGACCTGATGCCGACGGATATCGTTGGAACGGAAATTCTGGAAGAAGATCATGTGACAGGCAAGCGCTTTTTTAAGTTCAATAAAGGGCCTTTATTTGCGAATATCATTCTTGCGGATGAAATTAACAGGACGCCGCCAAAAACGCAGTCCGCATTACTAGAAGCGATGCAGGAGTTTGAAGTAACCTATGCAGGACAAACTTATCCGCTGGACCGTCCGTTTTTTATATTGGCGACACAAAATCCTATAGAACAGGCAGGTACTTATCCTTTACCCGAGGCGCAGCTGGATAGATTCCTGCTTTATATTAAAATTGGTTACCCTACCGCTGCAGATGAGGTGAAAATCCTAAGCAGCACTACAGGTGGGGTTAAACATAAAGTAGAAGCGGTAATTGGTGCCGAAGAAATTAAACAATTGCAGGCACTTACGCGCGAAGTGAGTATCAGTGACGATCTGATCACTTATGTAAGTGAACTTATCAGGGCTACCAGACCAGATACCTCCACAGTATCATATGTGAAAGAATGGGTAAGATGGGGTGCAGGGCCAAGAGCAGGGCAGGCACTAATTCTCACAGCAAAAGCTAAAGCCTTGATTCAGGGACGTTATGCTGTGGTAATGGAAGATATACAGCATATGGCTTATCCTGTACTCAGACACCGTGTTTTAATGAATTTTAAAGCAGAGGCCGAGGGCGTCCACCCGGATATGGTTACGGCAGAATTATTTAAAAGTATTTCCAGAATACAAACCAAGTTGTAATGAGTTCGTTGCTGGATCCTAAAATAATGATGGCGATTAAAGAATTGTCTCTTTCTGCTAAGATGACTGTAGATGGGATGATGAGCGGAATAAATAAGAGTGCAGTTAAAGGGCCCGGTATGGAATTTAGCCAATACAGGAGCTATCAGCCTGGAGATGACCTTCGCTCACTGGACTGGAAGATGTTTGCCCGGTCGGATCGTTATTTTATAAGGGAATCAGAAATAGAAACCAATATCTCCATCAGAATGCTCATTGATGCCAGTGCTTCAATGGAACATCAGGACGGAGAATTTACAAAAATCGACTATGCGCGTTACCTTGCCGCATCACTCGCTTATCTTGGAAACTTACAGGGAGATGCATTGGGTTTGTATGTATTTGAAGAAAAAGGGATTTATTCATTGGCGGCTAAACAGGATTTTCAGCATTTGTCCAGGATATTCTATCAACTTGAACAGATCAAGCCCCGAGGAAAATTTACAACACCGGTTCATTATAAGGAGCTCTATGCTGGTTCCAAAAACAGGGAGCTGCTGATATTAATGACAGATTTATACCAGACCAATGCAGAGATCTTTACCTTATTAGACACGCTGACAAGTTTAGGTCATGAAGTGCTGGTTTTTCATCTGCTTTCCAGAAATGAACTAGAGCTTGATTATAAAGGATATTCAACATTTGAAGATCTGGAGAGTGGTAAATCTATTCAGATAGATCAATCTAAGGTAAGGCAGGAATATCAACAGCAAATGAAAGATTACTTGGAGAAAACCAGGACTGAACTGCTCGACAGAGGCATTTATTACCGGTTAATGGTTACCGATGAGCCATTAGATCAGGCTTTGAGGGATTTTTTGAAACAGAGAACTAAATTAAGAGTATAACGTGCAGTTTTTATATCCGATCGGTTTGCTGGCGCTGGCTGGAATGTTAATTCCCCTGCTAATCCATTTGTGGAATATTAAGCAGGGTAAGACCTTAAGAATCGGCAGTATAGCGCTTCTCGGAGAAAGTTCTCCGCTGAGCTCCAGAAGTTATAAGTTAACCGACTTATTATTGTTATTACTGCGCCTGCTAATTCTGCTTTTCATCGCCTTTCTAATCGCCAAACCGTTCCTCAACCGTAATGATAAAAGGACAGCTGACAAAGGCTGGATCTTATTAAAAAAACAACAGCTTGTACCGGTTTATCAAGAGCACGGTAAGACTATAGATTCTTTATTAAAAGCAGGCTATAGTATCCACGACCTGTCACCTGGTTTTCAGCAGATATCACTTAAAGATACTTCGAATTCTATAAATTCAAATGACACATTATCAGTTGGTTATTTTAATTTACTTCAGGTGTTAGATCAGCAGAAGAAAACAGGTTTTAGGACAGTTGTTTTTGCTGATCAGAGGCTCGAAGAATTCGGCGAAGTAATGCCTTCATTAAACATTGATCTTAAATGGATATCGTTGCCTTCCAAAGATACCGTTGCAACCTGGACATCCGATCTGATAACCGGAAAATATGAGGGTGTGTCCACACCCGGATCAACAGTTTACACGAAAGTTCCTTCGGCAGTGAAGCAGGTAAATATAATGGTTAATGCTGGAAACTATCCTAAGGACGCACGATATATCCGGGCTGCTGTGCAAGCCTATTCTAAATATAGCAAGAGTAACATTATACTTTCAGATTATCAGCCAGGCCGCATAGAAACTGCAGATGTGCTGATCTGGTTTTCAGAGAGTCAGTTACCAGAACAGATGCTTTCCGGGATGAAAAACGGTGGAAAAGTATTCAGTTATAAACCTGGTAAATCAGAAGCCATAAATTCAACATTCCATTTTGCAGATATGGGAGCCGGTAATACGCCGGTTATCCATTTAAACCGAAGGATTAATGCAGCTTCAGACACTGGAGTGCCGGTATGGACAGACAGTTTTGGCAGCACAGTGCTTTCAAAGTCTGAGCATAAAAATGTTATAGAGTATGGCTACTACAGCCGTTTAAACCCTAACTGGTCAGACCTGGTCTGGTCTTCACAATTCGTAAGAAGGCTTATTCCGCTTCTGATAGACAATTCAGAGCAGCAGGATAAAAATGGTTTCGTCCGGAGCGCAAAGGATCAGCGCACTTTTAAACCGGATTTTAAGAAAATAAGGGCTGCGGATCTCAAAAATTCCGATCTCGGCGGACCAGAAGAACAGGTCAAAAACAGGGTCAAACAGGCTTCTTTGGAAAATTATATATGGGTCGTTTTATTGGTACTGCTTTGTGCCGAACGATTTTTGTCTTTCCGTAAATTTAAAAACCTGAATAATGGATAGACAGGAAGGAAGAAATAGGATAGAAAATTTACGATTGAAATGGCAGATGTTGGTTTTTGCCGAGCGTTTGTGCATCAGCTTGTTGTTTTCTTTACCTTTAAGTGCTGTCATCATGCACTTTATCGGTTTCGGAAATTGGGTATTATTACCATTAGTAGTGCTGAGCTTTATAAGCTGCTCCTTGTTTAAGCCATTCTGGAAAATCAGCACATATGATGTGGCCAGATCGCTTAATATCAGCCACCCTGAGTTAGAAGAGAGTGCCGGACTTTTATTACAAGAGATCAATCAGTTAAATACATTACAGTTATTTCAGCAGCAGAAAGTGGCCGATACGCTATCTGGAATCAAAGTTCAAATATTGTCGGGTAATACCATCATACGTCTGTCCGCTCACCTGGTTACAGCTATTTTGTTGTTTATTGGTATTCCGCATCTGAAATCTGGTAGTCCGGCGGTTTTATCAGGTTCCGTATCGCACAGCGCTGAAGGTGTAGCCAGGGGGCAGGGCTTACCGCCACAGTTAAATCGTATTCAGGTACAGATTATCCCTCCGGCCTATACTGGAGTGCCTTCAAGAAAACAGAATCAATTGAGCATTAAAGCCGAAAATGGCGCAATTCTGCGTTGGGAGATGCAAACCTCTATTCCGGTTAAGAATTTCAAGTTTATTTTTAATGATAAGGAGAAAATCAATCTCCAGTCGGAAAATGGAGAAGGGAAAAGCTGGACATTGAGTAGGAAAATGGTAAAACCAGGCTTTTATCAGATAGAGATGGATGGAAAGAAGTCCGATTTATATCAGATTGAACTCGTCGCCGACAGACCGGTTGTTATTCAGATCACGCAGCCAAAACCACATACAACTATAGATTTTGGCGAGGCAAGAAGAGTGAATATGAAAGTTAGCCTTGACGATGATTACGGCATTCAGAACGCTTATATTTCGGCGACGCTAGCCAGTGGAAAAGGAGAGGGCGTGAGTTTTACTGAGAAAAAGCTGGTCTTTAATACCAGTTTCAATGCACAGAAAAGTATGAAGCTTCAGAAAGAACTGGATTTGAATGCCCTTGGCATGAAGCCTGGAGACGAACTTTACTTTTTCGTGGCTGCGACCGATAATTATGGACAGGCGAGCCGTTCCGATGTTTATTTCGTTTCTATCGCAGATACCACTGAGTTGATGAGCCTTGCCGGAATGACCAGTGGCGTGAACCTGGTACCGGAATACTTCAGAAGTCAGCGACAGATTATTATGGATACGGAAAAGCTACTTTCAGAACAATCCAAAATTACAGTTCAGCAATTTAAAACCAGGAGTAATGATCTGGGGACAGATCAGAAGCTGTTGCGCATGCGTTATGGAAAGTTTCTGGGCGAAGAATCGGAAACGGAGATTGGTGGCGGTCACGACCATGACGAAGAGGGTCATGACCATGAAGAAGGACATTCACATGGAAAGGAACCTGAGAAAGCAGCTGCATTCGGTGACGTTCAGGCTATTATGGATAGTTACGCCCATAAACATGATATCGCAGAAGACGCTACATTCTTTGAGCCGGAAGTGAAAAGCAGATTAAAAGCGGTACTGACCGAGATGTGGAGTTCTGAATTGAAATTAAGAACCTACCAGCCGCAGGAGGCTTTACCATTTGCATACAAGGCATTAAGATTGCTAAAAGATCTGCAGCAAAAGTCAAGGGCATTTGTTGCTAAAACAACAGTAAAAGTATCACAGCTTAAAGAAGAAAAACGCTTTTCTGGAGAACTGGATAAGATTGGACAACCGGTAATGGAGCAGAAAAAAGTAAAGACCGACCAGCGTGATGAAGTCTTGAAAAAAGGTCTTTCTTACCTGGATACATATAAAACAGCTTCGGAAATTGATGCTGGTGCCACTGCTAATCTTTGGGAAATGGAGAAATACCTCGTAATTTCTGCTGTAGATCATCCGGATACCTATTTGCCAGCACTAAGAGCGATCAGAGAACTGAGAAGTGGTACTTCAGTTAAAAAGCCTTTAATTGACCGCATACAAAAAGGTGTCAGGAAAATGCTGGAGCAGGAAGTGACTGTTCCGCAGGCTGGTTCAGATTTGCCATCTTCTGATTTATATCAGCAGTATTTTAATCAATTAAAAAAAGATCTGCGCTAAATGGAATTTAAATATATAGCCTTAATAGCTTGTGTAATACTGGGAATTGTTCTGCTGTTCTTTGAATATAGAAGAAAGAACAGAAATAATCTTTATGGTAGATTAGCTGCAACTGTCGTATTGGTATTTTGCCTGGCATTGCTCATCTTTCCGGTTCAGTACGAAGTAAAGGGAGTCTCCAATAGTCATAGTATCAATCTGTTGACTGCTGGTACACCCAAGGATGAAGTTCTGGCAGCCGGCATACAATCTTATACCACAGATCCTGGACTTTATCAGGCCTCAAAAAAAACAAGGGTAAAATATATTGCAGATCTGATCTATTATCTGGCTGATCATCCCGAAATTAGGCATATCAATATTTATGGTTATGGTTTATCTGCCGAAGAGGTCCGACAACTGAATAAATATACTTTCAGCTTTCATCCGCCCAAAGAGCCTGCTGGAATTGTATCTGCCAGTTGGAATAACAAATTAAAATCTACCGAATTTCTGCAGGTGCAGGGGACATTTAAAAATCAGACAAATAAAACTGTTAAAATTTATCTGGAAGGTTTTGGTACGCGTTTGGATTCGCTTACAGTTCCAGGTGGAAATAATATAAGCTTCAGTTTTAGAGATCAGCCAAAACAGACCGGACTGGCCATTTACCGGCTAGTTGCAATTGCAGGTAACGACACCATTGCAAAAGAACCTGTTCCATTCGAGGTTAAAGCTGAGATTCCGGGAGCAATTTTAATGTTATCCTCAGCGCCTGATTTTGAATTTAAATTTCTGAAAGATTGGTTATTTGATCATCAGTATCCATTGATGTTGCGTAGTAGGATAAGTAAAGATAAGTTTAGTACAGACTTTCTAAATACACCGGTTGTTAAGCTCGAAAGGATAAGTACAGAGCAGTTACAGAAAACGGCCTTGCTGATTATAGATGAAGACGAATTCACTGCTTTAAGTATGGGCGAAAAAGAAGAGGTAGACCGTGCATCTGCCAGAGGAATGGGCCTGTTGATCAGGGCGTCGTCCGGTGACCAGAAAAAACTTCAGGAGTTTTCCATACATACCGAAAATGTTCCTTCATTCAAGGAGCAGGAAGTTGTTCCCGAGCTTACAAATAACGCTTATCGCTTTTCAGCGTTACCTGCGGGCCAGACCAGTTTTATTCAGCCCGCATCAGATTATAAAATGCTGGTTCAGACAAAAGCAGGAAAGGGTTTGGTCAGCGGCAGGATTAATGGAGCAGGAATGTTACTTTACTCGGTAATTCCTACCACCTATAATTGGGTACTGGACGGTAAGAAGTCAGATTACACTATATTCTGGTCAACTATTATAGCCGCAGGAATTCGTAAGACTACAGAACGCTTTAGTTATGAAACGCAAACATCATTTCCTGTAATTTCTGAGAAGCTAACCTTAAATTTGGAGGTTGCTGATAGTAAAAAAATGCCTCAGGTGAGTATCAATCAAAACAGGTGGAGTCCATCACAACACCCGCAATTTAATTCTTTGTGGCAGGTGAGTGGTTGGTCCGGCCAGGCAGGATGGAATACTTTAGCAGTTAATGGCAATCAGAGTGCATTTTATGTCTATGCAAATTCCGACTGGAGTTCTGCCAGGTATATTCAAAGATTAAACTTTAATAGTAAGTTAATCAATAATCAAAATGGACGCGCTTCTTCTTTCGAAGCCCCGAATTTCGTAAAAGAAGACCTTTCCCTATGGTGGTTTTATACAGGATTTCTACTTTCAGCTGCATTTCTATGGTATGAGTCGAAAAATCAGGAACAAAACGGCTAATGAAACTAAATTGTTATAGAAAATCTGATATTTTGACTTTGATAAATAGCTAAATTGGGATATTCCTAATTAACCTAATTCAAATCAATTGAAAAGAAAAGATTTTCTCTATTTATCCGGCCTGGGTATGGGTGCTTTAATGCTGCCTGATCTTTCAGCTTTCGGAAATACGATCGACCCTCTCCAGGCATTGGAAAGCGTTGATGTAAAAATTAAAAAGGAGCTGGCAGACGTGGCATTAAATGCAGCCAGGTCAAAAGGAGCTTCTTACGCAGACATCAGAATCGGTCGCTATCTTAACCAGTTTGTCTCAACACGTGAAAAGCGCGTTCAGGGGATTGCAAATACAGAATCCTATGGAGTCGGTGTCAGAGTATTGGCCGATGGTTGCTGGGGTTTTGCAGCGACCAATAAAGTAACACGTGATGATATTGCAAAAGCAGCTGAACAGGCTGTCGCGGTAGCGAAAGCAAATGCGAAAATCCAAGGTGAACCGGTACAACTTGCTCCTCAGAAAGGATTTGGAGAAGTTAGCTGGAAAACACCCATTGAAATAAATGCATTCGAAGTTCCGGTTAAAGAAAAAGTAGATCTCTTATTAAATGTAAATGATATTGCCCTGCAGAATGGAGCAAGCTTTGTTAACTCCGTCATATTTGCTGTCAATGAGCAGAAATACTTTGCTTCCACAGATGGTTCTTATATCGATCAGGATGTACATAGAATATACCCAACATTTAACGTAACCCGTATAGACCGCGAATCAGGTAAGTTCAAGACCCGTAATTCACTGAGTTCTCCGATGGGTATGGGGTATGAATATCTCACAGCCCGTCCGCAAGATAAAGTCTCAGGTATTGTTACCCGCTATAAAGGCCGTTATGATATGCTGGAAGATGTAAAAGCAGCGGCTTTAAATGCAAGTGAGAAAATCAAAGCAAAATCTGTTGAACCAGGCAAATATGATTTGGTTTTGGACCCTTCACACTTATGGTTAACCATCCACGAATCTGTCGGTCACCCAACTGAGCTGGACAGGGTATTAGGTTATGAAGCCAATTATGCAGGTACAAGCTTCCTGACACTAGATAAATGGCGTTCTAAAAACTTCAAGTTTGGCAGTGATAAAGTAAACGTTGTTGCCGATAAACTACAGCCAGGTTCTCTTGGAGCAGTAGGTTATGATGACGAAGGTGTGAAATGCGGAAAGTGGGACATCATCAAAGATGGGGTGCTGGTTAATTATCAGGCTATCCGTGACCAGGCCCATATTATAGGATTGAAAGAATCTCAGGGATGCTGTTACTCACAAGGATGGGATGACGTACAGTTTCAGAGAATGCCGAATATATCTTTGCAGGCAGGAAAAGAAAAACTGAGTGTTGACGATATGATTAAGAATGTAGAAAAAGGAATTTATATCATAGGAGACGGTAGTTTCTCTATTGATCAGCAACGTTATAACTTCCAGTTTGGCGGGCAGCTTTTCTACGAGATTAAAGAAGGTAAGATTGTCGGTATGTTGAATGACGTGTCTTACCAGTCTAACACACAAGAATTCTGGAACTCATGTACAGCAGTTTGTGATCAGAGTGATTACCGTTTAGGTGGATCATTCAATGATGGCAAAGGACAGCCTTCTCAAAGCAGCGCGGTGTCACATGGTAGTGCAACTACCAGATTCAATGGAGTAAATGTTATTAATACAGCAAGAAAGATTTAATTATGGCAATATTAAGTAAAGAAGAAGCTCAGGCTATTCTGAAAAAAGTACTCAGCTTTTCTAAAGCTGACTCGTGTGAATTGAGTTTAAATGGTTCTGACGGAGGAAATATCCGTTATGCAAGGAATGCAGTTTCTACGGCTGGACAAATTAGTAAAATGAGTTTGGCTGTAAGTTCAACTTTTGGTAAAAAAACAGGTATGGCCACCATCAATGAATTTGATGATGAATCTCTGAAGAAAGTTGTTGCGCGTTCTGAAGAATTAGCGAAGCTAGCTCCGGAGAATCCGGAATTTATGCCATTGCTCGGTCCTCAGCAGTATGCCGACGCACCGACATTTAATGCTAAAACAGCAGCGATCACTCCAGACAGCAGAGCAGAGATGGTAGGTAAAAGTTTGCAGGTTTCTAAAGCAGCAAAACTTGAAGCAGCAGGTTTCCTGGAAAACTCCACCTGGTTCAATGCCATTATGAACTCTAAGAACCTGTTCGCCTATAATAAATCTACTGATATTTCTTTTTCTGTAACGGTTAGAAATCAGGAAGGCACAGGTTCCGGATATATTGAGCAACGTTTTAATGACCTCGATAAAATGGATACACTAGCGCTGAGCAAGATTGCTGCATCTAAAGCAACTGGTTCTGCTGGGGCAAAAGCAATAGAGCCAGGTAAATATACAGTAATCCTTGAGCCGCTTGCAGCCAGTGATATGCTAGGTAATATGTTCCGTGGTTTCGATGCCAGAAGTGCGGACGAAGGGCGCAGTTTTATGAGTAAAAAAGGCGGTGGTACGCGTATCGGTGAGCAGCTTTTCTCAGAAAACGTAAATATATATTCAGATCCAATGAATCCGGATGTACCTACAGCTGCCTGGAATAATGATGGTGTTCCAATAAATAAAACACAGTGGATTGAGAATGGGGTGGTTAAAAACCTGTCTTACTCCCGCTACTGGGCGGAGCAAAAAGGCGTAAAACCTTTACCATTCAATCGCAGTATAGTTATGGAAGGTGGGACTCAATCATTAGAAGAGTTGATCAAAAGTACAGAAAAAGGTATTCTGGTAACACGTTTCTGGTATATCCGCTCCGTAGATCCACAGACTTTACTTTTGACAGGTCTTACACGTGATGGTACTTTTTATATCGAAAACGGAGAGATTAAATTCCCTGTCAAGAACTTTAGATTTAATGAAAGTCCGGTTATCATGCTGAATAACGTTGAAGCTCTCGGAAAACCAGTACGTACCGGAAATGGAATGATACCTCCGATGAAAATAAGGGACTTCACGTTCACTTCGTTATCTGACGCTATTTAAAAATAATTTTCTTATAACCGGCCAGCTGTATAGACAGAGCTATCGCTTTTGTGATACGGCTGGCTGGTTGAAAAAAAGAACAAGCACATGAGAAGAAGAGATTTTCTATATATGACCGGCCTTGGCCTGGGTGCATCGATGCTGGAAAGCGTTCCTGTTTTTGGAAGAGCGATCAGCATTGAAGAAGCACTAACTCCGGTGGATGTGAAATTAAAAAAACGCATGGCCGATGTAGCATTGAATTCCGCTAAGAGTAAAGGAGCGACGTATGCTGATGTAAGAATCGGCCGTTATCTCAATCAGGTAGTTGCGACACGTGAAAAACAAGTGCAGAATATTGCGAATACCGAGTCCTATGGATTAGGTGTACGTGTAATCGCAAACGGAAGCTGGGGTTTTGCAGCAACAGATAATCTGAGTGATGACAGTATTGCAGCAGCAGCTGCATCAGCAGTGGCGATTGCGAAAGGTAACTCCAAGTTGCTAACAGAACCTGTCCAACTTGCCCCACAGCAGGGTTTTGGAGAAGTAAGCTGGAAAACACCTTTTGAAGTTAATGCGTTTGAAGTACCGATTAAAGAAAAGGTAGATCTGTTACTTAATGTAAACAGTGAAGCCCTGAAAGGCGGAGCAAAGTATGTAAACTCCAATTTGTTTATGGTCAATGAACAAAAGTATTTCGCGTCAACAGACGGTTCTTATATTGACCAGGATGTCCATCGCCTGTGGCCAACTTTCACCGTTACTAAAATTGATTCAGCAGGTGGTAAATTTGAGACCAGGACTGCGATGAGCTCACCAATGGGAATGGGATTTGAATATCTTACGCCGAAAGACAGCGAGAAGATCAAAGGCGGCCCGGTAACCATGTACAAAAAGCGTTACGATATGCTGGAAGACGTTAGAGAGGCTACAGTACATGTAGAAGAAAAGCTGAAAGCAAAACCAGTACAGCCAGGTAAATACGACCTGGTATTAGACCCGACCCACTTATTTCTGACTATCCATGAATCTGTTGGACACCCGACAGAACTTGACCGCGTTTTAGGTTACGAAGCGAATTTTGCAGGCACAAGTTTCCTGACACTCGATAAATGGGAGAGCAAAAAGTTCAACTTTGGTAGTAAACAAGTAAATGTTATAGCTGATAAAACAGAACAAGGCTCACTTGGCGCGGTAGGTTATGATGACGAAGGTGTGAAATGCGGTAAATGGGATATTATCAAAGACGGCATCCTTGTCAATTACCAGACCATCCGTGACCAGGCGCATATTCTGGGTTTAAAGGCTTCCCAAGCTTGTTGTTATGCAGATAGCTGGGATAGCATCCAATTTCAGCGTATGCCAAACGTTTCCCTGGCACCTGGGAAAGCGCCTTTAAGTGCGGCGGAGATGGTTAAGAATGTAGAAAAAGGCATTTATATGTTTGGCAGAAATTCATATTCCATAGATCAGCAGCGTTACAACTTCCAGTTCAGCGGACAGTTGGCTTATGAAATCAAGGAAGGTAAGATTGTTGGAATGCTTAAAGATGCATCTTATCAGTCCAATACCCAGGAGTTCTGGAATTCCTGTACACAGCTGTGTGGACAGGAAGACTATAGGCTTGGCGGTACATTCTCAGACGGTAAAGGCCAGCCAGGACAAGCCAGTGCCGTTTCTCATGGTTGCCCAACCTCCCGTTTTAACGGGGTAAACGTAATCAATACCGGAAGACAATTAGGCTAAAGCCATCTTCCTTGTTTAAATAACGATCCGGTACAGGTTTATTAAAGCCTGTACCGGATTTTTTTATGCAGGGAAATGCGCTCATCCGGTTATTCCGACAGGACAGCACAGGTTGCAATGTAAGGGGGTAAATGTTATTTTGCAGATTAGTTCTGAATAAAAGAGTAGCCAAATACAAAAATCCATATGAAAACCAAAATCTTCTTGTTGTCTGTTTTCCTGACTTCATTATTTTCTTTGCCAACACTATCGGCCCAGTCAATTCTTCGGCCGGTTCAGTTGAGATGCGAATACCTGGAAACACCTCTGGGTATAGATGCAAAATACCCACGCTTAATGTGGAAATTAAAAGACAGCAGGCAGGGGGCAAAACAAACTGCCTATCAGATTCAGATTAGTACCGATTCTGTATTTTCTGGTACATCCAACAGAGCAGAAGTTTGGGATTCAGGGAGGAAAACCTCCGCAGACAACCTGGTCTCTTATAATGGTAAACCACTGGAAGCATTTACTAAATATTTCTGGCGCGTAACGATTTGGGATAAAGACGGAAAACAAGCAGCACCCGTGATGTCCAGTTTTGAAACCGGAATGGTGGATATGAAGAACTGGCAAGGCAATTGGATTAGTGACCGCGGTGATATCAATAAATTACCAGCACCCTATTTCCGCAAATCTTTTAATGCGGGCAAGACTGTAAAATCTGCCAGGGCGTATATCGCTGCCGGTGGGCTTTATGAATTGTATCTGAATGGAAAGAAAGTTGGAAATCACCGTCTTGACCCCATGTATACTCGCTTTGACCGCAGAAATTTATACGTAAGTTATGACGTTACCCCGCAGGTAAAGAACGGAGATAATGCGATAGGTGTGTTGCTGGGTAACGGATGGTATAACCATCAGTCTCTTGCAGTCTGGAATTTTGATAAGGCGCCATGGCGTAACAGACCAACATTCTGCCTGGATCTTCGCATTACCTATACGGATGGTACGACAGAAGTTGTTTATACAGATCAAAGCTGGAAAACACATGACAGTCCTATTGTTTTTAACAGTATTTATACAGCTGAACATTATGATGCCAGGCTGGAACAGAAAGGATGGAATACTGCTGGATTCGATGACAGTAAGTGGAAAGGATCTTCTTTGCGTGCTGCTCCTTCAAGAAATGTGGTTAGCCAGGCTATGCATCCCATTAGAAATGTAGAAACTATTCCGGCGAAAAGCATTAAGAAGATCAACGATACGACCTACCTGTTTGATCTGGGAAGAAATATCGCTGGCGTGAGTCAGATTAAAGTGAGGGGAGAACGCGGAACACGATTAAGTATTGCACATGGAGAACGTCTTAAACCAAACGGACGGCTGGATTTATCTAACATAGACGTGTATTACAAACCGGTATCCAGCAATGATCCCTTTCAAACTGATATATTTACCTTAAGTGGTGAAGGCGAAGAAGAATTCATGGCTAAGTTTAATTACAAAGGATTTCAGTATGTTGAAGTAACCAGTAATAAACCTGTTCAGCTGGATCAAAAGAGTATTATCGGACATTTTATGCATAGCGATGTACCGGTAACCGGAGAGGTGAAAAGTTCGAGTGAAATGATAAATAAATTATGGTGGGCCACCAATAACTCCTATTTATCCAATCTTTTCGGTTATCCGACAGACTGTCCTCAAAGAGAGAAAAACGGGTGGACAGGAGACGGGCATTTTGCGATTGAGACAGGACTGTACAATTTTGATGGGATTACTGTCTATGAAAAATGGCTTGCAGATCATCAGGATGAGCAACAGCCGAACGGTGTTTTACCCGATATCATACCAACTGGCGGTTGGGGTTATGGAACAGCAAACGGTACAGATTGGACAAGTACAATTGCAATTATTCCATGGAACATTTATATGTTCTATGGTGATTCCAGGTTACTGCACAACGTTTATCCGAATATAAAATCTTATGTGAACTACGTCACACAGATTAGCCCCAATGGATTAACTACATGGGGACGTGGAGACTGGGTACCTGTGAAATCTGAATCTCCGCTCGAGTATACCTCGTCGGTCTATTATTATGCAGACGCTGTGATTTTGGCAAAAGCAGCTAAGCTGTTCGGGTATGATAGCGATTATCAGGAATATACAGCATTGGCGGAAAAAATTAAAAAGGCTATAAATGATAAATATTTTCATGCTGAAAAAGGTATTTACGGAACCGGATTGCAAACAGAACTCAGTGTTGCCCTTTTCTGGGGCATTGTTCCTGAAGAGTTAAAAGCCTCGGTAGCAGAGAAATTAGCTGAAAGAGTGAAAGCAGACCATATGCACCTTGACGTAGGCGTGCTGGGTGCAAAGGCTATTTTAAATGCATTGAGCGAAAACGGACAGTCCGAGATTGCTTATCAGCTTGCTGTGCAGGATACCTACCCGTCATGGGGCTGGTGGATTGCTAATGGTGCCACTACACTTTATGAAAACTGGAATATACAGGCAGAGCGTGATATTTCTTTAAATCACATGATGTTTGGCGAAATTGGTGGTTGGTTCTTTAAGGGATTGGGTGGAATTATGCCGGATGAAAAAGCACCTGGATTTAAACATATCCGGTTAATGCCGCACTTCTCTGGCAATCTGGCCGAGTTCGAGGCGAGCCATAACGGTCCGCAGGGATTAATCCGTTCGTCCTGGAAGAAAAAAGGTAAGCAGGTTTCTTACCAGGTAACTGTGCCTGCAAATTCTTCGGCAACAGTCTATTTCCCACTTAAAGCTGGTCAGTCTGCCTGGTTGGGTAAAAAGAAGTTGCCAGCTCAGTTCGAGATTGAAGCTGGTGAGTATCAGTTCGTAATCAGATAACCGGTAACGGAACCACAAAAGACTCGAAAGGGAGTGCCTGTTTTTTACAGCACTCCCTTTTTTTGTTTTTATATCCTTTTTGCAGGATGGAGCAGGTTGCCGCAGCAGGAGGGTTGCTCTATTTTTAGGTAACCAAATATATTCTGATATGACAACCCAAAGAAATTTACACCAATGGATTTCTGTTGTGATCTGTGTAACTATACTCGCCTTTGGCAGTATTGATTCCGCATTTGCGCAACAGCATCGGGTTACTGGAAAGGTAACCGACAAAAACGATGGCAGCCCGATACCGGGCGTAACAATCAAAGTGAAAGGCAGCAATGCCGGTACCACCTCTAATTCCAATGGAGAGTACGTCTTGCAGACGAATAAAGAAGCGACTTTAACCTTCAGTTATGTGGGCTATGATGAACTTAGCCTGCAGGTTAATGGACAGTCTGCTTTGAGTGCAGTACTTGTTCCCAATAATCAGCGGCTGGATGAAATTGTTGTAATCGGTTACGGAACGACAACTAAAAAAGATGCAACCGGTGCGGTAGCGACATTATCTGCAGCACAAATCAAAGACATCCCTGTAAGTTCCGTAGACCAGAAATTAAAGGGACAAATACCAGGAGTACAAATCAGTACGACTACCGGAACACCCGGCGGTGGAACTTCCATCAAAATACGAGGTTCAGGTTCCATCGGAGCAGGAGACAATCCTTTGTTTGTCGTAGATGGATATCCAATTTCAAATACATCCGGGCAGGTCTCTAATCCACTGAACGTGATCAATCCAAACGATATAGAGTCTATTACAGTCTTAAAAGACGCTTCCTCTACCGCTATCTACGGGTCCAGAGGTTCCAATGGAGTTATCGTTATTACAACCAAGCAAGGTACCAGAGGAGCTCCTGCAGTAAATGTCAGCGCTTACACGGGCGTGCAGACTGTTCCTCAGAAAGGAAGACCTCAGATGCTTAACGCAACTGAATTTGCGCAATTTAGAAAGGATAAGATTATTGACGATTTTGCTTTCAGAGGTTTAACAGCTACTGATGCAGATATACCAGAGGCATTTAGAAATCCCGCCCAATACGGAGAAGGAACAAACTGGTACAATGAAATTCTGCATACCGCTCCCCAGCAAAGTATAGATGCAAGTATTAGCGGCGGATCAGAAAACTCTAAATATGCTTTCTCGTTAGGTTATCTCAATCAGGATGGGACACTAAAATATACCGGGTTTGAGCGGCTCTCCGTGCGTATGAATACTGAAAGCAAGATCGGTAAGAGACTAAGAATAGGTTTGAGCCTGGCACCAACACACAGCGTACAGAGACTGAATAGTTTTGAAAATGACTTTGTAGATGTATTAAGCCGCAGCCTTTGGCTTAGCCCGCTTGTTCCGTTGACCGATGGGAATGGGAACCGTACTCCCTATGTTATTTCACCAGATATGTATGCCGGGCCTAATCCATTAAATTCATTGGAATTTGCGGGTACAAAAAGCAAGAGCTTCAGAGGACTTGGAACTGCATTTGCTGAGCTGGAGATTATGCCTGGTCTGAAGGCGAGGTACAGCTTTAATGTAGACTACATTCAAAACTCATCTTTTGTATTTAACCCTTCTTTTGTGGGTGGTATTAATGCGCCGCCACCAGTAGTCCCCAATTCATCAACCAATAAATCAAATAGCTTCAACTGGCTCTCAGAAGCACTGTTAACCTACGATAAATCATTTGGAACAGATCACCGGTTAAATGCTGTACTAGGTTATAGTGCGCAGCAGGAGCGGGCAGAGTCTTTAAGCTTGTTTGCTGATAATTATCCCGACGATAAAATCCAGACTATTAATGCAGCGTCAATTATAAGTTCCTTTGGAGAGGACGTACAGAAATGGTCTATTATTTCCTATCTGGCCAGATTGAATTACTCCTACAAAGATAAATACCTCTTTACGGCCACCGTACGTACAGACGGATCCTCCCGTTTTGGACAAAATAACCGGTACGGAACATTTCCTTCTGCGGCACTTGCCTGGCGGGTTTCACAGGAAGACTTCATGAAAAACATCAGCTGGATCAGTGACTTGAAACTGAGAGGAACCTATGGTTTATCCGGGAATTATAATATTGGTAATTACACCTATATCACCAATATAGGCTCATCTAACTATGCCTTTGGCGGTAACCTTGCAGGCGGCAGAGTTCCTACATCACTTAATAATCCAAATTTAACCTGGGAAGAATCATCGCAGCTGGACCTGGGTATTGATATGGGGATAATGAAAGATCGTGTCAACTTTACGCTCGACTATTACCGCAGAATTACTAAAGGGATGCTTTATAATAGCGAAATACCCCTTTCTTCAGGTTATTCTAATGCTATTATAAATTCTGGAGAGATCGAAAACAAAGGTTTCGAATTTGGTATCACTTCCAGTAACCTGCAGGGTGAGTTTAAATGGAATACCAGTGCGAATATAGCCTTTAACCGTAATAAGGTACTGGCGCTGAATGAAAATAATGACCCGATTTTCAGCGGAAGGAGCGGTGAGGGTTCCTACCAGCATATTACCCAGGTAGGCCGCCCCGTTGGAGAGTTCTATGGTTATGTTTTGGAGGGGATTTATAAAAACCAGGCCGATCTGGATAACTCGCCGAAGCATGTAACCTCAGTTGTTGGATCTATAAAATATAAAGATGTCGATGGTAATGGGATTATAGAGGCTGTAAAAGATTTTGATGTGATCGGCTCGCCTCAACCTAACTTTATCTGGGGTTTAACCAACAATTTTGCTTACAAAGGATTTGACCTGAACATATTGCTGGTCGGTTCTCAAGGGGGGCAAATCCTCAAAACAGCCAATCAGTTCCTGTTAAATACCGATGGAATTTTCAACGTAGATCGTAAAGTATTAAACCGCTGGAGATCTGAAGCAGATCCAGGTGATGGGATGACCCCCACAACCAATGGTGCCAGGGTTATATACAGAGATGTCAATTCATCCTGGGTTGAAGATGCAAGTTTTATGCGCATACAAAATATCACACTTGGCTATAAAATAAATGAAAAATTGCTGGCCTCTTCCAAAGTCATTAAAGGTGCACGAATTTATACCAGCGTGCAAAATCTGGCGACATTCACTAAATACAGCGGATCGAATCCGGAAGTCAGCAGGAATACGATTTCAGGAAATGCGGTGAGCAATGCCTTGGTTCCAGGAGAAGACTTCACCAATTATCCATTGCCAAGAACATTCATTTTGGGCGTTAATCTGACATTTTAAAAAGACAGACATGAAGAATCATTTAAAAACTATTATAACAGGCATCTTTATGGTAAGTCTTGCGGCAGCAGGCTGTAAAAAGAGCTTTCTCGATCAGACGCCGGAGGCTTCTCTGGCTGGCAATAATTTCTATCAAACCGAAACAGATTTCAAACAAGCCGTGAATGGCGCGTATTCGTCCTTGCGCGAAATGGGGTCTGTTAATTACTGGTTGTTTGGAGAAATGCGGTCCGACAACACTTACTATCAATATAACCCGTCCGACAGAGGTTATGAACAACGTGAATTTATTGATCAGTTTCTCGTCGGTGCAACTGCAGAGCCGCTAAGTTCTTACTGGCAGCAGAATTATACGGCCATTGCCAGAAGTAATGAGATTATTTTCAGGATTGCAGACAAGCCCATCGCAGAGGAATTAAAGAAGCAGTATACTGGAGAAGCACTGTTTCTGCGTGCCTTCAATTATTTCAATCTGGTTAGACAGTATGGAGGAGTTCCTTTAAGACTCGAACCGACCAATTCCCCAGATGAAGCGCAATCTAAAGGCCGTGCATCAATAGACGAAGTATATGCACAAATTATCACCGACCTGAATGCCGCTGCAGAATTGCTTCCCGCAAAATATCCGGTAGCAGAAGCTGGCAGAGCAACAGCAGGTGCCGCGAGGACGGTACTAGGCAAAGTCTATCTCACCCAGAAGAAATATACCGAAGCGCTGACAGAATTCCGTAAAGTACAAGGACTAGGCTATGCACTGAGGGCGAAATATGCCGATGTATTCAGTCCTGCCAATAAAAACAATAGCGAATCTATATTTGAAATTCAATACCTTGGAGCTCAGCCAGCTCTGGCGAGTAACTTCATGTATCAGTTTGCACCCTGGAATTCACTGAGCATTGTTACAGGAGATGCAGGCACTACACTGGGCGGTGGAAATGGCTGGAACGTTCCAACGCAGGATATGATAGATGCTTACGAGCCCGGTGATCTTAGAAAAGACATCTCTCTGGCCGTTGGCTTCACTGATCTTAGCGGTAAATTTCAACCCAATCCATATGTAAAAAAATACAACCATGGTTTTGTTGACAGGGGTAGAACAGACGATAATTTTCCGCTGCTACGGTATGCAGATGTCTTGCTGATGATCGCGGAGTGTCTTAATGAACAAGGGTTTGCGGCCAACGGAGAAGCATTTTCTCTACTGAATCAGATCCGTGAACGGGCACAGTTGAAACCAAAAACTGCCGGTAACGCCGATCCGGTATTGCGTGTGGAGACACAAGAAGCATTTCGCCAGGCTTTACTTCAGGAAAGAAGGGTAGAACTGGCTTTTGAGAATCACCGCTGGTATGATCTTGTACGCGCAGGTAAAGCCGTTGAGGTAATGAACGCGCATGGGAAGAAAGAAATGGTTGGTAAGATAACGGTACCTGCGGGCTCTTACCAAGTCAATGCGGCTAAACTGTTACTACCTATTCCACAAAGAGAAATTAACCTGGATAATTTGACCCAGAATCCCCAATAAATAAAAAGAAGATGTTATGATGAAAAAAGAGCAGGTTACCCAGTTCTCCATTAGCAGAGCCGGTTCTGCCTTAATCCTGTTGAGTTCATTACTGAGCTCCGGGGTAATGGCACAGCAAATTCAAATAGAGGAGCTGAGAACAGAATACCAAAGCAATCCGATGGGCATAGACGAAGCCTCGCCGAGATTAAGCTGGAAAATCAAATCGGAACAACGTAATACCCTTCAGAAGAGCTACCAGATCAGGGTGGGGAAAGACTCTGCAGCGTTAATCAAGGGAAACCAGTTGTTATGGGACAGCGGGCAGCAACAGAACGAAACATCTGTACTGCTACCATATTCCGGCCCTGCGCTAGAATCTTCCACTAAGTACTACTGGCAGGTTAAAATAAAAGATAACCACGGAAATGAGTCTCCATGGAGTATGGTCAGGAACTGGCATACCGGTTTACTCAAGCCATCTGACTGGACAGCACAATGGATCGGCACTACAGCAACAGATACACTTGCAGGACCATCACCGATCTTTAGAAAGACTTTTAACGTCGACAATAATATCCGGACTGCAACACTTTACATAACGGCGCATGGGATCTATGAAGCCAGAATCAATGGAAAACGGGTCGGTAAAGACTATATGGCGCCCGGCTGGACAAGTTACCATCAACGGCTACTCTACCAGACCTATGATGTGAGTGACCTGGTAAAAAAAGGACAGAATGCTATTGGCTTCATGTTGGGCGACGGTTGGTACCGTGGTAACATCGGGTTTAATGGGCAGCGTAGTTTTTACGGCAAAAGACTAAGCGGATTGGCACAGCTGCAGATCACTTATCAGGATGGCAGCACTAAAACCATTAATAGCGATGGAACCTGGAAATTCAGTAAAGGACCGGTACTGTATTCCGATTTGTACAACGGCGAAAACTACGATGCGAGACGCGAGAAAGCAGGCTGGTCTTTACCCGGATATTCAGATACAGAATGGAAATCCGTCAGTATTTTACCGGCTGGACCAGAAAAATTGATGAGTAGCATTGCGCCCCTTGCCAGAAAACAAGAAGAGTTTAAGGTACTGAAGGTCATCCGGACACCTAAAGGAGAGACCGTTCTTGATTTCGGGCAGAATCTTGTAGGTTGGGTACAGTTTAGGATGGCTGGTAAAGCTGGTTCGGTAATTAAGCTTGAGCACGGCGAAGTGCTGGATAAAGAAGGTAATTTTTACGATGCCAATCTACGAACTGCAAAACAGCATGTTAGTTATACATTTAAAGGTTCAGGCACAGAGACTTATGAGCCGCATTTTACCTATCAAGGATTTCGTTATGTAAAAGTAACAGGGTTAAATGGTGCGGCAGACCCTGCTGCATTTAAAGCTATAGCCCTTTATGCTGATATGAAACCTACCGGCACTTTCAGTTCTTCTAACCCTTTGCTCAACCAGCTTCAGCATAATATCCAATGGGGGCAGAAAGGTAATTTCCTGGATGTACCAACCGATTGTCCGCAAAGAGACGAACGTCTGGGCTGGACAGGAGATGCGCAGGTCTTTTTCCGTACTTCCGCTTTTAATATGGATGTAGCTGGCTTTTTTACCAAATGGATGAAAGATGTAGCTGGCGACCAGTTGCCTAACGGAAGTATTCCATTTGTAGTGCCCAATGTAATGGGAGCTGACGCAACAGGATCTGCCGGATGGGGAGATGTAGCCACTGTAGTTCCATGGAATATGTATCTCTCTTACGGTGATAAAGACATCCTTACTAAACAATACCCGAGTATGAAAGCATGGGTAGATTTTATGCAGCAGCGCAGTAAAAATGATCTTTGGAATGTAGGTTTCCACTTCGGAGACTGGCTTTATTTTCATTTGCAGGATGATAGTGACGGGCGGTCTGCCGTTACCGATAAATATCTGATTGCACAATCGTTTTATGCCTACTCCACACAATTACTTATAAATGCTGCAGAGGTACTTGGCAATAAAGCAGATGTAGATAAATATAAAGAGCTGCTTGGACGTATTAAAAAGGCATATATCAAAGAATATGTAACGCCAAATGGAAGATTGGTGTCGGGTACACAGACGGCTTACGTACTTGCCCTGCAGTTTGATCTGTTGCCCGAAGATTTAAGGGCGCATGCAGTAGAACAGCTCGTGGCCAACATTAAAAATTACGGAACCCATCTGACCACAGGATTTTTGGGTACTCCATATCTGTGCGAAGTACTGACCAGATTCGGCCGGAATGATGTTGCCTATGAACTGCTGTTGCAGGAAACTTATCCTTCATGGCTCTATCCGGTGAAAATGGGGGCGACTACAATCTGGGAACGCTGGGATGGTATAAAACCTGACGGAACTTTTCAGACTACGGGAATGAATTCCTTCAATCATTATGCTTATGGTGCTATCGGCGACTGGATGTACCGTACAATTGCAGGTCTGGATATGGATATTTCCGGTCCTGGGTATAAAAAGATCAATATCGCACCACAACCAGGTGGTAAGCTTACCCAGGCTGCGGCGCAGCTTGACAGTCCCTATGGTTTAACGGGAAGTGACTGGAGTATTTCCGACGGGAAATTTAAAATCAAAGTAACTGTGCCGGCCAATACAACAGCACAGATTACTTTGCCAGGGGCTGCTGCCGCTGAAGTTTTGGAAAGCGGAAAAGCAATAGCCAGGGTAGAAGAAATCAACCAGGTCAAAAAATCAGGTAACGATTTAGTTCTGAAAGCCGGATCCGGCACCTATTCATTTGAATACACTTATAAATTGTAGATATTATAACCCTTAAACAGCGGAATGCATATTCCGCTGTTTAAACAAACCAGATATTACCAATGAATCAAGGTCAAAGACTAAAGCTTATCCTGCTATTGAGCTTATTTAGCTTTAACGGTTTGGCACAAAATATAACCAGTCCTTTTAACAATACTTCTGCCGGGCTGGAAGAAGGATTTCATAATCCACCAGACAGTATTCAGACCTCTATATACTGGTACTGGATGTCCGATAATATTTCGGCTGCTGGGGTAATTAAAGACCTGCACGCTATGAAAAAGGTAGGGATTAACCGTGCATTTATCGGAAATATTGGCTACCCATCCACGCCGTACGGAAAAGTGAAGCTGTTTTCTGAGCAATGGTGGGCAATCCTGGATACTGCCCTGCATACAGCCACGAAACTCAATATTGAGATCGGTATTTTTAACAGCCCTGGATGGAGCCAGTCCGGAGGACCATGGGTTAAAACAAGCCAGTCCATGCGCTACCTGACTTCCACCGAAAAAAAGGTGAAAGGCGGATTGAAGGTTAATATCAAACTGGATAAACCAAAAGATGAATTTCAGGATGTTAAAGTTCTTGCCTTTCCTGCGCCTGAAGGATATGGTCAGCATGTTTCCGGCTTAAAGCCAGTTATCAAAACAAATGTTGCTGTTTCTGGTGCAGCCGCGTTAGCTGACGGTGATTATACGCATACAGTTAAATTACCGGCAGGCCAGCCAGTACAGATTGATTTGAAGATACCTGGTAAATTCACAGCAAGAAGCCTGGTTATTTATCCTGCTCACCGTTCTTTAAAAGCTAAAGCCGAACTTCAGGTATTTGATGGAACTATCTATACGACAATTAAAAAATTTGATATTGATCGCAGCAATCCTGCGCTTAATGTCGGGTTCGACCCCTTTGCGCCTGTCTCGGTAAGCTTCCCTGAGATCGCTTCAGGAGACTTCAGATTAATCATCAGTTCCGCTTCAGAAGGATTCGGATTGAATGAAATTGAAATTTCAGCAGCTCCTGTTATCGAAGACTATTCTGGCAAGACACTAGCCAAAATGTTTCAGTCTCCATTACCTTACTGGAATGAATACCAATGGAAAGCACAGGCTGTAGTGGGTTCAAGTGCCATGCTTATCGATCCCGGGAAAGTTATCGATGTCAGTGCCGGATTATCTACGGACGGCAGTTTTATTTGGAAATTTCCTGCCGGTGACTGGATTGTAATGCGCACAGGCATGACGCCGACTAAGGTAACTAATAGCCCGGCCTCAGCAGAGGGAACCGGTCTTGAAGTAGATAAGATGAGCAAAGAACATATTGCCAGTCACTTCGACAGTTTTCTTGGAGAAATTCTCCGCAGGATTCCTGCAGAACACCGTAAAACGTGGCGGGTAGCTGTTGAAGACAGTTATGAAACAGGCGGCCAGAACTGGACAGATCAGATGCAGGAGAAATTTGTGGCGGCATATGGTTACGATCCGACTCCTTACCTCCCGGTTATCACTGGGAAAGTTGTAGGTAGTCAAGATCGTTCGGACCGTTTTTTATGGGATTTAAGGAGATTGATCGCCGACAGGGTGGCTTACGATTACGTGGGCGGCCTGAAGGCAATTAGCAATAAGCACGGACTAACCACCTGGCTGGAAAATTATGGACACTGGGGCTTTCCGGGAGAGTTTCTCCAATACGGCGGACAGTCCGATGAGATTGGTGGTGAATTCTGGTCTGAAGGTGAATTGGGAGATATTGAGAACCGTGCTGCATCATCAGCGGCGCATATTTATGGAAAAAATAAGGTGTCTGCTGAATCATTTACCGCTGGCGGTAAATCTTATGCCCGTTATCCCGCTCTGATGAAACAACGCGGTGATCGCTTTTTTTCTGAGGGCATTAACAATACCTTGCTGCATTTATTTATTCAGCAGCCAGACGAAAGGGTTCCGGGTATCAATGCTGAATTCGGCAATGAGTTTAACCGGCATAATACGTGGTTCAGTTATATGGATCTTTTTACAGCTTATCTTAAACGCTGTAATTACATGCTTCAGCAAGGTAAATATGTGGCAGATGTCGCCTATTTTATTGGTGAGGATGCACCGAAAATGACCGGTGTAACCGACCCAGCTTTACCGGCAGGGTACGCTTTCGACTATATCAATGCAGAAGTTTTAATGACCCGTACGGTAGTTAAAGACGGCCGGCTGGTATTACCGGACGGTATGAATTACGGCTTGCTCGTTTTACCAAAACTAGAAACTATGCGTCCCGAACTACTTGCAAAGATCAGAATTCTGGTTGAGCAAGGGGCAAATATTTTGGGGCCAGCCCCCTTCAGATCACCGAGCCTGCAGGGTTATCCAAATGCAGATCAAGAAGTTAAAAAGCTTGCTGCAGCGTTATGGGGCGGGGTGCCAGCTACAGAAAAATCATTCAGAAAGTATGGAAAAGGGCAGGTTATGCAGAACGTCGGTATGCAGGAGGCTTTAAATCAGTTGCAGATCAGACCCGATTTTAGTTTGACACAAGAAATACCCGTACTCTACATCCATCGCCGGCTTGCAGATAAAGACATATATTTTATCAGTAATCAAACTAGTAAAGAACTTCAGATCAGTCCTTCTTTCCGCGTATCAGGTAAGGAGCCTTCATTATGGGATCCGGTTCAAGGCGTTACCCGTGCGCTACCGGATTATATTGCGGCAGACGGTCAAATAACTGTTCCATTAAAACTTGCGCCCTTAGAAAGCTTCTTTTTAGTTTTCAAGGCAACAGAAAAGCAGCGGGTTCATAATCAGCGTCAAAATTTGCCATCGGAGCGCCGGATAGTTAAAAATTTCCCAGAATTACAACTCGTAAAGGAGCTGACAGGTAGCTGGGAACTTTATTTCGAAGATCAGCAGCGTGGACCAAAAAAAACCGTCGTGTTTAACCAACTAGAAGATTGGACAAAAAGAGCCGAAGACAGCATCAGATATTATAGCGGTACGGTCAGATATCAAAAAATGTTTACTCATAAACCTCATAGCGGATCAGAAAGAATAATCCTTGAGACGGGTGAAATACGGGGAATGGCGAAAGTTAAAGTTAATGGAAAAGAAATTGGCGGACTGTGGACTGCGCCATGGCGTATTGATATCAGCCCGGCATTAAAACCTGGTGAAAATAAGCTAGAAATTTTTGTAGTCAATACCTGGGTAAACCGGCTTATCGGGGATAGTATGCTGGAGCCAGAGCAAAGGACCACCTGGACCAGTGTCAATCCGTTTAAACCAGTAAATCAGCTGGAACCTTCGGGCCTGACTGGCCAGGTACGGTTGTATAGCCTGCCTGTTGCAGGGAAATAAATTCAGACAATATTAGAAAAATACATGATGATAGTTAATTTACGCGCCTTCCTTTTCCTTCTGCTACTGGTCATTTCAAGCAGTATTTACGCACAGCTTCCACCAGTTTTTAAAGGCAGAGACACCGCTGGTATTTCCAGAGACCCCAGAACAAGGATGTATTTGAGTCCGACCCGTATTCTCTGGAAATCAGATAGTAGTGGTACTTATGTTAAAGATGCACATCAACTTTTGAAACCCGGTAACGGACAAGCAGAACTGGTCAATAAAGATCTGGTTACTTTAAAAAATGACGGCGTACATCAACCTGGTATCCTGCTGGATTTTGGCAAAGAAATACATGGGGGTATCCAGTTGGTCACTGGGTTAATGGCAAATCAAAAACCGCTTAAAGTGCGTATTCGTTTTGGGGAATCAGCTACAGAAGCAATGTCAGATATTGATACTTTGAGCGGTGCAACCAATGATCATGCGATCCGCGACATGATCGTAGAGCTGCCTTGGCTAGGCGGCATGGAGTTTGGCAATACAGGATTCAGGTTCGTCAGGATCGACCTGATAGATCCGGGAAGAGAGCTCTTGTTGAAAGAAGCCAGGGCTATTTTCGTCTACCGGGATATCCCGTATAAAGGCTCCTTTCACAGCAGTGATGAGCGGTTAAACGAGATTTGGGCAACAGGCGCCTATACCGTTCATCTGAACATGCAGCAATACCTCTGGGATGGAGTTAAAAGAGACAGGTTGGTCTGGGTAGGTGATATGCATCCTGAAGTAATGACTATTAATAGTGTTTTTGGCTATAACGAAGTAGTTCCGCAGAGCCTGGATCTCATTAGAAATGTTAATCCTTTACCATCCTGGATGAATGGAATCAGTTCCTATTCTATGTGGTGGATCAGGATTCAGCGGGATTGGTTTAAATATCAGGGACGCAGAGACTACCTGGAAGCACAGCGCGGTTATCTGGTAGATTTACTGGGACATCTGATTAGTAAGATTAACGGTAATCAGGAGGCACTCGATGGAAATCGTTTTCTGGATTGGCCATCCTCAGAGAATAAAGCGGCCATACATGCTGGTTTACAGGCTATGATGATTATGACCTTACAGGACGGTGCCGAACTTTGCCGGGTTCTGGGTGAAGAAAAAATGGCAGTCCGTTGTGATCAGGCCATTTCCAGGTTGAAAAAACATGTACCTGAAATTGGCGACAGTAAACAGGCTGCCGCTTTAATGGCTATGGCAGGTCTGATTCCCGCAAAAAAAGCGAATGAATATCTGAAAATCGGAGGCACCAAAAACTTCTCGACTTTTTATGGCTATTACATGTTGCAGGCGAAAGCCAAAGCAGGAGATTATCAGGGTGCGATTGATAATATCAAAGAATACTGGGGCGGTATGCTCGATCTAGGCGCCACTACTTTCTGGGAAGATTTTGATTTAGACTGGACAAAAAATGCGGGCCGGATCGATGAGCTTGTTCCTGCCGGAAAAATAGATGTACATGCCTGTTACGGAGCTTACTGTTATAAAAACCTAAGACACAGTCTGGCACATGGATGGGCTTCCGGGCCTACGGCCTGGCTTACAGAACATGTTTTAGGTATTCAGGTTCTGGAACCAGGTAGTAAAGTTATTCAGGTGAGGCCACATCTTGGAGACCTGACCTTTGCACAGGGGAGGTTTCCGACTCCGCATGGTCTTGTTACCGTAAAACACACACGGTTGGCGGACGGTGAAATTAAAACAGAGATTGATGCGCCGGAAGGCGTTCGTATCGTCAGGTAAAACGAAAAGATTTAGCTAATCAAAAATGAACATACACACAAAATAAATAATAAATGAAACCAGTAGATTATTTTAAATTTATTAAAGTCGATGACTATTCTGCAACCCCAAAATATTTACAGCTGAGTGATTCCATCATAGAGGCAGTTGAGCAGGGTCTGCTGTTAAAGAATGATATTCTACCATCTATAAATGAGTTGAGCTGTGTTCTGGAAATATCAAGGGATACTGCAGAAAAAGGTTATAAGTATCTGAAAAATAAAGGCGTAATTGTTTCTGTGCCGGGGAAGGGATATTATATAGATCAAACTGATTTCAAAAAGAAGGTCAAAATATTTCTGTTATTCAATAAGCTTTCAGTCCATAAAAAGATGATATATGACTCCTTTGTCAGCGCACTGGGGGAAGATGCAACGATAGATTTCTATATCTATAACAATAATTTTGCGCTCTTTAAAAAGCTGATCCAGAATAAGCGCACAGTTTATACCCATTATGTAATTATCCCACATTTCGTAGAGGGTGGGGAAATGGCTCATGAAATAATAAACACGATACCGCCGGAGAAACTAATCCTGCTGGATAAAAAGATACCGGGTATTACAGGGGAGTATTCAGCGGTATACGAAGACTTCGAAAAAGACATCTATAATGCGCTTGGGGAAGCCAGGGATGCTTTAGCGAAATATCATACCTTGAAGATTGTCTTTCCAAAACACAGCTATTTTCCAAAGGAAATTATCAATGGATTCAGGCGGTTCTGCCAACAGTATGCATTTAATCACGCAATTGTCCATGAAATGAAAAACGAGAAGATCACAGCCGGAGAAGCCTATATTATTCTGGTCGAAGATGATCTTGTTGTATTGATGGAGAACGTATTAGCGTGGGATCTGACGGTTGGTAAGGAAGTCGGTATTATTTCCTACAATGAAACTCCGCTTAAGAAATTCCTGCTTAACGGAATAACGACAATTTCAACAGATTTCAAGATGATGGGGACAATGGCAGCGGCAATTGCGCTGGGACATTCCGTTCAAAGTTATGCTGCCCCTTTCAAGCTTCAGTTAAGAAAATCCCTTTAATTTCAAAAAAGAGCTGTGGGGCAGGACAGTCAATGACAGTTAAGCCGGGCTAAAAAATTAATATCGCTGAATATTCTAACCAAATAAAGAACTTATGCAAATTATACTCGGTGTGTTATTCCATTTTATTGGTGGTTTTGCGTCTGGCAGTTTTTATATCCCTTTTAAAAAGGTCAAAGGATGGGCTTGGGAGAGCTATTGGATAGTGGGCGGCATTTTCTCCTGGTTAATTATCCCACCACTGGCTGCTTACATGACTATACCAGATTTTTCGGCGATAATTAGCCATACGTCTGGTAATATATTGCTTTTCACCTATCTGTTTGGTGTGTTATGGGGTATTGGAGGGTTAACCTACGGATTAGGTGTCCGGTATCTTGGCGTGTCACTGGGAAGTTCAATTATCCTGGGACTAAGCTCTGTCTTTGGTGCTTTATTGCCCTCGGTTTATTACAATTTCTTTCCAAAAGCAGGAAAGGATACATTCACAGATATGATCAGCAGCCCCTGGGGACAGCTGGTTATCCTTGGACTTGCCGTTTGTGTTGTTGGTATTATCATCTGCGGAAAGGCAGGTATGGCTAAGGAAAAGGATCTTGAAGGGCAGCACCCGACCGCAGAAAGCAAGGAATTTAAAATAGGATTGGGACTAACCGTAGCCGTTATTTCAGGGATTCTGAGTTCCTGCTTTGCCTTTGGTATAGATGCTGGGAAAGATATGGCGCATGAGGCCAATTTATATTGGCAAACGCTGCACCCCGGAGAAGGTGAATTTTTATTTCAGAATAATGTAACTTATGTTATTATACTTTGGGGTGGGTTGACCACCAATTTGTTTTGGTGTATGGTACTGAATACCAGAAATAAAACATTTAAAGATTATACGAATACCCAAACACCTTTGGTATCAAATTACATCTTTTCTGCCCTTGCCGGAATTACCTGGTTTTTACAGTTCTTCTTTTACGGTATGGCAGAGAGTAAATTAGGTAACGGTGCAAGTTCCTGGATTCTGCATATGGCTTTCATTATCCTGGTAGCCAATGTTTGGGGGCTGGTTCTTAAAGAGTGGACTGCTGTGAGTAGAAAAACTTTCAATACCGTACTAGTCGGAATAGCATGTATTATCCTTTCCATTCTGATTGTAGGGTATGGAAATTCAATTAAATAGAAAAAGAAATCAAATTAAATTTTATGTCTGACGAAAAAGACCGTTTCAAGCACGTCAATTATTTATGGGACAAGGCAGAAGCCGATAAACTGGAAGGTGATGAGGTTGGCCTGCTCATTTACAGGTCTAACTTATTAGGGGCCGACCTGAGACTAACAAATTACGGCGGTGGAAATACCTCCTGCAAAGCTATAGCAGCCGACCCGCTTAGTGGCGATCCGGTCGAAATCATGTGGATTAAGGGTTCAGGAGGCGATATAGGGACACTCAAACGCAATGGCCTGGCTGCATTATATGTAGAACGGTTACGTGAGCTGCGCAAAGTATACCGGGGAATCGCACATGAAGACGAAATGGTAGAGTTATTCAACCATTGTATTTACGACCTGGATTCCCGTGCGCCTTCAATTGATACGCCACTTCATGGCTTTTTACCCTTCAAACACATTGATCATCTGCACCCGGATGCTGCTATTGCAATTGCAGCGGCGAAAGATGGGAAGAAGATTACAGAAGAATTATTTCAGGGTCAGATAGGCTGGGTTGACTGGCAAAAACCAGGATTCGACCTCGGACTGCAACTGAAACAATGTCTGGATGAGAACCCGGGTATCCGGGGTATCATGCTTGGATCACACGGATTGTTCACCTGGGGCGACACAGCTTATGAAAGTTATGTGAATACTCTGGAAGTGGTAGAAAAATGCGCCGCTTATCTGGAGGAAAATTTCGGTAAGAAATCTCCCGTTTTCGGTGGTCAGCGGATCAGTTCCGCATCTTTAGAACAACGCAGAAATCAGGCAGCAGTTCTTGCGCCCGTTTTGAGAGGATTCTGTTCTAGTGAACGTCATATGATTGGGCATTTCAGCGATGATGCGCGTGTTCTGGAGTTTATTAATTCCCACGACCTGGAACGTTTGGCGCCGCTGGGTACGAGTTGCCCCGATCATTTTCTGCGTACTAAGATCTCCCCTTTGGTACTGGAACTCGAACCGGATGAAGATCTGCGGGATACTGAAGCAGTCAAAAATAAGCTGAAAGGTGCATTTGAAGCCTATCGTGAAATGTACAGAACTTATTACCAGACCTGTAAACAGGAGAATAGCCCGGCTATCCGCGATGCCAATCCTGTTATTCTGCTTTACCCTGGCATCGGACTGTTTTCTTTTGCGAAAGATAAGCAGACAGCCAGGGTGGCAGCTGAATTTTATACCAATGCAATTAATGTAATGAAAGGAGCGGAAGCAATTTCAAGCTATACCGCACTACCGCGTCAGGAAGCCTTCAATATTGAATACTGGTTGCTCGAAGAGGCTAAGCTACAGCGGATGCCTAAACCTAAAGCACTCTCCGGAAAAATAGCATTAGTTACCGGAAGCGCAGGCGGAATAGGCAAAGCAATTGCTAAAAAGTTTGTCGAAGAAGGAGCTGTTGTATTGATCAACGATAACGATGCTGCGCGACTGGAACAGGCCGTTGCAGAGTTTAGTGCCAATTACGGGAAAGATGCGTTTGCTTCTGCCTTGCTAGATGTAACCAGTCAGGCGGCTATCACACAAGCATTCGCAGAATCAGCTATCGCTTTCGGCGGTGTGGATATTGTGGTTAACTGTGCCGGGTTATCGATATCCAAGCCAATTGAAGAGCATACCGACAAAGACTGGGATTTATTATATGATGTATTGGTGAAAGGACAGTTTAATGTAACTAAGGAAACTGTTTTAATGATGCGTAAGCAGGGAACCGGAGGTGATATTATCAATATAGTTAGTAAAAATGCACTAGTCTCAGGACCAAACAACGCAGGATATGGTTCTGCGAAAGCCGCTCAGTTACATTTGAGCAGGTTGAATGCTGCTGAATTAGGCGCAGATCAGATTCGGGTGAATGTTGTAAATCCGGATGCCGTCATTTCAGACAGTAAGGTTTGGGAAGGTGACTGGGCCGCCGGCAGGGCTAAAGCTTACGGGGTTAAAGTAGAAGACCTGCCCGCATTTTACGCTAAAAGGACTTTGTTGAATCAAATTATTCTGCCGGAAGATATAGCGAATGCTTGTTTTGTCTTTGTCGGAGGACAGCTGAATAAATCAACAGGTAATGTATTAAATATTGATGGCGGGGTTGCCATGGCATTTGTGAGGTAAGGAAGCCTAAAATTGAAGAATTAAAAAGAGGACCGTATGGAAATTACACAGAATCAACTGGAAGCGCATAATGATAGGGCTTCTAAAGCACATCAGCAGAGCTTTAACTTTATAGCTGCTACACAACAACGGGTTGAAGAAGTAATCAGTAAGCTCATTAGCTTTCAGGTCGCGATTCCAAGCTGGGCTTTAGGCACAGGAGGAACCCGCTTCGGACGTTTCTCCGGCGGAGGAGAGCCACGCAGCCTTGACGAAAAGCTAGCTGACATTGGCCTGCTGCATCGTTTAAACCAGTCTAGCGGTGCTGCCTCATTGCATATTCCATGGGACGTACCGCAGGACTACGCTGCAATCAGACAGCAGGCGCAACACTATAATCTTCTCTTCGACGCGATGAATTCCAATACTTTTCAGGATCAGCCAGATCAGGCACACAGTTATAAATTCGGCTCTTTACACCATGCAGATCCTGCTGTACGTAAACAGGCAGTTGAACATAATATTGAAGTGATCCGCCAGGGCATTGAGCTCGGCTCAGATACATTGTCTATTTGGCTGGCGGACGGTTCTTGTTTTCCGGGGCAGTTAAATTTCAGAAAAGCATTTCAGCGTACACTGGAGAGCCTGCAGGAAATATATGCGGCTCTACCGGAACACTGGAAAGTTTTTGTGGAGTATAAAGCATTTGAACCGAATTTCTATTCTACTACAATTGGCGATTGGGGACAATCACTGCTTTTCGCGAATAAACTCGGACCAAAGGCGTTTACGCTGGTAGACCTGGGACATCATTTACCAAATGCAAATATTGAACAGATCGTTTCTTTATTAATGATGGAAGAGAAACTCGGCGGATTCCATTTCAACGACTCTAAATATGGAGATGATGATCTTACTGCAGGAAGCATTAAACCTTATCAGTTATTTTTGATATTTAATGAGCTCGTCGAAGGTCTGGATGCCAGAGGACTCGACCATGCGACTGGTCTGGGCTGGATGATTGACGCGTCTCATAATGTGAAAGACCCCCTGGAAGATCTCTTACAATCGGTAGATGCAATAATGCTTGCTTATGCGCAGGCATTATTGGTAGATCGCGACGCTTTAACAGCGGCTCAGGACAATAACGATGTTACTTTATGTCAGGAGATTTTGCAGGATGCCTTTCGTACAGACCTCAGACCCGTGGTTCGTGAAGCGAGGTTGCGGGCGGGAGGAGCAGCGAATCCGGTAGGATTGTATCGTGAACTGCAGATACGTCAGCAACTGATCAGCGAGCGCGGATTGAAAACGGTAGCAACAGGATTATAATGATGGCAGTTCCGGTTATAGTTATATTCGATGTCGGTAAAACCAATAAAAAGGTTTTTGTTTTCAACGAAGATTATGAGATCGTTTATGAACGTTCTGCACGTTTTACCGAAACTTATGATGAAGATGGAGATGTCTGCGAAAATCTGGAAAGTCTTCGCTCTTCGGTTTTTAATGCGCTGCATGAATTATTGGCAAGAAAGGATTTTATGGTCAGGGCCGTGAATTTTTCCGGATATGGTGCCAGTCTCGTTTTTACCGATGAATCAGGAAAGCCGCTGACACCCCTATATAATTATTTGAAGTCTTACCCCCTTGACCTGCAAAATGAATTTGACAAGAAATATGGGCAGGGAGATAGGATTGCAGCTGAAACCTCGTCTCCGGCACTGGGGAGTTTAAATTCGGGAATGCAGCTTTACCGTGTCAAAAATGAAAGACCAGCGCTATTCAATAAAATCCGTTATGCCCTGCATCTGCCACAATACCTTAGTTTTATGGTAACTGGTCAGGCGGTTTCCGGCCTCACCAGTATTGGTTGTCACACCCGGTTATGGGATTTTGGCAAACAGAACTATCACCCTTGGGTTATCGAAGAAGAACTTGATAAGAAATTAGCTCCCTTGATGACCGAAGATCAGGCATTTGATGTTGAATTAGATGGACACAGCTTTAAGGCAGGTCCCGGCTTACATGACAGCTCTGCTGCTTTGATTCCTTATCTGATTAATTTCCACGAACCATTTATATTGATCTCTACAGGGACCTGGTGTATTACAATGAATCCGTTCAGGGAGGAAGTGCTTACCGCTCAGGAGCTCGATCAAGACTGCCTTTGTTATTTACAGTACAAGGGTAAGGCGGTAGCAGCTTCGAGAATATTTGCGGGTTATGAACATGAGCAACAGGTAAAACGAATTGCAGAACATTTTAACGAGCACACCGGATTTTACCGCGGATTTCATTTAAATGCAGAATTAGCTGAAAGGATTTTTCAGGAAAACGCAGAGAAAACGGAGAATTTAAAATGGAGCAAGACCTCTGGTTTTGACAAGAAAATGTTAAACAGATTTAAGACTGCCGAAGAAGCTTATTATTATTTTATACTCGATATTGTGAAGCAGCAATTTGTATCTTCCCGCCTTGTCATGAAAAGTAAACAGCTCAAACGAATCTTCGTTGACGGAGGTTTCAGCAAAAACCAAATATACATGAACTTTCTTGCACGTTTTTTTTCTGAAATGGAAGTCTATGCTGCATCGATGGCTCAGGCTAGTGCTATTGGAGCAGCTCTAGCTATACATGAGCACTGGAATACACAACCCATACCGGATCACATTATTGAATTGAAATATTATGCCGGAAAGATACCCTTCAAACCAACACATCTTTAACAAATGCCCGATAACCCGTTATCTCTCCGCATAGGGCTGTTCGTTCCCTGCTATGTAGATCAGTTTTACCCGGGAGCAGCAATAGCCACTTATCAGTTGCTCACTAAACTTGGAATGGATGTAACTTATCCGGAAAATCAGACCTGTTGTGGTCAGCCTATGGCAAACAGCGGATTTGAACATCTGACGGACGGATGTAATACCCTGTTTATAGATCAGTTCAGTGAGTTCGATTATATTGTTTCACCTTCAGGCAGTTGTGTACTGCACGTCAAAGAACACCTCAAGGACAAAAAACAGCCTGAAATGGCCATCGGAATTCGTAAAAAGGTCTATGAACTCGTCGAGTTTCTGGTCGATATTCTCGGCGTGCAGGAGCTCAATGCCAGCTTTCCACATAAAGTCGGTTTGCATCAAAGTTGTCACGGTCAGCGTGGGCTAATGCTTAGTCAGATGTCAGAACTGGCAGCACCATTTTATTCCAAACCTCTTCAATTACTTAAACTGGTGAAAGGACTTGAACTCGTTGAACTCAGCAGGGAAGATGAATGCTGCGGTTTTGGCGGAACATTTTGCGTGGCCGAAGAAGCGGTTTCTGTAAAGATGGGAAAGGACAGATTAAAAGATCATCTCAGCCATGGTGCAACTTTCATAACCGGATCAGATATGAGTTGTCTGATGCATATGGAAGGGATATTAAAAAGAGATGGGGGTAAAGTACAGGTATTGCACATTGCAGAAATCCTAAATGCAGAATAATGGCTATAGAAGCAGGAAAACAAACACATTCAGAACTTGCCGGTGGTTTCAATGCAGATGAGCAGCGTGTAGACTGGCATGATGAAACCCTATGGTGGATCAGGCAAAAAAGGGATAAAGCTGCACATGGGATTCCGGAATGGGAGCTTTTGCGCGAGACCGCGTCTCAAATTAAAAATAATGTATTATCCGGACTGGCAGCTTATCTGGAGAACTTTGAAGCACGTGCGTTAGAGAATGGCATCAAGGTACACTGGGCCGCCGATGCTGCCGCACATAATCAAATCGTATATCGTATTCTTAAAGAAAAAGAGGTTACGCAATTGGTGAAGAGCAAGTCTATGCTCACCGAAGAATGTCACCTGAATACTTTTCTTGAAGAAAAGGGAATAAGTGTGATTGACTCAGACTTAGGCGAGCGGATCGTGCAGCTTGCCAAAGAACCTCCAAGCCATATTGTGCTACCGTGTATTCATAAAAAAAAGGAGGAAATAGGTGAGTTGTTCCACGAACATCTCGGAACTGCAGCTGGCGAATCAGATCCGCAAGTTTTAACCGAAGCTGCCAGACAGCATTTACGCGAAGTGTTTTTAACCAGCAAGGCAGCATTGACCGGAGTTAACTTTGCAATTGCAGAAACAGGTGAATTTGTAGTCTGTACAAATGAAGGTAATGCAGATTTAGGAGCCCACCTTGCCGACGTTCATATTGCAAGTATGGGTATTGAAAAAATTATCCCGGAGAGAGCACATTTGGGTGTATTCCTGCGTTTGCTAACCAGAAGTGCGACAGGACAGCCCATTACAACCTACTCAAGCCATTTTAAGAAGCCTGCTCCCGGTCAGGAAATACACCTGGTCCTGGTCGATAACGGTAGAACTGAGCATATGGGCCGGGAAGATTTCAGGGCATCCCTGAAATGTATCCGTTGTGGTGCTTGTATGAATACTTGTCCTGTTTATCGCAGAAGTGGGGGACACAGTTACCATTACACTATTTCTGGTCCGATAGGAGCTATCCTTGCACCAAATCTGGACCGTAAAAAATATGCAGACCTTCCATTTGCATCTACACTGTGCGGGTCATGCAGTAATGTGTGCCCGGTAAAAATTGACATTCATCAGCAGCTTTATAAGTGGCGTCAGGTAATTGTTCAGGAAGGCCATGCCGATCTGGCTAAAAAATTAAGTATGAAGGGGATGAGTTTATTATTGTCTTCGCCTTCTGCATATCGTATCGCTGGTAAATCCGGCAGGTGGTTACTCAGGCATGCGCCGTTTGCGATGAACAATAAATTCAATCCCTGGTATAAGCAACGTGAAATGCCGGCTCCGCCTGAGCAGTCATTCTCTGAGTGGTACAAAAAAATGAAGAAATAATTTCCCAGAAATTCCATCCCATGCAAGATCCGCTATCACTACAAAGCCGGGCAAATATTCTGGCTGCCTTAAGACATAACCAACCAGAAAGTTCTGCACTTCCTCCTTCACTGTATTTTCCGCAGGCTCCGGCAGCTGAATTAAAGGGACAGTTTATTCGCATTGCAACTGGAATCGGTTCAGTGGTACATACCGCAGATACATTTGAAGGTGCCGTGGAGCTTCTGCAAAATACTATAAAACCAGGTCAGAAAGTACTGAGTACAGTTCCTGAACTGTCATCTGATGAATTCATTTATCCTGGAAAAGACCAGGATCCACACCGCTACGCCGACCTGGATATAGCTATATTCAAACCTCTTGTTGCTGTGGCGGAAAATTCAGCCTTATGGATCACCGACGAGCAATTGATTATCAGAGCGCTGCCTTTTATTACGCAGCATATCTACATGCTTGTCGATATTTCGGTATTGGTTGCAGACATGCATGAAGCCAGCAGGATAACCGGTCTGGAATCTCAGAAATATGGTTTTGGTACTTATATCGCGGGGCCTTCCAAGACAGCGGATATTGAGCAGTCGCTGGTTCTTGGTGCACACGGTCCGAGAAGTATGACCATTTTTCTTTATGGGTCAGGGGCGTAAACAACCACCATATACGCTATCTGAGACCTCATCATTAAGCAAATTCTTAAAACAGAAATACAGATGGTAGGTATAACCCAGTTCGGTCCTTGTTTTTAAGGCGAGAGTCTGCTGCCTGTCTTTTTTACTGCCTTTATAAATTTCTGAATACACTTGTTGCGTGTCGGTACAGTAGAGTAATATCATAGTCTGCTGGTTGGCCTCATCATGCATTAATTTAGTTTTGGTTTCCCAATGGAGTGTGATGTTTTGATCCTGTAGGCTTACGGTTAAGTTTTCCGGAGCAGGCAATGATCCGGAACTCAGCTGTACCATTTCCCAGTTTATCTGCTGTTCAGGAAAGGTGCCGGTTACTCCGTGTTTCAGATGATACGACTGACTTAGATTGTGGGTCGTTTTATTGTGTATTATGCTTTTGGCTCTGTATCCTATTTTTATAAAATCTATGCAGGAGTTTAGTAAACCCGTTATTAACTTCAGTTTGTAGTTCTGTGCCTGTTGTGCCAGAGATCTTAGTTTCCCGGAAACAACAGATGGAGTCGTTCTCGCATAAACCTTTCCATGCATAGAATAAACAACCAGTGGCCCGATTTTCCCTGTTACCATGCCTAGAAGGCCATTTTTCACTCTCGCCATATTTTTTATTTTATTTTATTAAAAATGTTTTCTTTTCTGAGATATAATATAGTGTTTTTATGCGTAATAAGCAATTTAGTTTACATCTAATTCTTGTTTTGTATATTTTTTATTCGATATTTCTTCAATTCCGATTGAAGGAACAATGAACGAAGTGTGAACAAACTCCGAAGGAACTTTGTATTAACCACAAATTAAACCAGCAGAATACTAGGGCATATAGTTGATAACAACGAAAGTCTCCAAATAATATCGATGACAAACATTCCTCTGACCGTAGTGTTTCTATAAAAACCATTTTTTATGTCAATTTCATCTATTAATCCAGTTAACGGAGAGCTTATTCAAGAATATCCGGCAGACACTGTAAATCAGCTCCGAGAAAAAGTAGAACTTACCCATCAGTCCTGGCTGGATTACCGGAAAACCTCCTGGCAGACCCGTTCAGCCGGTTTGGATAGAATGGCCGAACTGTTACTGGAACGAAAACAGGATCTGGCCAGATTAATGGCCTTAGAAATGGGAAAGCCATTATAAGATGGCGTTGCAGAAATTGAGAAGTGTGCAGCAGTCTGTCAATATTATGCAGCTCAGGGAGAACGTTTTCTGAAGGATGAGACAGTCGAAACTGCTGCAGGAAAAAGTTATGTCACTTTTCAGCCAATAGGAGTAGTCCTGGCTATCATGCCCTGGAATTTCCCCTTCTGGCAGTTATTTCGTTTCCTCGCTCCGGCTTTAATGGCCGGTAATGCAGGTCTGCTCAAACATGCATCTAATGTTACTGGCTGTGCACTGGCTATTTCGGCTTTAGTGGAAGACGCAGGGTTTCCAGAAAATATCTTTAATGTATTAATTACCAGCAGTAAATATATAGAGGAAGTGATTGCGCATCCGCTAGTTAAGGCTGTTACGCTCACCGGCAGTACAGCTGCAGGAATGAGTGTGGCAGAACAATCGGGTAAATTACTGAAGAAGACTGTGCTTGAGCTCGGTGGTAGTGACCCTTACCTTGTGCTGGCTGACGCCGATATCGAACTGGCAGCCAAAGTATGTGCCGAAGCAAGGCTAATTAATAATGGGCAGAGTTGTATCGCAGCTAAACGTTTTATCGTAGTGAAAGAAGTGGAAGAAGAGTTTACCACACTCTTCAGATCCCACATGGCCGCTAAAAAAACGGGTGATCCACTGCTCGCCGGTACAGATCTGGGTCCAATGGCCAGGGCAGATCTAAGGGACGAATTACATGGTCAGGTCCAAGAATGTATTAGTCAGGGTGCAAAATGCATATTAGGTGGAAATATTCCTGATTTCCCTGGTGATCATGCCTTTTACGAGCCAACCATCCTTAGTGGAATTAAACCGGGAATGCTCGTTTATAAAGAAGAGATATTCGGACCTGTCGCCGCCATTTTTACCGCAATAGATACTGATGATGCCGTCAGGATCGCGAATGACACAAATTTCGGTTTGGGTGCGGCCGTATTTACCAGAAATGCGGCATTGGCAGAAGACATTGCCAGAAATCAGTTGCAGGCAGGTTCTTGTTTTGTAAATACGAATGTCAAGTCAGACCCTAAATTACCTTTTGGAGGGATTAATCAAAGTGGCTACGGCAGGGAACTCGGTTTATATGGGATCAGAGAGTTCGTAAACATCAAAACCGTATTTATACAATAAATCGGATTGTTGGTAAACAGGAGTCTGCTATTATGTTTAATTAGGCAGGCTCCTGACTTCTTTTTCTGTAATCGGTTGGTTTGATGCCTGTTTTTTTCTTAAAAATTTTTGAAAAATAGAAACTGGAGTCAAAATTCAATTCGATAGAGATTTCTTTGATTGGTAAATTTGTCCCGCATAACATTTCCTTTGCTTTTTCTATTTTAAGCTGCAGATAGTATTGTCCCGGAGAAAGTCCGGTATAGTTTTTAAATAACTTACGGAAGGAAGAGTATCCTATATTAAGCTGCTGAGCTGCAAGCTGGGGTGAATATGAATTGTTAATATTTGAACGAAAAAGTAACATCGCCTTGTTAATAATGGTTTCTTCTTCTTTGTTTTCGGTTGAACTTTGCTTAATTACCGCGTGACATGCCCCAATCAAATGCAGTACCGCACCAGATACCAGCGGTTGATAACCTTGTTTTTCTTCTTTTGTCTTGTCGATTATACAATTGTAGAGATTAAAAATATTTTCATTAAAACCCACGTATAGGCAGGGTTTTTCAATGCTTAAATACCCGGATTGGACGAGGTTGTCTATAATGTTGCCCTTAAGGCCCACCCAATATTCATCCCATCCGGTTTGATTGTCTGGTTTATAACGATGCCGTTCATTGGGGAAAATAACAATTACGGTACCTGCTTTGACCTGTGTCTGTTTTAGACTGGCAGATTCAAACAGACCTTGTCCTTTAGTGATATAAATTATCTGATATTCCTGCAGAACTCTCCAAGTATTCCAGTTAAAATTATGCGGTGCAGGATGCCCTTCAAACGGATAACAATCAGAGGCTTCAGTACGCGTACATCCCGCATTCAATACACTTAAACCCCAATTCTCATCTTCTTTACTAACAGGCAGGTATTTGTAAAAATTTATCATGGCCATTCATTCAAATTCCCGGTTTTATATTTGGTTGTTTTTTGCGGTTTTTAAAATATAAAAATAAGCATCCTTTGTAGAAGGGAGGCCTTTGTATCAAAAAATATATACGAATTATCAGTTTGTTAATTCTTCTCCCGGAAATTATCATTAAGCGAAAGCATCGTTAATACGACAGCCTGTTTCAGCCTGCACAAATGATTCACTATTAATCAGAAACAGCAGTTCATTTATCAGAATAACCATTTAACAGAAGGAGCTATTCGGATACTTTTGAAATCAACCAAATATTAACCTAATTATTAAACCATCTTCATTATGGGAAAAAGACTTTTGCTTTTTGCGACGGGTAAACATTTCGCAATAATGGCTCTCGCATTATTATTTTATTTACAAGGTCAGGCACAGACCGTTGTGAAAGTATCCGGTACTTTAACCGACGCCGCCGGTTCAGGACCGGTCTCAGGTGCTTCTGTTGCAGTGATGGGTTCAAACACCATTACACAAACTGATGGCAAAGGACACTTTTCCATCAGTGCCACTAAGGGATCAATGCTGATCATCCGTTTTATTGGTTATACAGAACAACGGGTCCTTGTCACAGATCAGACAAATCTAAAAATTCAACTCTCTGCATCTGCTGAAGGATTGCAGGAAGTTGTGGTCCTTGCCTACGGATCACAACGTAAAGGAGACATCACCGGTGCTGTATCCGCAATAGACTTGTCCAAATCTCAGGGTATTCCTGCATCTAATGTCGGCAGACTATTGCAGGGACAGGCAGCGGGTGTGGTCGCTAAACAAACCACAGGAGAGCCTGGACAGGAGTTGCAGGTAGAAATCCGGGGAAATAGTTCCCTTGGTGCTACCAGCGATCCCTTGTATGTTGTCGACGGTTTTCCAGTTGGTACCAGTGTCGGTACGGCATTAAACTCAAACGATATAGAAAGTATCACCGTTTTAAAAGACGCCGCTTCAACTTCAGTTTACGGTTCCAGAGGAGCGAATGGTGTTGTTCTGATTACTACTAAGAGTGGCAAAAAGGATGGGTTTAAACTAACGGTAAGTTCCAATAATGGATTTGCCAATGTACCGGATTCCCGTCGTGTTAAAGTGCTGAATGGCCCTCAATTTGCACAATTTCAGCAAGAAATTTTCACAGATAAGATTCGCTATTTTCAAAACAGGGAACCGTTAATCTCAGAAATTCCCGAAGATTTCCGCTACCCTGAAAAGACAACGGTTTCGACCGATTGGTATAAAGAAATTTTGCGTCAGAATGCGCCCTTCAGTGATTACAATATTTCATTGAGTAACGGTTCAGAGAAAACCAGTTCTTATTTGTCTATGGGTTATCTTAGTCAGCAGGGTGCCTTAAAGAACACCGGTTTTAACAGGGTTACCGCCAGAGCCAACCTAGATGGCAGACCTAATGACTATATCAATTTAGGTTTAATGTTATCAGGAGCGTATTCCTGGGCAAAGAACAGTGATGCTGTTGCTGGAACTTATGGTAATAATATTGTAGATCAGGCATTATTAATGGATCCAAGGGAACCTGTTTATAATGAAAACGGATCTTATAATAATTACATCGGGGGCCATGATAATATTTTCGGATTTCCAAATCCCGTGCAGCGACTTTACGAAGAGCAGCACAGGCAGTATAAGGGTAATTTGACCGCTAACGCTTATATCGAAATTAAACCTGTGAAGGATCTATCTTTCCGCACTAACCTGAACGGAAAACTGGAGGATGTTCGTAATCATGATTTTACACCTTCGGGGATTGCTGGCTTTAACAATGCGCCACCGCGAATGGCCAGTGCCAATGAAGCTTTCTATAATTATCTGAATTATGGAATGGATAACCTGCTTACCTATTCACCAAAATTTGAAGATCATAAACTGGAAGTAACAGTTGGACATATTTTTCAGAAAAATACGGTAAATACAGGTAGTGCAAACGGGACAAATTTCCCTGATGATCTGGTCGAATATGTTTCTGCTGCAAACCAAAGAGATGGGAGTTCTGGAATGGCTGCTTATACTATTGAGAGCTTTTTATCACGTGTTAACTATTCCTACAAAGGAAAATACCTGTTTACTGCTGCGTTTAACCGGGAAGCAAGTTCCAGATTTGGGAGTAACAACCGCTGGGGAAGTTTTCCTTCGGCATCTGTCGGCTGGCGTATTTCGCAGGAGAATTTCTTTCCTAAGTTAAGCTGGGTTGATGATATGAAATTTCGCGCAAGTTATGGGATAACAGGCAACAATAATATAGGGAACTATACTCCGCAGGCTAATATCAACAACAGTAATTATGTGTTTGGAAATACTGTTGTACCAGGTGCGACAGTGGGTTCTTTTCCTAACATTAATTTAGGTTGGGAGCAGTCTAGACAGCTTGACATTGGTTTGGATCTGAGTCTGCTCAAAAATAAAATAAGTGTGACTGCAGAATATTATCGCAAACTGACCACAGATATGCTTCTGAACGTGGAAGTGCCTGCAGTAGCGGGCTTCAGTAATATTATCACTAACATAGGGAAATTGCAGAATAAAGGCGTGGAGCTTGGTATAAATTACAGAGACCGATTTAATCAGGTTACTTTTAATACTGGATTTAACATTTCCTTTAACCGAAACAAAGTTCTGGAAATTGACGGCGATAGAAATTCACTATTGAGCGGCGCATTCTATGATGGTTATAATATTACTCAGGTGGGCAAACCAGTAGGATTATTCTATGGTTACAAAGTGTTGGGTATCTATCAGAACCAGGCAGAAATTGATAATAGTCCGCATAATCCTAACCATATTCCCGGTACCTATCAATATCTGGACGGCAATGGAGATGGAACTATTTCGTATGACACTGAAGATATGGTTGTTATAGGTAATCCAAATCCAAAGTTTACCTGGGGGTGGAATTGGAATGTCGGTTACAAACGATTTGATTTAAGTGTTTTATTAAATGGATCATATGGTGGAGATCTTTACCGCGCTATTGAAATGAATCTCGCTAATATTGATGGGGTATTTAATGTGCTTTCAGAAGTGCAGAACCGCTGGAGATCTGAACAACAGCCTGGAGCGGGAAAACAGGCAGGATCCAACACCTACTATTTCACCAGGGAATCAAATTCAAGGTATGTTTATAACGGCACTTACGCATGGGTCAAAAACATCACACTGGGTTACACCATTCCGAGAGTCAGAAACCTTTTTGATGCCAAACTATTCGTTAGTGTTGACAACGCCTTCCTGTTCACAAAATATCCCGGTAATAATCCAGAAGTTAATGGGGCGAGAGCTAATAATGGCAACGATGTGATTAGTCCGGGCAGAGATATGGAGGCATATCCTGTACCGAGAACAATTTCTGTGGGCACAAGAATTAATTTTTAATCCAATTCTATTATCAATTAAATGAGATCATCATGAATTATCTATATAAAATATCATTGGTATGCTGTGTACTGACAATTACTTCCTGTAAAAAATCATTCCTCGACCTCTCTGACCCTACGAAGAAGACAGCGGACAGGTTTTATAAGAATGAACAAGAATTTCAGCAGGCCGTAAACGGTGCATACAGTTCTTTACAGGATCATGTGAATAGTCAGTACGTTTTTGCAGAGATGCCATCAGACAATACAACCATTCAGCTTAATCCTTCTGACAGGGGACAGACTGACCGGGCGGAAGCATTCGAATTCTGGAACTTAACTGCGACTAATGTCAATATTTCAGAGCTGTACAGTCAGAGTTATAACGCCTTATATAATATCAACTATGCGCTTTTGAAACTAAATGACGTGCCTGGAATCAGCGAAAAGAAAAAAAAACAGTATCAGGGTGAGCTTCAGTTTATCCGGGCGTATTATTATTTTAATCTTGTACGCTATTTCGGGCCTGTGGTTTTAATGACTGAACCACTCGAAAATTCTGCTGAAGCATTTAAAACCGTCCGGAGTGACGAGCAGGTCGTTTATAATCAGATTATTAAAGATTTAACAGAGGCTGCTGCCAGTTTACCGGCCAGAAGTGAATATGGTGCTGCGGACGTCGGACGTGCTTCTAAAGGTGCGGCTCTGGGTTTGCTGGGGAAAGTTTATCTGACAATCAAAGATTATCCAAAAGCTGAGCTTACTTTAAAAGAGGTTTTAACACTAGGTTATGCCCTGGTGGGAGATTACGCTGCTGTGTTTGATCCAGCCAGAAAAAATAACATTGAGTCTTTATTTGAGGTACAATACCAGGGAGGTAATAACCTTGGAGAATGGAGTAGTTTTATCTATGCATTTGCGCCGCGAGGTTCGGAGGGAGCGATTACCGGTTTTCCGACGAGTCGTCCTCAGGGATGGAATATTCCAACCAGAAGCATAATCAACGAATTTGAAACCGGAGACTTGCGCAAGGCGGTTGCGTTGAAAGAAGGATATACTAACGCCAAAGGAGAATTTATAGGGATTCCTTTTGTCAACAAATATAACCATCCGCATACAATAGATGGAAGAACTGATGATAACTGGCCGGTACTGCGTTACGCAGATATTTTATTAATGCTGGCAGAAGCTATTAATGAACAGGGTGGGCCAGGGAATGCCTATCAGTACATTAATCAGGTGAGAACCAGGGCCGGACTTAAAAGTCTTAATGCATTGGGACAGGAAGATTTCCGGACTGCGATCCGTCATGAGCGCCGTGTAGAGCTGGCTTTTGAAAATGACCGCTGGTTTGATTTGAAAAGAGCATTGACAATTACACAGTTAACGGCTTTAATGAATGCACATGGACAGTCCGAGAAAGCCGATCCGACGGTAGATCGAAGCGGGGTTTCCTTTTCTCCGAATGACTATAAATTTGACGGTTATGAAGCATTCTTTCCTATACCGGACAGACAGTTATTCCTGAATTCAAATTTAACACAGAACCCGGGATACTAATATTGACGAAATCGAAACTTAGCTATGAATTTAAAAATGCATTTACTTCCGCGGATTTTCTTTGTCCTTCTGTTATCTGGCGTATCTACTGCCCATGCACAATTACCGCTTCAAAACCTGCGCGCAAATTTTATTAAACCACCCGATGTTTACAAGCCTGGTGTTTATTGGTATTTTATGGATGGGAATATGACTGCAGCATCTATCACTAAAGATCTGGAGTCTATGAAAGAAGCCGGGATCGGGAACTTGATTTTTCTGGAAGTAAATGTTGGCGTTCCCAGAGGTAACGTCGATTTTTTAAGTGAAACCTGGAAATCGCTTTTCGTATTTGCCGAAAAGGAAGCCAGAAGACTGGGGATTGAAATAACTTTAGGTATCGGACCAGGCTGGACAGGGAGCGGGGGCCCCTGGGTTAAACCAGAGCAATCTATGAAGCATTTGGTCTCCAGCCAGGTTTCGGTATCAGGCGGCGAAGGTAAAAAGATCGTATTGCCTGTGCCACTACCTAAGAAGCCATTTTTTGGTGAAGGGAATCTCACTGATGATTTCAAAAAGGACTGGATGCATTATTTTGAAGATGTGGCAGTACTGGCATTTCCGGAAGTGGAAAAAGGAAGTCCCATTGAAGATTATGAAGAAAAGGCGCTTTTTTACCGTGCACCATACAGTTCAGGAGAGGTGAGAGCATTAATGCCCTCGCCGTCCGCGCTGAAAGGAAACAGCAAGTCTGCTATTCAGAAAAGCAAAATTATAGATCTGACTGGAAAAATGCAGGCAGATGGTACGCTTAACTGGACTCCGGCCAGCGGACGTTGGACGGTAATGCGTTTTGTCAGCCGTAATAATGGGGCTATTACCCGGCCTGCATCCTTTCCTGGTCTAGGTTTTGAAGCAGACAAATTTGATACTACTGCGATTAATGCACATTTGGATGTCTACGTAGGCAGCTTGCTGAAAAGAATAGGGAAGACTAATAAAAGTAATGGCGGCGGATTAAAGCGTTTACATATGGATAGCTGGGAAATGGGCGCACAGAACTGGACCGCGAATTTCCGAAATGAATTTTTGCGGCGAAGAGGTTATGATCCGATCAGGTATTACCCGGTTTATGCCGGGAGCGTTGTGGGGAGTTTAGAAGAAAGTGAAAGATTCTTATGGGACCTGAGACAGACTTCTCAGGAACTGGTTTTAGAGAACCATGCAGAACATGTGAGGAAATATGCCCATCGTCATGGTTTGGAATTGTCGATTGAGCCTTATGATATGAATCCGACTTCAGATCTTGATCTGGGAAGTGTCGCAGATGTGCCCATGGCAGAATTCTGGAGTAAAGGTTTTGGGTTCAATTCGACTTATAGTGTTATTGAGGCAACTTCAATAGGCCATATAATGGGGAAATCACTGATTCCTGCGGAGGCTTTCACCGCGCAAGGGGGGGAAGGCTGGCAACAACATCCCGGGTCAATCAAAAATCAGGGAGACTGGGCTTTTGCGGCTGGGATAAACCGTTTCGTATACCATACTTTTCAAAATCAGTTCTTACCTGACTCTTTGAAACCCGGAGCGACTATGGGGCCTTACGGTGTGCACTGGGACAGAAGTCAGACTTGGTGGCCTATGGCAGGCAGCTATCATGATTACGTAACACGGTCTCAATATCTGTTACAACAGGGGCGTACGGTAGCAGATATACTTTACCTGACACCTGAAGGTTCACCGCTAGTCTTTGTACCGCCTTCAACAGCCATCGTTGGAGATACTATCGGCGACCGCAGAGGTTATAATTTTGATGGTTGTTCACCATTACAGTTATTAAAAGCTTCTGTGAAAAATAAGCACGTAGTATTTCCTGGTGGTGCCAGTTACCGGATTTTAGTATTACCTGCTTATGAATCTATGACGCCGGCATTGTTGACGAAAATAGGTGAACTGGTTAGTGCAGGAGCAACAGTCGTAGGCAGCCCTCCACGTAGATCGCCAAGTCTCGTTAATTATCCGGCCTGCGATCAGCAGGTGCTGACGATGAGTAAAACTATCTGGGGAGGTTCACAAAATCCGGCTCAGGAAACATTTCGCAGTTATGGAAAAGGGCAGTTGATCTGGGGTGGACAAGTAAGTAGAAATCTCGATGGTCTTTATCCACGTTATGAAACGACTGCTAAAATATTGAGTGCCCTGGATCTAATCGAAGATTTTAAAGCAGACGGCCCCGTTAGGTACACACACAGAACTGATGAGAACTGGGATCTTTACTTTGTTTCCAATACAACAGACAGACAAGTGGATTTGACAGCAGAATTCAGGTCTGTAAAAGGATCACCTGAATTCTGGAATGCGGTTACAGGGAAGATTACACACACAGATCAGTTTGAGACGATTGGACAAAAGACATTGGTTCCTCTGCAACTGGATGCTTATGAAAGCATATTTGTGTTATTCTCAGCAGATAACACCTGGAAACCTGCTCTAATTAAAAAGAAAAAAAGTCTGGATCCTGTTTTGACGCTTGGAGGTCCCTGGGATGTAAAATTCGACCCGTTATGGGGCGGACCGGCAAATCAGGTTTTTCCTACACTAACGGACTGGTCTAAAAATGAGAATGAGGGCATTAAATATTATTCAGGTACAGCAGTTTATCAAAAGGAGTTCGATCTTTCAGCGTCGGATCTTAAAGCAGAAACACCGGTCTATCTGGATTTGGGTAAAGTCAAAAATATGGCAAGAATAAAACTTAATGGAAAGGACCTGGGCGTCGTCTGGACCGCGCCATGGCGAGTTGATATTTCCGGCCTTTTAAAGAAGAAGAATAAGCTGAGCATTGAGATAGTTAATTTATGGCCGAACAGATTGATCGGTGATGAGCACAAACCATTTGACGGCGTGGTTAATGACCAGTGGCCGGCATGGTTACTAAACAATCAACCGCGTACCAGTGGGCGGTATACTTTTACGTCATCGCAGCCTTACAAGGCAGATACACCATTGTTCGAGTCTGGCCTGTTAGGACCTGTGACTATAGTCAGAGAGAAAATCAGAGAAATAAAATAAAATACATGTATACAAAAACAAAGGTGAAAGCCGGCCTCTTCGGTATAGGTCTGGAGGCTTATTGGGAGCAGTTTGACGGTTTAAAGGCGAGACTGACAGATTATTTGAATCGGGTCGCAGTAAATATGGAGGGTTTCGATGCCGAAATTGTAAATCTGGGTTTAATAGATACCCCGGAAAAAGCTTTTGAAGCTGGAACGACATTTAAAATCAAAGATGTAGATATTATATTTTTATACGTTCCTACTTATGCATTATCATCTACGGTATTGCCAGTAGTTAGAAAAGCAAATGTGCCGGTTATTATACTTAATCTTTCACCAGAGGCGAGTATAGATTATAAAAGTTTTAATAATTTAACTGATAGAACGGTAATGACCGGTGAATGGCTGGCACATTGTTCATCCTGTGCTGTTCCGGAAATAGCAAATGTATTTAACCGCAGTAAAATTCCGTTTTTCCAGATAACGGGTATGCTCCGGAATGACGATCATGTCTGGAACCAGGTCCGGGAATGGATTGAAGCTGCCGGTGTAGCAAAGACAATGTATTATAACCGGATGGGGATAATGGGCAACTATTATAGTGGAATGTTAGATATTTATACTGATCTGGCTCTGCAGCTTGCCACATTCGGCGGGCATATGGAGGTGATTGAAGTGGATGAATTATCAGGTATAAGAGCGGAAGTTACAGAAACAGAGGTTTCTGCTAAGCTTTTGGATATTCATTCGGAATTTGATGTTCAAGATGATTGCCAGCAGGAAGAGTTACATAGGGCAGCTCAGACTGCGGTAGCACTGGATAAGCTGGTCAGCAAATATCAATTGGGGTCCCTGGCTTATTACCATAAGGGAAGTGGAAATCCGGTTAACGAGAATACTACAACTTCAGTTATTCTTGGTAATTCGCTCCTGACCGGACGTAATGTACCTGTAGCTGGCGAATACGAAATCAAAAACGTTCAAGCTATGAAAATTCTCGACAGTTTTGGCGCAGGTGGTTCCTTCACAGAGTATTATGCTATGGATTTTACCGACGACGTAGTGCTGATGGGGCATGACGGTCCCTGTCATCCGGGGATAGCAGAAGGGAAGATCAAAGTGCGGCCCCTGCAGGTTTATCATGGTAAAGTTGGTAGTGGTTTGTCCGTGGAGATGTCTGTGAGCCATGGTCCTGTTACGTTGCTTTCAGTTGTCGAAACAGGAGATGGTCAATTGAAACTTCTGGTGGCTGAGGGTGAATCTGTGCCTGGCAGTATTCTGGAAATTGGCAATACCAACAGTCGTTACCGGTTTTCTTTGGGTGCAAGGAATTTTGTCGAAGCATGGAACAGGCAGGGGCCAGCGCATCACTGTGCGATTGGTAAGGGACACCTGGCATCACGTATTGAAAAACTGGGAGAAATATTAAAAGTGAAAACGATACAGGTTTGCTAGGCTTCCAGGACTGATATTTATAATCGAGAAACAAAAAAGCAACCATTATTTAATGGTTGCTTTTTTATGGAATTATCTACAGGGGCGTTGTTGATCGTTGAGCGGGTGGGCTAAGGATCATAAGGTGGGGCAATCGGGACTATTTTTGTTCATATGACTAATATTGCTATGATATTTGTTATATTTGGTATATGGAAATACTAAGTGTTCAGGGGAAAAGAGTAATCGTAGTTTTTTGGAAAAATAATACAGAGAATCCTTTTGAAGTATTTTCTAATCTAAAGAACTTTTGTTTAAGCTATCCACAGTTTAATTACAATACCATTAGTAATTATTTGAGTAAGGCTAAAGTCGCTTATGAAAACCAGGAAATACGAATAGAACGTAAAAATATTATTTTAAAGCCTAAACCTGCTCCTGAACCCCGAATAAGGAAGATAGCGCCTGTATTAAGAAGGGTTATGCTGAAAGATGCAAATGATGAACAACATGATCTGATATATTGGTTGGGTCGGCCGGTAAAAGAGCGTGCTGCTGCAGTTACTCATATCATTTCTCAATCTTTAACAAAGGGACAAAGAATGGATAAAACTAAACTGGTAAAGAAAAGAATTTACGCATGACATTAGCCGAAGATTTTGAAGATTTTGTTAAATTGTTAAACCAATATAGTGTTGAGTACATGGTTGTGGGTGGTTATGCATTGGCATTTCATGGTAAGCCTCGTCACACAGGTGATCTCGATATTTGGATCAACGTATCTGAAGAAAATGCAATTCGAATGCTCAAAGTCGTCAATGATTTTGGGTTGCAATCTCTAGGCTTCCAGAAGGAGGATTTTTTAACAGAAGGATTAATTAGCCAGATCGGATATCCACCATTAAGGATTGACGTGCTGAACCTCATTGATGGAGTTAAGTTTAGTGATGCAATCTTAAACATGGAAAAGATAGAACTCGAGAATGATCTTGTCATCAACTATATTGGCCTTAATGATCTGGTGAAAAATAAACAAGTCTCCGGCCGCAGACAAGATATCACAGATGTTAAGACATTACAAAAGTTAATGAAATCTAAAAAGGGCAATTTTCTGGATCCTGCCGATGAAAATTAAAGATAAATTAATTGAATTATCGAATCGATACCCCAAAGACGTTATATTGCATAATTAGTAAATTAGGCGGTGCGGAGTTGAGCTTTACAGGACATTCGTTTGGCGGAGGATTAGCTCAAATCGCCCGATAATAGGTGCAGACTTAATGATTTTTTAGCCAGGCAACCTGTGACCATTTCAGTCAGTGATATCCCATTACATTTCGAAAAGTAAACATATTAATATATTTATCGCAGCGTAAGGCCGCTGGTCTTTCCTAAAAGATTCTGGTCTTTTGAAAAGCCGCGGCCATTGACTTTATTACATGTGTTCTTAATTTATAGAAACTAACTACAGTTCAATTTACCCCTAAGGGCTTACTGTTTCTATATCACCCTCAGGGTTCTCTTCATCGTGATCTTCCGGCAATTCTGCGTCAGGTTCCTCCTGATCTTGTTCTGTATTTTTAATTGGCTTATCTTCCTGATCATCCGATAGTGTTTCTTCAGGACTGTTGTTATTCTTCTGATCATTTGGTTTTCCATCTTTCTCTGTGTCTGGCGTAACCGTTTCGATATTTTTCTGGATCTCTTCTGTAGGATCTGGATGTTGTTGTGTGTTTTTTGATTCTTCCATTGCTTTAGGGATTTGTTTAAGCTTTCGTAATACAATCGTTATTTTGGAGAAATTGTTTTCAGGAGAATTTTTAAACAAATTAAAATGCTGAGGGTTAATGCTAAATACCAAATAAAAAAAAGATGGCGGACATAAATGTACAACCCAAGAGGAAGAGCTCATGGTGGTTCTGGTTAGTTTTGATTTTTATAGCAGCAGGTTTGCTTTACTTCCTGTTGAATAAAGACGGAAGAGAATCCACAGACCGAATGCGGACGATTCCGGCGACTTCAAATCCATAAAATTATTAAACAAACAAAACAGACCATGACTGCAGCAGAAAATTATGAATACAGGCGTTTAGAAAGTATTACCGGCAGCGATTTTGAAGTCGCGGACGGCGATCCCAATATAAAAGGGTGGGAAATTAAAGATCTTTTAGGGGAAAGGCTAGGGGAGGTCGATGATTTATTATTTAGTCCCGCCGCGTTGAAGGTAAGATACCTGGTGGCCAGACTAGATGCTGTTGCTGTTGTAGATGAGCCGAGAAAGATCCTGATTCCGATAGGCTTGGCAGAACTGCATGAAAGTGCAGACCTGGTATTTATACCGGGTGTTTCTATAGCACAGTTAAATTCGGCCCCGGTTTATGATCCGGACCAGTTTACTCCTGAAGGTGAGCAGGCAGTGCTCCAGACTTTTAGAACCGAAAGAGATCTCATCCCCGGCTTTGATGAAGAACGTTTATATGACCATGCGCATTACGACTTAAGGCATCTTTACGGAAGGCGCTTTCCCGACAGGGGAAGAACGGTTTAAATCTAATCTCAATTCTGGTCCGCACAATACCTGTATTTCTGAAGTAAAGCGTAGACGGAAATATTTTCTGTACTAAATGTTGTGAGGCTGCATTGCGGACCAGCATTTAAACCTGCGTGCTCAATGCTTAAAAACTCAATTTTATCAGAAGTTCTGTTGGCTACAAGATAATGCGTCCCATCGGGAATGACTATACCCTTTCCGCAAGGGATATCCATCTGCCTGCCGTCAGTATAAAAAGAAACTATCCCATAAAGTGTATAAAGAATCGTTTGACAAGTGGTCTGGTAATAAAGTAGGTCGCTGCCATTAACTTCGACAAACATGTGTCTCACAGAGAGCGCATCATCTTCTCTGAACGTATGACTGCCTTCTGAATTACCCCAGAAATAATGTTTTATCCGTCGTTTATCAGGCACCGTGTTCATCACAATTCAATTTTACATAGCCTACTATATTAAGTAGATCTCGTATACCAATTTATGGAATAATAAACGCTTAAAATCAAGTTTTTTAGTAAACATTTGTCATCTTAACGTTTGAAATAGCTTTTTTACCCAGAATTATAGGTATAGTTTGTCCCGTGCCATTTAAAAAAATATCTTTGGGGAGATCATGCAGATAAACACTCCGTATAGTTTTCATTCTGTGAGCTGGCTTAAATTCATTTTGCTGGCTTTAGTGGTTTCCTCATTTACGTTTTTTGAATCCGATCAGGCGGCTGTAAAACAAATACATCATTCCTATTATTATGATGATCCACTTGATGACGAAATGCTGGAGCCTGCATCGACATTTGCCGGAAGCCGTTTATTCCGGCATATTCAAGCAACAATTACCCATAATCGTACGAATTCTGGAAATGGCAAAAACATTAAGTTTCAGCTGGATAATTTCATTTTCTGTGAAAATCAGTTTTTCCATCCTTATCGTATCTTTGACGATTACACCTTAACAGGCCACAGGTATGAACCTGAGTGGTTTCCTAAAGCCCAGCATATCAACCTGTTTCGCCAAACACTTTTCTAGACCTTTTCTTTTAAAAAATTTATTGATCCGGATCTATGCTGATCCGGAGGTTTCGAACAGTCTTTTTTACAGGACTGTCCGTCTTTTTATTGATTTTTAAGATAGTATCATGAAATTTAACTGGTTAATATGAGCCTTGATTATACTTGCGGGATGTTCCCGTCAGGAAAAGAAAACAACGACTGCCGAAGTGCCCAGCGAAATTCCGGTCATTAAACTACTAGCAAGAGACACTTCGTTGGCACATAATTATGTCACAGATATACAGTCTATTAAAAATGTTGAAATCCGTGCGAGAGTACAAGGTTTTATAGAGAAAATTTTAGTAGATGAGGGCCAATATGTAAAAAAAGGCCAGCTGCTTTTTCAATTGAATGACCAGGAGTACAGAATTGCACTCAGCAAAGCCGAGGCTGGTCTCAGCAGTGCCATGACCACGGTTAAAATTGCCGAGGTAGAAATGGAGCGGATTAGGACACTGGTTGATAAAAAAGTGATTTCAAAATCAGAACTTGATTTGGGCATGGCAAGACTCAACGAGGCAAAATCAAAGGTTGCAGACGCAAGAGCGACGATCGCTGATGCTAATCATAAACTTTCGTATATAGCTGTTCGTGCTCCCTTTGACGGTATAATTGACCGTATTCCATTAAAAACCGGAAGTCTGGTAAGTGAAGGAGCCCTTTTAACCACAGTGTCTGACAATCAGGAGATGTATACTTATTTCGATATCACAGAAAATGAATATCTGGAATACAAACGTACCGTTGACGGCAAATTTGCTCAAAATAAAGTTGCCAGGCTGATTTTATCTGATGGTTCACTTTACCCGATAGAAGGTAAGATTCAGACTCATGAATCCAAATTTTCGGATAATACCGGATCCATCGCCTTCAGGGCTAAATTTCCCAATCCAGATCACATGCTGAAGCATGGGGCTTCGGGTAAAATTCAGCTGGTTTCCGAATTGCAAAACAGCATCTTAGTCCCTCAGAAGGCAGTGTTTGAAATTCAGGATAAAAACTATGTATTTGTAATGGATTCTAAACAGCAGGTAAAAATGAAAAGCTTCGTGCCTTCGATGAGAATTGCAGAATACTTTGTAGTTGATTCCGGCCTGAAAGATGGTGATGTAATCGTTTACGAGGGCGTCCAGAATATCCGGGATGGTGTACAGATCAAGCCTGTTTTTCAGCAGGAGGATACCAAATTGGCTAGCAAATAATTTTCTAATTTTCATGGGTAGTCCAACCTTTTTAAAGGGGGATGGCTGCTGCATTTATTTTTTTCCGAGATGGTTGAAAACTTTATAAAAAGGCCAGTGCTTTCACTGGTGATTTCCTTGATTTTTATTTTACTGGGTCTGCTCGCTTTATTCAGATTACCTATTACCCAGTTTCCGGACATCGTACCGCCCTCAGTTGTTGTGACAGCCAGTTACAATGGTGCAAATGCTGAGGTCTGTGCAAAAGCCGTCGCTACACCGCTTGAAAGGGCAATTAATGGTGTGCCGGGCATGACTTATATGAACTCCGTGAGCAGTAATAACGGGGTAACACTAATCCAGGTTTTCTTTGATGTGGGAATAGATCCCGATCAGGCAGCCGTAAACGTGCAGAACAGAGTAACTACCGTTCTGGATGAATTACCAGAAGAGGTTATTAAGGCTGGTGTGACTACAGAAAAAGAGGTTAACAGCATGTTGCTTTATCTGAATGTAACCAGTTCTGACAAAGATATGAACGAGGAGTTCATCTATAATTTCTCCGACATCAATATCCTTCAGGAATTAAAAAGGATTGATGGTGTAGGCTTTGTGCAGATTATGGGCTCCAGGGACTATTCTATGCGTGTTTGGCTCAAACCAGACCGGATGTTATCTCACAATATTTCCACAGAAGAAGTAATTGACGTGCTTCGCAAACAGAATATCGAAGCCGCACCTGGGGTAGCCGGTGAAAATTCAGGAAAGGATACGCAGGTTAAACAGTATGTATTAAAATACGGAGGTAAATTTAATAAAGAGGAGGATTATGAAAAGATCGTACTTAAGGCAGATGAAACCGGTGCGGTTGTCCGCCTGAAGGACATTGCAGATATTGAGTTTGGTACCATGAGTTATGATATGGTGTCCAGAACCGATGGTAAGCCTTCTGCTTCTATTATGATTAAACAAAGGCCTGGATCCAACGCGAGCGAGGTTATCGAACAGATTAAACTCAAAATGGCGGAACTGAAAGAGACGAGTTTCCCACCCGGAATGGAATATAATTATGCTTATGATGTATCCCGGTTCCTGGATGCCAGTATTTCCGAAGTAGTTAAAACACTTGTGGAGGCATTTATACTAGTTTTTATTATTGTGTTTCTTTTTCTTCAAGATTTCAGAAGTACACTAATCCCGGCACTGGCCGTACCTGTCGCTTTGATTGGAACAATGGCATTTTTCCAGGTGCTGGGCTTCTCGATCAATATCCTCACCTTGTTTGCATTGGTATTGGCTATTGGCATCGTGGTAGATAATGCGATAGTTGTGGTTGAGGCGGTCCATGTAAAAATGGCTGAAAAGCATCTCCCGCCTATGGAAGCGACGATTGAAGCCATGCGTGAAATCAGTGGAGCAATTGTAGCGATTACTTTAGTTATGTCGGCGGTATTTATTCCGGTCGCTTTTCTTTCCGGTCCGGTCGGCGTGTTCTACAGGCAATTCTCATTGACATTGGCAATCTCAATTGTTATATCCGGTATTAACGCGCTCACGCTTACTCCTGCGTTATGCGCTATCTTATTGCGTCCGCATGATCCTTCGTCTCCCAAAAAGAGCTTAATGGGTAAATTCTTTAATCGCTTTAATAAGGGATACGACAGAACAGAAAGAAAATTTGCCGGAACAGTATCTGCATTGGTTGGCCGTAAACCGGTTACCATTGCTTTATTTGTGTTCTTCTGTTTTGCTGCCTGGTTGGGAAGCTCAATATTACCTTCCGGATTTATACCTACAGAAGATCAGGGTATGATCTATGTCAACGTAACCACTCCGCCGGGTTCTACGGTAGAAAGGACTGAAAAGGTTCTGATCGATTTTGAGGAAAAGATCAAAGGATTTAAATCCGTGGAAAATGTGAGTACCCTGGCCGGTTACAGTTTAATGAGTGAAATATCCGGTGCTTCTTATGGAATGGCCATGATAAACCTGACAGCCTGGGATCAAAGGGAAGAATCCGTAGATGAGCTGATACAGCAGCTTCAGAAAGCCACCGGAGGTATTAGCGACGCTACAATTGAATACTTTCTTCCGCCAACAGTACCTGGATTCGGAAATGCCGGAGGGTTTGAATTACGCTTACTCGACAAAAATAAGGGAGAGGACTTGAATAAAACTGCAGAAATTACTAATGGATTTGTTGCCGCACTTCGTGCTGATGAAAAAATAGCTGGAGCATTTACCGGTTTCGATCCGACTTTCCCGCAGTATATGATTCATATAGATCAGGATGCGGCTGCTCAGAAAGGGGTAACTATAGACAATGCGATGAGCAATCTGCAAACCCTGATCGGTAGTTATTACGCGACCAATTTCATACGTTTTGGACAAATGTATAAGGTTATGTTACAAGCCTATCCACAATACCGGAGTAAACCAGAAGATCTGTTATTGCTCTACGTGAAGAATAGTATGGGGGAGATGGTGCCGTATTCTTCTTTTATTAGCCTGGAAAGAATATATGGTCCGGAACAGATTAACAGGTATAACATGTATACTTCTGCGATGATCAATGGTGATGCTGCAGCGGGTTTCAGCAGTAGTGAAGCGATTGCCGCTGTGGAAAGGATTGCGAAAGAAAAATTACCCAGGGGGTTCAGTATCGAATGGTCAGGGATGACCAGAGAACAGATTCTTTCGGGTAATCAGGCAGTCTATATTTTTATAGTTTGTCTGGTCTTTGTATACCTGCTGCTTGCCGCACAGTATGAAAGTTTTCTACTGCCGCTTCCGGTATTATTGTCTTTGCCGGCGGGTATTGCAGGGGCATTTTTTACCCTGAAATTCGCTGGCCTGGAAAATAACATCTATGCTCAGGTCTCGCTGGTCATGTTAATCGGCTTACTGGGGAAAAATGCAATTCTGATTATCGAATTTGCGGAGCTCAAAAGGAAGGAAGGGGCCACTGTAATTGAATCTGCGATTGCAGGGGCAGTGTCCAGGTTGAGACCAATTTTGATGACCTCCTTTGCTTTCATCGCTGGTCTGATCCCATTATGCCTTGCTTCGGGTGCAGGAGCTTTGGGTAACCGTTCTATCGGTACTGCATCGGTTGGGGGAATGTTATTCGGTACCATTTTCGGAATCTTCCTGATCCCCGGCCTTTACGCCATTTTCGCTGCATTGGAACAGCATAAAAACAAGAAAAAGAAACCTCTAAAAGAAATTACTGCTCATGTATAAAATCAATTTTAAAACATGGAACAAGTCCTGCATGGCGGGCAGCCTGATGCTACTTTTACTGCTCACAGGTTGTGGAGGAATGAAAGAAAGTGCGCTAACCGGACATCAGGCTATACCAGAAGCCTTTGAAGGGCAGACGGATACCACGCAGAACGGTCTCAGCTGGAAGGAGCTTTTTAGTGATCAGCGTCTTCAGGAATTGATTGATACTGCTATGCTGCACAATTATGAGATGAAAACAGGGTTGCAGCGCATTAATGTCGCAGAAGCAAATCTGAGACTTGCAAGATCCAGACAACTGCCATCAGTACAAGCCGATCTGTCTGCCGGACTTGATAAGTTTGGTAAATACACCATAGATGGGGTGGGAAATTATGATACCAACTTTTCACCGAATATTGACAGCAAAAGAAATATCCCGAATCCCACCGGGAATTTCTTTGCTGGCTTTAGAAGTTCCTGGGAGTTAGATATATGGGGTAAGCTAAATAAGCGAAAACAAGCTGCTTTTCTTCGGTATCTGGCTAGTAAAGAAGGGCAGCGGTGGTACCAGACCCAGCTGGTCAGTCAGGTTGCACTTTTGTATTTTGAATTGCTGACATTGGACAAGGAAGCCCATATTTTACAGCAAAACATAAGACTGCAGGAAAAAGGAGTGGAGATCATAGAAGCGCAGTTAGCTGGCGGAAGGGCTACAGCTTTGGCCGTAAGTCAGTTCAGGGCTCAGTTAATGGGAACTAAAGGCAGGGCATATGAAATTAGACAGTCTCAGAAAGAAACAGAAAATGAACTGAATACGCTGATGGGCAGATATCCGGTAAAGATTGCCAGAGATACTAATACGCTTAATGTGGCAATCCCGCAAAGACTTCATATGGGCCTGCCTTCTACAGTATTGTTATCCCGTCCGGATATCCGCGAAGCTGAACTGGAACTGAAAGCAGCTAAAGCTGACATTTATGCAGCAAGAAAAGCAATGCTGCCAGCGCTAACACTAACGGCATATTCCGGGTACAATGCCTTTAAATTGCCTTTACTATTTTCTCCGGGCTCCTTAGCATCTGGATTTTTGGGTGGCTTAACAGCACCTGTGCTGAATAGAGCGGCTATAAAGACCGAATTCAGTCAGGCAAACTCTGCCCAGTTAAATGCATATTATAACTATCAGCAGAAATTATTACAGGGCTATCAGGAAGTGAGCACACAGTTAAGTGCAATGGATAATTACCATCAGGCTATGCTGTTGAAGGAAAGACAGGTAAAGGAATTAAAGGAAGCACTCTCTACGGCCAACGACCTTTATCTCGCAGGATATGCAAGTTATCTGGAAGTTATCGTTGCACAGGGAAGTGTACTTGATGCTGAAGTGGAATTTGTACGGATGAAGAAGGCTTCAGGAACTGCGCTGATAAGTCTGTTCAGGTCTATCGGGGGCGTCTGATTTTAAAAATAGTTTTTTTAGTTTTGTTTTGGAGAGCCCTGTCGCTAACGCGCAGGGCTCTTTTTTAATTTTCAGACTTGATTCACTTCAGCGGCAGGCTGAAGTGAAATTCCGAGCCACTTCCGATGGTACTTTCTACCCATATTTGCCCCTGATGGCGGGATATAATTTCAGCACAAAGGTATAAACCGATGCCAAAGCCTGAGATATGTGCAGTGTGTTTGTTCTCTACCCGGTAAAATCGTTCAAAAAGTTTCTGCTGATCGTATATTGAAATACCTATTCCATGATCCTTAACCTGTAGTTCTACCTGTTTTTCTTTTAGAGAGCAGCTGATGGTTATATCTTTTCCGGCGGGCGAGTATTTCACGGCATTACTTAGGAAATTTGAAATCACCTGCCCGATTTTGTCCCTGTCTGCAGACACAATAATCTCAGGACAGGGTATAAAGATAAACTTATGTGTATTAGTAAAAAGCAGCATTTCATTAAGAACCTCGCTAACCAGTGCAGAAAAATCAAATTCCTGTGTAGTCAGATAAATTTTACCAGATCCTATTCTTGAGACGTTTAGAAATCCGTTGATCATAACAGCCATTTTTTTAACCTGCTGGTTTGCTTTGGATAATGCGTTTACTGCAAAATCATCCTGTCGCCTTTCTGCCTTATTTAATAGGAGCTGGATATACGCAGTTAGAGAAGTCAGGGGTGTTTTTAATTCATGACTTACCATACTGATAAAATCATTCTTTCGCTGTTCGTCCTGTTTTCTTTCTGTAATTTCGAGTATGGTTCCTGAGAAATTCGCCGGTTTGCCTTGCTCCTCAGGATATAATCTTCCGGTAGATTTAAGCCATCTCAACTTTCCGTCATTACGACCTTTAACCGGATGTTCAATATCGAAATTAGTGCCGGTCGCAATCGCGTCCTCTACAGCCTGAATAACCAGATTTCTGTAAGGTTGTTCAATTTGCTGCATTGCAGCTTCGTAGGTCATTTCTTCTGACTCTTCGAAGCCAAAAAACTCTTTCATCCTCGTTGAAGGAATGAAATCCCTGGTGTTAATGTCAATGTACCATGTGCCCAGTGCGGCGGAGTTAATTGCCAGGCGCAGCATTTCTTCTGCTCTTTCAATTGACTTACGGGAAAGCACAGTTTCAGTTACATTTACAGCAACAACCATAATATGGTCTACCTGGTGCGCCTGATTAGTCATTGGCTGATAGACGAAGTTGAGATAGACTTCTTTGAGTTCCCCTTCATATTCTAAAACAACCATCTTCTCATTGCCATAATAGGGGATGCCCGTAGTATAAACCTCATTTAGGATGTCGGGAAAGGACTGGCCTATGATTTCAGGAAGTGCCTCCAGCACAGGGAGTCCAATAATTGATTCATTTTTACCCCAGATCTCCAGCATTTTATTATTAGCGGAGTCTACGATCATATCCCGTCCGGACAACAGGCCTATCGCTACAGGTGCCTCAGAAATTAGGTATTTAGCCCTGGATTCGCTGATTTCCAGCTTTTGGTTAAGTTGCCTTATTTCTATATGCCTTTCCTGCTGCTGTAAATACCCAATTTCTCTGTTTTTATATTCCCGGATATTTATTAACTGTTCTGTGATATTGTAGGTGCTGAAAAGTAAGAAGTCGACTTTGGTGCCGTCAGCCGATACCGGGACGATCTCAATATGCCACCATTGTGGTTCTAACGTTCCATCGGGGTTTGGAACACTATATTTGAATTCTTTAAGTGTGATTTTTTCATTCTTTTCTGCTGCGCTGATTAACGCCCCGCGGAATTTATTCAGACTTTCCATATCTGATTTTTCCAGCACAAATGCGTCCCAAAGACTTTGGTTCGTAATATCTCTTCCCTGTAGATTCTTCCCTTCTTTAAATGCTTGATTGCATGCCATTATCGTAAAATCCGGGACATTGGCTTTCAAGATCATTCTGGGGATTGGTGTATGAAATAAGGCCTGGAAAAAAGGGTCTTTCGGTAAATTCATCTGAGCATGTTTGGCTCTCTTCTATGCCAATTTTTATGCCACAATCAGGTTTTTCTTGTTTTAGTGACAGGCAGGGAAGCGTGGAAATCTTCGGAATTTTCATTTTACAAACCAATTTTGCATCTTGATAGTTATTAGTTTATAGATTTACACCATGTCAGAACGCCGCTTGAGGAGCCCTTATTCTTTCTTTCTGTTACTCACTATACTTTTAAGTCTTAATTTCTCTGAAGTATTTGGCCAAATCCAGCTTCTTCCGGTTAGGGATACGCTTCCTGCGTCTCAGGATACTGTTTTGTACCAAATCCAAAAAGCACAGGCAACACTTGACGAAGTAAACATCAATAATCAAAAAGGATTTAACATCGCGCGTATCCGGAGTGGTCTGGAAGAAATGGAACAGAATTTGGAACCTCTGGAAGCCGATCTGGAAACAAAAGATAAGACGCTGGATATGAAGAGTCTCCAGAGTTATGGACTCATTTTAAAAGACTCCCGTGCAAAATTAATGGACTGGCAGTCATTTCTGGCATCACGTCATCACGACCTGCTCGCGCAGCAGCTCCGGCTAAAAACTTTCAGTAAAGATAGTACCCTGGCTCAATACGATGGCGACAGCAGTTACCGGCAATTATATGCCACTCAGATTGTGGATGTCCGTGGAAAATTAGCACTGGGGTTAAGCACGGTAGCTACAGAATTAGATTCGGTGAGTACACTGCTTGCCGATGTTTCAGCTAGTTCCAGCCGGGTAAATAACCTGCAGGCTATGCTGGATGAACAGTTAAAGATATCAGGTAAGTCGCAATTAGGTAAAGAATCCCCTTATATCTGGTCTGCGCCACGCGTAGCCGAAGATATCAGCATTAAAGATTTACTGAACTCAACTTTTCAGGGGCAGAATAAGATCGTGAAGTACTTTATCCGTTCTACCTGGGATAACCGGATCCTGCTATTGCTGATCTCGGTTGCATTTTTTGTATGGGTTTACAGAAATTTGAAAAAAGTTTCCTCCCCGGAATTGAAGGAGGCTATAGGAGAGGTTAACCTGCTCTACCTGAACCGGTATCCAATACTAGCGTCATTAATTTTTCTTTTTAATCTTACACCCTTATTTGAACCGGAGTCACCGGCATTTTATATTGAGTTGAATCAATTCTTCTTGCTACTGGTGCTCACAGCCTATTTCTGGAAAAAAGTAAAACCTGAAGAATTAAAACACTGGCTATTGAGTGTCGTACTTTATATGATAGTCATTCTCACTACTGTGGTAGTACATAGTGCTATATGGATGCGGTTATGGCTGCTTATTCTCAATTTAGGTTCGCTGTACCTGGGCGTTGTATTTTACAGGAGGTTGCAAAGGGCAAATTTTGATCAGAAGCTCATTCGTCCTGTGTTAATTATATACCTCATATTTAATGTGCTGTCTGTATTACTTAATGTGTTTGGCAGGGTAAGCTTGGCAAAAGCTTACAGTATAACCGCTATTATCGGCCTGACCCAAGTGATAGGCCTCGCCGTATTTATTCAAGTGGTCATCGAAGCAATTGAGATTCAGATCAGGATCAGTGCCTGCAGTAATGGATTGTTTTCCAGAATCAACATTGCCAAATCGAGAGCTACCTTCTACAAATTGCTGACTGGTCTGGCTATATTACTCTGGATGCTTGTCTTTTTGATCAATCTGGGAATCGCTTCCGGGGTCTATAATTTTATTGAACAGGTACTTACTAAAAGCAGGAGTTTCGGCAGTATCAGCTACCAGTTGAGCAATGTTCTTTATTTTGTAATTATCATTTATATCTCTAATCTGCTACAGAAGTATGTGGGTTTACTTTGGTCAGGAAACAATCTGACTTTCGCCGGCAAAACAGAACCCAAGAGCTCCAAACTTGCGCTGTTCAGATTACTGATTATCGTAAGTGGTTTTCTTTTTGCAGTGATGGCATCGGGTATTCCAGTAGATAAACTAACTGTTATGCTAGGTGCTTTTGGTGTAGGTGTAGGTCTGGGTATGCAGAATATCATCAATAACTTCGTTTCTGGGATTATTCTGATTTTTGAGAAACCATTTCGTATAGGTGATTATATCGAACTAGCAGAAAAAAAAGGTAAGATACAAGATATTGGTATCAGGTCAAGTAAAATGCTTACGGCGCAGGGTTCTGAAGTTATTATTCCCAACGGAGACCTGCTTTCAGGGCGGGTGGTCAATTGGACTTTGAGTAACGATTACCTTAAAACAGAACTTTTATTTAAAGTAAGTAATGAGACAGATCTGGATATGCTTCGCAAGCTCATTGAGTCCGAGGTTAAGAAGTCGACGGTAATTGTTAAAAGGCTTGCTCCTGAAGTATTGGTTAATGCGATCACTGCCGACGCTGTGGAATTGAAAGTGATGGTATGGGTAAACAGCGTATATCAGGAAGCTAATTTCAAAAGTCAGCTGTTCACGGCATTACTTGCGCAGTTTAAAACTTTAGGTGTAAAAATTCTTTAATCATTGTATATCTTTATGCTGAAACCTTTTAATCAAGTATTTATATGACATCGTCCCGTTTGAAAGCCCTGCGTTTTTCAGGCTTAATCCTTTTATTTTTCACTGTTTTTAATTTTTCAGCTTCTGCATCTTCGGCGAAGCGCCAGTTTTATCAATTACAGGTGTTTCATGTAAAAGACCAAATGCAGGAAAAAGAACTTGACCAATTTTTGGCTGATGCCTACCTGCCTGCAGCGCATCGGGCAGGTTTGAGCCAGGTTGGGGTTTTTAAGACATTTGGAATTGATACGGCTGCAGTCAAGAAAATTTATGTGCTTACTGCTTTTAATTCACTGGATGAGCTTTTGAAAATTAATAAGCGGTTGGAACTAGACGGGGAATTGATCAAAAACGGTAGCAATTTTGTAAATGCTGCTTATAATAAGCCTGCCTTCATCCGTAAAGAAGTTATCCTGATGGAAGCTTTTACCGGGATGCCTGTATGGAAAAAGCCTGAGCTTAAGGGGCCGAAGGAGAACCGGATTTATGAACTCAGGAATTATGAAAGTACTTCAGACAAACTTTACCGGAATAAAGTCGCAATGTTTGATAAAGACGAGATGGAAATTTTTGAAAGGATTGACAGTCATCCGATGTTCTATGGAGAAGTAATCGCGGGGAGCCGCATGCCCAACCTCATGTATATGACTGTATATGCAGACCGTACTTCCAGGGATGAGCATTGGAAAACATTTTCCGGAGATCCGAAATGGAAGCAGATTTCTACATTACCCGAGTATCAAAATAACGTTGCCGTTGTTGATATTACATTTTTAAGTCCCGCTGCGTACAGCGATTTATAGTTTTTTATTAAATTGCTTTTTTTGAATCCTATCTGTCTTTTATTTATGCTATTTCTACGTTCCCGTTATATTTTGGTATCTTTTGGTTTACTATTATTCTCCTGTAAAAGTTCAGTCGACACTGTAGTCCTGCAATCTCAGGTTCTTGAAACTGATACCGTTTTCAAAGCGCAAAAGAATGAAAAATCTGAACTTCGTGTTTTTAATATTCCGAACGCCGACGCGTCTGCTGGAGAGAATACCGGGCCGCAGGTTTTTAAACTAAATCTGGGTGATCAGCCGCTTGCTATACAACCTGATGCAAAGAATCCTGAAAAACTGATTACCGAATTTGCATTTGCTAGCTTTATTAATAGTCAGCATACTGCTGCTCTAGTACAGTTACAGGATAACAGCGGTCTTGTTGCTCCATTTTATATTATAAGTCTTGATGGTGAAAAGGCGAAAGCTTATAGCCTCTATCGCGGGTCGGAAGGTCCACAAGATTCGAGATTTACCAAGGGACAAAGTGAAATTGGACGGTCGGGATACCTGATTAACAATGATTTTTTTGTTACCAGGGTGGATGGAAGAGTCTATAAATTGGCGAGACAAGAGCCCGGGCAGCGAATTCAAGGTTTGCATTTTATGAATTCTGCAGATCGGCAGACACTTGTATTCCTGGTTAATTCTGCCTTATATCAGGTGCATTATCCGAGTGGGAAGACCTATACACAGCCATTACCAGCTTCAGCTCCTAAAAAGCCCTCTGGACTATTTGCATGGATTCAGCAAAATCTGGTGTGGGAACGTGATAAGGATCAGATTTTATGGTTAAAATCCAGTGCTGCTGACAACAGGGTCAGAAATTTAAATGAGTTCAAAAAATAAGACTAAATTTTCTACTTTTGGGGCATGACCAGGTTTCTGCTCTTCTTATTGCTTTTTCAATTTGCTACTGATTCTAATATACTGATTCAGCTGGCAAAATTTCCTGTGCTCATTGAGCATTATCAGGAACATAAGCAGTTGAACAGCAAAGTAAGGTTCACTGAATTTCTCTCCATGCATTACTGGGGAACCGATCTGGATGACGACGACGATGACAGAGATAGTCAGCTCCCTTTTAAAAGTGTAGACGCTAAAATTGTTCATTTTTTATATTTTCAACCAGCCCGGATAATAGCCGTTAAAGCCGCCGCTTATGGTTTCTCCCGGTCTTATCCGCTTTACCGTTTTCAGGATTTTTCTGATCCTTTGGTTGGTGTGCTCTTCAAGCCGCCGCGCGTTTAATTTTAATCAGGATTTCTAATTTTTGCTGTGCCGGATGTGGTTTTACCATCCGATATGCGGGTGTATTCCTGTGCACAGTGTATTTCTGTTAAAATTGAAAAGCAGCACTATGCTCAATAGAATTATTCAATTTTCCGTTCATCATAAACTGGTGATAGGAATATTTATGGCTATCTGGATTCTTTATGGAATTTTTGAAGTAAGCCGTTTACCGATAGATGCAGTACCTGACATTACAAGTAATCAGGTACAGGTTATTACTACAGCCCCTGCACTGGGTGCACTGGATGTGGAAAGATTAATTACTTTTCCGCTTGAACAGGCACTCAGTAGTATTCCCGGGCTCAAAGAGAGCAGGAGTCTTTCCCGTTTCGGACTTTCGCTGATTAGTATCACATTCGAAGATGATGCTGATATTTACTGGGCCAGACAACAGATCACCGAACGTTTGCAGCAAGCAGAAATTACCGCAGCTGCAGGTAAACCGGAACTTGCCCCGGTGACCACTGGATTAGGCGAGATTTATCAGTATGTGCTGCGGCCAAAGCCGGGTTACGAAGGCAAGTATTCGCTGTCCGAGCTGCGTTCTATACAGGACTGGTCTGTCAGGCGGCAATTACTTGGCACTAAAGGCGTCGCGGATGTCTCCACGTTTGGCGGGGAATTAAAACAATATGAAGTCGCTATAAATCAGCACCGTTTACAGGCGATGAACCTGACTATCACCGATGTGTTCACAGCTCTTCAGGCCAACAACGGAAATACCGGGGGTGGTTATATTGAGAAGGGCCCTTCAGTTTTATACATTCGAACAGAAGGTCTTGCCGGGAGCATAGAAGACATCGGACAGATTGTAGTTCGCCAGAATACCAACGGATCTGTTGTTCTGGTTCGTGATATTGCAGATGTAAAAATTGGTGCTGCAATTCGTTACGGAGCACTTACATTTAATCACACAGGTGAAGTTACCGGCGCTATTGTCATGATGCTGAAAGGAGAAAACTCTTCCGAAGTAGTAAAAAATGTAAAACTCAAAGTTCAAGAGATTCAGAAAACCCTGCCGGAGGGATTACAGATCGAACCTTTTCTGGACCGTTCCAAAATGGTTAAAAATGCAATTTCCACGGTTGAGCATAATCTGCTGGAAGGTGCACTGATTGTGCTATTTGTTCTAGTCTTATTTTTAGGCAATCTGAGAGCAGGTTTAATTGTTGCTTCTGTGATACCGTTGTCAATGCTTTTTGCCATTATGATGATGAATCTTTTTGGTGTAAGTGGTAATCTAATGAGTCTTGGTGCATTAGATTTTGGATTAATCGTTGACGGAGCAGTAATTATTGTAGAAGCGATTCTGCACCATATGCATTTCTCCAGAAAATATCAGTATTCCGATGCGCTCAGCCCGGCTGAAATGAACGAGGAAGTTTCATTTTCTGCTTCCAGAATGATGAATGCAGCGGTTTTTGGGCAAATTATCATTCTGATCGTTTACCTACCTATTCTTTCGCTACAGGGCATAGAAGGAAAAATGTTTAAACCGATGGCTCAAACTGTAGCTTTCGCTATTTTAGGTGCATTTATCCTCTCACTAACATATGTGCCGATGATTAGCTCACTTTGCCTGAGCAGGAAAGTTAAGCACAAGCCTAATTTCTCGGACCGCATTATGGCCAAACTGGAAAATTACTATACCAGAGCTTTAACCCGCGTTCTTAGATTCAGAAAAATGGCGGTATTGTTCGCGGTGGCTTTGTTTGTTATTGCAATTGGCTTATTCATGAGAATGGGTGGCGAATTTATTCCGCAGTTGGAGGAGGGCGATTTTGCTGTCGAAACAAGGTTGCTGGTGGGTACAAATTTGAAAAAGACCACAGAAACTTTTTTGCAGGTTTCCAAAATAATAATGGATGAATTTCCAGAAGTGGAAAAAATTGTTTCCCGTATCGGAAGTGCGGAGATCCCAACTGATCCCATGCCTATTGAAGGCGGGGATATGATTATTGTAATGAAAGATAAAAAGGAGTGGACCTCTGCACATACTTTTCCTGATATGGCGACGAAAATGGCTGCTGCCGTACAAGAAGCAGTTCCAGGTGTAACAACGGGTTTTCAATTTCCTGTCCAGATGCGTTTCAATGAATTGATGACCGGAGCCAAACAAGATGTGGTATGTAAAGTCTACGGGGAAGATCTTGATCGTTTATCTGACTATGCGGAAATTATCGGTGGAATCAGTAAAACCGTTTCCGGTACAGCAGATTGGTATATTGAGAAGGTTACCGGTATGCCGCAGATAGTAATTCGTTATAACCGTGCCGAAATGTCGAGGTATGGGTTGGACGTCGAAACGGTCAATCGCGTTGTCAATGCTGCTTTTGCAGGTGCAGCCGCAGGGAAGGTCTATGAGGGAGAAAAAAGTTTTGACCTTGTGGTACGTATAGACGAAGCCGGACGCAAAAGTGTCGACGATGTAAGGAATTTACTGATCGGGAACCGGGTTGGGCAACAGATACCATTGAACCAGATTGCCGATGTTAATGAGATTGAGGGACCTAATCAGATCCAGCGGGAGAACGCGAGGCGTCGTATCCTGGTGGGTTTCAATGTTAGAGGGCGGGACGTACAGTCCATCGTCAATGAGCTGCAAGAGAAGATCGCAGCTAAATTAAAAATGGAACCTGGCTATACAATTGAGTATGGCGGTGCTTTTGAAAATCTTCAGCAGGCAAAACAGCGACTTAGTATTGCCGTCCCAGTTGCGCTATTGCTCATTTTTGTGATGCTTTATTTTGCATTTTCTTCTGTAAAGGAAGCTGCGCTGATCTACTCCGCTATTCCGCTTTCTGCGATTGGTGGTGTATTTGGTTTGGTACTGCGCGATATGCCGTTCAGTATTTCTGCTGGTGTGGGCTTTATTGCATTGTTCGGTGTGGCTGTGTTAAACGGTATCGTTATGATTGCAGAGTTTAACCGGATCAAGCTGGAAGGTAAGGTAACAGATACGCTGGAGCTGGTCATGTCCGGTACAAGGAACCGGTTAAGGCCTGTATTGATGACAGCCGCAGTGGCTTCTTTAGGGTTTTTACCGATGGCCCTGAGTAACGGAGCAGGAGCAGAAGTTCAGCGCCCGCTGGCGACAGTTGTAATAGGTGGCTTGATTACAGCTACACTACTTACTTTATTTATACTGCCGGCTTTATATATGCTGCTGGATAAGGTCTCTGTGAAAGTCACAAAAAGCAAGACCTTGGTGTTGCTTCCTTTGTTCTTGCTGATGAGCCCCCTGATGGGACATAGCCAGCAGGTAAATATTGATTTAACTCAGGCGATCCGGATTGCCGAAAAACATAATTCAGGAATATTGTCTGCCAGGCTTGCCGAACAAGCAGCCGGTTTCCGGAAAAATGCTGGTGCAGATCTGGCTAAAACGCAATTTAGCGCTGATTACGGCCAGATGAACAGTGTGCAGCGTGATACCAGGTTCGGTGTTTCACAGGCGCTGAGTTTTCCGGCAGTATACCGTAATCAACGTGGGCAGTTCGAAGCACAATATAACATGTCTGCCTCCAGGAATAAACTCACTGTAATTCAGGTAAGGTCTGCTGTCAGATCTGCTTTTTCAGAAGTGATCTGGTTAAAAGAGAAACAAAGACTATTGCTTTACGCAGATAGTATTTACACTTTATTCGCAGCGAAGACAGGTATTCGTTTTAAGGCAGGTGAAGCAAATATTGTAGAAAAAACTACAGCTAAGCTGCACAGTGAACAGATTGCCAGCCAGCTGGCACAACTGAAGGGGGATTTAAAAATCGCCCTGAAGACGTTTAACCTTGTTCTCCAGGATTCCGTTACTTATGTTCCATCCAGTAGTTCTCTGCGTTTGAAGGGAATTAGTGATTTGCAGGTTTATCCTGAATCGGAACATCCTCAGGTGCAGCTCGCAAGGGCGGCGGCCGAAGAAGCGAACTGGCGGTATAAAACCGAAAAAAGCAAGCTTTTGCCAGATTTTTTTATTGGATATAATAATCAGAGTATTAACGGTATTCAGAACGAAAATGGAATCGAGAAGTTGTACGGCAGCAGCAAACGGTTTTCATACGTAAGTGCAGGAATAAATATCCCGGTTTTTTCAGGTGCACAAACGGCCAAATCAAGAGCAGCGCGAGTGGAATGGGAGCAGGCAAAAGCGGATTTGAACTATAGCAGTAATGCTGCACGTGTTAATTATTTGAATGCGCTGTCTGGCTTAAAGAAGCATCAGGACGCACTCGACTATTATGAAAAACAAGCACTTAAAGATGCGGAAGTAATTATGACCGCGGCAGATCAGCAATTTGCAGGGGGAGATATTGATTATCTGCAATGGGTAATTCTTGCCGATCAGGCTGTAAGAGTCCGTAGCGAATATCTGGACACACTTAGTGCGTACAACCAGTCTGTTATCAGGCTTTTAGAGTTAAATACCCGGGATTTTAATAATTAAAAAAATAATCAGAATGAAAAACTATATCATATTAGGTGTTACCATTTGCTGTCTTGCATCTTGCTCTTCGCCAAAAAAAGAGCCTGCTGCTCTGCAGGTCCAGGAAGATACGACACTGGTGAGCCTCAATCCAGCGCAAATTAAGAACGCAGGGATTGTAATTGGTTCTCCAGTGGAAAAAGATATAAATCAGGTTTTAAAGGTACAGGGAACGGTTGAGGTTCCCCCGTCAGGACTGGTTAGCGTGAGCTTTCCTCTAGGTGGCTACTTAAGAAGAACAACCATGGTGGCAGGTATGCCTGTTAAAAAAGGTCAGGTGCTCGGTATGCTGGAAGATATTGCTTTTATTCAGCTCCAGCAGGATTTTCTGCAAACTAAAGCTACTGAAGATCTCGCTTTACTGGAGTATAAAAGACAGGAAGAACTTAATAGGAGTAAAGCAAGTAGTGATAAGGTACTGCAACAGGCAAAAACGGCCTGGGAAACCCAAAGGATCAGTAGAAAAGCGCTAGCTGAGAAGCTTTCCCTACTAGGTATTAACGCTGGTGGACTTACAGCATCAAATATTTCAGGAACGCTTGCAGTTCGATCTCCGATAGATGGTTTCGTTTCTAAAGTGAATGTAAATCCTGGAAAATATACAGCGCCTACAGATGTTCTTTTTGAACTGATTAATCCGAAGGATATTCATTTGTCTGTTCAGGTATATGAAAAGGATCTTTCACGTTTGCGTACAGGACAAAAATTACTGGCCTACACTAACGCAAATCCGGATCAGAAATACTTGGGAACTGTTGCGTTGATTAGCAGGGATCTGAATGCCGACCGCATGGCGGAAGTACACTGTCACTTTACTCAGTCTAACTTATCGCTTGTACCTGGGATGTTTATGGTAGCAGAGCTTGCATTAGAGGGGCAACGGGCTTTGACCGTTCCCGAGGAGGCTGTAGTGAGATGGCAGAATTTATATTATGTATTTGTAGCTGGCGGCAAGCAAAGTTTTAATATGGTTCCGGTGCAACTGGGTAACCTGCAGGACGGTGGACAGCAGATCATATCAGCAGCAATTAGTCCGGATACCAAATTGGTAGTGGCTAATGCTTATGCACTCTTGATGAAAATGAAGAATACTGCGGAAGAAGAATAATGGAATCCTGGCGCAGGCTCTGCTTATTTAAGTCTATTGAAATACTAGAAATAAATCAATAATGCTTAGCTTGCGCCAAATTTGGCTAAATCGTATAAAATGTCTTTGATTGAATTAAAGCAAATCACTAAAAGATTTCATCAGAAGGGCAGGGTTACCACAGCACTTGATCAAGTATCATTAACTGTACCGGCAGGTAAAATTGTCGGCGTAATCGGGGCTTCAGGTGCAGGAAAAAGCACACTGATCCGCTGTGTAAACTTGTTGGAACGGCCTGATGAAGGAGAAGTGATTTTGGGCGGGGTAAATTTAATGCAGCTTAAACCTGCTGCCCTCGCAAAAGAAAGAAGGAAGATCGGAATGATCTTTCAGCATTTTAATCTGATGTCTTCCAGAACGGTTTCTGAAAACATAGCTTTCCCGCTCGAACTTGATGGTCTTTCGAAAGGAGAAATTTCGACAAGGGTGCAGGAATTACTGCAATTGGTTGGTCTGCAGGACAAACAGCATCAGTACCCGTCAAATCTTTCCGGCGGACAGAAGCAAAGAGTGGCCATTGCCAGATCGCTTGCTAGTAATCCGGGTGTTTTATTGTGTGATGAGGCTACAAGTGCACTCGACCCGGCAACTACCGCATCTATTCTTACGTTGTTAAAGGATATTAACCGAAGACTGAACTTAACCATACTGCTTATTACACATGAGATGGATGTCGTTAAAAGTATCTGTGATCAGGTTGCTGTGATTAGCGAGGGAAAGCTCATTGAACAAGGAACCGTAAGCGAGATTTTTGCGCATCCGCGCACCGATCTGACACGCGAGTTTATTGCTTCTGCTATTAATCTGGATATTCCAGAAGCTTATCTGGAACGTCTTAAAGAATTTCAGGAACCCGGAACCCGGCCTTTACTGAAACTCGAATTTACTGGTGGTTCGGCAGATAATCCAGTAATCTCGGAGGTGAGCAGGCTATTTAATCTGGACAATAATATAATCTGTGCACAGATTGAAAATGCTGGCGGGGTTAAATTCGGTATTATGGTAGTCGAAGTATTCGGTGAGGATAAAGATCATTTGGATGCATTGAATTTTTATAAGGAGAGAAATATAAAGGTGGAGGTCTTGGGCTATGTCTGAACAAATGATAATGCTGCTCATTAAGGGCACATGGGAAACTATAGTAATGACTTTTACAGCCGGTTTCTTTGGCTTCGTTATTGGTTTGCCGACGGGTGTGATGTTATATCTCACACAGAAGGGACAGTTGCTGGAGCGCCGCTCACTAAATAATGTTATCTCTTTTATTGTTAATATATTTCGTTCAGTACCTTTTATTATTCTGATTGTCTGGATGATTCCCTTTACCAGAATGCTGGTCGGTACGTCCATAGGTGTAGAAGCCGCGCTGGTTCCTCTGAGTATAGGAGCCGCCCCTTTTATCGCTAGAATGGTGGAGAATAGCCTGATGGAAGTTCCACTGGGGCTTGTCGAAGCTGCGAGAGCAATGGGCGCTTCTCCTTTTCAGATTGTAAGAAAAGTTTTATTGCCGGAAGCATTGCCTTCTCTGATTAATACAGCGTCTATTACCTTAATTACTCTGGTAGGCTATTCTGCAATGGGCGGGGCTGTTGGTGCTGGCGGATTGGGGCAGATTGGTTATCAATACGGTTATGTAGGTTATGATGTTTTCGTGATGAATACAGTCTTAATCCTGCTGGTTATCCTGGTGTTTATTATCCAATATTCTGGTGACTTTATAGCGAGAAAAACAGATCACAGAAAATCATAATATAAAAAGCAGATAAAGCCTGATCCGGTTTATATTTGTAATTAGAAAAAAGCAATTCATTTGATATGAAATCTACAATTCAATCTTCTCTGGCTGCAGCAGCCTTTATTTTAGTGTCCATTTGGGGATGTGGTAATGGAAAGAAAAATGCCGACAATAATGTATTGAAGGTGGGTGTGGAATCTGGTCCGGAGTATGTGGTTGCTTTGACAGCACAGCAGGTAGCCAAAGAACAATTTGGACTGGATGTGGAACTTGTACAGTTTAACGATTACGTGATGCCTAATGAGGCTTTACATCAAGGAGATATTGATGTAAATGTCTTTCAGAACAGACCATATCTGGATGTTCAGGCAAAACAAAGAGGTTATAAGTTCGCGATCCAGGGGAATACTTTTGTTTTTCCGCTGGCTGGATACTCCCATAAAATTAAGAGTGTTAAAGAATTGAAAGACGGAAGTACTATTGTCATTCCGAATGACCCGACCAACCTGGGCCGGGCTTTATTGTTATTGCAGGCCAGTGGATTACTAAAGCTAAATCCAGCTTCTGGTTTGCTACCTAATGCAACTGATATAGTTTCCAATCCAAAAAATCTTAAAATTCTTGAACTGGAGGCTCCTCAATTGCCCAGGGCATTAGATGATAAACAGGTAACTATCGCAATTATCAATAATACTTTTGCCACACCGGCGGGTCTGGTAGCTAATAGAGATGGTCTGTTTATGGAAGGAAAAGAATCACCATACGTAAATATTATTGTCTCCAGGGAAGATAACAAGACTGATGAAAAGATTGGAAAGTTTGTGAAAGCTTACCAATCCAAAGAAGTTGAAAAAGTAGCTGAACAAGAATTCAAAGGGGGAGCTGTTAAAGGTTGGTAAATGGTTATTAATAAGCCTTCAGGGCTAATTTGTTCGGCGTTTTTGCTGATCAATATATTTTCGGCCTGCCGCAACAGTAAATCTGATGCACAGGCCGCTTTTTATTACTGGAAAACAGATTTTAATCTAACAGGGAAGCAACAGTCGTTACTGAAAGAAGTGGCTGCCAACAGGTTATATGTTCGTTTTTTTGACGTCGTATGGGATACCCGGTTGAACCAGTCTGTCCCGCGAGCAGTTTTAAAGGCTTCTGATATTTCTAAAGATTTGAAAATTATTCCTGTAGTTTATCTGACTAATCAGGTATTTGAGAGCACAAAAAAAGGCCCGGAATTAGATTCACTGGCGTCGAGGGTTAACCGTGAGATTTTGCATCTTGCAGAGAAGGCTGGTGTTCACTACGAGGAAGTTCAGATAGATTGTGACTGGACTGTGAGTACAAGACCTGCCTATTTTTCTTTTTTATCGTTATTCAGAAAATATACAGGTAAAAAGCTTTCGGCGACAATAAGATTGCATCAGGTTAAATACCCGGAAAGGACCGGTATTCCTCCAGTGGATAAAGGGATACTGATGTTCTATAATATGGGTAAAATTTCTGCAGATCCTAAGCTTGCAAATTCTATATATAATATAAAAGACGCGTCACGGTACCTCCAGCGTGTACGCTATTATCATTTACCGCTGGATGTGGCACTGCCTTTGTTCTCCTGGACTCTGCAGATCAGAGAGGGAAAGGTGATTCAGCTTTATGCGAAGATTACCCGCAAGGAACTGTCTGATGCTGATCGTTTTACTAAAACTAAATATCAGGATGTTTACCGGGCGAGAAAAAGTTTTTTCACCGGGGGTGTCTATATTAAGGAAAATGATCTGCTTAAACTGGAAGAAATCAATAAAAACACATTGAAAGAGGCTGCCCTTCAACTAACATCCGAACTGGCGGTTCTCAAAAAAAGAAATATCATTTATTATGAACTATCGTCCGAAAATGCCGCTGATTTTGATGCCAAAGATCTCCAGGAAATTTCTTCTTATTTTTAGTTTCTGCAGCGTTGCCATTGCAGGAATAGTATATGCTTGTGGCGATGGTGGCTGGGATGATCAGGACAATTCAAGTTTTGCACCGCAGGCTTTTGTTTCCGAAGACTATTCGCCATTTTTTTATACGAGCTGGACAACTTTATATATAAACGGCAGTAGCAGTAACAGCCGCTATAATGAAAGTATTGTTACGGAATGGCAGCAATGGTTCAAGAATAAAATTGATTCTACTACACTGGATGCGTTATTGTTACGCTCTTCTGAGTCAAGAGTGGATTCAGCTGCACTTTATGTGAAGGGAAAAATTAAAGTATTACCTGATGGATTGCCTGAGCTAAAGCAGTTTAAATCGGAGAAAAAAAAGGCAGCTCTCTTCTTTAATTATTTACAGATTGCTAAGGCGGCAGAAAGTTATGCAGTGGGTCCCGGGGAATATTCCTGGTATGCACCGGAAAAACAAGACAGACAGATTAGTGCTGAACTGGAACAACGTCTTTTAATAGCTATGAAAAAGGAGAAAGACCCTTTTATCAGAGAACGTCTGTGGTTTCAGACGGTTCGTTACTATTATTTCCTTTGTCGTTTGGACTGGGAGCGTTATAATAATGAAAAATATGACCTTCCGGCATATTTTGCTTCTACAGAATCCGAATTTCCGAAGAATATATTGTATTACCGATCCCTTGGATATCTTGCCGGCTACTATTACCTGCGTAATGACTATAGTCAGGCGAATTATCTCTATAGTAAAGGATATGATTATGCCCTGAACTTTAAAATTCCAAGTCAATGGAGTTTTCATCCACAGGAAGAAAAAGATTGGGAGGCCACATTGTCCCTTGCTAAAAATAAGGATGAGAAGATCACACTCTGGCATTTATTAGGTACTACCAAAGATGAGCTCCGCGCAATTAACGAAATCTACAAGTTAAATGCTGCTTCTGATAAGCTTGATCTTTTACTCAGCAGGTTAATTAACAAACGCGAGCTCAATGGTTCTGGATTACGTGATCAATCGGAGGGTGGCCAGGCGATACGTGCCGAAGCAGTAAGAGAAATTGAAGTTGTGAATAGTATCGCACGCAGCGGCCAGGTACACCAGCCTATTTTATGGAAAATGGGTGCAGGTTATTTAAACGCACTAGCTGGTCATTATATCGATGCACGCAAATTTTATGATGAAGCCGAAAAAATGCTTCCGGCGGATAATAAGTTATTACAGGCGCAATACCGGTTGTTAGACTGGACTTTGTATTTAAACACGCTTCAGAAGATTGATGCTAAAGCTGAAGCGAAAATGGTAGCTCCTTTAAACTGGCTTGCAGAACTTAGTCAGGAGAAAGGAGTGATTTCAGATCTGCGTTACAGTCGTGCACTGGGAGAAAGCCTGACTATACTGGCGAATCTATATACCAAACAGGGAGAATTGGTTAAAGCTAATTGTTTTAGGCCGACGTCTCAGTTCTACCAGTCAAATACTCACATTAACGAGCTTAAAGCATTGCTCGGTAAAACTAATCAATCTGCATTCGAGAAAGCAATGCTTCGATTTTATCCTGTGAAGCTGGAGCAGCTTAACTATTTGCAGGCTTCACAGCTAGTTTACAGGGATCAGCCGGAAAAAGCGCTGGAACTTATGCAACAGGCTGGGGCAGGTGCTGGTTTTACTTTCCTGGGAAACCCTTTTAATATGAGACTTGTGGACTGTCATGATTGTGACCATGCGCAGGTGCTAAAGACACCTTTTACGAATCTGTCTTTTGTGGAGACACTGGTTAAAATTAAAGCACAACTTGCTCAGGGTAAAGATGTATCTAGAAATGCTTCTCTTTTAGCTAATGCTTACTACAATATTTCTTACTATGGGAATGGAAGAAGTTTTTACCAGTCTGATATCACAGGAAGTTTAGGAAATCTACCTTCGGATATTTCTGCACCTTTCCGGGATATTTTTACCAGCAATAAACTTGCTGAAAAATACTATCTGCTTGCCAGAAAAACAACTCAATCGAAGAATCTTCAGGCTAAATATACTTTTCTGGCCAGTAAATGTGAACGCAATGCGTCTTATAACGCAGTTTATTTCGCGCCTGAAAATAAAGGCACTTATTATGGTTATAATGATTTGTTGAAAATACCGGCTGGCCAGTATTATGCACAGCTGAAAAAGGATTTCGCTAGTTCTGCATTTTACAATGATATCATTAATGAGTGTGGATATTTCAGGACTTATTTGTCTACAAACAATAACTAATCTTTGCATGAAAAAAATATGGATTGCCGCTTTTCTCCCGATTTTACTTTTTGCCTGTAAAGGGAATAACCATAATGGCAGGTTAGCTGAGGATGCTGTATCTCAGGAATTTTTAGCTACCGATTCGGTTTCGGGAAGCAAAATCAGTAAAACCTCTGAAATGCGTTTTCGGGTAAAGAATGTCCAGAATACAAAGGAGAAACTCAGTGAAGTGATTCAGTATGAAGGTGGATTTCTGGTTGAAGCATCAACCCAGAGCAATATTGTTGAAAATGAAAAGGTTGCTTACAGCATTGATTCTTTATTGGAATTGAATTCTTACCGTACTGACGGATTAGTGATTGCCAGAATACCCGCAGACCGTCTGGATGACTTTACTTCAAAGGTTGTGAAAATGGCTGTCTTTGTCGATTTCCAATCAATAAGAATGGAAGACCTCAGCGGAACATTTAAGGAGAATTCACGTAAAACTGCAGCTCAGAAAAAAGCGACTGCTGGGATGAATAAATTACCGCAGAATCAGGCACAGGTTATTGACAAAAAACTGCAAATTGAAGAACGTACCATAGCGCAGCAGGAGGCCAATCGTCAAATTAACGCAAAAGTTGCCTACAGCACGATTACCTTGAATTTCTATCAGGATAACAAGGTTCAGCGGCTGGTTACCGGAAATGATAAGCTTTCGGCCTATAAACCATCTTTTTTTCAAAGGGTAGGTCTTAACATTGTTGAAGGTTGGAGAATCTTTAAAGAAGTGATTTTGTTTATTACGCAGTTATGGCTGGTCATTCTCGCGCTAATCCTTCTTTATCTGGCTTACCGTCAATACAAGGCGAGACGCGTCAAATGATTTATTTACCTTCGTCAAAAAGATTAATATGTTAGATATCATCTATCAGGACGATTACCTGATAGCTATAAATAAACCGCATGGCTTATTGGTTCACCGTACCGCGATGGCCAGCGACGCTAAAGAGTTCGCATTACAGCTGCTCCGGGATCAGGTGGGCCGCAAAGTAAGTCCGGTGCACCGGCTTGACAGAAAAACGGGCGGACTGCTCCTGTTTGCTTTCGATAAAGAAAACGAGATTGCTATGCAAAAGCAGTTTATGGAAGGACAGGTGAAAAAGAAATACCTGGCTGTGCTGCGTGGTTACGCGCCTGATAGTATGGATATTGACTATCCGCTCATGAAAGATAACGGCGTTATGCAAGATGCATTCACCTCATTTATAACTTTAAAAAGAGCAGAGCTGGATATTCCGTTTGGGAAACATCTGACTTCCAGGTATTCCCTGGTAGAAGCTAGCCCGACAACTGGCAGAATGCACCAGCTTCGAAAACACTTTGCACATATATTTTATCCGATTATCGGAGACCGGAAACACGGTTGTAATAAACAGAACAAGTTTTTTAAAGAGCAATGGGAGATGACGACAATGTTGCTGCATGCCTCTGAACTGAATTTCGTTCATCCGGTAAGTGGTATGCCGATAGCACTTAAAGCCGCTGTACAGCCTGAATTCGGCGCTGTCCTGGAAATGATGAAATTCGTATAGGGTTAGGCTGCAACAATTCCTTGCTGAAATTGTTAGTATATAAATTTATTACAGATGAAAGCAGTTCATTCCTATGCGGCCCAGGCAGCAGATCAGCCTTTGGCTCCTTATTCTTTAGATCGCCGGGAGCCGGGGTCCAATGATGTTGAAATTAAGATATTGTATTGTGGTGTATGTCATTCGGATATTCACACAGCAAGAAATGAATGGGGTGGTACAATGTACCCTGTAGTTCCCGGACATGAGATTGTGGGTAAGGTTAGCCGCGTGGGCGACCAGGTTACGCAGTTTAAAGTCGGCGAAACAGTTGGAGTTGGCTGTTTTGTAGACTCTTGCGGACATTGTCAGAATTGTGATGAAGATAATGAACAGTATTGTGAAAATGGAAACTCGCAAACTTATAATTCCCTTTTACAAGACAAAAAAACGATCACTTATGGTGGCTATTCAAGTCATATTGTCGTGACTGAAAAGTTTGTACTTCGCGTATCCGATAAACTTCCCCTGGAAAAAGTTGCCCCCCTTTTATGTGCCGGCATTACAACTTATTCCCCGCTAAAACACTGGAACGTAAAAAAAGGAGATAAACTGGCAGTTGTTGGACTGGGAGGCCTCGGACATATGGCTGTTAAGATCGCAGCCTCAATGGGTGCTGAAGTTACAGTTTTAAGCAGGTCAAAAGGTAAGGAGAAAGACGCCCAGCAACTTGGTGCGCATCATTTTGAATTAACTACCGATCCGGAAAATATGAAAAAACTGGCGAACAGTTTCAACTTTATTATTGATACGGTTTCCGCAGAACATGACTATAATGAATACCTGTCCTTACTGAAAACTAACGGTGTAATGGTATTACTTGGCGTACCACCGACTCCTGCTGATGTACATGCGTTTAATTTAATTGGTGGCAGAAGAAGTTTAGTCGGATCACTGGTCGGTGGAATCAGGGAAACTCAGGAAATGCTGGATTACTGTGCTGAACATCAAATTACTTCAGATGTGGAAATGATATCGATAGATCAGATCAATGAAGCTTATGAAAGGACACTTAAGGGTGATGTGCATTATCGATTTGTAATTGATATGGCCTCCCTGAATTAGTCCTGATTCAGGATCTTATCAGCATATAAAAAGGCAGCTCACACTTGGTGAGCTGCCTTTTTATATGCTGTTTGATTTTCTATTACGCCGATTGAAGATTATTTTACTTTTTCAAAAAGGAGTTCTGGTTCGTTGGTTGTGATATAGTCTGCACCTGTTTTAAGCATCTCATCCATAACTGCGGCATCATTCACTGTCCATACATTAATAGCGAGCTTATGTGCTTTCGCAGATTTAACCCAGTCCGGGTTCTTCTGCAAAACCGAATAGTGATAATCCAGCCCGAAGAAATGATCTGCAGCAAGTTCATCTGGGGATTTATCGCCTTTCAAGTAAGATACTTTTGCATATGGTGCGAGTTTAATAACTTCTTTACACGCTGCATAGTCGAAACTGATATATTCGACCCAAGCCTCAGCTTTAAGTTTTCTAATGATTTTCAAAGCTTCGTGTGTGAGCTGAATTGAACGTTCAGGACTAACCACAGACGGTTTGATCTCCAGAATTAATTTGGTAGTTTGCTGATTCATACCCGCTTTAAGGAAATTCTCCAGCTGAGGTAGTGGTTCGCCATCTTTCAAACGGACAGTATTCAGTTTTGCCGCGTCACTTTTCTCCATTGATACACCTTGTATTTCGGGATCATGATTAACGAAAATTACGCCATCAGCGGATAAATGCACGTCAAATTCAGATCCGTAGCATCCTAGTTTTACGGCTTCTTTTAATGCAGCAATTGAGTTCTCCGGCGTTCCCATTTTTTTCCATGCACCACGGTGGGCTATTACTTTATTGCGGTTAAACTCATCTGCCAGCAGGGTGTAGTTTTCGGTATACTGCTGACCACCTTTACCGGCTGTGATGGAAATTTCGAGGTTCTTAGGGCTTTTTTTAAGTGTAGCGTCCTTTACAACAAGCTCTCCGGACTTATTTATCTCGACCGAGCTTGCATCGCGGCCGCTGATTTTAAATTGTTTTAACGGCTTGCCTTCGGCTGTCATCACCTGACCGATGCTGGCCTGCTTGTCGGAATAGGTGTACCCGGTTAAATAAATCATAGGCTGTTGTGCAAATGTAAAGGACACGGCTGCTAATTGGAATGCTAATACGGATAGGATCTTTTTCATAGAACTAAATTAAACAAATTGATTAAATTCAGGGCCTCTGAAGTACTAAAGAGACACTAATGCGCAAAACTAAAAGTTCAGTATAAGCTGTAAAGTAATTCTATATTAACAAATGGTTTATAAAACAGAATTATGAAAGTTTAAAGTCAAATCCTGTAATTTATTCGCTGAACTGGCACCTATCTTTGTGGAAACAAATGAATATGACAACAGCAAATTCTTTAGAAACCCTTTCTTTACCAGTATTGGGGATGACTTGTGCGGGTTGTGCAGTTAGCGTTCAGTCTATGCTTGCTGAGCAGCCTGGGATATCGAGTGCAGAGGTCAACTATGCTACTCAGGAAGTAACGGTTGCCTATAATTCCGAAATTATACAGCCTGAACAGTTTAAAAAAGTATTACAATCTGTCGGTTATGATCTTATTCTTGATCAGGTCTCAGGTAAGGAAAAGCAACAGGATATTCAGCGCGAACAATTTCAAGCCTTAAAAAAACGCACTATTTATGCGGCCGCTTTGACCTTTCCGGTAGTTGTACTGGGTATGTTTTTGATGGATATGCCCAATGCAAATTATATAATGCTTGTTTTTACTGCCCCGGTTTTATTCGTCTTTGGCAGAAGCTTCTTTATTAATGCCTATAAACAAGCCAGGCACGGTAAAGCAAACATGGATAGTCTTGTAGCACTGAGTACCGGTATCGCATTTCTTTTCAGTTTGTTTAATACTTTCTATCCTGAATTCTGGCACAGCAGAGGGATGCACCCGCATGTTTATTATGAGGCAGCTGCGGTGGTGATTGTTTTTATCATGCTAGGTAAATTGCTGGAGGAAAACGCGAAATCTAACACTTCATCTGCCATAAAAAAATTGATTGGTCTGCAACCGCAGACGGTTGTTTTGGTTGATGGTAATGGTCAGGAGCAGGAAATTCAAGTCTCTGCAGTTAAACAGGGTGATATACTGCGTGTTAAGCCGGGTGACAAGATTCCCGTAGATGGAAAAGTTTCTTCTGGAAACTCTTACGTTGATGAGAGTATGATTAGCGGTGAACCATTAGCTGTGTTTAAAGAAGAAGGTAAGCAGGTTTTTGCAGGTACAATTAATCAAAAAGGAAGTTTTCAGTTTGTAGCTGAAAAGGTTGGTGCGGAAACGTTGCTTGCACAGATTATTAAAATGGTGCAACAGGCTCAGGGTTCTAAAGCCCCGGTTCAAAAGTTAGTCGATAAAATTGCCGGCATTTTTGTCCCGGTCGTCTTATTAATCGCGATATGTACGCTGGGAGCCTGGTTGCTGTTTGGAGGAGAGTATAAACTTAGCCAGGGCTTACTCGCCATGGTGACCGTGCTGGTTATTGCATGTCCGTGTGCATTAGGACTGGCAACACCCACCGCTATTATGGTTGGGATAGGAAGAGGTGCTGAAAATGGTATTCTAATTAAAGATGCCGAAGCTTTAGAATCAGGTCACAAAATTGACACTCTTATTTTGGATAAAACCGGTACAATTACATTGGGTAAACCTTTAGTTACGGACGTTAAAATATCTGATAACCAGATGGTGAATTCTGATACTTTGCTTGGTATTCTTCTGGCGGCGGAACAGCAATCAGAACACCCGCTTGCAACTGCAATTGTTACTGATCTGCGTAATAAAAAAGTTGTTGCGGCTCGGGTGTCTGACTTCAAAAGTATTACTGGAAAAGGTGTAGAGGTTATTGCAGATGGTCTGAAATATACTGTGGGAAGTCATAAGATCTTAAAACCGGAGATGCACATTCCTGAAAAACTGCAAACTGCTGTAATCAATTATCAGTCCGAAGCGGCAACGGTAATATATCTGCATAATGGCAAGGAATTATTACTCGTGCTCGCTATAGCGGATCAATTGAAGGAGGGGGCCGCCGATGCGATCACTTTATTAAGAAAACAGGGAATCGAAATTCATATGCTCACCGGTGATAACGCATTTACAGCTGGAGCCGTCGCAAAGATGGCTGGTATTACTCATTTCCAGGCGGATTTGATGCCTTCCGATAAGGCAGATTTCGTAAGGAAACTTCAAAAGGAAGGCCGCATTGTCGGAATGGCCGGTGATGGAATTAATGATAGTGAAGCGCTTGCGCAGGCTGATCTTTCCATAGCAATGGCTCAGGGTTCGGCTATTGCTATCGATGTGGCTAAGTTGACTATAATCTCCTCTGATCTGCGCCAGATTCCTAAAGCACTGAAGTTATCTGGTGCAACAGTAAGAACAATCAAACAGAATCTGTTTTGGGCATTTATTTACAATTTGATTGGCATACCTTTGGCTGCCGGTATTTTATATCCTTTTAATGGCTTTTTGCTTAACCCGATGATCGCAGGAGCTGCAATGGCATTGAGTTCGGTTTCTGTTGTTGTCAACAGTCTCCGTTTAAAATTAATTAAACTTTAAATTCAAGAAAAATGGACACATTACAATTTAAAACAAATATTAAATGCGGCGGATGTATCGCAACTGTTAAGCCTCACCTGGATCAGCTTGCTGGTGTGAAAAACTGGGAGGTGGATACACTTGCCGCTGACAAAATACTGACCGTGGAAGCTTCAGGGGAAGTTAAAGATTCCGACATTATAAATACCTTGAGTACTGCAGGTTTCAACGCGGAAAGAATCTGATATGCAGCTCCATATTAAAAATATGGTTTGTGACCGTTGTATCCTGATTGTGGGACAACAACTTAAACAGCTTGGTTTCGAAATTGAACAGATTTCATTAGGCCTTGTAAATGTTGAACCTGAACCAAATCAGCAACAGCGTATTCAGATAGCCTCTGCTATGCAGGTGCTAGGTTTTGAACTGATAGACAAAGAGAAGGACAAGCTGACCGAACAGATTAAAAATCAGGTAATTTCAATCATTCATCAAAGTCCTTTAAATGAGTTGAAACAAAGCCCTGCCCAGTTGGTAGCAGAACGCCTTAACAAGGATTATGCTTATTTGAGCAGGTTGTTTTCCGAAATTGAAGGGACCACGATTGAAAAATACATCATTCAGCAGAAAGTCGAGAAAGTTAAAGAGCTGCTCGAATATGGTGAATATAATCTTAGTGAGATAGCGTTTCAAATGGGTTATAGCAGCAGTGCACATCTATCAACCCAGTTTAAAAGTGTAACAGGTCTTAGCCCGAGCAAATACAAGGCATTACCGCCAGGTAAACGTAAACCTCTCGATCAGGTTATTTAATAAAAACCGGCATATACTGCCGGTTTTTATGTTTTTAATCCGTTCACATCCTTTCGTGTAAAGTAATTGAACTCATTTTATAAATTTTTCTGACATTTTTCCAAATTGATTGTTGTAACAAGGGGCAGGGAATAAACCCAGTTAGCCTTCAAATCAATAGTCCATGAATAAATTTGATGCGATTGTAATCGGGGCGGGTCAGGCTGGTGTTCCGCTCGCCAAGAAATTGGCTGCTGCGGGCTGGAAAACAGCGTTAATAGAAAAAAGAGCAATAGGCGGCACTTGTATAAACGATGGATGCACGCCGACTAAAACCATGATTGCTTCAGCTAGAATGGCGTATATGGCTGGAAGAAGTGATGAGCTCGGCATCCATATTCCCGAATATAGAGTGGATTTTAAAGCGATCATGGACCGTAAATCCACCATCGTAAAGCAGTTTCGTGAAGGTGCAACCAAAGGTCTTGAAGAAACTAAGAATCTTACCGTTATTTATGGTACTGCCAGATTTGTCGACCCCCATACACTTTATGTGGATAAAAATGACGGTTCTTTCGAAAACTATACAGCGAAAAAGATTTTTATCAATACAGGTTGTACGCCTTTTATCCCAGATATTGATGGTTTGAAGGAGATCCCATATCTGACTTCTACTACTTTACTTGAAATTAAAGAAGTTCCTGAACATTTGCTGATTATCGGTGCCGGCTATATCGGTCTGGAGTTTGCGCAGTTGTTTCGCAGATTAGGCTCACAGGTGACTATAGTCGAAAAGTCTAATAGGCTGATGCCAAAGGAAGATGATGATATTTGTACGGTTATGAGTGACATTTTTGATCAGGATGGTATTCGCGTATGGACCGAAACGCAGGTAGAGTCTTTAAGTCTTAAATTAGGAAAAGTGCATGTAAAACTCGAAGGTGGAGGTAAAGGGCCTGCGAGTTTAAGCTGCAGCCATGTCCTTGTGGCCTCTGGTAGAAGGCCTCAAACCGCCGCTCTCGGACTGGAAAATACAGGGGTCGTATGTGACGAAAAAGGATTTATTAAGGTCAATAAGCGTTTGCAAACAGCCGAGCAACATATTTATGCACTAGGTGATGTGAAGGGCGGCCCGGCTTTTACGCATATTTCTTATAATGACCATCTGGTGATCACGGAAAATCTATTGAATGGTCGTCACAAAGATATCAGTAAACGTATGATCCCTTATTGTATGTTTACAGACCCACAGTTAGGCAGGGTCGGAATGAATGAAAGTCAGGCAAAAGAAGCCGGAATAGACTATCTTGTAGCAAGCATCCCCATGAAAAATGTAGCCCGGGCAATCGAGAGTGCAGAAACACGGGGTTTAATGAAAGCGATTATTGATAAAAAAAGCCGCCGTATTCTCGGGGCAGCAATAATTGGTGAGCAGGGCGGCGAGATTATGACGGTGCTGCAAATGGCAATGATGGGAAAGATTACCGCCGATGAGATCAGGAGCGGAATTTTTGCACATCCTTTATATAGTGAATCTTTAAATAATTTATTTATGTCTGTATAACAAATGATTAAGGTAGAAAATCTAGTTAAATACTTTAATAATGAGGCTGCAGTTAATCAGGTCAGTTTTGAAATCGCCGAAGCAGAAAACCTAGTCCTGCTGGGTACAAGCGGTTGTGGCAAAACAACAACTCTTCGAATGATTAACCGTTTACTGGAACCCGATAGCGGCCGTGTATGGATACAGGGTACTGATACTAGTTTACAGGACCCTTCGAAATTGCGCAGGGGCATTGGATATGTGTTACAACACCACGGGCTCTTTCCTCACTTTACTGTTGCAGAAAATATTGCAGTTGTGCCAAAGCTTCTGAACTGGAAAGAGGACGCCATCAGGAAACGTACATTTGAACTGCTGGAAAAATTACGGCTGCCAGCGCAGATTGCGGGACTTTATCCGCAAAATTTGAGCGGCGGCCAGCAGCAAAGGGTCGGACTTGCCCGCTCATTAATGGTGAATCCGCCCGTGCTGCTTATGGACGAGCCTTTTGGCGCACTTGATGCTTTGACACGCAGAGACATTCGCGTGGAATTCCGGCAGCTGGAAGAGTTGAAAAACAAAACGATCCTGATGGTTACGCATGATGTTCAGGAGGCTTTTGAACTGGGTGACAGGATCTGCCTTATGGATAAAGGTGAAATTCAGCAGATTGGGACGGCAATGGACTTGTTGTTTAATCCGGCAAATGCTTTTGTGCGCAGTTTTTTTAGTGACCAGCGAACGCAGCTTGAATTCAAGACGGTAATGCTTACTGATTTATTCACCAGCAGGGGTGTTCCGTCTAAAGTTTCAGTTTGGGATGTATTGGAAAACCGAACAGATGCCGGTGCGGAAATACCGGAACTGCCCGATATTTTAACTGCTTTTGAGAATTTTAAACGGCGATAAGATGGGTCAGGTTTTAGATTTTTTTAATTTCATACAGCAGCAGTCCGGTAAATTACTCAGTCAGACATTAGCTCATATAGGTCTGACGATGATATCGCTGGTCCTAGCCATTTTAATTGCTGTACCATTGGGTATATGGATTAGCAGAAAGCCGAAATTTGCTGGCGGTGTTTTAGGGGTCGCTGGTGTTCTGCAGACAATTCCGAGTATTGCCTTACTTGGAATTCTTATCCCTATACTGGGAATCGGTCCAAGGCCGGCCATTTTCGCATTGTTTCTTTATGCGTTACTTCCGATAGTCAGAAATACATATACCGGCCTTGTGGGTGTTAGTCCAATTGTTATCGATGCAGCAAAAGGAATGGGGATGAATAACTTACAGATTTTATTTAAAGTGGAACTTCCTCTGTCATTTGAAGTGATTATGGCTGGTGTGAGAACGGCCACTGTGATTAATGTTGGTGTGGCCACGCTCGCAGCTTACATTGCAGCAGGCGGTCTGGGCGAATTTATCTTTGGAGGGATAGCACTTAATAATACAAATATGATTCTCGCTGGCGCAATACCAGCGGCTCTTCTTGCTATTTTACTGGATTTTATGCTGTCAAGGGTGCAACGCTTCCGCTTAAAAAAGGTGGTGCTCTGGAAAGCTGCACTGCCAGTAATCATACTTATGCTATCCTCTTTTTATCTCCTGCCCACTAAGCTTGGAGGAAGATTACTGGCTGGTTTTACGCCAGAGTTCATGGGAAGGGAGGACGGTTACATTGGCCTCAAATCTTTATATCACTTGGATATGGAGACCGTCGTGATTAGCGATGCGGTTATGTATAAGGCTGCAAGAGACAAGCATTTGGATGTGATTAGCGGTTATAGTACAGATGGCAGATTAAAAGCTTATAGTTTGATTACACTCGAAGATGATTTAAATCTCTTTCCTGCCTATCAGGCTGCTCCATTAATTAGAGAGGATGTGCTCTTGAAGTTTCCGGGATTGGAAACTGTACTCAATGAGTTATCGGGGAAAATCAGCGAAGCGGCAATGACCGAAATGAATTATAAAGTTGACCAACTCAAACAAAGCCCTGAGAAAGTTGCTTTAGACTTTATGGTTTCCAATAATTTGTATAAAAAGCCGAGGCCATCAAAAGCAGGCCGGGTTCCGGCACTTACCGTGAGGATTGGGAGTAAAATCTTCGGAGAACAGTATATTCTTGCACAGATATACCGTATTTTAATTCTGGGAAATACGGATTTTCTGGTGGAAACTAAAACGGGGCTGGGCGGTACTAAGATTTGTTTCGATGCTTTGCAAAACAAACAGATTGATTTTTATCCTGAATATACTGGAACAGGTTTATTGGTCGTTTTGCAGCCAGATAAGCAGACGCGTGAGCGCCTGCGTACAGATATTCCAGCTACGCGAAACTATCTCGACCAGGAGTTTCATAGGAAATATGCTTTAAAATGGCTTAAACCTATAGGATTTAATAACACTTATGCGCTAATGATGCGGAAGGAACAAGCCGCTGAATTAGGTATTAAAACAATAACAGACTTAACTAACCAAACCAAAAATTAAGCAAATGTCTCCAATTGAAAAATTTATGGCCGTCCGTTCTACAACGGAACGGATATGCTCAGCATTGGAAAAGGAAGACTATGTAGTACAGCCAGTGGTGGATGTAAGTCCTCCTAAATGGCATCTGGGCCATACTACCTGGTTTTTTGAAACTTTCGTCCTTTCCGTGCACGCTAAAGACTATCAACATTTCCATTCAGGTTATGATTATGTTTTTAATAGTTACTATGAAAATGCTGGTGCCCGCGTAATCAGGACAGATCGTGGTAACCTGAGCAGACCAACTGTGGATGATATTTTTTTGTATCGCCGGTATGTAGATCAGGCCATGTTAAAATTGCTGGAAAATGCAGGTTCTGATGTGTTGGATTTGGTTCAACTCGGGCTTAATCATGAGCAGCAGCATCAGGAATTACTATGGTATGATATTAAATACATTCTCGGGCACAATCCATTATTTCCCGCATATGGCGAAAACCATATTGAGAAAAACTTGAAAGGTGAAAATCCTGGCTGGGTTCGTAGTGAAGCCGGTGTTTACGAAATAGGTAATACCGGTGAAGGATTCTATTTTGATAATGAACTGGGGCGGCATAAAGTGTATGTACCGGAGTTTGAGATCTCGACTGCGCTGGTAACTAACAAGGAATATGTAGAATTTATAGCTTCAGGCGGATATCGGGATTTCAATCTCTGGCACGCGGAAGGTTGGGACTGGGTAAAGCTACAAGGTATAAAGGCACCGCTTTACTGGTATGAGGTCGACGGGGAGTGGCAGCGATATGGATATTCTGGTTTGGAAAAATTAGACCTGGATCAGCCGGTGAGCCATATCAGCTATTTTGAAGCGTATGCATTCGCTGCCTGGAAAGGGATGCGTCTTCCAACTGAGTTTGAATGGGAGGTCGTATCTTCCCGGATTAACTGGGGTATGCTTTGGGAATGGACATCAAGTGCCTATTTGCCTTACCCTGGTTTTTCTAAAGCTCCTGGTGCTTTAGGAGAATATAACGGTAAATTCATGGTCAATCAGCAGGTACTGCGGGGCGCATCAATTGCTACTGCTGACGGGCATAGCAGGAACACATACAGGAATTTTTTTCACGCTGATCTGCGCTGGATGTTCAGCGGGATCAGACTGGTTAGATAATTTATGAATCAATTTTTAAAAGAAGTTTTAAGCGATCTTAGTCAGACACCTAAATGTCTGAATTCTAAATACTTTTATGATGAAACCGGCGATCGTATTTTTCAGCAAATCATGGATTGTCCTGAATATTACCCGACAAATTGTGAAATGGAAATCTTTCGGGAGAATAGTACCGAACTTGCTACTGCACTGAAAAATGGATTTTCGGACTTTGACCTGATTGAACTGGGAGCAGGGGACGCAACGAAATCGAGTTATTTATTGAAGGAGTTGATTGAGATGAAAGCAGATTTCACGTACATGCCGATTGATATTTCCTCCAGTATGATCGAATATCTCGATGAACATCTTCCACAGGACATTCCCGGATTAAGGGTTCATGGTTTAAATGGCGAATATTTTGAGATGCTCAAAAAGGCAAATCAGATTTCATCAAAAAGAAAGGTCGTATTAATGCTTGGCGGAAATATTGGAAATGAAAGTCCGGAAAATGCAGTGGCTTTTTGTCGGCAGATCAGGGAAACACTGAATTCTGGCGATCTGGTTCTTGTCGGTTTCGACTTAAAGAAACATCCAAGAACAATACTTGCTGCTTATAATGATGCTGCAGGTTTTACACGTGAGTTTAACCTGAATCTTTTGCATCGTATTAATAAAGAATTAGGCGGCAATTTTAATGTATCAGATTTTGAGCATTATCCATGTTATGATCCTGGATCGGGAGCCTGCAAAAGCTATCTAATTAGTCGTACTAACCAGAAAGTATATATTGGCGATCGGCATTTTGAATTTCAGGAACATGAGGTCATTTACATGGAAATTTCTCAAAAATACAGTATAGCGCAAACGGAGGAGATGGCAGTAGAAACAGGGTTTAAGCCTATTCAGCATTTCTTTGATCATAAAAAATGGTTTCTGGACACAGTCTGGCAATGTATATAATGTAGAAAGGAAAAGGAGGGGAAACCCTCCTTTTTTATGCAGTATGATTTCTTGTTGAACAAAAAAAGCCCCGCAAATCTTGCGGGGCTTTTTTTATAGGATGAATCTCAGCTTAGTATAAAGTGAATTCTACCCTTCTGTTTTTCTGACGTCCGTCAGCAGTTTTGTTAGATGCAATTGGTTGGTTTGGACCATAACCTGTTGCTTCAATACGTGATGCGTTAGCACCTTGAGAAACTAAGTAAGCTTTTACTGATTCTGCTCTTTCTTTAGATAAACGTAAGTTTAAAGCCATTGAACCTGTGTTGTCAGTATGACCAGCTAATTTCAAGCTAAAGTTTTTCTCAACTAATAAAGCTGCTACTCTGTTTAGCGTGGTATACGAACTAGAACGGATTGTTGCTTTACTTAAGTCAAACTCCAGGTTTTTAATTGCTTCATCAACCACTTTACGATCTGCTTCAGTAATGATTACTTTTTCTGTCACAACTGGTCTTGGTTGTTTTAAAGGACAACCTGCACCGTCAACAACTGTGTTTGGAGGAGTTCCAGGACATTTGTCAAATTTGTTAGCAACACCATCATTATCGTCATCAGCTAAATCTCTTGCATATTGCTCCTGATCTCTTAATCTGTTCTGCTCAGCAGTTGACAATGCTCTTCTTAACTCAGCGCTTTCTGCTGCACTTTCTTCGCGAATTGCAGCAATTGCACTATAGTTCTGTAATTGAGATGTGCCTTTTTTACCTAAAGCGATCTCAACACCTGCATGGGCATAAGAGAACCTGTCATTTGCTCCACCACGCACACCGTCAAAATTGTCGGTTTTCATAAAGTTAACTGTATAACCTAAGTCAATGTTTACACCTTTAGATACACCGAATTTAAAACCTGCACCTACAGGGATAAACCAGTTTTCTTTGTATCCTGTGCTTGCACCGTTAGGAGCATCTGTATTTGCACTTGATGACATATAACCAGCACCAGCTGTTAAATATGGAGATAATACATTACGTTTTTGATTCAGGCTCATGTTCGCAATCGTGAAATTCGCGCTTAAAGCTGCCGACCAGTCGATACGTGTTTCAAATCCGCTGTTTCTTTCTGCAGCCGTTGCACCAGCACCCAATCCATTTGGTCTGAATCCTTTTACTTTACCAGCAAGGAAATCTGCCTGAACACCAAATCCTGGAAGGATTTGCTTCTTAATATAACCTCCGTAACCCCAGCTCTCTTGCGGAGTTGCGAAATTGCCGTTTGATCTGCTGTTGAACGGAGTGTAGTGCGTTAACATACCACCATTTAATCCGATTGACCAAGTGCGGAAATCTTTTTTGTTAAAGCGAGCAGTGGAGTCAGACGTTCCGTCCTGAGCAAACACTGATGTTGATAATCCAATTAAGGATAAAAACAGTGCGGATTTTGTAATTCTTGAATTCATTTTTTCTATAATTAGATATTAAATTTTCAGTAGTTAACTGATCGATTAACACTTAGTAATAACCTTGCCAAAGCTTAATTAATTTCATTTTACTATTGAATTTATTGTAAATGAGGTTGTTACGTTAACCTTGATTCTATGTTAAATTTCAGATCATTTATAATTACTACTCAAATAAGTGTATAGTTTTCGATACAAAACGGCTATTTTGAGCTTGCATTGGTGCTATGAGACTATAATTAGATCACATGAGAATAAATAATAAGGATCTGGATATATCTTTATAATGGTCCATAACGTTATTAACTGAGGTTTTATAATATAATGCTCAAGGAAGATTAATGATTATCTTTCACGAAGGAAATAACACATAAATAATTTAACTATGCTGCTGCAGGAATTACTAAAAACAAAAACCAAAGGGAATCACGATCAACTGGAGGAGCTGATGTTTGTTCACGAAATAATGAATAAAACGTTGAGTCTCGAACAATATAAAACTTTGCTGGCTACTAACTACTTGGTTCATGCTAATTTAGAGTTTAAAGTTCACCTGGCTCTAGACGAAAATACAGCTAAACAGGTAGGTGCTGACCAGCGATATAAACTATCTTCATTGATTGAAGATCTGAAAGAGGCGGGTATATCCAAAGATGAACTTGATCAGATTAACATCAACGTACCGCACAATGAATATAGTCCCGCTGCCGCATTGGGAGCTATGTATGTGCTTGAGGGTGCAACAATGGGTGGTCAGGTTATTCAGAAAAAATTGAGGGCAACCCCGGCTTTCGAAGGTTTAAATCTTAATTATTATACAATTTATGGTGATAATCTGATGCCTAACTGGAAAAGTTTTGTTGGAGTTTTAAATACTGCTGTACCGGAATCTGATTACCAACAGGTAATAGATAGTGCATCTGAGACTTTTATGTTTATCGCAACGGTTTCTCAGCTTGTGAATACTACATTAGTATAACTTACAATACATTAGGGGGGAGCCTACTTAAAGGCTGATGCCTTAGAGTATATAAGGTTCACCTTTTTCAGCAATGACTGCAGTATAGCCAGCTGCTTCTATAGCGCTGGCAAGACTGCTTAAACTGCTGTCCTCACCATGAACCAGAAACACCTTTTTTAACTGATTAGGGTCCTGGCCAACTATATTACTCATCAGGTCATCATGATCTCCATGACCACTCAGCAAATCTGTCTTTTTGATAGTTGCATAAACACTCAGATCACGGTGGCGTAGGCGGACTATAGAATCGCCGCGAAGTAATCTGTGACCAAGTGTTCCCTTTGCACAGTAACCGATAAATAGAATTGTACAGTAGTAATTCTGAATGTTATGATAAAGATGATCCTGTATCCGTCCCCCTTCAAGCATGCCCGCAGAAGATATAATTATACAAGGTTCATGATAATTGGAAATAGAAATGCTTTCGCGTTTATCCTGTACATATGAAAGTGAATCAAATTCAAATTCATCTCCTGAGCGATGGTAAAAATCTTGAGCTTCATCATTTAACAGTTGATGATGCTTACGGTAAACGTCCGTCGCAAATTCGGCAAGAGGACTATCTACAAAGATCTTTACCGGAGGCAGCTCCCCGGAACTGAAAAGCTTATTCAGTGTAAATACCAAGGCCTGTGTTCTTCCGATACTAAATGCGGGTATAATCAGCCTGCCTGGGAATTTTATGCATGTTTCCTCAATAATATCTTTTAGTTTGGCTGTGATTGTAGTGTCCTTACTATGTATTCTGCCGCCATAAGTAGATTCTGTAACCAGATAATCCACTGCCGGCAATGGTTGTGGGTCAACTAGAACAGGGTAGTTTCTACGACCGACGTCGCCAGTGAAAGCAATTTTCTTTGTTACGCCTTGTTCTTCTATTTCCAAAACTACTGCTGCTGCTCCCAATAAATGACCTACCGGGATGAATTGCAGGCTAATTCCCTGTCTGATCTGAAATATTTTATGGAAACCGATTGTAATGAAGCGTTCCACTGTATCCATTACATGTTTATGAAGATAAAGCGGTTTTGGGCCTGATCCTGATCTTTTCCCACGTGACCTCTTTTGTTGTTTACTCAAAAAGATATTAACAGAATCCATTAACAGTAATTCAGTAAGATCAGCGGTAGGTGGGGTACACAGAATTTGTCCGTTAAACCCCATCCTTAGCAAGGTGGGTAGATTTCCTGAATGGTCTATATGTGCATGCGTTAATATAACTACATCTATTGACGCAGGATTAAATGGAAAGTATTGATTTTCTTCCTGAAATGTATCTCTCTCATAGTCCAGACCGCAATCTACTAGTATACTGTAATCTCCTACTTCCAGCAGGTGCATACTTCCTGTCACCTGTTTCGCAGCGCCCCATATCGTTAAATTCATCTATTCTAATCGTTTTACAATTAAATCTCCACCCTGAAAAAGGGAAAAAAGATTAGCAATATAATGTTTTATTGCTTTAGGTTGTTTTATTGGCGATTAGAAACTATATATCTTGTTGGTTGACAAGGTCATGTAAATTTAATCGAAATTTATAATTAAGTTCAGTCTTCAGACGGACGCTATCAATAATTTTCCAACTGTTTTTTTGAGGAATAAATTGAGGGAGAGGAAGTCCGGACCTCTTCGCTGCAGCGGTATAGAAGGACGTACGGTCAGGGTGTTCTTGAGAACATGCATGGTAAACCCCACCGTATTTTGCCTGACTGATCATACTGGTCAAAATGCCAATGCAATCATCTAAGCAGATCATGTTAACCGGAGAAAGCCCATTCGGGATATTAGTTTTACCAGCAAAAAATCGACCGGGGTCTCTTCCCGGCCCAAAAAGGCCTGCAAAGCGAACTATTGTAGTTCTGAAATCAGTTGACGAGGTTAAATTTTGCTCTGCCTCGAGTATAATCTTACCTGAGGCTGTTTCAGGAGCAGGCATATCATTTTCATCAAGTTGTTTGTTGTTATCCTGAAATACCGAAGTGGAGCTGATGAAAATAAATTCCCGGACACGACCCTTTGCTGCTGAATCGGCAACCTTTTTTATTTTTGCTGCATACTGCTGCTGAATGATCGGGTCTTTTTTGGGAGGAATGCAGCAAATTAATATATCGCTCTTAAAAAAATCAAGATCTATATCAGGAGCTTCTTCATTTAAATTCAGCAGATAGGGGGCGATACCGGCATCCTGCAACGCGATCTTTTTTTCCGGAGTTGTGGTCGAGCCTTTCACTGTGTAACCTTTTTCGACCATCGACTCCGCGAAAGGGAACCCGAACCAGCCACAGCCAAGCACGCTGATTGTTTTTCTATTTGAAGACATATTTTACGGAAGACTTGATAAAAAAAAAGGGATAATGCGTCGCATTATCCCTTTTTTCAATAAGTTATTCTTAAAGAACAGTTACATTAGAAGCCTCAGGGCCTTTTTTACCGTCGTTTAATTCGAACTCTACATTGTCACCTTCATTCAATTCTCTGAATGAATCGCCTGCAATCGCAGAAAAATGCACGAAAATATCTTTTCCTCCATCTTCTGGAGTGATAAAACCAAACCCTTTTGCAGAATTAAACCATTTTACTTTTCCTGTTGTACGCATATTATTATTATAAATTTCGCTGTGAAAATAATGAATTGAATATTAATATCCAAAATCTAAATTTCTAATTTGATAATTAGACTTTGATTTAAATAATACTATCCGATTATCGGAATCCGATTTCATATAGAATTAAATTTTCAAAAAATGATGTTTTCAAGAACAGCAGCCTGCCAATAGTTGTTGTTAGGTACATATTTATGATTAATAGTTAGCTATGAGAACACCAGATAAAAACGCAGAACAAAAACATGTAAGGAAAAATATGTTAGAAAATGGTCATGATGAATCAACCAATCTAGGGCTAGATGCAGATGATTCTTCGTCAGGCAATGAACTTCTCAAAAATCTAAATTCCGATAATGACAGAATTTCCGGAAATCCTGATGGTGAAGATGACAGACATGATACTTCCGAGATTCCGGGCAGCTCACCATTGCAAGATAAATAAGAGAAAAAATAATCCAGCGGTGCCGTTTGGCATAGTTTTGGTAAATTGGATCTTGTAATATAAAATAATAAATTATGAGAAAGATACTTGCCATAGCTACTGTAGCATTGATGTTTGGTGCCTGCAGTAACGCTAAGAAAGAAGAAGCTATTAAAATAGCTACTATAAAAGCTGTAAAAGACAGTATCAGATTAGATAGTTTTAAAAGAGCAGATTCAGAAGCGAAGTTACAGGCTGCTAAAATAAAGGAGGAAAAACGTGTACTGATGCTTGCTGAAGAAAGGGCTGCAGAGAATGCTCCTGCTGCCAGAATAGCTGAGCCGACTGTACATAGCAGTGCTTCGAACTCTACTTCTACACAAAATACCAAGAAAAAAGGGTGGAGTAGTGCAGCTCTCGGTACTGTAATTGGTGCGGGAGCCGGCGGTCTTGGGGGAGCCCTTATTGATAAAAAGAAAGGTCGTGGTGCCGCAATCGGGGGAGTTGCCGGTGCAGGCGCAGGTTATTTAATTGGCCGCGGACAGGATAAGAAATCAGGACGCGCGAATTAATACATCGTTTTCTTGGATTTTAAAAAGAATGGGGTTCAATGATAAATTTATCATTGAACCCCATTCTTTTTAAATCTGACTTTGCTCTTCAATAAAAAAAGAGGCATACAATTTCTTGCAGGCCTCTCTTATATCGGTTCAAATATCCGTTAACTATTTCTTCTCAGGAGGTGTGGATACGATTTCACCAAATTCATTTACATATGCCATCATACTTTCCAGGTCACCGCCTGTAGAATTTTGCTGACGTTCTTGTTTACGTTGCTCTTTATCTTCTTTTTTCTTTTGCCTGTTTTTTTCTAGTTGCTTCTTCATGAAGGTAGCCTGAGACTTAGCCATAAATTTCCGTATTTAGTTAAAAAATAACTCTTCTCTGCTATTACTTGTTAAGGCGTTCCATATACAAATCGTAAGGATCGATCTAGCCTGAATAAAATAAAGTTCCTGGACAACAACGGTTGAGGAGTCAGGAGAAATTGAGCCTAACCATTGGGTTGGTTAGCAAGTAGTAAAAGAGAATAGTGTGTTTGTTAATCCGTTTAATGCAAATATACAAAAAATATTTAAATCTTAAAAGAGACAGGGCCGGACGAATGTGTAGCGCTATATAGATTGACGCCAAAATAGAACGGTGCTGATTTTTCCGTCTATTGTTCTGCATTATTACAAATAAAGTGGAAATAGCTATTAGCTTAGCTTAAGTTAGTTAGCTTTAAATATAAGCACAGCTATAAAATCGGAACAGTGTTTGTTATTGTTTAATTTTACGTATTTACACTTGAACAAGTTATGAAAAAAAGAATACATGTTTTAGAAGATGATCAGGATATCAGATATATAATTGAGTTTTTGTTAAAAGACGAAGGTTATGAACTGCAATTATCATCGACTTTCGCAGAATTGAAAAGTAAACTGAATGATGGCTTACCTGATCTTTTCATCATTGACGTGATGTTGCCTGATGGAAATGGTATTGAAATTTGTGATGATTTAAAAACTGACATTTTCACAAAACATATTCCTGTAATCGTAATGTCAGCTAATCCTGGAAGTAAGGAGAAAAGTGTGACTGCTAGTGCTGATGACTACATTAGCAAACCCTTTGATCTGGATTACGTAGTTAAAAGGATTGACAGATTGTTATCTACGAAGTTAGCGGGTTAAAATAATTCCTATGATATTTCTGGAAAATGAGCATCTGATAGCTGGATTTAATACAAAAGGAGCTGAATTACAAAAATTAGAACTCAAGTCTACAGGGCTGGATTACCTTTGGAAAGGTGATCCGGCTTATTGGGGTAAATTCAGTCCGGTATTGTTCCCTATAGTCGGGGCGTTAAAAAATGATAGTTATATTTTTGAAAATAAAACTTATTCGCTTTCGCGCCATGGTTTTGCCAGGGATAAAGAATTTGAGGTGTCCCGTCCTGCTGACAATGAAATAATTTTTACATTAAGAAACTCAGCCGAAACACTTGTTGTTTATCCTTTTACGTTTGAACTTGCACTACATTATAAATTAGAAGATTCTGGACTTACCTGTACCTATAAGTTAAATAACCCCGGAGAAAAAGAGCTGCTGTTTTCACTTGGTGGCCATCCTGCATTTGCAGTTCCATTTACACCTGATACTTGCTATGAAGATAATTATCTCCTTTTTGACCGGGATGAGGATTTGTTCTTTAATAAAATTGAACACAACTTAATTAGTGATGAGCAAGGTGTGCTGACTTTAAAAGGTAGTAAGTTGCCTTTAAATCACGAGTTATTCAAAGATGATGCGTTGGTTTTCAAATCTCTGAAAAGTGAGAAAATTAGGCTTGCGAATAATAAGAATAGCCACGGTCTTGAGTTTCGATTCTCCCAATTTCCGTTTTTTGGTATCTGGGCTGCACCCGGTGCTGATTTTGTGTGTCTGGAGCCCTGGTGCGGAGTAGCAGATGGTATTCACCATAATCAGCAACTCAGAGATAAGGAGGGGATTCAAACCTTATCACCAGGCGTTAAGTGGGAGAGAAGCTGGCATGTATCACTATTTTAGTGATCGCATACCAGCATCTCTTGTTCAGGATTACCAGTTCCTTCTTATAAAGGGCTGATTATATCCATTAGTATACCGGAATGCTGTCCTGATCCTGAATGAATACGTATCGTGGCTTTTTGGAAATCTCTTTCATCTGCTTTGTAAATATTCACGAATTTTTGAGGATTACGGTCTACTAATGGAAACCACGAGCTCTGTACCTGAACCATAATACGGTGTCCTTTTTTAAAGCAGTGTGCTGCGTCTTGCATATCAAATTTGACTGCCGTAGTTTTTCCAGGTTCAAGTGCCTCGGGCAAAGAGAAACTGTTTCTATATTTTGCGCGCATTACTTCTCCACGTACCAACTGCTCGAAGCCCCCCATTTTTGTTCCTGTAATAGGACTGTCATCAGGTGCGTTGCTGGGATATACATCTACTAGCTTAACGATAAAATCTGCATCTGTGCCAGTTGTAGATATATAGAGGTCGGCAAATAACTTCCCCGAAATCGTTACGTCTTCTGTTAAGATTTCAGAACGGTAAACTAATACGTCAGGTCTTCTTGAAGCGAAACGCTGATCTTCATACATATAATCAGTTCCCCTGTCAATCCTGATCTGGTTGGTATAGGGTACTGGATTCTCGGGGTCACTAATGTATTCATCATATGTATCAGTTTTCTCAGACGGCTCATCAAATGATAGCTTTCCACCCGGATGAAAATATAGCTTCTTTGTTTTTGCGTCTTCAGGCGGCCAGGAATTATATTTTTTCCAGATATTGGATCCTGTTTCGAAGATAGTCGCCTTAGCCAGTTCAGGATTGGCAGTTCCTTTAAGGTAATGATTGAAGAATGCAAATTCTATTTCCTGTCGGTAATAAGGTCCTGTTGCAGAATTAAAACGTACATTTCCAAGAAAGGAGTTATCACCACGCGTCCAGCTGCCATGCGTCCATGGGCCCATAACCAAATGATTTGGTGATTTTGGTTTATTTTTTTCAATGCCGCCAAAAGTTTTTAAAGGGCCATATAAATCTTCCTGATCGAACCATCCACCAACGGTCATTATTGCCGGTTTTATTTTTTTAAGGTGTGGAACTGGCGTTCTGACTTGCCAGAACTCAGAATAATCAGGATTATCCATCATTTGGTTCCAGATCTTATTCTGACCTTTAAAATAACGATCATTTGCATTTTTTAGCGGGCCCAATTCTTTGTAAAAGTTGTAGGCATCGGGAGTTCCGTAACCGTTAAATGACGCAGCATGATCGGGAGTTGGTTCTGGCCGCGACGCGCCATAATACGATAAAAAGGAGAAAGTACCCATTAAGAAGAATGCGCCGTTATGGTGTCTGTCATCTCCCATAAACCAATCTGTCACAGGGGCCTGGGGTGAGGCAGCCTTTAATGCAGGATGGGCATCAATTGCAGTCATTGTGGTATAAAATCCAGGTGCTGATATTCCCCAGGTACCCACTTTACCATTATTTCCAGGTATATTTTTGACCAGCCAATCTATCGTATCATAGCTGTCGGAACTTTCATCTATATCTTTTTTGTTCTTTTTATTTGCAATATAAGGTCTGTTGGCTACAAAATCTCCTTCAGAAAGATAACGTCCCCTGACGTCCTGATAAACAAAAATATAACCTTCTTTTGCGAATAACATAGAGGGACCCAGGCTGTTCTTAAAAGTCTCCTGTCCGTAAGGACCGGCACTATACGGTGTCCGGTCGAACATAATCGGATATTTTTTTTGCTGATCTTTAGGACTATAAATAACGGTGTGTAATTTTATTCCGTCACGCATAGGGATTTGCTTTTCCACTTTGGTATAGTTCTCCTGTATATACCGGGCGTCTAAAACTCCCTGAGATGGCCCTTGTGCAAAGCCTCCAAACGACATTACTGAGAGCGCCGCTGAGAGAAAGAAGGTTTGTTTCATATGGCCAAAATAAACAATTTTCTGATTTGATGCCCGCAAGTCTGGTATCCAAAAGATTAATCTTTAAAAATTCTATTGCCTGTAGAAAATTCATTTGGCTTATCGCGGAAATTATTAGCTTAGTTATCTCAAAAACCATAACGATGCAATTGACCAATGCTTCAAACTCTAAATTAACTGCTGCCATTCTGGTAGCCTCTCTGGGTTATTTCGTTGATATTTATGACCTGCTGCTTTTTAGCATTGTCCGGATACCCAGTCTCAAGTCGTTGGGGCTAACCGGGACACAATTAACTGATACTGGCATTTTGCTGCTTAACATTCAAATGATCGGCATGCTTATCGGTGGTGTCCTCTGGGGAATGCTTGGTGATAAGAAAGGGCGGCTATCTGTGCTTTTTGGTTCGATTTTTTTGTACTCCATCGCGAATATTGCGAATGGATTTGTTCATTCTGTCGAAGGATACGCCATATGGCGCTTTATAGCAGGATTGGGACTTGCGGGTGAACTTGGCGCTGGTATTACGCTGGTTGCGGAATTGATGCCTAAAGAGAAACGCGGTTACGCAACTACAATTGTTGCATCTGTAGGTGTAAGTGGAGCAGTAGTTGCATATTTCGTTGCGCAACTTTTCGACTGGCGGACCTCTTTTTTTATCGGAGGAGGGCTTGGTCTCGCTTTACTGTTACTTCGCATTGGGGTGGCGGAATCAGGTATGTTTGACTCTTCTAAAACTGCAGAAAACCGGGGTAACTTCCTAGCGCTGATTAGGAATAAAACGCAATTTATTAAGTACCTGCAATGTATAATGATAGGTATTCCATTATGGTTTGTGGTTGGCGTACTTATTACCTTGTCGCCTGAATTTGGAAAAGTACTTCGTGTAAAAGGTGAGGTAAGTGCAGGAGCGGCGGTTGCCTGGTGTTATGGTGGTATTGTGATTGGTGATATTGCGGGCGGTTTACTTAGTCAGTGGCTAAAAAGCAGGCTCAAAGTTGTTTATTTATTCCTCGGTTTATCTACCCTTGGTATTGCCACCTATCTGATGAGCTACGATCTTAGTCTGGATCATTTCTATTGGTTATGCGGTTGCCTCGGCCTTACTGTAGGTTATTGGGTTATTTTTATGACTATTGCTACCGAACAGTTTGGTACAAATATACGGGCGACTGTGACTACAACCGTTCCAAATTTTGTGCGCGGGGCAGTTGTCCCACTTACTCTTTTATTTCAGTTGCTAAAGAATTATACTAGTGGTAATATCATTTATTCTGCTATCATTGTAGCTATGATTAGTCTGGGTTTAGCATTTTATGCATTGAGTCGGATGAAAGAAACTTTTCACAAGGACCTCAATTACCTCGAAGAACTTTAATTTTAAAATATGGAATATATTCTTGGGATAGATATAGGTACTGGCAGTACTAAAGGTGTAGCTGTTGATCTTCAATATAAACCAATTGGCAGAAGTCAGTCTTTTTATCCTACTACCTCATCGGAACCGGGTTATAGTGAACAGAATCCCTTATTAATCTGGGAAGCATGCTGTAAGGTAATCACTGAACAAATTAATCTGCGTGGCCGGTCACCAAAAATAATAAGTTTGAGCTGCGCTATGCATAGTCTCATAGCAGTAGATTCTGGGGGAGAAGCGATTATTCCAATGATGACCTGGGCAGATAACAGAGCTGCTAATTTTGCAGATCAATTATTATCGCAGGGTTCCGGGATTGAAATTTATCTCAAAACAGGAACACCTGTTCATGCGATGTCTCCTTTATGTAAGATCGGCTGGATCCGATCGCATCTTCCAGAGGTTTTCAGCAGAACGGAGAAGTTTATATCTATAAAGGAATATATCTGGTTTAAATTATTCGGTGTTTTTGAAATTGATCATAGCGTGGCTTCTTGTACGGGGCTTATGGAACTGGACAATCTATGCTGGCATCCTGCAGCACTGAATGCTGCAGGAATTCAAGAAGAACAATTGTCCAGACTGGTATCTACAGCTTTTTACAGAGCTTTCCCTGAAGCTATTCCTGGTATGGAGGCTGTTAAAGCTGGTGTACCCGTGGTCATCGGTGCAACGGACGGTTGCCTGGCAAATTTGGGTACAGGGGCAATTGCTCCAGGAATAGGAGCATTAACTATTGGTACCAGCGGCGCACTTCGGGTTTCCGCAGAATGCAGCAGGTTTAACAAGGAGGCTATGACTTTCAGTTATCGGCTGGATGAAAAAATCTATATTAACGGGGGCCCTGTTAATAATGGTGGTATAGCCTTGAAATGGCAGTTGAAGAATATATTGGGCACTAGTCAATTAAGGGAGGAAGATTATGAAACTGCTTTTCGCAGTGTTTCTAATTTAGGCCCTGGTGCAGATGGTTTGTTGTTTTTACCGTATCTGCAGGGGGAGCGTGCCCCGGTATGGGATGCCAGGAGCTGCGGCGTTTTCTTCGGTTTAAACTTATCTCATACTTCAGACCATATGACACGTGCAGTAATTGAAGGAATCTGTTTTGCACTGGAAGATGTGCTGAATGCGTTGGAGAGATCGGGGCAGCAGGTTGACAGGATCCATGTGAGCGGAGGTTTTGTCGCATCTGCGGTATGGTTACAGATCTTGGCAGATATTACCGGAAAAGAATTGGTTCTGATCTCTGTAGATGATGCTTCTGCTATCGGAGCAACCATTCTCGCAGCGAAAGCGATCGGTTTGGAGTCAGATTATCCCATGCCTAATATCAAGGAAGCAACCAGGATTTATCCTGAGAAGCAGACTCACAAGAAATATATGGAGATATTTGAAATTTACGTGGCACTTTACCCTGCTCTTAAAGAACAGATGCACCGTTTACATAAACTATCCAATAATCCATCATCAGCCGGTCTGCTTTGATACGGCTGATGACGGTTCTAATCTATTCCTGCGTACTGTGCACGGAGTTATAGGCTTTTACAAATGAAATAATTGTTTTAGCATCAAATTTTTTGGTGTCTTTCAAACGGTTTACCAAATCCTGGTCATCAGACATATATTCGCTCAATGTAGTTCTGATATAATTAGAATTCTGTTCACTCTGATCTCCGTCCGGTGTAATCTCAAGTATGGTATCGGGGGTTTTAGCTGAAGCAATATAGATTAGCGCTCTGCGATCTGGTCTCGCCTGGGCATCATCATCTCTTCGTCCACCGCCAAAACTGATTCCGCCACCCATTCCGAATCCGCGATAACCTCCACTTCCTATTCCAAGTCCGATAGAAGGGCTGAACTGAATTTTCTTTTTAGGTTTTGTTTTTGCACTTGTTTTCCCACCCATCGTGTAGAGGTTTATGTTTCCGTGCTCTATAAGTTTAAAAAAACGGTAATCTGTTTTACTATTACTTACAAATGCCTTACTAACATACGTTTCCCCATTCCACTGGAATTCCTGAATATCTTTAGCCTGATATTGGTTGAGTGTACCTTCGTCGTTCTTCATTCCGACAGTTTTATAATCTGTACCCTGTATAGTTCCGCGGATAAAATTACCGGGACTAATAATAATCGCGTCCTGGGCAAATGTGCTTAGCGAAAGGATAGAAAAAAAAGATAGTAAACTCAGAAATTTTGTAGCTTTCATATTGTCTCAAATAACGGAAAATTTTCCTGATTGTTGTCATGCACAGATCAGAAGTTTTATCCCCGCTTTTTCTATAAAACAGTTTTACCAGTACGACCATTACACCGGACTCAGCTAAATTGATTTGGTTGGTATTGTTTAATTGTTAAATTTGAGATAACCAAATATTAAATCTGATGCCTGAAACTTCACCGGAGCTAACTGAGTTGACCAGTCGTATCGCATTATATAATAGTGAACATGCGTATGAGAAACTCTACAAATTTCTTTATCCCGGGTTGCATAGATTCTGTTTCTGTCTGCTTAAATCGAAGGAATCAGCTGAAGAAGCCGCCAATGACGTACTGATTGGTATTTGGAGAAACCGGGAAAAGTTAACAGCTATCAATAATATTCGTGTATATGCATTTGTAATGGCGAGGAACCTTTGTCTTAACTTGTTAAACAAATCAGGGAAGCAGGTTTTTGTATCACTTGATGACATTAATGTAGATATCGCGCTTAAAACGAAAAATCCTGAAGAACTACTAATTAATGAAGAGCTTAAACTTAAACTAGATCAAGCTACCAGTGCACTTCCTACACGGTGTAAACTCGTTTTCAAGCTGATCAAAGAAGATGGTTTAAGTTATAAGGAGGCAGCTGCTATTTTAAATATATCCGTTAAAACTGTGGACGCACATCTGGTAGCAGCTGTTAAAAAACTGACTACTATTCTGCAGCTGGAATTCAATCTGATTGATTAATTTATTTTTTTTTATTCTTGACTAGGGAGTTTTTCCGAAAATATTGTCTTATACCTTGAAACCAATATAAACTAATATTTACGGGCCTCTGATGGATAGAAGCAGAATTATAGAATTACTTGCCCGTAAATTGGCTGGTGAAGCAAATTCCTCTGAATTGGAAGAGCTTGCATCGTTAATTTCGCGATACCCTGATTCAGTATATTATGAGGAATTATTAGGTCAGCTCTGGGAGGAATCTCCTGCAGAAAACGACCTTGATATGGATACCATATACCAAAAGCATCTTCGAAAGTATGCAGCAGATTTCGACGCTGATCTTTTACTCCCTGGAACATATCCGGATGAAGAACCTTCCACTAAGAAATCTTATAATGCATTTGCAACGATCGCAATTTGTCTGGTTGCATTAAGTAGCTTGCTTTACCTGACCAAGAGAACAGTTGCAAAAACAGACACCCAAATCGTTGCCGGAAAGGGAGTGAGAAAAAATGTAAGGCTTCCCGATGGCACAATGGTCTGGCTTAATTCAGATAGCAAATTGTCTTATTCCAACAAGATTTCCCAGCAGAAAAAAAGAATAGTCCACCTCCAGGGAGAAGCTTTTTTCGACGTTGCACATCGAGATCATCAACCTTTTATTGTTAAAACTGACCGTATGTGTGTAAAAGTACTCGGAACTGCTTTTAATGTAAAAGACTATGCCTTGGAAAGTAGCTCGGAGGCAACATTACTTAGAGGATCTATAGAGCTTTCTGTCAATGAACGTGCCCAACAAAAAATATTGCTTAACCCATCAGAGAAATTTGCGCTTGTAGAAGGACGCAGTAAAAAGAATGGAAAGGCACCTCGTTCTGCAGATATGACAATGACCATTGCACACGTCTTGCCTATTACCATCGGGGATGAACAGTATATAGAAGAAACTTCCTGGAAAGACAACACACTGGTTTTTAAAAATGAAACACTAGAAGAGCTTAAGCCACGCCTGGAACGTTGGTTCAATGTTAAAATTCATATCGAATCCAGGCAGGCAGGGAGCTATCGTTTTACCGGTGCTTTCAAAAAAGAGGAGATCAGAGAAGCGATGACTGCCTTGCAATTAATCAAACCATTCACCTTTAAACTAAAAGAACATGACTTGATCATTTACTAAAAAATAGAGGGAGCAAATGCGCCAACATTCCTCCCCCTTTAACCATTCCAGCCGCTATAAAAAGATAGCGGCTTCAGATTTATTAATTGATAACTCACAAATCTATGAAAAAAAAAGGACTGTGCAATAAGGTGCTATGCGTCCCATTTCCCAAAAACAAATTCTTATTAATGTTAAACTGGACTTTTGTTTTATCACTGGTTTTCTGTATGCAGGTGTCGGCAAACAGTTACTCCCAATTCAGGAAAGTTAACCTGGAACTGAAGCAAGTAAACCTGAAAGAAGCATTGGCTGTTCTGGAAAGTAAAGGGAGTTTCCGTTTGCTCTACAGTGAAGCAGATCTTCCATCCGGTAAACTGGTAACCCTGGTCCGCAAGGACATGCCGGCAGATGAAGCACTGGCGCATCTGCTCAGAAATACGGGGTTGAAATTCCAGACTATGGAAGATAACCTCATTATTATCCGTCCCGAATGGCTAGCTAAGGCTGACATTCCTGTTAAAGGAAAAGTGACAGATGTACAGGGGCAGGGAATTCCTGGCGTAAGTGTAAAACTTAAAGAAGGTTCCACCGGGTCAATGACTGACGCTAATGGTAACTATAGTGTAAAAGTTCCTGAAAACGGAACACTTGTATTCTCTTACATGGGTTACTTTACCCAGGAAATTCCTGTAAAATCCACACTGACAATTAATGTAAAATTAGTCGAGAATACACAGGCGTTGTCTGAGGTAATCGTCGTGGGTTACGGTACGCAGAAAAAGGCAGTTGTTTCAGGAGCAGTTACAGCTGTCAAAGGTTCAGAACTGGCGAAGTCACCGACAGCCAATTTATCTAATTCGCTGGCGGGAAGATTGCCCGGAGTGACAGCTCAACAGGCAAGTGGCGAGCCAGGAAAAGATGGTTCTACTATCCGGATACGTGGTGTAAATTCACTCGGTAATAATGACGCTTTAATCGTTATCGACGGGGTTCCTAACCGTGCGGGTGGCTTGGAGCGGATCAACCCAAATGATATTGAAAGCGTATCTGTATTAAAAGATGCTTCTGCTGCCATTTATGGCTCAAGGGCGGCAAATGGGGTCATCCTGGTTACAACGAAACAAGGTAAGTCGGGAAAGCCTCAATTGTCGTATGATTTTAGTTACGGACTGCAACAGCCTACCCGTACACCGAAAATGGCCAATTCTGAGCAATATGCAGAGATTCTGAATGAACTGACTATTTTTGGTTCTGATGTGCCGGCCAGCCAATGGGGAGCCGCTCAGAAAAGCTTCAATTCAACAGGGTCTTACCTGAAATCAGACGGAACAACATTAAATGCCGCTTACCGTCCGGACGAAATTGCAAAGTTCAAAGATGGGTCAGATCCACTTAGATACCCGAATACAGATTGGTTTGGGACCACTTTAAAGAACTGGTCTCCGCAACAACGCCATAACCTTCAGATCAACGGGGGGGCAGATAATATTAAATATCTGATCTCCATGGGATACCTGGATCAGGATGGCTATTACAAAAAATCGGCGACCGGTTATAAACAATATGATCTGAGAATCAATCTGGAAGCTAAACTGAATAAGTACGTTACTGCTTCATTAGGCGTAACCGGACGTGAAGAAGTACGTAATTCTCCAACAGTAGGCGCTAATGATATCTTCAGAATGCTAATGCGTGGAAGACCGACAGAAATTGAGGTATATCCAAATGGTTTACCAGGACGTGATATTGAGTTTGGTTATAATCCATACGTCGTGACTACCGATCAGACAGGTTATGACCGGGACACCCGAGATTATTTCCAATCGACCGGTAAACTTGATATTCAGATACCTGGTGTAGAAGGTTTGAAAGTAACAGGTACAGCATCGATCGATAAGTTCTCCGGCAGACAAAAAAGATGGCAGACTCCATGGACTTTATACGATTGGGATAAAGTTAGTTTCGAAGCTGATGGCGTAACTCCGGTTCTGGTAGGCTCAGTTCGTTCTGAAAGAACAGATGCAAGTCTGACTGAAACAGCGGGTGGACAATTGGGTATTAACCTAATGGGTATGATCAACTACGACAAAAAGCTGGGCAACCATACGTTGAATCTGATGGCTGGTGTAACCCGTGAAAAGGTAAACAATGATGGTTTTAGTGCAACTAGAAGATATTTCTTATCTACAGCACTGCAGGAGTTACTGGCAGGTAATGAAAAAGAGCAAAATATCACTAATCCGACCACTGAACCATATAGCCTGTTTAACCGTGCAAGGCTCAGTTATTTTGGTCGTGTAGGATATAATTACAAGGAGAAATACATGGCCGAGTTTCTATGGCGTGCAGATGGTTCTTACATTTTTCCTGAAGACAAACGTTTTGGATTCTTTCCTGGAATCTCTGCAGGCTGGAGAATTTCAGAGGAAAGTTTCTTCAAAAACAATGTCAGCTTTGTCAATAATCTGAAACTTCGTGCTTCGTGGGGTCAGATGGGAGCAGAGGCATATTTCGGAGATGCATTGGCAGAATATCAATATCTGAGCACGATGGGTTTTGGAAACTATGTCATTAATGACCAGATGAATCAGACAGTTACAGAAAACCGTGTTCCGAATCTTAACTTCGGGTGGGAGGTAGCTAATAATTCCAATATTGGTTTAGACGCTTCATTCCTCGACAATAGATTGAGTTTTGAATTTGACGCTTTCTATAATAAAAGGACTAAAATCCTGATCAGCAGAGGTAATTCTATTCCTGGAAGTTCTGGTATTACAGATAAACTTCCTCCGGTAAACCTGGGTAAAGTAAACAATAAAGGTTTTGAATTCAGATTAGGCTGGGCCGACCGTGTTGGAGAAGTACAATATAACGTCAGTGTAAATGGTGGATATGCTAAAAATAAGATCATTTTCTGGGATGAAACTCCTGGTGCTCCGGATTGGCAGCGCTCAACCGGAATGCCAACCGGAACCGTGCTTGCTTATGAATATGCAGGTGTGTTCCGTGATCAATCAGAAATCGATGCTAATAAAACTGACTATAGTGGATTAACTAATCAAATACTTCCCGGTGATATGAAATTCCGGGATATTAATGGAGACGGTATTATCAACGGTGATGATAAGGTGAGAATGGATAAAACCAATACACCTACGTTTACAGGTGGATTTAATCTAAGTCTGCAGTATAAAAACTTTGATTTCTCCATGCTTATTCAAGGTGCGACCGGCGGTCTTCAAATGATAGGCTTAACCGAATCTGGAGATATCGGTAACTTTTTGGAATGGTCTTACCTGAACCGTTGGAGTGTTGACAGGCCAAGCAGCGTAGATCCACGCCTTTCTAACCGTGGTAAAACATACTATACTGATACTAATAATGCAGCTGATAACACCTATTGGTTACGTAGCAATAATTATATGCGTGTGAAGAATGTAGAATTGGGATATTCATTATCTCCGGAATTCAGTAAGAAGATTGGTATGGTAGCACTTAGAGTATATGTAAGCGGATTAAATCTTTTCACGTTTGATAAGATAAAAATCTGGGATCCTGAATCTACGAACTCAAGCGCTCAGTATTATCCACAGGCGAGAGTTATCAATACAGGAATTAAAGCTACGTTCTAAGTTTTCAAGTACAGGTAAAAGAAAAAAATTCAGTTATGAAACCAATTTTTAAAAATACATATATAGCAACCTTCGCATTCGTCGCGCTGATGTCCGGCAGTTGCAAAAAAGACTTCCTCTCTGTTTCACCACCAACGCAAATTAGTGCAGAACTGGTGTGGAAAGATGCAGGATTAGCTCAGGCTTTTGTGACAGATATCTATAATGGACTTAACGTCGGTGGGTTTTCAGAAGAGATGCTTTCTTCTGTCTCCGATGAGTCCTTATTCACTCACCCTAACCGTGGTATAGACCTGATCAATTCAGGTACAATTAATCCAACTACGTTGGGTTGGGTAAATGATACTTGGGAATATAGTAGAATGTACAATAAGATCCGGGCTTGTAATATCACTATCGAGCGACTCGGCACTGACGAAAATAATGGTATCTCAGATAAAGCGATTAAAGATCAGATGTTAGGAGAAGCACATTTCCTGCGGGCTTATTTTTACCATCAGTTAGTTCGTTTTCAGGGCGGTGTACCGCTAATCTTGCGCAGTTATGCATTAGATGATGATTTTGCTGCCAAACGTGCCACGTTTGAAGAATGTGTAAATCAGATCTTACTGGACTGTGATGCAGCCGAAAAACTACTTACTGGTAAAAACCTACCTAAAGGAAGGACTTCATCTCTGGCAGCAGACGCACTTAAATCAAGAATTCTGCTTTATGCGGCGAGTGACTTGCATGATATACCGACTGCAAAAGCAAAATCTATAGTGATTGCAGGTTATGCTAATCCTGAATATCTAGGTTATACCACTGGTGACCGTACTTCCAGATGGAAAGCAGCTCAGGATGCAGCACTGAAAGTAATGAACAGCGGTTCGGGCTATAAGATGAACCTGACTGCGAAGGCAACAGCTGAAGAAGGTCAGCGTAATTATAAGAGTATAGCTATGGGCGGAGGAAGTAAGGCTCCGGGAGTAGATCCTGCTGCAGCCTCCGAGCTATTATTTGCCAGATATTTTATTGACCGCAGTGATATGCGTTATGGTCGCGCAAATGGTCCGAATGGCTATCATAATTGGGCAGGAAATACGCCTATTGGTTTATTAGTAGATGACTACGAAATGCAGGATGGCAGCAAATTTAGCTGGAATAATGCTGCACAGAAGGCTAGCCCTTATACTGACCGTGATCCCCGTTTTTATGCAACTGTATTATATGACGGTGCGAAGTGGAAGCCGAGAAACCTGGTGTCAGGAAATGTTGATCCGGCTAACCAGATACAGACCGGTGAATATGATTTGATGAAATCCGGTACCAAGACTTTATTTAAAGGTTTGGATACTCGGGGTAGTGAAATCGAGAATTGGAACGGAAGCTGGACAGGTTATTATACGCATAAATTTATTGATCCAGATCCTGCAATCATAGAATCCTCTATGCCACAATTTGTTCCATGGCCATTTTTCAGATATACAGAGGCTGTGTTAAATTATGTGGAAGCCAGTATAGAGTTGGGGCAGCTGGATCAGGCGGTATTATGGTTAAACCGTATCCGTTTCAGAGCAGGAATGCCAGCAATCAGTATTACTTCTCAGGATGAAATGAGGAAGATCTATCAGCATGAACGCCGTATAGAGCTTGTTTATGAAGAGCATCGTTATCATGACGCACGCCGGTGGATGATTGCAAATGAAACGCTTGGCAGAAAAACGACATATATCAAAGTAAGTGGTAAATTTAAAGATGGTAAAACACAAAATGCACCATATCACTACGATCCTGCAGTTTATCAGTATACGTATACACCTACTGTCGAAACAGCACAGGAAAACAGAGCTTGGAATGATAAATTGTATTTCAGACCATTTAGTCGTGACGAGATTAACCGTAACAAAGAGCTGTTGCAAAATCCAGGGTATTAATATCCAATTTACGCCTGAGGTATTTCCTCAGGCGTTATCCTAGCATAAAATATGAAAGTTAACAAAAAAGTATTTTTCCTTCCGCTACTCTTAGGGTTGCAAACCGTTGTTGCACAGACCCAGAAACCTTACGAACAGAAAATCAGCGGTACAAATTTATCATTCAGTATGCAGGCTATTCCTGCGGGTAAATTTAAGATGGGCAGTAATAACGGAAAGGCAGACGAAAAGCCTGTAAATGAAGTTACAATATCACCTTTTTGGATGGCAACGTATGAATTGACCTGGGATCTTTATGAACCGTTTCTGTATAAAGATTATGAGGTGAACCACAGTACTTCGGCAGTACCGGCTGCAGTCGATGCGGTTACCAGACCGACTAAGCCCTATCTGGATATGACATTTGGAATGGGAAAGGAAGGCCACCCGGCATTAGCGATGACTAATTACAATGCAATACAGTATTGTAAATGGCTATATGCCAGAACAGGAGTATTTTATAGATTGCCTACTGAAGCAGAATGGGAGTACGCTTGCCGTGCAGGTAGTACTACAGAGTTCAGTTTTGGTGCCGATCCTGAGGCTTTGAATGAATATGCCTGGTATAAAGGTAATAGCGACGGTAAGACCCATAAGGTCGGAACAAAGAAGCCTAATGCATGGGGATTGTACGACATGCACGGCAATGTTTCTGAGTGGACCTGGGATCAATATCTTCCGGATTTTTATGCAGGTTTAAAGGGTGATAAACTGAAGGACCCTTTAGCTGTGCCTACAGAATTGTATGCGCATAGTATTCGTGGGGGATCTTACGAAGATCAGCCTTCTGAATTGCGTTCTGCAGCCAGGTTGGGCTCTGATCCTGTTTGGAAACAGCTGGATCCGCAGATTCCTAAAAGCAATTGGTGGTTCCCTGAAGCTCCTTTTATTGGAATGCGTCTGGTGAGACCAGTTACTCCGCCCTCCGAAGCAGAAATAAAGGCTTACTATGACCAGCCCGTAATCCAGGATTATTAGAAATACATATATATATAATAAAACTTGAACTAAGAACCACAGATAAAATGATTAAAAATGAAGAATTGCGCGATAAGCGCAGGGATTTTATTAAGACCTCGGCGTTACTTGCAGGTGGCGTTTTTTTGAATCAGTTTGCATTTGCTGCCGGGCATTCGGGTGTAGACGATACAATTAAGATTGCACTGATAGGTTGCGGGGACCGCGGTACAGGTGCAGCATTTCAGGCCTTAAGTACAAAAGCCAATGTGAAACTTGTCGCTATGGCTGATGCTTTCGAAGACCGGATGGAAAGTAGTTATAAAATATTATCCGATAAGTTTAAGACTAAAGTTGACGTACCTAAAGAAAGACGTTTTACCGGTTTTGATGCTTATCAGAAAGCCATCGCACTTGCCGATGTGGTCCTGTTGACTACGCCTCCCGGATTTCGTCCGTCCCATTTTGAGGAAGCAGTAAAACAGGGCAAACATGTATTTATGGAAAAACCAGTTGCAGTTGATGCACCGGGTATCCGTAAAGTCCTGGCTACAGCGGAGATTGCAAAACAGAAAAAACTCAATGTCGTTGTTGGTTTACAGCGCCGATATCAGGCCAATTACCGGGAGACCATGAAAAGAATTCAGGACGGTGCAATAGGTGATATTTATAGCGGACAGGTTTATTGGAATAGTGGGGGCGTTTGGGTAAAGAAAAGACAACCTCAGCAAACAGAAATGGAGTATCAGATGCGTAACTGGTATTACTTCAACTGGTTATGTGGTGACCATATTGTAGAACAGCACGTTCATAATATAGACATTGCTAACTGGGTTAAAAATGCCTATCCAGTATCTGTGCAGGGAACAGGTAGCAGAGCCTGGAGAACTGGCAAAGATTATGGTGAGATCTACGATAATCATGCTGTGGAATTAACCTACGCCGACGGATCTGTTATATATAGCCAGTGTCGTCACTTTGAAGGCACAGAGAACAGGGTAGACGAGACATTCCAGGGAACAAAAGGCCGTACCTATCTTTCGGCAGGTAACCAAGGCATATTATGGGATCATAAAGGAAAAGAAATTTTTAGCCATCCGACCAAGGGTAATGCTAATCCTTATCAGACTGAGCACGACGAGTTGTTTGATGCAATTTCCAAAGGAGAATATAAATTCAGTGATGCAGAACGTGGTGCGAAAAGTTGTCTTACCGCTATTATAGGTCGTTATGCAACCTATTCAGGTCAGACAATCAAATGGGATGAAGCTTTGAAAGCAAATAATAGTTTGTTTCCTGACCAGCTCAGCTGGTCTGCCAAACCTAAAGTTTTGCCAGATGAAAACGGACTTTATCCGATTGCAATGCCTGGAAAAACCAAAGTACTTTAATTCATATTGGTTAAATGTATAAACATTTAAGCCTGGTGCTTTTGCTGCTGTGTATTTGCCTCGTAAAGGGAAATGCACAGCAGCTATTTTTACTAAAGGGACTGGCGCAGGGAACGGATTATTCCATTAGTTATTATGCCAGTAAACCTTTGCTTGAACAAGCGGAAATTGACAGTATTTTAATGGAAATCGATCTTTCAATGTCCTTATACCGATCTGATTCCCGTATTTCTATTTTCAACGCTGGCTCTTCGGATATGCAAATGGATGGACATATGTCAAAGGTGATTGAGAAATCTTTTGAGGTTTACCATTTAACACAAGGTAGGTTTGATATAACGGTAGCACCACTCGTACAAGCCTGGGGCTTTGGCGCAAAGCCAGTACAACATTTTCCCGACAGTGCTGAAATCAGAGAGATTTTAAAGACCGTCGGGATGAAAAATCTGACTATCCGTGGAGATTTACTTCAACGTAAAAAGAAGGGAATAAAGATAGATTTAAATGGTATCGCCCAGGGTTACACTGTAGATCTGGTGGCGGATTATATGCTGGCAAAAGGGATTACTTCTTTCATAGCTGAGATCGGTGGAGAACTGCGGATGCAGGGGAAAAAGCCGGACGGTGAAGGGTTTAGAATCGGTGTTGAAGGACCATCATTAAAATCACGAGCTGAGCCAGTTATCAGACATGTGATCACATTTGATCAAGGAGCTGTCACCACCTCAGGTAATTATCGTAAATTCCTGGAACAGGGCGGACATAAGGTGAGCCATTTGATCAATCCTGTTACTGGTTATCCCCTGGATAATCGATTGATAAGCGTGACAGTGTACGCAAATGATGCATTAACTGCAGATGGGTATGATAATGCATTGATGGCAATGGAACCGAAAGCAGTGCTTGAATTTATAAAACTCATCCCGGGAATGGAGGTTTATTTGATTTACAGGAAAGCCGATGGCAGTATTGATGAAATGATGAGCCCCGGGTTCAGCAGAATGATTATCAACTAATTGTATATTTTAATTTGACTACAAAAAAAAATACCAATGAACAGAAATGAGTTTTTAAAGAATAGCCTGGTAGCTACAGGTTCACTGGTTATGGGGTTCTCGCTGACTTCGGCAGCAGCGGATATACAGGCAAGTAACAGTAATGCAGGATTAGCAGCTGAAAAGACATTCAATCTGGATTATGCCCCGCACGAGGGTATGTTTGCCAATTCAGCTGGGAAAAGTTTTCTGGATCAGATTCAGTTTATGTATGATCATGGTTTCCGGTCTATCGAAGATAATGGTTATCTCAACAGACCTGTTGATGAGCAGGTTAAAATTGGGAAGCTACTAGAGAAATTGGGTATGAGAATGGGTGTTTTTGTTGTAGATGGCGGAGATAACTGGAAGGTTTCCCTTACAACCGGAAAGAAGGAATTTCTTGATGTATTTACTAAAACATGTAAGGCTTCTGTTGAGGCTGCCAAAAGGTGTAATGCCAAATGGTTAACTGTTGTACCTGGATTCTATGAACGGAAACTTCCTTACGGCATACAAATGGCCAATGTTGTTGAAGCGATGCGCGCTGGTGCAAAGATTTTTGAGCCACATGGATTAATTATGGTACTGGAGACTTTGAGCGATACGCCGGAACTCTTTTTACAGCAGACTCATGAGACCTATAATGTCTGTCGCGCAGTAAATAGTCCATCTTGCAAAATTCTTTATGATATTTATCATATGCAGAAGACAGAAGGAAATCTGATGGTAAATATTGACCGTTGCTGGGATGAGATAGCATATATCCAGATTGGAGATAATCCCGGAAGAAAAGAACCGACAACTGGTGAGATCAATTATAAGAACCTTTTTAAGCATCTTCATACTAAAGGTTATAAAGGCGTTATGGGCATGGAGCACGGTAATTCTAAACCTGGAAAAGAAGGGGAGCAAAGTGTGATACAAGCCTACCGAGAGGTTGATGCATTCCTGGTTTAAAATCAATTTTATACCGCTGCATTAAATATCATCGTATTAAACACAGATATCCCCGTTTTACAAAGCCGGGGATATTTTTTTTATCTTAAATTAGCAGAACAAAACTACAACATGGATTTTATTCACAGCATACTTGGAGATGATATAAATGCGGCTCTGTTAATTATTCTAAACTTGATTATTATTGAGAGTTTACTGTCGGTAGATAACGCAGCAGTATTAGCAACAATGGTAATGGATCTGCCTAAACATCAGCGCGAAAAGGCATTGAAATATGGGATAATCGGCGCTTATGTGTTCCGCGGAATCTGTTTATTGCTTGCAGCCTGGCTCGTCCAGATCTGGTGGCTAAAGCCGCTCGGTGGATTATATCTGCTGTATCTATCCGTTTCATACCTCCTTAAAAAGCATGGGAAAAAGGAAGAAACTGAAGTTGTTGATAAACAAAAGAGCTGGTTCTACCGCTCTACAGTAGGGTTAATGGGGACATTCTGGGCTACTGTTGCCCTGGTGGAAATTATGGATCTTGCCTTTTCCATTGACAATGTATTCGCTGCCGTAGCGTTTACCGATAATATCAATCTTATTTATATCGGGGTATTTATTGGTATTCTGGCGATGCGTTTTGTCGCACAGGCATTTGTGAAACTGATGGAGAAATTCACCTTTCTGGAAACGATTGCGTTTATTGTGATTGGTGTTCTGGGTTTAAAACTTACATCGTCATTTTTTACCCATTTGTATCCGGACAATGGAATTTCCAGATGGATTGATTCAGAGCATACAGATATGATGGTATCGGTATTTACAGTTTTGATTTTCGTTTTGCCTGTCCTATCTTCTCTAATATTCAATTTTCCGAAGAAGCATATTCCGCATCAGGATGAAGACTTAAATACTGTTATGGAAGAACAGGAGAGTGGCAGGTAACACGAAGCATCCAATTCTTCACTTGACTGTACTGGTTTTATTTTTCCGTTCTGTAATATATAGAGCTGGTCACTGATTCGGAGAGTTTCCTCATAATAGTGATCAGTGATTAGTATTCCTTTTTGCTTGCTCGCTTCTCTAATTAATAGACTCATTTCCTGAATTATAACGGGACTAAGATGACTGAAAGGTTCGTCCAGTAAAGCGAAAGATCCCGGAGTGAACAACAACAGGTAGGTCTCTATAAATCTGCGACTACCACCCGATAGCTGCCTGAATTTTAGATTGCTGCCGGATGCTATATGAGAAAATCTGGAAACAAAAACGTCGTAATCGAGTTCGAAATCTTTAAAGAGGTCAATGATTTTTCTGTCTGCGGGAACGCAGTTGAATTGCGGCAGGTAGCTTATTAAGCCCCTTTCCAGATATGGTTTATGGATATAATGGCCATTGACACGTATCGACTTGGTCATTGGTGTGAGCGTTCCAAAAAGAATTTTCATCAAGGTGCTTTTTCCCTGCCCGTTTCTCCCTAAGAGCCCGGTAATCCGACCAGTTTCTATTTTAATATATATGTCGGACAGAATTCGTCTCCTTCCAACTTCAAATACGATACTATCTGCTTCAAGTGTATCTCTCAAAACTTGACGCTTACGTTAACAACTCCATTCGGATCTTTTTTTGGACTCATAATAAGAAGAGCAATGTTGGGATAAATATAAGCATGTCGAGAATAAAAACTCCGGCGCCGAGTTGCAATTTAGATGCTCCCAAATTATAATAATAATAAAGTTGCTGCTGCTGATAATTAAAGCTGTACAAAATGAAAATTATGGTAGAAATTATTTTAAACCAGCAGATAACAGGAATTGTAACTGCGCCATAAATCCAGAAGGTAAAGCAACAAAAAAAGCTGCAAATCAGCAGTGGAATACATAAGCTTTGAAAGAAACGGCCTATAAAATGAATTTTTTTAAAATAATTGTGCATCTGGTGCTTGAAGGTAAGCATTTCCTTTATAGATTTGATTTTAGCACGAATGAAAAAAAATGTAAAATCTATTCCTGTATTTCAACTGCCTGAAGGCACCACAAATGGGCTTGAAGTCATGCAATTTCTTGATTTTACATCTGGACCCGAAGCTGTTATGCCTGTACACAGAGATGAACATTACATTTTTATCTTTCAGCAGAGTGGCACCAGCGTATTCGAAGTTGATTTTAAATCAATGATTCTCGAAGGTGCAGGTTTAATGTTAGTGCGATCAGGGCAGGTTCATCAGGTTCAAAACTGTAGCGGCATCACTGGATGGATCCTTGCATTGGATAAAATGCTTATAGACGACAAATTCAGGCTTATTTTCGAAAATTGCGAGGGAATGCTTCCACTTTATCCGGAAAAAGAATGTCTGCAGTTAGTTGAAAAAACAATACAGTTGATCAGTGAAGTACATCATAATAAGCTTCATGCAAGATTTCACCGTGACAGTTTATCATTACTGGTAAAAGCTTATACAGGCTTTTTTGCAGGTACAATTGAGTCCTCTTTGGTGCAAACGGCAAGCAAGCCTTCGCGGCCGGTTTCCATTTCTAATGCTTTTAAACTTGCACTTTCCAGGGATTTCAGGGAAGTTAAACAGCCGGCTGCTTATGCAAGAGCATTATGCCTGTCTTTGTCCTATCTGAATGAAGTTGTAAAACAAGTGACCGGTTTTCCTGTAAGCTACTGGATTAAAGACATCATTTTATTAGAAGCTAAGCGTCTGTTATGCTATACTGACCTGAATATTAACCAGATTGCCGATGAACTGGGTTATACCGACTATGCCTATTTCAATAGACTTTTTTCTCGTAATACCGGAACCTCACCGTTAGAATTTCGCAGAAAATACCACGGATAGTCCAATCATTCCCATGTTTTTGCCCTTGAAATAACCTTGTGTTTTGCCTTGATTTGTTGATATAAACTTGGTTATGAATATAATTCAGAAAAAAGCAATGCAGCTGATTGAAAACAGCATGCTTAAGTCCGGTACCGTTCTAGCTGTCAGAAGCTGGGAACCGGCAACGTTTCACGAAATAGATGTCCATTTGCCAGGTGTGAATATGTATAAATGGCAGTCGGTGCAACATATTAAGGTTAAGGTTGCACCATATACCTATCGGGATTATACACCAACACTATGGGACCCAATTACCTGTACCTGTACATTGATGATTAGTGCGGCACATTATGGGCCCGGCAGTCAATGGGCCGCCTCACTTACAGCGGGGGCTACATTGGATTATATGGGTATCGGGTCTACATTACATAAACCCGTAGACGGAGATATACTGGTTATCGGTGACCAGTCCAGCCTGGGACATTTTCTTGCCTTGAGACAGTTAGCTCTGGGTATAGGAGAACTGCAAGGAGCCATCGGGTTTAGTTTGAAAAGCCATGTCCAGGAATTCAGATCCTATTTTGATACCTTATTTCAGCCTGTACATGAGCAAAGCTGGGACTACTCTTTAGTTTCCTGGCTAGATAAACAGGATTTGGATAACGAAACTGTGTATCTCGCCGGACATATCCCCACTATAGTAGAATTGAGGAAAAACCTTAGAATTCGAAAAGACTTTACGGGCAAAGTAAAAGTACAGGGCTTCTGGAGTTAGTTGTTGTTAAAACATTTAGCTTCCCGAATCCGTTTAGTTCAAATGCCGCTATATAAAAACGAAAAAGAGAATATTCAATTAGTTGAATTTCCCTGGATCAGGAAACTTGTTTACCTGATGGATGAACAGTTCCGCCTGCCCGGTACAAATTTTAGATTTGGTTTGGACCCTTTGATTAATCTGTTTCCTTTCGCCGGAGATATTAGTGGTTTTCTCATTTCTGGTGGTTTGGTGATGGCGATGGCACGAAAAGGTATTGGTAGCAAGATTGTTGTGCTTATGTGTATCAATATTTTTCTGGATGCTGTCATTGGCGGAATACCATTAATCGGGCAAGTATTTGATTTCTTTTTTAAAGCTAATAGCCGTAACCTGCGTTTGATGAAAGCGCATTATTTAGAAGGAAAATATCAAGGTAGCGGAAGGAATACCTTAATTCTTGCATTAATAATATTAACAATCATGTTTGCCGGACTATTGTGGGCATTGTGGGCGATGCTCAGCTGGTTTGTACATATCTTTTAAAAATAAAGGGCAGATGTTTTTAAAAACATCTGCCCTTTATTTTTAATCTGAAAACAGGTTTATGGATTTGGTGCCGGATTAATCAGCATTTGGTTTTTATATTCAGTGATTGCAGTTGTAATATTTTGAACAATCTCTCTACGCCCTTCAGGGGAGTTCATATAATCTTCTTCATCCGGGTTGCTTATAAACCCGATCTCTGTAAGTACCGCTGGCATCCCTGCTCTTGCCAGTACAGCCAAACTTTGTTCTTTTACTCCACGGTTCACGCGGCCTGCAGAAACATACTGACTTTGAATTAAAGTAGCAAGTTTAATACTCTGTCTGCGGAAGCCGTTTTTCATTAGTGAGAGAATAATAAAACTCTCAGGATCATTTGGATTGTAGCCTTCGTAGTTCTCTTTATAATCTTTCTCTAGCAGGATTGAAGCATTCTCACGAATAGCGACATCTTGTTCACCCATTCGACCAGATCCGGAAACAAATGTTTCCACACCATTAGTTAAAGTTCGGCCTCGCATATTAGAGGGCATGGAATTACAGTGAATGGAGATGAAAAGATCTGCATGTGCTCTGTTAGCAATATCGATTCGCTCATAAAGGGGAATGAATACGTCCTCAGTTCGTGTGAATATTACTTTTGCATTTGGTATTTCTTTCTGAATATTCTCGCCAAGTGCCAGTGCAACGCTCAGTGCTACATCCTTTTCTTTCGAATATACACCTCTGGTAGAGCCGTCTTTACCACCATGGCCTGCATCCAGAACTATGGTTATTGGCTTCGCTGGGGTTGGGGCGGGGGTATAGGTTTGTGCATGAACCAATCCTGTGGTGCTGATAAATAAAGCGGTAAAAAATATGCGTATGGTTTTAATCTTAAAAATAACTTGCCCGGGCATGTGTGTGTTACGGTTATATAAGGTGAAATGTGTGTGTTAGCTTCAAATTTATAATGATAACGTCGAATTATCCAACCTATTTTATCATTATGCTTATACTGGAGAGAGTTGTAAAGCAGCGAAAAGTTTAATCCAAGTAAAAAAAAACACTATAACCTTTTATTCTGATCAGCTTCATACGAAGAACCAGGTCTGGTATTTCCTAAAGTGTATGGGGTTTAATAGGGTGTTTTTGCGGGTAAAATTAAACCGGAAATACCTGTAACAACTTCTTCCTCTTCTTCTTTAGCTTGTTTTCCTTTTTTCTTTTTCTTTCCGCCACGCAATTGTTCTTCGACAAATTTGTCGTATTCAGTCTGTTGTTCACCTTTTAAAATACTTCTGATTTTTTCGGTGTTTTCATTTTGTAATTTATAAGATCTGGCGACATCGTTCTCAGTAAACGTACCATTCTGTTGCTTTTTTGAAATAGCAAGCTGCTCTTTATACATATCTAATGTATAATTATAGATTATATTTTTCTGGGTAGGATTTAATTTAAGCCTTTTATCCATTGCGTCAATACTTTTAGCCGTAAGCTCTGTAGCTGTAGGCACTTTTTGCTGTGCGTTGGTATACGTAGTGATACCGAAAAATAGAGCAAGTACTAAAAAATATTTCTTCATTTCCTTTTAAATTAAAATAGCGCCGTCACCCGGCGGTTTAAACAGCGCTAATTTATAAATAATCTATCATTCCAGAAAAGCTAAAATTTAGAATTTAAGCGATTAAAATTTAAATACTCCTGTTAGCCTTCAGATAATTCAAAATCTAATTATTTATGGAGAATAGTTTCGGTCTCCAATATAAAACGCTCAATTTTTTTCGTGCGATTAAAAGCTTTTAATACTAATACCTTATGGTTACCATCCTGTGTGTCAATTTTTATTCCAGCGTCAGTTCCCGAATAGATGAAATTTGTCGTCTTACGAATAATGCTAAAACCCAAATAGGCACTGAATGGGTACTCTTTCTTTTTTATTCCTCCCATAGTCGTTTTGAGTATCGTCCGACTATTAGTATCAAAAATGATTTTATTATTGGCACCAATAAGGATGAGTAATCCGAAGATAAACGGGATAAAAGTAATGAGCAGTGGGTTATTCAAGGAGAGCGCATTTGTGCTAAAAAAAGAATATACGCTCCAAATAACCAAAGTAACACCTAAGACGGCATTTATTGCAGCACGGAATTTTAGCGTGTAAACACCCTGATCTAAGGTATAGTACTCAAATGTGGTAATTGCTTCAGGTGCCGGTTCTGTTGTGAAAACATCTTTTAGAAAATCTTCAATTAAGGGGAATACCTCTTCAGTAAAAGCGATCGCATTCTTATCGGTTTCTTTTCCATAACCAGAGGAGATTCTTATTCCTTTTCCATGTCTGTCGGTTTTTTTAAAAACCTGAAAATTAAAAGCTGTCCCGTACAGGTATAAAGCATTCACAGCCGCAATATTATCAAAGGGCACAGACCGGATGGTAAAAAGGCCAAACAGTCTTACATACAGTTTCTGGTCTATACGGTCAAAGATGATCTGATTTCTAGCCAATAGGAAGAAAAGGACAGGCACTGAACCGAAAATGATAAAATAAAACGTCAGTGTTCTGGAATTGGAAAGTAATTCATTCTGAGTATAAATACCCAGGCCAATAAAAATCAGCAGAAATAAAATACCAAAGGCATTGAGAATCAGATTAGGCTGCAGAATAATCCGGTCAGCTTCTGTTTTCCATTTTGTTTTAAACATAAATTTTAGTGTTTTTTCAATGTAGATCAATTTTTCCCGCTAATTAATCCTTTGTGCGTTCAAAATATCAAATATACTTCTAATTGCCCTCTAGTTCATATTTCGTGCCGGGATTCCGATTTGTTTGCAGATGTTTTTCAACAACATTCACCTTATATCTTTTATATGAACAACAGTTTATTTCAAAAATTGAGTTTGCTTCTATCTTATTATAGATGCCTGTGCGAATTAAAACCGAGACGTGTCTTAAAAAGAATCCGGGAGCTCAGCGAGTATAAATTCAAAGACCACACATTTAAAAAATAATATCACGATAACATAGAGGTTTTATGTTTACCCGACTTTTGGAAGTATAATAAATCTAAAACCTTTATGAAGTTAGAAATGAAGCTTACGCTGGTCGGATTACTCTGTGTCAGCAGTTTATTCGCCCAGGAAAAGGCAAGCGGTTATGTTTATCTTGACCATAATGGAAACGGTAAACGTGACAAACAGGAGCCAGGCATTGCCGGTGTGACGGTAAGTAATGGAATGCTGGTTACCACAACCGATAGGCAAGGGAAATACATGCTTCCGGTGTCCAATGACAACATCCTGTTTGTAATTAAACCTGCGGGATATAGTGTACCGCTGAATGGACTTAACCAACCGCAATATTATTATATTCATAAACCTTCGGGATCTCCCGAACTCAACTTTAAGGGGAGTAAACCCACTGGTAAATTACCTGAATTAGTAAACTTCGCTTTAGAAGAATCTAAAGAGCCTGAAAATTTTACAGCACTGATCTTTGGTGATCCTCAGGCTTACACACTGCAGGAAATAGATTTTTTCGCAAAAGGAGTGGTGTCGGAGGTAGAAAGTACGAAAAAGGCATTATTTGGCTTAAGTCTGGGAGACCTTGCCGGTGACGATCTTTCGTTGCATCAACCCTATATCAAAGCTGTTAGCAAAACAGGTTTGCCCTGGTACAACCTGATAGGTAATCATGATATGAATTACGATGCGGTTACAGACTCACTTTCAGATGAGACTTTTGAAGCCAACTTTGGTCCCGCAAATTATGCGTTTAATTATGGAAAGGCACATTTTATCGTACTGGATAATATTCTCTATCCCGATCCAAGAGACAATAACGGCTATTGGGCAGGGTTTCGTAAAGATCAGCTGGATTTTATAACTAATGACCTAAAAACCGTTGACAAAACTAAACTGATAGTACTTGCATTCCACATACCACTGCTACAAATGGGTGGAGAAACTACGTTCCGGCCACAGGACCGTCAGGAACTTTTCGATCTGTTAAAGGATTTTCCGAATACTTTGTCCATCTCTGCACATACGCATTTGCAAAGGCAAAATTTTTATACCGCTAAAGACGGCTGGAGACAAGAAAGCCCACATCATGAGTACAATGCAGGAACTACCTCCGGTGACAGGTATTCCGGAGAACTTAATGCTCAGGGGATTCCGGTTTCAACTATGCGTGACGGCACACCAAAAGGATATGCGTTTTTAAATGTCAAAGGAAATAACTATACTATAGATTATAAGGTTGCTGGTCAGCCAGATGATTATCAGATTAAAATTTATCATCCCAAAGTAGTTGCCCTTGGAAGAAATACAGCTGCAGCGATATATGCGAACTTCTTTATGGGACACCAGGGAAACAAAGTAATGTACAGGGTAGACCAGGGTGAGTGGAAGCCGATGGTTTATGAGGAAGCTGCGGATCCGGACTTTATCCAGTCTTTGGGACGATGGGATAACGCTGACGAGTTAATGGCAGGACGACGTCCTTCAGGTGCAGAGAAAAGCACACATCTCTGGAAAGGATCGATTCCTGTCAAACTTGATGCGGGCGAACATAATATTGAAGTAAAAGCAGAAGATATGTTTGGCCGCATATTTACTCAAAAAAGCAGTTATCGCCTTGAGGCAGCAAAAGAAATAAAATAATTAAGATAGGTAAGCGAGCGATGTGAACCCGGTTTGTTTTTAAATAAAAACACGATCTTTGTCAGATACCAGTTGATACCGAGCAAATGAAAACGTATATATTTCTTTTAATAGCAATTTTTGCAGAAACTATAGCAACAACAGCCTTAAAAGCATCGGAGGAGTTCACGCGCTTCTGGCCGTCGGTTGCCGTCATAACAGGCTATGGAATTGCGTTTTACTTCTTGAGTCTCGTGCTTAGAAATATGCAGCTTGGTATAGCTTATGCACTTTGGTCAGGAATAGGGATCGTATTAGTTACCATTATGGGTGTACTGATATATAAGCAACGTCCGGATGTACCAGCAATTATTGGTATTCTATTGATTATCGGTGGTGTTTTAGTTATTAACCTTTATTCGAAAACTGCAGGTCACTAATTGCCAGCAAAAAAAAAGCGTGATTGAATTAGTCCCAGACGCAGTTTTTTCTTAAATCTTGTTTAAGTAAAAGAATAAAAACTTTAACCGTTTTCTTTTGTTAAATTTCGAAATTAACGGAATATGAAGACTCTAAAAGTTATCCTGGCTGAAGATCATCACATTGTCAGAGATGGCATTAAAATGTTATTGGATAAAACCGACATTATTGATGTTGTAGGTGAAGCAATTAACGGAAAGCAGGTTCTGGATATGCTTGATTCAGGAATCAAAGCCGATGTGATTCTTGCAGATATGAATATGCCTGAAATGGATGGATTATCGCTGGTAAAGGAAGTTACGCGCAGAAAGCTCAATTCGAACGTAGTTATTCTATCGATGCTGGATAATTATAAATATGTAACCGAAGCCTTTGCTGAAGGTGCGTTAGGTTATTTGCTTAAAAATGTCGGGATAGATGAGTTGGTTTTTGCGATTCGTCAGGCTAGCAAGGGTCAAAAGTATTTATGCGCCGAGTTATCTTTCCAGTATATGAATTCTGCAATTCAACAATCTGAAACTACAACTGCAAAGCCGGGGTATGCGATTGATCTGTCATCCAGGGAAATGGAAGTACTCGGTCTGATCGCCGAAGGCTTGACTAATAACGAAATTTCTGATCAGCTGTTTATTAGCAGACGAACTGTTGAGGGCCATCGTCAGGCTTTGATTGAAAAAACAGGAGTTAAAAATACTGCTGTTTTGATCCGGTATGCCTATCAGAATGGTATTCTTAAATAGAAACACTGGCTTTTAAATATCTTTAACGAATTATAACCAGGTGTTCAATCCTATTTTAATTAGATTGAACACCTGGTTTTTTATTTTTCAGCTTCAGATGCTCCCTGCATTAAACCCCCACGGCTAGCAGATAAATCATACATTAGTTAAATTATTTATTTGAAAAGCTAAAGACATGAAAAAGTCAAACAACGGAAAATATGTTGACGGGGAAATGACAGAGCTTAATGTAGCTGATATCGAAAGAAATAATGAGCCCAAATTTTTCCCAATAATTGCAATGGGAGGTTCCGCTGGATCCTTTAGTTCCTTTGAGCAATTTTTTCTGCACGTTCCGGCGAGGTGTGGCTATGCTTTCGTTGTCATTATGCATATGGATCCTGCTCAGAATATGGACGTTGCGGGGCTTCTTCAGCAGTCTTGCTCAATGCCGGTGGTAGAAGCACAGGACGGGGTTAAGCTGTCACCTGACCACGTCTATATTATCCCGCCGGATGCAGATATGGGTATTCATAATGGACAGCTGTTGTTGTTTAAAGCATCGAGGCCGAAAGGTGCCCACATGTCAATAGATTATTTTATGCAAAGTCTGGCAGAAGATCAATGGAATTATGCTGTAGGAATTATTTTTTCCGGCATGGGTGCAGATGGGGAGACGGGCATAAGAATGATTAAGGAGAAGCTCGGAATGACAATGGTTCAGCTTCCAGAGACCGCGGAGTATCCGAGTATGCCGGCAGCAGCTTTAGCGACCGGTATGGCAGACTACATACTTCCGGTCGAAGAGATGCCAGGTAAGTTAATTCAATACCTGAGTCACCCGGTGTTAAAGGTTATAGGGGCAGATGAGCTGATCAATGAGCGGAATAACCTTACTCATTTAAATAAAATATTGTTATTACTCCGGTCACATACCGGGCATGATTTCACCTTATATAAAAAGAATACTATTACAAGGCGTGTGGAGCGCAGGATCGCTTATCACCAGCTCCCGGATTATATTCATTATGTGAATTTTTTAAGGGAGAATCCACAGGAGATTGAAGTGCTTTTTAAGGAGTTACTTATCGGGGTCACTAAGTTTTTTAGAGATGAACCGGCATTTGACGTCGTAAAGGATCAGCTGTATGCTAAATTATCCGTTAAAGGAAAAAGCGACCCGATCCGTATATGGATAGCAGGCTGTTCTACAGGAGAAGAGGCCTATTCTATTGCGATACTAGTGAGTGAGTTTCTATCGACAGTAAAAACCTCTCCTTTACCGAAAGTACAGATTTTTGCAACTGATTTAGATCCTAATGCGATTGAACACGCACGTAGTGGATTTTATTTTTCTAATATAGTTTCTGAAATTTCTGAAGAAAGACTTGAACGCTTTTTCTCACAGAAAAACAACGGTTATGTTGTCAAAAAGGAAGTCCGCGAAATGATCGTATTTGCGCAGCATAATCTCATTAAAGATGCCCCATTTACCAGATTAGACCTTCTGTGCTGTCGGAACGTAATGATTTATCTGACGGCAGACCTGCAAAAGAAGTTAATGCCGATATTTCATTACTCCCTTAATATTGGCGGTATGTTATTTCTTGGACCTGCTGAGTCTGTTGGTATTTATAATGATGCATTTTTGGTTTTGGATTCTAAATGGAAATTGTATGAGCGAAAGAATGGTGCTCCGGCTACAGCTAAACTAATAGACTTTCCATTTAATATTACTAACCAGATTGACAAGAATAATAAACGTATCGAACATAAGCCGGTTTCGAAAAGCTTGCTTGCAGAACGTTTTCATAAAGTTTTACTTGAAAACTATTCTCCAGCATCGTTATTGGTCGATGAAAAGGGGGAGATTTCTTATATAAACGGAACAGTCGAGAAATATCTCAAATTTTCTTCCGGTGAAGCATCGATGAATATACATAAGGTAGTGATTGAGGAGCTTAGATATGTGCTTGGCAACGCTCTTCATCAGTGTGCGTTAAAAAAGAATATAGTTACTTATACCGGATTAAAAATTATGCATAACGGTATCGTTCATCTTATAGATTTTACCGTCGATTACCTGAATGACATGCAGTTGCATAATTTATATATCCTTGTGTTTTTTGATCGCGGACCGGTAAAAAAGAGAAAATCTATTATTGGAATTACCAATTTAAAGCACGGTACAGTCGTAGATGAGCTGGAAAAAGAATTGGTTTATACTAAACAGCAATTGCTCACCACTATTGAGCAGATGGAAACTTCATTGGAAGAGCTTAAATCTACTAATGAAGAATTGCAGAGCACGAATGAAGAACTGCAGAGCACCAATGAGGAAGCTTTAACCACCAAGGAAGAAATGCAGTCTTTGAATGAAGAACTGATGACTATTAATCTTCAATATCAGAATAAAGCCGAAGAGCTTACCCGCATGAATAATGATATGAAGAACCTGCTCGATAATACCGATATAGGAACTATTTTTTTAGATAACAGTCTTAATATTCTGAGATTTACGCCACAGGTTAACAAATTATTTAATGTAATTGGATCTGACATCGGTCGCTCGATCACGCATATCGCATCAAACTTCGATTATCCTGCTATTGAAAATACCATTCTTGAAGTGATAGAAAGGTTAAATGGTAAAGAGCTTGAAGTTAAAACCAGGAATAATGAATGGTACAATCTTAAAATTATGCCCTATAGAACTATGGATAATTTTATAAGCGGTGCAGTATTAACTTTTACTAAAATTACACCTGTTAAGGCGCTTGAAAGTAAATTCTCAAGCCTTTTAGGCTATATCCAATATGCTGTTGATGATTTAAAAGATGCGGCAGTTATTCTTGATCATGAAGGTAAAATAATAGTTGTTAACAGATTGTTTTTGGTAATGTTTCGTCTGAGAGAAGACGAAATAAAAGAACAATTTTTCATGGAGATTGTTCACACCCAATGGAATACAAATAAGCTGAATGACCTGTTCCATAAGGATAGATCTCCAGCGGAAATTTATTTTCAGCATAACTTTCAAGGCGTAGGATTGAAAAAGTTACTAATTGCTGTGAACTATATACCCAGAGATATTTCCGCGGAACATTATGTATCTGTTATAACCTTCATAGAGAAAGAGTGTGAACAAGAAAAATAGCAATAATAAAGGGAGTCTTCTCTCACAAGTTCGTGAACGCATAGAAAGTACTGCGGTCCCTGTAGCCGGTGTAAAAGAGGGTATCACCGATCAGGAACTCGCCGAATTACTGGGCGAACTGGAGATCTTTCAGTTGGAACTGGAAATGCAGAATGACGAACTTTCTGAGTCCTATCAGCTATTGGAAAGTGAGCGGGCGAAATTTGCCGGCTTATTTAACCTTGCTCCGGTCGGATACTTTATTTTAGATCATATTGGAATTATCGAAGAGGCAAATCAGACTGGATCTGACTTGCTTGGGCAGGTAAAAACAAACCTGAGGGAAAAACTTTTTCAAAGTTATATCTCGCCGAATCACTGGGAACTTTTTTATAGCTTCCTGCATAAATTGCAGACTACCCTTACTAAGCAGAGTAGCGAAATTGTAATGCTTATACCAGGCGGTAAAGAACTGTATACAAGAATGGAAGGAATATCTGTTTTTGACACATTTACCAGAAAAAATAAATTCTATGTGACTTTAATCGACATCACCGAAAGTAGAAGTGCCCAGCAGAAATTAATGGATACAACTCATCGGCTGGAAATGACACTCAGAGCCTCTGGTACCGGAACCTGGACGATGGAGTTAGGAAATAATAAGTTATTTCTAGATAGCTTCAGTTATTCAATTCTCGAATTAAACGTATGGGATTTTGATGGAACTATTCAAAGCCTCCTGGACTTAATTCACCCGGATGATCATGCCGTTGTCAGACGAAGCATCATCAACACAATTAATGTGGCTGAAGATCTCGATCTGGAATTTAGAGTTATGACCAGCTCGGGGAAAACAAAAAATATATCTTTAAAGGGGCATCAGATTAATAGGGAGGTTTACACGGCCTATTTTGCTGGTATTATTGTAGATATTACGGAGCGTAAAAGAATAGCCAAGATTTCTGAAGATCTGAAAATTGAGCGGCAAAAACTAATTATGTCGGCCACAATTGATGCACAGGAGAAGGAACGATCTCAAATTAGCAGTGCGTTGCATGATAGTGTTTGTCAAATACTTTACGGTATAAGGTTAAATCTGCAGAATGTACAGTTAACTAAAAACCTCAAAAATGACTTCGATAAAATAAATCAGTTACTTGATCAGGCTATACAGGAAACAAGAGATTTATCTTATGAACTGACTCCTTCCGTTTTAAGAGATTTTGGTTTTAAAGCTGGTATCAGGGAGATGGCGAAACGCCTGAGTACACCAAAATTTACAATCAATACCAATATACATAGTTCGGCAGACAATATGACTCCTGAAGTGCAGCTCTATATTTTTCGAATTATACAGGAGCTGGTTAGTAACAGTATAAAACACGCCAGTGCATCTCTCTCAGAAATAACTGTTTCTCAAGGCGATGATTTATATACAATTTTCGTCAGAGACAATGGGATCGGTTTTAATCAGGACATCGAATCTGCATTATCTCTGGGGTCTGGGATAAGGGGTATTAAAAACAGGATTTTTCTTTTAAATGGGAATATGGATCTTCAGACATCACTTAAAGGCACAGCGATCTCTATCCAATTTAGAGTTGACGCCTACCTTTCCTAATATGAAGATTTTAAATCTAGCGGTATGGATAATTATGACGTAAAGAATATTATTACAATAGGTGCTTCTGCCGGGGGAATCAGTGCGGTGTCAGAACTGGCAAGCGGTTTGAAATTAGAATTAGATGCGGCTGTATTTGTCGTTATTCATATCTCCAAAAACTCATTGGTAGAGATTATTCGTCAGCAGATACAGAAAAGAACAAGTCTTAAATGTGTCGTAGCCGCCGATGGAGACAGGATAAAAAAGAATGTTATTTACCTGGCACCCCCTGACCGGCATATGATGCTTGAAAAAGGAAAGATATTAGTTGAAAAAGGGGCCTATGATAGCCATTGGAGACCGTCTATCGATGTGCTGTTTAGATCCGCTGCTTCGACGTATGATAGTTGCGTAACTGGTATAATATTAACCGGTTTATTAGACGATGGTACTTCCGGTATGACTGCCATCAAAAGAAGCGGAGGGGTTTGTATTATACAGGATCCGGAAGAAGCAGAATTCCCGGATATGCCTCAGAATGTACTTAAAGCTATAAAAGTAGACTTCAAGGCTCCATTATATGAAATAGGTTATATTCTTTCAGACCTACATTCGCGTAAACCTTGCGAAGTCGGAACTGTTCCCGATGAAGTAAAACTGGAAGCGGAGATTACGAAACGTTTAAGCAGCGAAACAATAGAAAACTTTTCTCAGGTAGATCAAAGTAAGGAGTTGGAAGAATCACTTTGGATAGCTATAAGAATGATGGAGGAACGCAGAAACCTCTTGGAAAATATGACAAGCTACAACGATGCCGGGAGAAATGAACGGATATTCCAACTTGGAAAACATCTCAATAGACTAAAAAGGTTATTGCTTGAATTGGGAGCAAATAAAAATTGAGCCAGAATAAGCAGAAGACCAAAAAAATTAAAATATCATGTTACAAGTAGTATTAGCAGAAGATCATAACATTGTCCGGGACGGAATTAAGATGTTATTGGAAATGGATAAGAATATAAATATTGCTGCCGAAGCAGAGAATGGAGCCCAGGTAATGGAGTTTGTCAGAACAGGTGCACCTGTGGATGTGATTTTGGCAGATATTAATATGCCGCAGATGGATGGACTTACATTGCTGAAGGAAATCAAATTATTTGATCCGCGCATCGCGGTGATCATGTTATCTATGCATGACAACGATAAATATGTTACCCAGGCGTTTTCAGCAGGTTCTTCCGGTTACCTTCTGAAGAATGTTGGCGCCGATGAATTAATTTTTTCTTTAAAATATGTGGGTGCCGGAGGTAAGTATATTTGTTCTGAACTTGCTATGAGACAGTTGGGTATGATGTTTAAGCAGGGGAGTCATAACTCGACCTTAGCAATAGACTTTTCATTACGGGAAATAGAAGTACTGCACTTAATAGCAGAAGGGCAAACGAATCAGGAAATGGCAGAAAAACTATTTATAAGTAAAAGAACTGTGGAGGGACACCGTCAGAATCTGATAGAAAAAACAGGTTCTAGAAATACCGCTGCATTAATACGTTATGCAGTATTAAATGGCATTATTCAATAGTGAGACTATAAAATGATAAGTACAACCAGAGCAGATAATATTCTAAGTTTAATTAACGTAGCGTGTTTTCAACTGGATTCGGAGTCCAATTTTATTTATGGAAACAGGAAAGCTGCGCAGCTGTTCAACCTGAACATTACACAAATCATTGGAAAGCACGTATGGAAGGTTTTTGATATCAGCCTTTCTCCTGAAGCATTCAACGTGATCGAGAACGCAATTGTTTATCAGAAATCTTCGAATATCGAATACTTTTGCCGGGTCACTAACCATTGGATGTCACTGAACGCTGTGCCTGCTAATGGTGGAACGGTGTTAATGTTCACTGACGTTCAGATTACCAAGGGTCAGCTGCTAGAAGAACAGCGAAGGTTGAAGCTTGCACAGGAAATTGGAAATATAGGTTATTTCGAGGGGATTTTGCCAGATGGTAGATTGGAGGCGAGCGACGAACTATATCGTATTTTTGGAATTAAGCCGCAAAGTGAAGTTTTAACATGGCAACGAATCTATGAATTTATAGATGCCAGGGAAGCAGCGAACACTATTAGCTTAATAAAAAATCTGACCGGTCAGCAAAAGGAATTCGAATTGCATTTTCCAATTATCACCTTTGATAAAGAGCGGAAAATACTTAATATGAAAGTCCGCTTTACTGCCGATAGCATTAGAAATGTTCATAGGATCCACGGCGTTATTCATAATATAACTGATTATTTTAATGCGAAAGAGGAACTTCGGGAAAGCAAAGAATTAATCCAGTCGGTATTTGATACCAGTTTGGTTGGTATGTGCCTGCTTAAACCTGTGAGGGATGCAGATGGAGAAATAACTGATTTTAGGATTGAACTTGTAAGCCGGGAAATGGAAAGGGAAACCAGCAGGAATGACCTGGTAGGGAAATTATATGCGGCTGAGTTTCCGGGTATCAAAAATGTTGGACTGTTCGATACGATGTTAAAAGTATTAGCTACAGGCAACCCTGCGCAGATGGAATTCTGGTATCCTTACGACGGTTTTGACAAATGGTATTCCAGCGTATTTGTAAAAATGGAAGACGCAATCGTGGCGACACATCTTGACGTCAGTCCAGCAAAGTTTGCGGAGCAAGAGCAGCTTAAGGGTTTATCTCTTTTACAACAATCAGAAGAGCTTGCAAGAACCGGCAGCTGGGAATATGATCTGGTTTCCGGAGAATTTACTTGTTCTGATGGAATGTACAAGCTATTTGATTTAACAAAAGAAACTGCTATTAAGCCAAAACATTACCTCGAATACTCCACTGTAAACTCCAAACCTACGGCTCAAAAAATACTACAATCACTGAAAACAGGAGATTTGGGATTTGAAGAAATTATTGAGTTGAAAACAAGCAAATCCGACCGCGTGCTTAAGGTAAAAACATTTATTTTCAAAGAAAATGGCATTCCGCAGAAGGTACTTGGGGTTAACGTGGATATCACGTTACAATTGGCATTGAGTCTGAAAAATGAACAGCTAAAACTCGAGAGAGCTGAATTAGAAAAGAAACAACAGCAGGAAATTTTCAAGACTATTCTTTCTACTCAACAAGAGGAACGTAAGGTTATAGCCGAAAGTTTGCATAATGGGCTTGGCCAACTTCTTTATGGAGTTAAACTCAGATTGGAAAGAAATATCTATACCCTGGGAGAGGTTTCTAACGATGCCCAGTTGGACAATATGCTGGAAACTGAGCGGTTACTTGCCGACGCAATAAGAGAGAGCCGGCGTTTTTCACATCAGCTAATGCCCACTATTTTAGAAGACTTTGGGCTGGAGGTAGCGCTAAATGATGTAAAGTCTCAACTCGAAGTCACTGTTCGGATTGAGGCCACTTATTCGGGTTTAGCACATCACCTGGATCAATATTTGCAGATTTCAGTCTTCAGGATTGTGCAGGAACTATTGCTCAATGTCGTTAAACACGCTGAAGCAGCATGTGCTAAACTTAAAGTTTGTATTACAAAAAACACCATACAAATTGTTGTGGAGGATGATGGAAAGGGTTTTGAAGCCGGGCCAAATTTTGCAAATGGACTAGGCCTAAGAATGATTCAAAGCAAGGCAAATCTACTAAATGGTAAACTTCAAATTTCACCCAGATCTGGGAAAGGTACCAGAATAGAAATAAATCTTCCAAATTTAGAGTCGGCTAACGGCGGATAAGGCGAAGATTAACACGTATTTATCTCAGTATCTTTAAGTAAAATTACTATCGAATAATTGATACCGTTTATTAAATTTACGTTATATCTATTCTCTCGATTGGAGGCAGCGGCACGGAATTAACACCGAGGCTTATACTTCCGCTAATGATATCCTATGAGTAATAATCTTGCGCAACAAGGGGACTATATTTTTAAATTTCTATTGAAAAGGAGTGGTGGCAGCCCATATAATACCTGGCTCATATTAATACCTGTACTTTTAATTCTGACAGGTCTGTCTTTGGAAGTTTTATATTTCAAGGGTTTTAATTCTCCTGTATACCTGATTTTTCTGCTTGCAGTAATTCTTACTGCTTTTTTTTGTGGGGTCAAAAAGGCATTTCTTGTAAGTATTTTTACAGCTGCGCTCTCCATAGTTTTCATGGTATTCTATCATTCGGGGATTACCTTGACCATTTTTAATGATGTCTCACAGTTTTTATTATTCATCTTCGCCCTCTTTTTTCTTAACGGAATATTTTACCTGCTCAAACTGCAATTAAGGGATGTTGAGCATGAACGCATGTTGAGACAAATAGCAGAGAAGGATTTGCAGATGCATGAAAAACGGCATGAAGATTTTGTGCACATGGCAGTCCATGAATTAAAGTCTCCAATTACGGTGCTTAAAGTTTATGTACAGATGATTGTGCTCAAAATTCAGAAAGAGAAATTCTACAAGAATATAGAAATGGTGGAGAAGATGGATCACCAGCTTGATAAAATGTTAAATCTTGTTGCAGATATTTTAGATGCTGCAAAAGCTGGTTCTGGAACGATCCACTGCGTCATGAATGATTTTCATATTAATGATCTGCTTAAAATGAGTTATGAAAACGTTCAGGCCATCTATCCTGTGTATAACATTGAATTGCAAACAGATCCGGCTAACCCAGTTATAAATGGTGACCGCGACAGACTTGAACAAGTATTAAATAATTTTATTACCAATGCAGTTAAATATTCCTCACAGGATAAATTCATTAAAATCTCCAGCCGCATTCAGGATGGAAAAGTCTATATAGGTGTAGCCGACAAAGGCCTGGGAATTCCGGAGTCAAAAATTAAGCATGTTTTCAAACAGTTTTACAGAGTTCATTCTTTAAAAACTCAAAGTCTCCCGGGTTTGGGCCTGGGTTTGTTTATCTGTGAGGAAATTATCAAAAAGCATAACGGACAGATCGGAGTTGACAGTAGAGAAGGTGAGGGCTCTACATTTTGGTTTTGTATTGACATCAAGAACGACCGGCAAAAGCACTACAGGTAAAAAACTCGTGCGAATGTCATAAATACCTGAATTTAATTATTCTTAAAACTTCATATAACAGTTTTTGTTCTTCATAAAAATAGGAAAATGAAGACATATGAGAGTGAGACGTTGCAGGATCCAGGATCTGCAACACGTATAACAGGTGGAGCAAATGCTGAATATCAACACAAAAAGGTAGATCATATATTGAAACCTAAAGCGAAGGAAAAACGAGAAAAGCCGGATTTCTTACTAAGGCTCCTTTAGTTCAAACAGAACCGGATGATTTATAGATTATCCGGTTTTTTTTGAGCCCTAATTTTAACAACAATCCCCAGATCTACTATAGCTTTCGAATGGATATAAGCAAAAGAACTACAGGAATAAATTTCACAAATAATAAGATGGCTACCATCAATATATGGGCTCCTGAAGCGCAAAATATTGAGGTGCAGTGCGGCAAATTCACAATTAGCCTTCACAAAGATGAATTTGGTAACTGGATAGGTTTCACAGACCTGATTAAGGCCGGCGATTTATACTGGCTGGTAATAGATGGTCAGAAAAGAATACCGGATCCTGCTTCTCTAAGCCAGCCTGAAGGGGTGCATGGGCCTTCCTGCGCAATTGATCTGCACTACGAATGGAATGATCAAAATTGGAAGAATCCAGAGCTGAAAGATTATATCTTCTATGAATTGCATACTGGTACCTACACTTCGCAGGGTGATTTTCAGGGAATAATAAACCAACTGGATTATTTGGTTGAATTAGGAATTACCGCTATAGAGATCATGCCTGTGGCTGCATTTCCTGGAGAAAGAAATTGGGGTTATGACGGCGTATTCCCTTATGCAGTACAGTGGTCATATGGCGGAGCAATGGGATTGCAGCAGCTGGTCGATCAGTGTCATCAGAAAGGCCTGGCAGTCGTACTCGACGTGGTCTACAATCATCTTGGTCCCGAAGGAAACTACCTGACCGAATTAGGGGGCTATTTTACCGATAAATACAAAACTCCATGGGGGGCAGCGGTAAACTATGATGACCGGTATAGTGATGGTGTGCGTAAATTCATAATAGAGAATGTGTTAATGTGGTTTAGAGATTTTCATATTGACGCATTGCGGCTTGATGCAGTACATGCCATTAAAGACTTTAGCGCAGTGCATATCTTACAGGATATCAGAAAGGCAACTGACAAACTGATCAAAGAAAGCGGACATGTACATTATCTAATTGCGGAATCAGATCTGAATGATCCCAGGTATATTACCAGTTTAGAAGAAAACGGTTTAGGTATGCATGCACAATGGACAGATGAGTTTCATCATGCTTTAAGAGTTTCTGCCGGCGAGTCGAAGACCGGGTATTATAGCGATTTTACGGGAGTAGATCATTTGGCAAAGGCTTATAAAGACGCGTATGTGTATACTGGGACGTACTCCAGTGAAAGGGCAAGGAAATTCGGTCGCGGAACTACTGGCCATCCAGGCAGTCAGTTTGTAGTTTTCTCACAGAATCATGACCAGACAGGAAACAGGATGCTGGGTTCCCGTTCTGGCACTCTTTATAGTTATGAGATGCAAAAATTGCTGGCAGGTGCAGTTATCCTTTCTCCGTTTTTACCACTGCTTTTTATGGGGGAAGAATATGGGGAGAAAAACCCCTTCCTTTATTTCGTTAGCCATACTGATCCCGGGCTTGTTGAAAATGTCAGAAGCGGGCGAAAACAGGAATTTGCAGCCATGCACCTGGAAGGGGAAGCACCCGATCCTCAGGATCCTGCAACGATGCAGCAGTCCCGTCTTAACTGGAGTGCATTAAGAGAAAAAAGCCATCAGACTATGTTTCTTTTCTATCAGGCAATTATTGCATTGCGTAAAAGTCATACGCAGCTCTGTTCCGATGAAAAAGAGCTAACCAGGTGCATTGCGCTTAAGCCGTTAAACTGTCTCCTTTTAGAGCGCTGCGCGACTGGAAGTTCGGAACTGGTTTTTTGTATGCTGAACTTTTCTTCAGAAGTACAACAAATTTCCGTTCCTGTAAATATTAAACTGGACGCTGTGCTTTTTAATTCGGCAGCCCTGGTATGGGGCGGGCCGGGAGATGTTTCAGAAGAACAGCAGCCCGAACTCCAGGAAATTTCAATTCAACCAGAATCTTTTATTGTATACCAGGCAAATTATGTTTAACCCTAATTCAACTTACCGGGTGCAGTTCCACTCCGGCTTTACATTTGCCGATTTTGAGGCTATCATCCCGTACCTGAGCCGTTTGGGTATCAGTACTATATACGCATCTCCGATTTTTGCGGCCGTTCCTGGAAGTACACATGGTTATGACGGTACAGATCCGAATGTGATTAATCCGGAAATAGGGAGTATCAGTGATTTGAAGAGGATCTCTGCTAAGCTCAACAAACTGGACATGAAATGGATACAGGATATTGTTCCTAACCATATGGCATATGATGCACAAAATTCCTGGTTAATGGATGTGCTCAAAAATGGAGAAGCATCTGTCTATCGTGAATATTTCGATATTCTTTCTGCTGATCTTAATCAGGACCCTTTAATGGCGCCTTTTTTAGGAAAAGATCTCCAAGATTGTATTCGCGACGGAGAATTGGAATTGGTGAAAATTGAGCAAGACTGGTTTGTCCGGTATGGCGAGAATACCTGGCCTCTGCGTGCTGGTACTAATCCAGAAGATTCCCTGGAAAAAATTCTTTCGCAACAATATTATCGGCTATGCACATATACCGAGGCCAATGCGAGAATGAATTACCGGCGTTTTTTTACCGTAAACAGCCTGATTTGCCTGAATATACAAAATGAAAAAGTATTTGAACATTACCATCGCTTGATTAAAGATTTGGTTGATGCCAGAATATTTCATGGATTGAGAATTGATCATATTGACGGTTTGATGGATCCTGCCGGGTACCTAAGCAGGTTGCGCCAGCTCTGTGGAGGCGAGGTCTATATTGTTGTCGAAAAAATTCTTGAACCCGGTGAACAGCTCCCGTCAGCTTGGCCGGTACAAGGTACGACTGGTTATGACTTCCTTGGACTGGCTAATCAGTTGTTTACGAATGAAAAAGCAGAAAACAAATTCAGCAGTTTTTATAAAAATCTGCAACACAAATACGCCCCCGTTACTGTACAAATCAGAAAAAAGAAAGAAAGCTTTCTAAATACCTATATGCAGGGTGAGTTAGACAATTTATGTCAGTTGATTATATCAACCCCCGTTGTCGAAAAGGCAAATCCAGATGAGGGACAAATTGCAATCATACGCCAGATTATAGCAGAACTGCTTGTCAGGTGTCCAGTTTATAGATTTTACGGCAATGGATATCCGCTGGATAAATATGAGAAAAAAGCTATCGATTCAATATTTAGAGAACTAGAAGAAATAGTAGAGTACAGGCCATCATTGAAGCTGATACGCAAGGTTTTATTGGAGAAAAACATCCATTGTTACCAGCGTCTTATGCAGATCTCCGGACCGCTTATGGCGAAGGGAGTGGAAGATACCTTAATGTATACCTATAACCGTTTTATTGGTAATAATGAAGTCGGTGACTCGCCGGCGTTGTTTGGAATAACCCCGGATGAGTTTCATAAGACTATATCGAGCCGCTCTACTGCCTGGCCAATTGCTATGAATGCCACAGCTACGCATGATACAAAAAGAGGGGAAGACGCGCGCGCCAGGCTTAATGTGCTGACAGATATCCGCCATGTATGGATCAACGAAATCAATCGTTGGGAAGAGCTGAATGAATCATTACATACAGCAGGCAAACCAGACCGGAATGATGCATACTTTATATACCAGACCTTAATTGCCACTTATCCTGAAACCGACAGCGAAACTGAAGATTACAAGGACCGGCTGCAAACATATATCGAAAAAGCTTTGCGTGAGTCCAAAAGGAATTCTGAATGGGAGCAACCTGATTTACAATACGAAAAGGCAACCTGGAATTTCATAGACGGTCTGCTTAATCCTGAACGTGAATTCTGGCATGTCTTCAGCTCTTTTATGAACAATGTTTTCCAGCAGGCAAGAAAAATATCTCTGGGCTCGCTTATTATTAAGTTTGGTACTCCCGGTATTCCGGATACTTATCAGGGAACTGAATTCTGGGACCTGAGTATGGTAGATCCCGACAACCGCAGGCCGGTTGATTATGCCGCGAGAGCCAACTTCCTGAAAGAAATAGAAGAAGGAAATTTTAACCTTGCTGATTTAGTAGAAAATGCGGGCAACGGAAAAATTAAATTGTATCTGCTTCGTCAACTACTCCATTCCAGATTGAGAAATCCTGAATTGTATGCCAGCGGCCTTTATATTCCGTTAGAAATTAAGGGTAAATTTGTTGCCCATCTGATTGCCTTTGCCAGACGTTCGGGAAATCGCTGGGCATTGTTTGTTGTTGCAATAAACCCTTCGATGGTGCCTGACCCGGCATCAGACCTGCAAAACTGGGAAGATACACGTGTCATTCTACCTACTGAGGCTACCGGTAATTATCATGAACTCGTTCATGATATTAACATCAGGGTATCAGGTGAACTGTTATTGCAGGACCTTTTTAAGGTATTACCTTTTGCAGTACTGGAGTGGTGCGGAGGCCAGCGTGAGCGTGGTGCAGGTATCTTATTACATGTTACGTCTCTTCCTTCAAGGTATGGAATAGGAGATATGGGACCGGGTGCATCCGATTTTTTGGAGAATCTGGTGAGTGCCCGCCAGCAATACTGGCAAATTCTTCCGATTAATCCTGTAACTGCCGGCCAGCTGTATTCCCCGTATTCCTCTACATCTACGATGGCAGGCAATGTCTTACTCATTAGTCCCGAACTTTTGTGGTCCGATGGACTTGTGAATGACGGACAGCTTTTACAGGCACAGCAGAAGAACGGTGCTAAAGTTAATTTTCAGCTTGTAGAGAAAAAGAAAGATAAGCTTTTGAAACAGGCATTCGCTTCTTTTCAGGATTTGAATCCGGACGACCAGCTCGTAGTCGACTTTAACCGGTTCATCAAAGATGAGGATTTTTGGCTTGATGATTATGCGCTATACGAGGTGCTAAAAATGATTCAGCAGGGACAGCCCTGGTATCACTGGCCGGAGAGAATCCGGCGGCGGGATAAAGAAACTCTTGCAGGTGTAAAGGCGGACTGCGAGAATGAAATGCAGGAAACTAAATGGAGGCAGTTTATCTTTTACCGGCAGTGGCGCGCCCTCCGTAAACAAGCAAATGCCCTGGAAATTAAAATAATCGGAGACCTGCCTTTTTACTGTGCATGGGATTCCGTAGACGTATGGGCTAATCAACAGCTCTTCAGTCTGGATAAACGAGGGCGTATGAAGGCAGTTGCAGGCGTTCCACCGGATTATTTTAATGCAGACGGGCAGTTGTGGGGTATGCCGGTATATAACTGGAGAGAGATGGCTAAAACGCAATATCGTTGGTGGACCTCACGCATCGATAAAAACAGACTGGATTATGATTTAATTCGACTGGATCATTTCCGTGCATTTCATGCTTATTGGGAAGTTCCTGCAAATGAGTCCTCGGCCCGCTTTGGCGCCTGGCAGCAGGGGCCGGGACCCGATTTCTTTAACGCGCTGTTAAAAGCTAAATCCGGGCTCCCGTTTATTGCCGAAGACCTTGGTGAGATCACAGATGGTGTGTTTCGTTTGAGGGATCATTTTGGTCTGCCCGGCATGCGCGTCTTACAGTTCGCTTTTGGGGCAGATGCTGCTGACTCCCTTCATGCACCACATAATTTTACTGGTCCACATGGACTTGTTTACACTGGTACACACGACAATAATACGTTGAAAGGTTGGTACAAAGATGAGCTGAATTTAACAGAACGTTCTCGAATTGAAGCTTATACCGGGCAAACTGTTTCTGCAAAAAATATACATCTGATTATTATAGGATTGGCTTACGCATCTGTCGCCGGTATAGCGATAATTCCTATGCAAGATATTTTAGGTAAAGGTTCTTCCTCCAGGATGAATGTCCCTGCCTCCGTTAAGGATAACTGGGGATGGAGAATGAAATCAGGAGAATTTAAAAACAATATGGTGGATTATCTCAGATCTCTGGCCCTGCGCTATGGAAGATAGGGGTAGGTAAATGTTTTTTATCCTAATGATCCTTTATATTTGCTAGTATAAACCAGCGTTATGAATAAAGCTACGAATGCAGAAATCCGGGCCAGATTTGACCAGGATGTTGAACGTTTCTCCAATCTTGAAACCGGACAGTTAACTACAATTGACGCGACGATTACGATGGACCTCTGTACGGAGGCTGCAGCATACATTAACCCCAACGCTTCCGCTCTGCTTGATATCGGCTGCGGGGCAGGTAATTACACGCTTAAAATGCTCTCCAGACTCCCAAATCTAAACTGTACGTTGAACGACCTGAGCAAACCAATGCTCGAAAAAGCTTTCGAAAGGGTGTCTGAAGTGACAGCCGGTAAAGTAACCGTGGTGCATGATGATATGCGAAATCTCGAGCTTGGCGAGCATACGTTTGACATCGTATTAGCTGCCGCAACACTCCATCACTTACGTGACGATGCAGACTGGGAAATGGTCTTCCGTAAAATCTTCATCGCTCTGAAACCCGGTGGTAGTTTTTGGATTTCTGATCTGATAACGCATGACTCTCCATTAATCGGGAAGCTATTTGAATCTCGCTATGGTGATTACCTGGAAACGCTTGGCGGGCCGGATTATCGTCAAAAGGTTCTTGACTACATCGCTTATGAAGACACGCCGCGTTCGCTGAATTATCAGCTGGACCTTATGAAAAGGATAGGCTTTCGCGATACAGATATTCTTCATAAGAATTCTTATTTCGCCGCTTTCGGCGGAATAAAATAGGCGGGTATTAATTATATTTTCTTTCTTATTTATTTTACTTTTTATTCGCTGTTCTTCGGTGTTGATATACCCTTGCGATACCCTTGGTATACCCTTCCTTTACCCTTGGTATACCCTTTTGGGTAAAGGAAGGGTATGCCAAGGGTATTGCAACCGGTATATCAACTCCGCAGATGATAAACAGGAAAGAAGTAGTAGAGACACTTGAAGTAAGAAGTTGGCTTGTACTGGTCTACATTAGTTACCGAAGCTAAATTATCACTTGCAGTCCAGTAATTTCGATAGTGTACTGAAGAAAAGAATCAAAGTTTTCCCTCCGTAATAGATAAAGAAAAAACGCTTAATTTTATTATTATATCTAACTTTGCCGGTTATATGGGAATCTTTTCAAAGACTTGTGAATATGCCATGCGGGCAGTGTTTTTTATTGCACACCGGACAGCTGACGGAGGGAAAGTAGGTATAAAAGAAATTGCTGAAGGTATAGATTCCCCAGAACATTTCTTAGCGAAAATTCTTCAGGATCTGAGCAGACGAAATATTGTGAAATCTGCGAAAGGACCAAATGGAGGGTTCTATATGGATGCTGTGAGCTTAAAAAGGCGATTGTCTGAGGTAGTCGAAGCGGTTGACGGAAATGGATTATTTACAGGATGCGGGCTTGGTTTACACTATTGTTCTGAGACTAATCCCTGTCCGCTGCACAACGAATTTAAAGTGATTAGAAATCAGATTTTCAATATGCTGCAGAACACGACTATTGAAGATTTTAATGAAGACCTGAATCTTGGAATTACAAGCTTAAAAAAATAAATTTGAAGAGGTAAAGCTGATTATTCCCTGCAGTACCTCTTCATAAATGAGATTAACTCAACTGTAGTGTTTGAGGTCCAAATTCTTCAAAAAATATTGAATTTTTATTGACACCTATATTGACCAGATCTTTGTACTGTTTCTCAATAAAAGGCGCCGGGCCGCAAACATAGTAAGCCGTTTGATCAGTGTGTATGTCTTTTCCAAGCTTGGTGAGATCTACCCAGCCTTCATAATGATTTTCCACGTCTATTTCCGATCCTATAGTGTTATAAAAGATATGTTTTTGAATGAGTGGATATTCAGCCGCCCATTTTTCTACGTTCTCTTTAAAAGCATGTACGCTCTTGTCCCGGCACCCATGAATCCAGGTTCCCTGGCGTTGCCCACTTTTAATCAGGTTTTCGAGCATACTGAGTAGGGGTGTTTGTCCGACTCCTCCGCTTATAAATACTACGGGGCCGGGATGATCTTTTAAAAAGAAATTTCCCGCGGGTGCTGATACGTCAATAAGATCACCAATTTGAATATTCTGATGAAGATGATTGCTGATCATTCCTTCAGGCGTCTCTTGAATACCTGGCTCTCTTTTAACAGATATACGATAGTATTGACCGTTTGGGGCGCTGGATATGCTATATTGCCTGGGTTGCAAAAGGTTGAGTTCAGGTAGAAATAAGCGAACACTTAGGTACTGACCGGGTATAAAGTCTGCTACTTGACCTTGGTCTGCCGGGTAGAGGTAAAAAGAAGTGATCTCTGTGGATTCGACAACTTTATTTTTCACTAAAAAGGGTCTCCAACCAGACCATCCGCCTTCTTTTTGAACTTGCTGGGTATATAAACTACTTTCATGTCCAGACATGAGTTCCGCCAGCTGGAAATAGGCAACTTCCCAGGCTTTGAGTAATTCCGGTGTTGCAGCTTCTCCCAAAACTTCTGCAATCGACGCCAAAAGATGTTTTCCCACAATGTGGTAGTGTTCTGGTCTGACACTTAAACTGGTATGTTTCTGCCCGATATGATCCAAAACTGGCAATAATACTTCCGGATTTTCTATATGTTCTGCATAAGCTAAAACGGCCATTGCCAGCGCAGTTTGCTGCTTGCCATTATGTTGGTTCCCCATATTAAAGACATGTTTGAGTTCTGGATTGTGCTCAAACATGCGTTTATAGAAATAAGTTGTTAGGAGTACTCCATGCTCTTTGAGGATAGGCACTGTAGCTTTAATGAGATTTTTTTGTTGAGAAGTGATCATAATTATAAGTTGATAATAACAGAATACATTAACCGGATAATAACACCCTTATGTCTTTTATTTTGGGATATTATTAGTTGATTTTTAACTCCGGTAAAAGTATAACATGGTTCTGTTATATAAAAGATGTTTTTGTCTTTTATTATTTTATTGCTTTTTGCTGATAAATAGCAGACGGGGGTGTGGGCTATATGCTCATTCTCCAGGTCGGATAATTAGCATATAGCCTGCACCGCGTACATTTACAATGCTCACGGTTGGATCTTCTTTAAGATGGGCACGAAGCCTGCTTATAAATACATCAAGGCTTCTGCCTGTAAAAAAACTTTCATAGTCCCAAAATTCCTCCAGGATTTCCTTCCTTTTAAGAATGGAGTTTTTATTTTCAAAGAGTTTTTTTAACAGTTCAGACTCCCGGTAAGAAAGCCTGATATATTTATCATCCAGTATAAGCCGCTGATTTTTAAAATCTGCAAAGTACTTACCTATCATGTCCCGTTTGATCAGATCAGGATTTCTCAACTTAAGCTGGAAGTTCATCCTGACAATTAATTCGTCGATACTAAATGGTTTTTTTAAATAATCGTTCGCACCTATTTCAAATCCATGAACAACATCTTTGGTTTGCGTTCTGGCTGTTACAAAAATGATGGGTATTTTCAGATCTGTTTCTCTGATTTTTGAAGCAAGGGTGAATCCATCTGTTTCCGGCATCATAATATCAAGAACAATAATATCCGGCTTTTCGGCGTTAAAACTGCCTAATGCTTCTGTTGCATTGGTAAAATGTGAAACTTTATATCCTTTGTAAAGTAGGCTGTCGGCAACAATTTTAGCCAGGCCCTGCTCGTCCTCTATGTATAATACATTCATAATCAATCTTTAAAAGTTATCGCAATGGTGAAAGTACTACCTTGTTCGTTGCTTTGAACGGTTACTATTCCTTTATGAAGTTCTACAACCTGTTTGACATAAGACAGGCCGAGTCCAAAACCTTTTATAGTAGCCGTCTGCTTACCTGGAACCCGGAAAAACCTTTCGAAAATGTCTTTATGGTAGCTTCTGGGGATTCCTATACCAAGATCAGTCACATGAAGTAACCAGACCCCTTTTTCATAGGTGCTTGCTATAGTAATCCTTTTGTTATCAGCAGAATATTTGACTGCATTATCTATCAGATTTCGCACAGCATTTAAAAGATGAACCGGATCCAGGAATAGGTCTGGTGTATGCGGGTCATAATGAAAAATTAATTCAATATCGCTGTAAGACAGTTGATAACTTTCGATAAGTTGTTCAAGAAGCTGGTTAATATTGGTATGTTTTTTCTCGAGATGCATTTTATCCGTATCGAAAACCGATTGTTGTAAGATCATTTCTATAAGCTTCGAAAGGTGATCAATTTCATTCTTCGAAATATTCAGATAGAGCTGAGTTTTATCACTGTCTTCCAGCGCACCATAATTTCGCATCGCTTCTACTGCAACGGCTACAGTTGCCAAAGGTGTTTTGAGTTCATGGGTCATGTTATTAATGAAGTCATTTTTCATCATGGAAATTTTTCGCTGTGTATATATAGTTATGAGCATATATATCAGACAGCTTGAAGTAATGATAATTAGCAGCAGTGAACCACCAAACTGCCATTTCATTTTATCTATGATATAGGAAGATGGCGCTTTATATGGAATCGCGCTATATAATTCAGCTGGAACGGAGCTCGTTGCATTTACCCGGCGGGTTACACTAGTTGGTAAGGTTGTGACCGCCAGTCCGCTCACCGCGTTGTCTTCTGTAGGATCTACCCCCGGAACTCTGGTAGCAGGTACTCCGCGTACAGCTATTCCTTGAATATTTTCATGAACCATCATGGTTGTAGCCATACGTGGTACTACTCTTGTTGGGTAGGCGATAATAGATTGCGCTACTTGTGCTCCATCTACTTTTTTTACATCGACCGGTAGTGCCGGCATAAAAAACTCATACTGAGTAGAGAACAGCGGCTGACTGCTATAATATTTATAATCTTTATATAACCAGAAAAATTGTGTCAGTATTAAACCGAGAATTGAAATTGTTATAAATCCAAATATGTATTTGATCCGGTTATTCATACTTAATAATTTCATCGGTCAAATATAATTTTAGGTTATGTAGGATTACCAGCCATTCACACTTTTTAACAAATTGTAACATTCGTTAACATTTCGCCCCTGCATATTTGCCACTGTTAATTATACAAATGGCATCTATGAAATCCAATTCACTTATTTTACTAATTTTTACGGGGATACTTACAACCGTCCTGACAGCTTGTAAGACCAACAATAAAATCGGATTCGATGATAATGACCCACTTACTGTCGAGATCAATGACAGCATAAAAGTTATCGCTTCTACTTACTTACTGGATTCTCTGCCATCGTCAAATACAGGTACGATTATGCTAGGCGCTAATGAAGACCCCGCATTTGGAAAACTGAAACTTTCTTCCTATTTCCGAATTAAAGCTCCGGCGCAGTCTGACTTGCCAAAAGACGCAGTTTTTGATTCATTACGTCTGGTATTAAAGTATAGTAAATACAGTTATGGTGATACGACAAAATTACAGCAGTTGGTCGTACACCGTCTAAAAGAGTTGATTAAGCTCCATAAAGTCAATAATGATGTGGAGCCGGAAGAGAAACCCTTATTTGTTACAAATGAGGATGCGCTATTTACCACAAGTACTGTTAAATATGATGCTACGCCAATAGGAACGCATAGCTATAAACCTTCACCAGGCAGTAAAGACAGCGTTTCTATAAAACTGGACGATAAATGGGGTAATGAACTGTTTAAGATGCTCGTGGAAAAGGATAAACGACTCTCCAGTGCAGATGATTTCCTGAATTATTTTAATGGTATGCATATAGAATCCATTAATAGTTCTGCAGTCATTGGATTTAATGCAGATAACCTGAAAATGCTTGTACACTACCACTATCGTAATAATAATGGTTTCCCTGAAACTGGCAAAAGTGAATTTGTAATGCATGATAAGCAGTATCAGTTTAACCATATTGAGGCAGACCGGCAGGCGACCAGCCTTAAAGGGCTAAATCAGAAGAATCAGGAGGTGGATGCTTTAACTACCGGTCAGCAGCTGTTCCTACAAGGCGGAAGTGGTATTGTTACAAAAATTTTGTTGCCTGGGTTAACACAATTTATGCACGAACCGGGTATTGTCGTGAATAAAGTAGAACTAATAATTCAGACAAAACCATCTACTTATGCGCTCTACAAGGTACCTGCTTCACTCATCCTTTTCATAGCTAACGATCGGAATACACCAAAGTTTACTATTCCTGATGCCTATGAAACAACCACACAACAGGCTGCATTCCGACCTGGGAACGATAATGGAGCTTTAGCCAGTTTCACTTTCAATCTGTCAGAATACGCAGACAAAATCAAGAAGGGTGAGTATAAAAATACTTCACTTCTTCTTAGCCTGCCGATCGACGATCTTATTAAAACGGTTGATAGGGCACATATTACAAATGATAAATCAACATTGTCAGTCTCGACAAGAATTACTTACACTAAATACTAATAAAAAATGCTTAAAAAGTTATTAAATCTATCGCTGATCATGATGATCGTATTCGTCGGTTCTTGTAAAAAATCGGGTGACGATGATCCGGATGAATGGACAAAAGGTTCTGATTTTGAAGGAATTCCGAGAAGCGGGGCAGCCAGTTTCGTTATCGATGATGTTGTCTATGTAACTGGAGGTTTTGATGGCGAGAAGCGACTAAATGATATCTGGTATTATAACAATAAGTTAACCAACTGGTATCGTGTTACAGACGCTGATTTCCCGGGAAAGGCCAGGAATTATGCTATGGGATTTAGTATAAATGGAAAAGGTTATCTGGGCGGTGGTTTTGATGGAACAAATGGACTTACTGATTTTTACCAATTTGATCCTGTTCAAAAGAAATGGAAAGCCATAGCCGATCTCCCTGGCGATGGCAGGTACGGAGCTGTTGCCTTTTCTCAGGATGGAAAAGGATATGTGGGCACGGGAACAGGGCTTAACGGCGATTTGAAAGATTTCTACAGTTATAATCCTGCTAATAATACCTGGGTACAGGTAAGCAGTCTTCCTGGTACTAAAAGAGTGTATGCATTCACTTTTACTATTGGTGAAACTGTGTATGTTGGCAGCGGACGGAATAACGGACTATACCTAACTGATTTTTGGTCTTATAATGCAAAAACCGACAAATGGAATATTCTAAAGGATCTGAAGAACACTGAGAAGTCGAATGAATATAACCTAGGCCGTGAAAATGCTGCGACTTTCGTACTGAATAGCAAAGGATATATCGTTGGCGGCAGTTCTGGTTCGGTTTTAAGCAACACATTGCAGTATACTCCAGCGACCGACAGTTGGAAAAAATATCAGGATTTTAAAGGATATGCAAGAGAATCGGCAATTGGTTTTGCCATCGGAGATAGGGGCTATATTACAACTGGCAGAAATGGAAGCAGCCGGTTCGATGACACCTGGCTATTTAAACCTAATAATTAATTATAAGATCTTTCTATTGTTTTTTAAGGCAGCCTTCGTTTTTGCGGGGGCTGCTTTTTAATGCATATGGTTTTTAAGAAATGGTATTTTTCAGACACAATAATAATGCAACTAAGATGCATTTGATTAGATTTGAAAAAAATAATCATATGAACAAATTACCTGTAACAGTTCTCAGCGGATTCCTGGGAAGTGGAAAAACGACTTTACTTAATCATATCCTGCATAACAAGGTAAACCTGCGTGTTGCTGTCATCGTAAATGATATGAGTGAAGTGAATATAGATGCACAATCAGTTAGGAATGAAGGGGTGCTGTCAAGGACTCAAGAAAAGTTAATTGAAATGACTAATGGGTGTATTTGCTGCACATTAAGGGAAGACCTGATGCTGGAAGTGGAGAGGCTTGCTGCGGAAAACCGTTTTGACTATTTATTAATTGAGAGTACGGGTATATCTGAGCCAATACCTGTTGCCCAGACTTTTTCTTTTATTGATGAAGAAAAGGGAATTGATTTGTCGCGGTTCAGTTACGTTGATACCATGGTTACTGTGGTTGATTGTTTTAATTTCTACAAGGATTTCGGATCACCGGAACGATTGAAAGACCGTCAGCTTACAGACATGGAAGGCGACGAACGGACTATAGTAAATTTGCTTACTGATCAGATAGAATTTGCCAACGTAATTATTTTAAATAAAACGGATCTGATTAAAACGTCTGATTTAGATGTTTTAAACGCGCTAATCAAAAAGCTTAATCCGATGGCCAGAATTATAGAGAGTTTATATGCTGCCGTAGATCCGAAAAACATAATTAATACTGGTTTATTTGATTTTAATAATGCGTCTGCATCTGCCGGATGGATTCAGGAGTTGAACAGTATTCATACACCAGAAACTGAGTCCTACGGAATCAGTTCAGTTGTTTTCCGGGATAAAAGACCTTTCCATCCAATTCGCTTTATGAATTTCCTGGAAAATGATTTCCCCTCGAACCTGATTCGTTCGAAGGGCTTGTTCTGGATGGCTGACCGGGCAGACGAAGCTTTAAATTTTTCTCAGGCCGGCGGTTCGTCAAAATTGGAGGGAGCTGGGGTATGGTGGTGTAGTATGTCTTTTAACGAACGGCTTGACTACCCTGATTTTATCGAAAATAAGGAATTTATAGAGGCAAAATGGGATCGGGATTTCGGTGATAGATTGAATGAAATTGTATTTATTGGGCAACATTTGAACAAAGCAGAGTTAATTGCAAAACTGGAAGAATGTTTACTCGACGACTTTGAATTATGTGACTTTAAAGCGGGAAAGTTTAATCCTTTACAAATAATTAAGAATAGTTAATCTAGTATCAGCAATTAGCCCCAAACGAGCTCTTTAACAGAATTTAATTTGCGAACGTTTTTTAAGAATTGGTTAATGGTTTCATGAAAAATAATATTATCTTGATATTGTCTAACTTAATAAAGTTGATCCTTATTTGCATTGTGCATATGTTTTTGATACAAAGATATATAGCCTGTGTTTTGTGAAGTTGGGTTTTGATTATGTCGACGTCTGTTTTTGTGCGGTTTCTATATAAGGAATTTGGTTTCTTAAAGTTATAATAAGGTATGCTGAAATGGTGATTCAGATCATTTTTATTCATGATCTGTGATATTATTAATCTTTATTAGCGTATTATATTTGCTTCATAAGTATAAGCTTGTCTTATGCTAAAATATTTTTCACGATGATAAGAGTATTGAAACTGCTTTCAATTTTTAGTCTTTTTAGTTTATACGTTGACGGACAGGAGCTGGCCAAAGCAGACTCCACGAAGATTAAAATCACAATGAAAGGTCTCTTTCAGGCCAGATATCTTTTCAATACAAATAAAAATATCGATTTAAATGGTTTACACCATACTGATGGCAAAGCTACTTACAATGATTTTGATATAAAAAGGGCCAGACTTCAGTTTGCCTCTAAAATTTCCGACAGGACAGATGTAGTCTTATTATTAAACCTTGCAGATTTTAAATCGGATCCTAAAAACAAAGTTCTTGAGAACGCTTATATTACTTATAAGCTCAATTCGTTCCTTAACGCTAAGATGGGGCAGTTCCGGCCGGCTTTCGGACTGGAAGATATGTATCCTGTAGATGTAATCAAATCTATGGATTATTCAAATCAATATACTGCATTTGGAAATAATGGTTGGCAGAGTTTTCAGATCGGTGCAAGTATTTATGGTGCAACCACAGGTAAATTACCTGTGAAATATGAATTGTCCGTCGTCAATGGGAATAACAGGAATCAAGCAATGGATAATGACAATGGAAAGCATTTTTCTTCCAGAGTCGAATTAGGACTGGATAAGAAATATGCAATTAAAGTCGGACTGAATGGCGGGTTGGCTGTGGTCTCAGGATCTGGAGCTTATGCCTCTGGTATTGACTTATCGGGTACACTTCCTTTGGCTAAAAAGTTATCCTTGGAAATGGAAACGGAGTTCAAACAAGGAAATAACCATGTTTTGTATTATAGCATTGAAGAAGCGAAGCGTGAGGGAAATCTGAAAAAATATCAGATGCGTGGTTTTTATTTTTTACCAAACCTACGCTATGCAATAAACTATCATCGTCTCAGCTCTCTTGAGTTCTCCTGTAGATACGAGTATTTCGATAAAGATTTCAGGCATCCTGGGAGTAAAAGGGAAACGTGGACTCCCATGCTGAGTGCTGAATTTTTAAAAGCTTATAGTGCAAGAATACAACTGGGTGTAAATATAGACCGGTATAAACAGAATATAGCAGGTACGACACAATACAATAACTCCACTTTCATCTTACAGGTTCAATCCAGGTTATAATCATTATAATAAATTGTTATGAACGCCAAATCAACTATAATCGCTGAACCTCCAGCTAAGGCACCAAAAGAAATTCAATTGATCCCATTAGCAGCAACCGTTGCTATTGGTGCAATCATCTGGTTTATTCCTGTGCCAAACGGGGTGAAACCGGAGGCGTGGCACCTGCTTGCCATTTTCCTTGCAACCATTTTCGGAATTATCCTTAAAGCGGCAAGTATGGGTACACTCTGTATGATGGCTATAGCGCTTGTCGCTCTGACGGGAGTGTTGGCTCCAGGAGATCCCGGCAAGTCTATAACGCTCGCTCTTAAGGGTTTCGGTGATAAGGTGATCTGGCTAATCGGAATTAGTTTCTTTATAGCAAGAGGTTTTATAAAAACAGGTTTGGGCAGTAGAATTGCCTATGTTTTTATCAGGTTGTTTGGCAAAAGCTCATTGGGGCTTGCCTATAGTCTGGGCGCCGCTGATTTAATTCTGGCACCCGCTATACCGAGTAATACAGCCAGAGGAGGAGGAATCATTTATCCGATTATGAAGTCAATGGCTATTAGTTTAGGTTCCTTTCCAGATAAACAGGAAACGCACCGCAAGGTCGGAGCTTACCTGACTCTGAACAGTTATTATATGAACCTGATAGCCTCAGCTATGTTTCTTACTGGTACTGCAAGTAATCCGATGTGTCAGAAATTTGCGGCCGATCTGGGTATTCACATCAGCTGGATGTCCTGGTTCTGGGCTGCAATTATCCCGGGTATCGCCTCAATTCTAATCATTCCCTTTTTACTTTATAAAATATTTCCACCAGAATTAAAGAAAACGACGCAGGCACCTGCCATGGCTATAGAAAAGTTAAAGGAAATGGGTTCTATCACCAGAAATGAGATCTTAATGCTCATGGCATTTGTGATATTGCTTGTTCTCTGGGTTACCGGTGATTTGTTTAAGATTGATGCAACTACGACTGCATTTATAGGTTTATCTATTTTATTGCTTACCCAGGTTCTTACCTGGGAAGATATTAAGGCCGAGAAGGGTGCCTGGGACACTATAGTCTGGTTTGCTACATTGGTGATGATGGCAGGAGCTTTAAATGAGCTCGGCTTTATCCCCTGGTTCGGTAAACTAATTCAACAGTTGTTGCTGGAACTTTCATGGACCGTCGCTTTTCCAATTATTATCATCACTTATTTCTTTAGTCATTATCTTTTCGCCAGTGCGACAGCGCATGTGGCCGCTATGTACGCCGCATTGCTGGCAGTGGGGGTTGCGATGGGTGTGCCGCCGATGCTGCTGGCACTCATGCTGGGTTTTACCGGTTCGTTATTTGGAACTTTAACCCACTACGCGCACGGTCCGGCACCGGTCTTCTTTGGAAGTACCTATGTGGACATTAAGCAATGGTGGATTATGGGGTTGATAATTGGTGTTACTCTGCTGGTAATCTGGATGGGGCTGGGTGGAATCTGGTGGAAAATAATAGGTGTTTATTAATCTAAATTTCTTGATATATGAGCGTATTATTAATGGAGAGTACATTGTTGCGGAAAAACTTAATGGCCCTTACGGGTCTGTTTCTTTGTTTTTTTCTGGTTATTCATCTGTTGGGAAATTTGCAGTTGTTACTCCCGGCAACTCGTGCCAGTGAAAGCTTTAATAGTTATTCGGCATTATTATCAGGAAACATATTTATCAAGGTTGTGTCCTATATACTTTATTTTTCTTTGATAGCCCACGCGGTAGACGCCCTGGTTATTACGATTAAAAATAAAAAGACCGCCGGAAAATATGCTTATGATAAAAGGGGCAGTGCAAGTAAGTGGTATTCCAGGAATATGGGCATACTAGGTTCTTTGCTATTAATATTTTTAGTAATACATTTTAAAGATTTCTGGTACGTCTATAAGTTTCAATCGGTGCCGGTAGATAGTAACGGAAACAAAGATCTTTATGCAGTGGTCATTTATGCTTTTGCTTCCTGGTGGTATGTACTTTTATACGTCCTGTCGATGTTTGCATTAGGATACCATTTATTGCATGGGTTTAAAAGTGCAGTAAGGACTTTAGGTGTTTATCACCCTAAATATGCTGCCTTTGTAAATTCCTTTGGTATTATTTACAGTTATGCCATCACATTTGGTTTTGCTATTATTCCAATTTATGTTCATCTTACTCATTTCGGCTTATGACTTTAGACGCTAAAATTCCTGAAGGTCCATTGGAAAAAAAGTGGAGCAGGTATAAGGATCACGCTAAACTGGTTAACCCGGCTAACAGAAAAAAGCTGAGTATAATAATTGTAGGAACCGGACTCGCTGGTGCTTCTGCGGCCGCATCTATGGCTGAGCAAGGCTATCAGGTGCAATCTTTTTGTTTTCAGGACTCAGCACGCAGAGCGCACTCGGTAGCAGCACAAGGTGGAGTTAATGCTGCGAAAAATTACCATAATGACGGGGATTCGGTCTATAGAATGTTTTATGATACGTTAAAGGGTGGCGATTTCAGGTCCAGAGAGGCGAATGTATACCGTCTTGCCGAGTGCTCTTTAAATTTAATAGACCAGGCAGTTGCCCAAGGTGTTCCATTTGCACGTGAGTACGGAGGCTATTTAAGTAACCGGTCATTTGGTGGTGTACAGGTAAGCCGAACGTTTTATGCACGTGGACAGACCGGTCAGCAATTGTTATTAGGCGCCTATCAGTCTTTAATGCGGCAGGTAAGTCTTGGTAAAGTTCATTTGTATTCCCGGCATGAGATGCTGGATCTTGTTTTAGCGGATGGTAAAGCAAAGGGGATAATTGCCAGAAACCTGGATACAGGTGTTTTGGAGCGGTTTGCTGCAGACGCAGTAGTGATTGCAACTGGCGGGTTTGGTAAGATTTACTATCTGTCTACACTCGCCATGGGCTGCAATGGGTCGGCAATCTGGCGCGCACACCGTCGTGGTGCGTTAATGGCTTCTCCGAGCTGGACACAGATTCATCCGACCTGTCTGCCTCAGTCTGGCAGTTATCAGTCAAAACTTACGCTGATGTCAGAATCGCTGCGTAATGACGGTCGCATCTGGGTGCCGAAGTTAGAGAACGAAACACGCGAGCCTAATCTGATCCCAGAACAGGAAAGGGATTACTACCTGGAAAGAAGGTACCCGTCTTTCGGGAATCTCGCGCCTAGGGATATTTCCTCGAGAGCTGCTAAAGAAAGAATAGACGCCGGATTTGGTGTTGGGCCGCAGAAAAATGCTGTATATCTGGATTTCTCTAAAGCCATCAACGAGCAGGGTAAGGATAAGATTACCGAAAAATATGGCAATCTTTTTTCGATGTATAAAAAGATAACTGCTGATGATGCCTATCAGATACCAATGAAGATATCTCCTGCAGCACATTTTTCTATGGGCGGTTTGTGGGTCGATTATGAATTGATGACGACTATACCCGGACTATTTGCTATAGGTGAGGCTAATTTTGCAGATCATGGCGCAAACAGGCTAGGTGCAAACTCCCTGTTACAGGCATGTGTTGATGGCTATTTTATACTTCCATATACATTAGCAAATTATCTTTCGGGAGAATTGAAGTCAGCTAAAGTCGGAATTGACAGTCCGGTTTTTGAAGAAGCAGAAAGAGACGTTCGTAATAGAATAGATAGGCTGGTCCACATTAAGGGATCTCAGACAGCCGATTTTTTTCATAAAGAACTCGGGAAATTATTATATGATAAATGCGGGCTTTCCAGAACAGCAGCAGGGCTGCAGGAGGCCATTGATGGAATAGCTAATTTAAAATCAGCGTTTTATAGAGATCTGCTGATACCCGGTGAGGCTGGTGATATGAATGCAGAACTAGAAAAGGCCGGCCGTGTCGCTGATTATCTGGAGATTGCCAGTTTAATGTGTTTTGATGCCTTAAAGCGGAACGAATCCTGTGGCGCCCATTTTAGAGAAGAGTATCAGACGCCTGATGGCGAGGCTTTAAGAGATGACGAGAATTTTTGTTATGTATCTGCATGGGAATGGCCCGGTGATGATAAAGAGCCTATTCTGCATCCCGAACACCTGGAGTTCGAATTTATTAAATTATCAGTGAGAAGCTATAGCTAAATAATTATGAAAGTACATCTTAAAATATGGCGTCAGAAAGATGCAGCAAGTAAAGGCAGGCTGGTAGACTATGATCTTGATCAGGTAGACACACATATGTCTTTTTTAGAGATGATAGATACCTTGAATGAAAAACTAGTCCTGAAAGGTGAGGTTCCCGTCGAATTTGACCATGATTGTAGGGAAGGGATTTGTGGAATGTGTGCGATGACCATCAATGGAGAGGTTAACGGTCCGGTAGCAGGGTTGACGGTGTGTCAACTGCATATGCGGGAATTTAAAGATAATTCGACAATTTATATTGAGCCGTTCAGAGCCAATGCTTTTCCTCTCAAACGTGATTTGAAAGTAGACAGGTCGGCATTTGACCGGATCATACAGGCAGGAGGCTATATTTCTGCTAGTACGGGCCAGCCGACTGAGGCTAACACAATTTTAATTTCCCACGACCAGGCCGAATCTGCATTTGATTCTGCTGCATGTATTGGCTGCGGTGCTTGTGTAGCTACTTGTAAAAATTCCAGTGCCGCTTTATTCACTTCGGCAAAAATTTCACACCTGGCTAAAGTTCCGCAAGGAAGGGAGGAAGCGCAGAAACGTGTTTTGAAAATGGTGGCACAGATGGATGCGGAAGGTTTTGGTCACTGTAGTAATACAGAGGCTTGTGAAGCAAGGTGCCCGCAGGGAATATCTGTATTAAATATTGCACAAATGAACTGGGAGTATAATAAGGCTCTTGTTTTACGTTAACTATGTTGTCGAAACCTAAGTGGTTTGGCATTGTTAATGTGTTTGAATAAGGGTTATAGAGTTATTAAATATTTAAATTATGAAAATTTCCATTTTTTACACACTGCTGCTTTCCGGCAGTGTATTATTTGCAGGTTGTGTGAGCAACAAAAAGTATAATGACCTACAGACTAATTTTAATCAGTTACAAGAGCGTTCAAGAAGTCTGAACCAGCAGTATCAGCAAGCTAAAAATGACCTTTCGGGTTCTACTGTGAGAGTAAAGAGTTTAGAAGAACAAATTGCTTCTGCGCAGGCAAATGTATCGTCTTTGCAGGATGCCTTAAATAAATGTCTGAACTCAAGTAATCAGGGTAATGTTAATATTTCTAAGTTAGTCGATGAAATAAATGCCTCGAACAGTTACATCAAACATTTGGTAAATACTAAAAATAAGAGTGATTCCTTAAACCTGGTGCTGACAAACAATCTTACGCGCTCATTAAGCCGCGAGGAGATGCGTGACGTTGATGTACAGGTACTTAAGGGTGTTGTGTATATCTCATTGTCTGATAATATGTTATATAAGTCAGGTAGCTATGAAATTTCAGATCAGGCGGGGGAAACTTTGAACAAAATTGCAAAGATCATCAAAGACTATAAGGATTACGAAGTACTAATAGAGGGTAATACCGATGACGTACCTATTTCTCAGAAAAACATTCGTAATAACTGGGATTTAAGTGCACTACGGGCATCCTCTGTGGTTCAGTCTTTACAGATGAATTATGGCGTAGATCCGAAGCGGTTAACTGCAGGTGGCCGAGGAGAATACAATCCGGTTGCTGCTAATGATTCGGAAGCTGGAAGAACTAAGAACAGACGTACCCAAATTATCATTACTCCAAAACTAGATCAGTTTATGGAATTAATTGGAAAAGCACCTGAAACTGCTGCTCAATAATAGATCGATAAAATGTACGAAATGCCGCCTGTTCAGGCGGCATTTTTTGTTTCAGAACACAGCAATGCAGGGCGGATAATATTTTTATTATTTATTAAATAAATAATTTATCAATTACTAATTTGTGATTGTGTCTATTGTAGTTATAATATTGTGCTCGTAGTATAAAATTCTTAATACACTGCATGTGGGTGGGAATTTGAATTGCTATCTTAGTTTTTTAACTCATTAACTAACATATGAAAATAAAACTACTCCCATTTGTGGCCGGCGCGATGCTGATCACTTCGGTTGTTCAGGCCCAAACTGCAGATCCTGTAGTATCTGGAATTGTCAAGGAGGCAACTGAAAATTCTCAACTTCGTAAACTGGCACACGAGCTATTGGATGTTATAGGGCCGCGGTTGGTTGGTTCTCCTCAAATTAAACAAGCACATGAGTGGGCTGTAGATAAATATGCAGGTTGGGGAATTTCAGCTAAAAATGAACAGTGGGGAACCTGGAGAGGATGGGAAAGAGGCGTCTCTCATATAGATATGGTCTATCCGCGTGTAAAATCCCTTGAAGGAATGCAATTGGCATGGAGTCCAGGCACTAAAGGAAAAGATATCACCGCAGAAACAATTATTCTTCCTTTAGTCACAGATTCTATAGCCTTCCAAAAGTGGCTTCCAAATGCAAAAGGCAAAATCGTAATGATTTCTATGAACCAGCCAACCGGCAGACCAGAGTATAACTGGACAGAATTTGCCACCAAAGAATCTTTTGATAAAATTAAAGCTGAAAAAGCAGAAGAAACTAAAGCTTGGGCTGAAAGAATCAAAAATACAGGATTCAACGCGAAGAGTTTAGCATTGGCATTAGAAAAAGCAGGTGCAGCAGCGATTATGGCATCTAACTGGTCAAATGGTTTTGGGGTAAATAAGATTTTCGGAGCAAATACGACTAAAATTCCGACAGTAGATATCGCCCTTGAAGACTATGGATTGTTATTCCGGTTGACAGAAGGAGGTTCTAAACCCAAAGTGCGTATTAAAGCTGAGTCGAAAGAGTTAGGTGCAGTACCTACGTTTAACACAATAGCATCTATTAAAGGTTCAGAAAAACCTAACGAATATGTAATCCTGTCTGCACATTTTGACAGCTGGGATGGTGGAACTGGTGCTACTGATAATGGTACAGGTACCATAGTGATGATGGAAGCCATGCGCATTTTAAAGTCCGTTTATCCAAATCCAAAACGTACAATTTTAGTTGGTCACTGGAGTTCTGAAGAACAGGGATTAAATGGATCGAGGGCTTTCGTAGAAGATCATCCTGAAGTGGTAAATAATTTACAGGCATTATTTAATCAGGATAATGGAACTGGAAGGATTGTAAATATATCTGGTCAGGGTTTTGCAAAATCGGAAACTTATCTGACCCGCTGGATAAATAGAATTCCCGAAAAATACCGTGCAGAAATTAAAACCAGTTTCCCTGGTTCTCCGGGGGCAGGTGGTTCTGATTTTGCTTCTTTTGTAGCAGCAGGTGCGCCTGGGTTTTCATTGAGTTCATTAGGATGGAGTTATGGTAATTACACCTGGCATACAAACCGTGATACATTTGATAAAATCGTATTCGATGATGTACAAAGTAATGCTATTGTAGCTGCAATTATGGCCTACGCGGCTAGTGAAGATCCAGAACGCTCTTCGACTGAAAAAAGCATTTTACCTAACAATACAAGGACTGGACAACCAGGGGTTTGGCCGACTCCAGTTAAACCAAACCGCAAAGGTGGGCAATAAAAAAATAGATCGTAAAAGCCGCTCGGGAGGGCGGCTTTTTTTATGGCAGGAGCAAACCTCGATTTAATCTTTATCCGTTTTTTTCTAACTTTTCAATGTCCATTGCAGTCAGATACTGAAGATTCTCTGTGATTTTTTCAATCTCCCAATCCCACCATCGCAGTGTCAGAAGCTTGTGTATAACATCATCAGAGAATCTCTTTTGCCGTTGCCGGGTTTCCACCTACAATAGTATAGGGCGCTACGTCTTTGACTACCGTAGAATTAGTCGCAATTATCGCTCCATCTCCTACAGTAACACCGGCCATTATTGTCGCATTATAACCGATCCATACGTCGTTACCGATTACGATATCGCCTTTTGTCGGGTATTGTCTTTCGCCCATTGCGTTCTCCCAACCATTTCCGAAAATTGCAAAAGGATAGGCCGACAACGCATTTGTTAAGTGATTAGCTCCATTCATGATAAACTTTACATCTGAAGCAATCATACAAAATTTACCAATTATGAGTTTATCGTTAATAAAATCAAATTGATATTTTACGTTTTTCTCAAAATTCTCTACGTTATCAAAATCATCGTAATAGGTGTAATCACCAATAATTATATTTGGATTTTTAATAATGTTTTTAAGAAAGCACAACTTGTCATAATTCTTTAACGGAAATTTCACTTCTTTATCTGGTCCATTCATTCGTATATCGTTTTATTGCCATTTTGAGCGTGCGCTAATTGGTGATCTCATTTTGCTGTTTTCAGTCGTATGAAAGCAATTTGTTTCACCAGAGAAGGGCACTGCAGATTTTGCAGGCTGGCTATTTATGCAGAGGCATAAAGGTATCAGAACAAACCTGTCACACATCTCAAATCAATCTTGAACAGATTATTATTATATTAAGTTGAGCTGTTTACGCAGAAATTCTTATTGAGAGAGCGTCAAATTTTAAAATGAGAATTTAATCAGATGAATTCTGCTCATCTTTCTCTGTGGAGGTTTTAACATTTTGTTTTGGAGCAATGTATACCGGATAATCTTCGATCGAGGGAAATTCTAAATATATTGACATATCTTACTAATTTAGTGTTTGTACTTACAATAAACCTTAAAAGCCCAAATTGTTTCTATAATCAATAAAATCGTTACAAGAATTAATAATCAGTCAGGGTCGTCTTGCCTGTCCGGCAGCAACAGGTTAACCGTACAAAAAGAGCCGCCTCTATTATATTGAGGCGGCTCTTTCAGACCTGGCAAAATGACGTTTATAGTGAATAACGCAGTGTTACGCCATACGTTCTTGGATCTCCAAGCACACCCGCGTATAAGCCAGAATTTCCAGCTGCTGCTTGTAATTGTTCATAATAATTTTTATTCGCAATATTTCTCGCCCAGACAAATACGGAGAATTTATCAGATTTAAATCCTAGTCTGGCATTCAGCAATGAATAACCTTCAACGTTTAAAATACGGGACGGTGTTGGATTGGAAGAATATTGTGAACGGTAGCTGGCGTCGGCAGCAATAAAATATCTTCCTGCTGTGGTCGCCAGATTACCAGGGTTGCTGAATTCTGCGCCACCAGAAACATTCCATTTAGAAATACCTGGCAATCTTCCGCCAGAAGCATCTTTAAAGGCTACCTGAGTAGCTACGCCGTTAATGAGTTCGGTATGTCCTGTTTCCTCCAATGGCAGCGGTGCGTTTGTGAACTTCACATACTTACCGTCAAGATAAGCCATAGCAGCATTTAAAGTTAAAAATCTACCTAATTGGTACGTTCCATCCACTTCCAGGCCTTTCACATTAACTTTCTCTGCATTCGAGAGGTAACCTCTGTTAACACCTAACTGCGGCGATTGTACATTGGTTTGATAATCTTTAATATCTGTATTAAATGCACTTATGTTTACGATTGCGCCTTTTACAGGTTTAGTTTTAATACCCAGTTCGTAATGTTGAACATATTCTGGTTTAACTACCGCCAGAGATAGGTCTGCTTGTCCATTTGAGGTTGTTGGTAAGCCTCCAACATTCACACCAACAGGCTTGTAAGCTGTAGAGAACGTTCCATAAGCATTTAGCTTAGGAGTAGGTCTGTAAGAAAGTGTGACATTTCCCGATAAATTATTGTTATCTACACTGGTATTGAATTGCTGATTACTGTAAACAGCGGCTTTCAGCGCTAGCAAATCGGCACTTGAAGTTTGCAGACCTCCGTAAGTCACGCGATCATAGTTAACGTCTTTTTTATCATAAGTATATCGTAAACCGGGTAAGATATGCAGGTTTTTCAGGAATTCCCAGTCTGCCTGTGCGAATACTGCCGTACTAAGTGATTTGATAGTTGAGTTAGTTCTGATGCCGTATCCGTCTAATAAACCTGGTGTTGAGTATAATGCCTGAGCTCCGGTATTACCTGTTTGTACAAATCTCCATTGATCTTTACCAACTTCTTCTGTCTGATCTAAACCCTTCAGATTTTGGGCAAGCGCGAATACGCCGACCACACCACTTACTTTATCTGCTATATTACCAGCATATCTAATCTCCTGGGAATATTGGTCGTGGCGTGAGTTTCCCTGAGACTTGGTAAGTGCAGATAACTCGGAGAAATCTCTGTCGTTAGTCGGGTTCCAGTTCCAGAATCTCCAGGCAGTGGTTGAGGTAAGTGTGCCATTACCTATCTTATAATCGACGTTTACGGAGATCCCACCAATTGACTGATCATGTTTCCAGGGCGTATTGGTATTGATCGTTCTGGAAGACGGATTTACTACCGGCTGCTGATATCCTAAGTCAGATACAATTTTAGCGTACTGGCGGTAAGCACTTCTCTCTGTTGTGGTAACACCTGCAATCACAAGTGGATAACCTGCTGGGTGCTGAATACTGACATCACCACTCAGTAATACCTGCAATTTATCTGACGGCGTGTAGTATAACTGGCCTTTAAAGCCCAGATTATTCTGGCCACTGTATCTGCGTTCTTCTTTGGTGTTAAAAATTGTACCGTCCCGCTGAGTTCCGGAAATAGATAATCTTGCAGCAAGGTTTTTTGCGACACCACCTGTAACTGATGTTTTCGCCTGCATAAAATTGTAGTTTCCAAAGCTAAGTTCAACTTTCCCGCTTGGTGTTTGGGTTGGTTTGGCTGTAGTTATATTAAACGCACCTGCAGTCGTATTTTTACCAAAAAGCGTTCCTTGCGGGCCACGAAGTATCTCTATTTGTTCAATATCAAGAAAATCTGTAGAGGTAGCGGCAGGACGGGCCTGATAAACGCCATCTACATAGAAACCTACGCCAGGATCAATTCCGTCGTTCGTTAGACCAAATGTCGACCCTAATCCTCTGATATTAAGTGTGGTATTCCTGGCATTAGAAGCATATAACTGCACGGAAGGAACCAGCTCTTTTAAACGATTAACATTAAAGGCACCTGCATTTTCCGCTGCTTGCCCTCCGATGACAGTAATTGCAATCGGAACATCTTGCAGGACTTCTGATCGTCTTCTTGAAGTTACAACAATCTCATCTAGTAGTTCGCTCTCAATCAGGACTAACTCAAAGGGCGTCTCCTGAAGCTTTAAAATCTGAAAATCCTGCGACTTATATCCAACAGAACTGACCCGGAGATAAAAGGGGAGGTCTTGCTTTGAGTCAATGCTGAATTTACCTTCAGCATCTGCAATCGCTGAAATCTTAGTGCCTCTGATTAAAACCGTTGCATTAGGTACCGGGGCACCATTACTGGTTTTTATGATCCCTGTTATGGGACTTTGTGCAAAAATATAATTTGCCATAAGTAAGAATGGCAGTATAATAAGTAAACGTTTCTTCATCATATTAATCTTAAATGGGTTTTGATTGTACGCACCAAATATCTGGGCGTGTGTTAGTTTCGGTTGTTTATCGGGAGCTATTTGCATAGCAAAGCCATAACGTTGTTTTCGGCATCCGTTCAGGTCTAAAATATGCGAGGTAATAGGTTTTTTGCCCGGTGATTACTGGAACAGTTTCAACAACAACAGTTATAAGCTAGTAGAACGAGCGTTCTTTCTTTAGCCGTTTTTCTTTTCATTTTTATAAAATGCAAGTCTGTTTTCATTAGGTTAGGTTGTAAAGTTTTATTTTGATTATACGAATATAGGATTCTTTTTTAATTAACAAATAAAATCTATAGATTTTGTAGTGTTTATTTAAGATAGCTGTTAAAATGCGGTGGGTTTTAATTCAAAATTGTGTTAATAGGTTGGTTTATAGGATTGTTTAAGTTTAATTCCCGTCCATTTGCTAATGATAGTGATCAGATGAAAAACAACAAGTTTAGAATTGTCATTAACTATTTAGACTTATTCCTAATAAAGGATTATATTCGCGTCCTTTGAGAGGTAAGTAAATAATTGTGAAGATTCTGAAGAATAATAAAGATGATACGCTGATAAACAAAATAGACGAGGCAAGTTTTCGCGCTTTGTTTAATCAATATTGGAAACGATTAGTCGCCTTCTGTCAATATCATATCAACGACGATGAGGTCGCAATGGATATTGTACAGGATATTTTCTGCTCAATCTGGAAACGTAAAGACAATCTTCATATCGAGACCAATATAGAGCACTATCTTTTTCGTGCCGCCCGGATGAAAATTACGGATCACTATCGCGAGAAATTCAAGAAAGAAAACCACAGTAAGTGCTTGTCCGAAAGCTTTTGTGAAAGTATTAACAATACGGAGGAGACTATTCTTTACAAAGATTTAGATCACTTTGTGGATGGGCTTGTCAGCAGATTGCCCTGTCGTTGTAAGCAGGTCTATACTTTGAGTCGTAATAGCGGACTTAGTATACCTGAAATAGCCAAACAGCTAGTCCTGTCCGAAAAAACGGTGGAAGCTCATTTAACTAAAGCCTTACGTTTCCTAAAAACGTACCTGATTAAACAACCCAATGAAAAATAAATTATTTTTCAACTAAGGGTAAATCCTCCTACCTACGACTTGTACTATAAAAGCGGTTCATGTTGGTAGATCATCATTTATTAGAAAAGTATTGGGCAGGGTTATGTAACTCCGAAGAACGCGAGGCTGTAGAAAAATGGATGCTGGACGGAACTCCGGAAGAGTCTTATGAATTGCGTTCCGGAGATGCAGAAGTTACGGTAAAATCTGAGCTGTGGGAACGCATATCTGACGCCCGTCTCGAAGAGAGAAACCCTAATAAGATCATTCGCATCTCAATGTGGTCTAAAATGAGCATAATCGCCGCGGTATTGTTTTTACTAATTGGTGCGGGCGTATATATCTCAGGTCATTTCGCAATTGATAAATCTCCTATAAACAACTTAGTGGCCTTTCAGGAAGTTAGTCTTCCATATGGAAAAAAAGCCAGGGTAACTTTGCCTGACGGGACTAAAGTGTACCTCAATGCAGGAAGCAAATTAAGGTATCCACCGAAATTTTCAAAAACTGAGAGAAGAGTTCTGTTGGATGGTGAGGGATTTTTCGAGGTAACAAAAGATCCGAAGAAACCTTTCTTTATCCAGACCCGGCAAACCACCACCAGAGTTCTGGGCACAAGATTTAACCTCCAAAGTTGGGAAGGTCGTCCTGATATATTGAATGTGGAAGAAGGTATGGTCCAGTTCAGGGCTAAAAGATCGAACGGAACATTGATACTAAATACGAATACACAAGGTGTTTTTGATGGTCATTCGCTCACGAAAACCATAGTTAACAGTAGAAATAGAGTCGCATGGACCAAAGGTCTGCTGATATTTAACGACGTAAAATTAGGCGAAGTTATCCTAGAACTGGAGCGATGGTATGCCGTTAAAATCCACCTGGGTGACCCTGAATTAGCAAAAAACCGGTTGAAAGTTCAGTTTGATAATGCGTCGCTTACCGAGGTGTTGCGGGATATCAGCTTTGCGATGAATATTAAATACAAAATCAAAGATAAGGAGGTTATGTTGTCGAGATAAATATAATTCTTAACAAGAATACCCGGTGTACGCATCGCCAAAATTGTCCACCGGGTAGGAGCAATGAAATGTTTAATTGAATCAATCACATTACTTTTAATCAAAAATATGAACTTTTTGCTATTTAGAGCAACCTTGTTTTCACACGCATTGAAAACGAGTATTTTAATAATTTTAATTTTCGTCACAAGTATCTCAGCCTCGGGACAAACTTCCATACTAAAAAAACGCATCAGTATTCAGGTTAGTAACCTTAGTATTGCCAATGCTCTGGGCGAAATAGAAGCCAAAGCAGGATGTAGCTTTGTGTATAGTCCGGATTTGTTAAATGCAGACCGTAAAATCAGTTTTTCACATCAAAATGCAACTGTAGAATTTATACTTCAGGATATCTTCGGTGAACAGATACGCCGGGTAGAAGTACAGGGAAACCGGATCAATATTCAACCATCTAATGGTAAAGGAAATATTTCAGGAAAGGTAGTTACGAGTGACGGCCTTCCAGCCGCTTATGTCAACGTTGACATTGAAGACAGGAAAGTACAGGCAGATGAAAATGGACTATTTAGTTTTAAGAATATAGAGGTTGGAACGTATAGGATCACCGCAAAGTATGTGGGGTTAAAGGGGCAGAAACAAGAAGTCACAGTTACGCCGAATGCAACAACTAAGATTTCTTTTACTCTATATGAAGATATGAATGCCTTGCAGGAAGTTGTAGTAAATGGCGAACGTGTAAATAGATTTGCCAACAAAACAACAGAATATGTATCCCGTTTGCCTTTAACAAATTTGGAAAATCCCCAGGTTTATAGTGTGGTAACAAAACAGCTTATGCAGGAACAGGTTATCGTTTCAGTTGCAGATGCATTGCGTAATGCCGGCGGGGCAGTTGCTATTACCAATCCATCTGGAGGAGTTAGCGCCTATTTCAGAGGGTTTGGAACAGGAATTAACGCCCGGAATGGAATGGAGTCTACTTCCGACCGTTCGGCATTAGATTTGGCGAATATTGAACGTATAGAGGTTATGAAAGGACCTTCAGGAACCTTATTTGGAGCATCGGTATCTTCTTTTGGCGGGGTCGTAAACGTAGTCACAAAGAAACCGATAGAAGCGAAAAAAACCGAGTTGAGTTACACAACCGGAAGCTTTGGTTTAAACCGGCTTACTTTAGACGTAAATACGCCATTGGACAATGAGAAGCGCGTGCTGTTTAGGGTAAATGCTGCTTCGCACCGGGAGAGAAGTTTTCTTGATTATGGCTTCAACAATACCTTTTTAGTTGCTCCAAGTATCACTTACAATGTTAATGAGAAGCTAACATTAAATGTAGATGCAGAGTTATTACAGGTCCACAATACGCAACCTATGAATTATGTGTTCAGGTCTGCGGAAATTACGCAGCCTAGTGATTTGTTACTAGATAACAGGAAATCTTTGTTCCATGATAATGTAGATGTAAAGAATTACGCAACCAGGGTCTTTGCTGAAGCAGTGTATAAGTTCTCAGATAACTTTAAATCAACTACACTTTTCTCTTTCGTATCTGAGAATGTAGACCATAGTTATCAGCGATTAGTGATTTGGTCTTCGCCGAGTAATGTTACACGTGCTTCCTATGTATATGGTCCAGTGTATAACGGTTATACAAACATCCAGCAAAACTTTAATGGAAAGCTAAAGACTGGCGGACTTACGCACAATATTCTTATCGGAGCCAATTATCGTCATTATAGTTCTAGTTTTCTATTTGCCGAAATACAACCTATCGATCAAATAGACGTTACAAAGCCATTTAAACCAATTGTTCGCCAACAAATCGATGATGCAGTAAGTTTTGAACCTTTTCCCTCTCCTTCGCAGCAAACGGCTAGTGTTTATGCATCGGACATGATTAATATATTACCCCGCCTTTCGGCAATGTTATCCCTGCGTCTGGATCGATACAATAGAAAAGCGATTGAAGGTGAAGATGGTTATAAACAGACTTCATTAGCGCCAAAATTGGGCGTGGTATATGAAGTTTTACCAAAATCTATATCAATTTTCGCCAATTACATGAGCGGCTTTCAAAATGTGGCTCCCGCTTCACAACCTAATGGTATCCGCCAAGTGTTAGATCCAATATTTGCCAATCAGGCCGAAGCAGGGGTGAAAGCAGAACTTTTTGAGAAAAAGTTGAGTTTTACCGCAAGTTATTACCGTATCAATATTGATAATGCAACCCGTATGAATGAAGAATTGTTTACCATACAGGATGGTAAACAATTGAGTAAAGGTGTGGATCTGGAGTTGATCACACAACCATTACCCGGTTTGAACATCCTGGCAGGGTACGGGTATAATGACAACCGTATTGTGAGGGCTGCACTAGATGCTAAAATTGACGGAAACAGGGTTGGAAATGCACCGGAGAACGTAGCGAATTTATGGGCTTCCTATGCATTTCAAAAACAACTCAAAGGTTTTGGGTTTGGTGCCGGTATAAATTATGTAGATAAAATGTACAGGGCTGCAGACAACAATTTCTTTATTCCGTCTTACACTTTAGTTAATGCTGTGGTTTTTTACAATAAACAAGCATGGGGTCTGCAAGTGAAAGCTAATAATATCTTCAATGAGAAATATTGGGATAGCTGGGCCAATTTCCAGGCACCATCAAATTTGACAGCTAATCTTTCATTCCGTTTTTAGACGAGTTTCAGGCAGCAGGAGGGTGACTTCTTTGCTGCCTTATTTTTCACATATGAAGTTAAAAACAATATTAATTTCTATCCATTTATGGATGGGTATTTTATCAGGGCTAGTCGTAATCATATTGGGGCTAACGGGCTGCGTGCTTACATTTGTTGACGAAATCCGGCCATTGGTATATAGGGATAGGATGGAGGTTGCGTCAACGAAAGAAACGCAGTTATCTCTGCAGATTATGCTGCAAAACGCAAGAAATATATGGGGTAAGAACAAGCCTGTCTCAGCTTTAGAGATTCAGAATTCCCCTAATAAAACCTTTCATTTCAGAGCTTATCAGGAAGATAGTAATGAAGGTATTTGGTACTGGAATGAAAAGAAGTATTATGAATCATTATTCATGGATCCATATACAGGAAAGCTGGTTTTTCATGAACAGTCAGAGTTTGAGTTTTTCCGGGTTATTCTATATTTACACTGGAGTCTGTTGTTTAAGACAGACTTGGGGCAGCCTGTTGTCGGGATAGCGACATTGCTATATTTGATTTTATTACTTACGGGAATTTATCTATGGTGGCCGAAAAATAAAAAGGCAAGGCGTGTACGGTTTTTGTTTCGGTGGAAAGCAGATACAGGGAACAAGCGTAAGAATTACGATTTACATAGCATACTGGGTTTTTATTCTTTAAGTGTTGGTATTGTAATCGCATTAACCGGTTTGGTTTTTGCATTTCCTTGGTTTAGCAATGGAGTTCAAAGATTGTTAAATATAAGAACCCAGGTAGAAACGTCGCCAGTAATCAATACTGAGCAAGAAATTCCAATAGAAAAACCACTTGATAATATTCTGGCAGATGTTAAAAAGAAATATCCCGATGCAACGGCCTATCATTTTTATTTCCCAAGAGGTGGCTCATCCGTCGTAACCATACTTGCACGATATGAATCAATTTTTAAAACAACTCAAGCACAATACAATGTAATCTCTTGCAGATTAATTCAGGCAAGTACATATGAAGGGAAAGATGGCCGGGAAAAATTAAGGGATATTAATTATGGCATTCATACGGGAAGTATTTTAGGCTTACCAAGCAAAATATTGGTTTTTTTGATATCGCTGGTTTCTGCTTCTCTTCCAATAACCGGATTTTTAATCTGGTATAATAAAAAATGGGGTAAGCGGAGGAAGCGTAACCGAAAAAATCCTGTTGGTATGGAGTGAAAATTAGTAGCAGGCCAAAACTAAACGCAGTGTGACTCTTTTAAGATCTGATCGAGAGTTTCTCCATATTTCTTTCGCATACGCTGTTTTGATTTTTTAACAGCGTCTATCGTGATTCCAAGCAGATTAGCAACTTCCTGATTATTCAAACCTAATTTTTGCAATAAGATAATTCGGAGATTAGATTCAGTTAAAGCTGGTAAGGTGTTCAATACATCATCATAGAATTCTTCTTTTTCTGCAATAAAAGCGTTTTTAAACAGCATCCAGTTTTCGTCAGTCATTAGGTGCGAATCCAGTAAACTCTCTAATGATTGTCTTTCCGACTCATTCTTTATTTTGTCAATTTCATATTCAAGCTGGTCTATTTGCTCATTCTTTTTTTCGAGATAAACCTGATACGACGATAATGTGTTATTCGTTTCTTTAAGCAACTTTTCAGAGCGGATTTTTTCAAACTCAAAAGAGAGTAGTTTTCTCTCAAAGTGGAGGCGTTGAAACTTTAAACGCCTATTGTATGACAAAAATGTAAGTACGATAATCAGACACAGTAAGAAACTTACAGTTGCCCAGGTCCATTTTAATATAGACGATTTGTCCAGTTTTGCCTGTTCGGCTTCTAACTGCCATTTGATTCTTTCCTTTTGCGTTTGCCAGTTTACTTTGTCAACAATCTCCTGACCATCTGTAACCGATAGATGCAAGTTTATTTTGTCGAGTTTTTTTCTCAAAGCTAACTCAGATTGACTGTCTTGTTTAGCCTGGGCAATCTTTAACTTAATCTCTAAAATTTCTTTTTCAAATCCTTTTAAATAAAGCTTCGTCGTCGCATATAGAAGCGCCTTACTAATTATTTGTTCGGATTTGTCTAAGCGTCCGATCTTAAAATAGAGCTTTCCCAGCTGTATTTGAGCATACATGGTATTGCGTTGGTCGCCTTTTTTTTCTGAGATGGCGATGTCCTCCAAAAGATAAATTTCCGCTTTATGCGTATCGCCCCGCATACTATAGATAATAGCTAGCTCGCCTAGCGCTTTCGCACGCCGCATTTCGTCTGCCGTATTATTTGCAGAGGTTATCGTACGCAGGAAGTAAGTCTCAGCCTCTTCAAGCGCTTCTTTTTTTAGATATAGTGCGCCGATCGCGTAAAGGATGTTCCCATATTCTGAAGATGACCGGGGTGTAATCTCTAACCCTGTTTCTAATAATTTTATGGATGTTTGGTGGTCGTCTATCGTGCCGAAAAAATATGCGTTTTTAATCAAAACACGACTCGCCTCCGGAACTTTTGATATTGGAAATGATTCCAGTGCTCTCGATGCGCTTAAATAGTAAGGCAGAGCACTTATGTATTCGCTGTATGTATAATAATAATTTCCAAATTCGGTATTGGCCCATATTAGAATTCCAGTGTGATGGGTTTGTTCTGCTAATGTGATTGCTTCGCGATACAGCTGTTCGCTGGGGGCATTTTTTCTATCGTTTTTTTTTGAATAAAGGTGTGCCAGGAGCGTCTTGTAAATAATCTTTAAGAACGGCTTCTCCTCAGTTTTTGATTTCTGAATGAGGGAATCGAAGGAGTATGTTAGACGATCTTCTTGCGTATAGGAGCGGTATTTGGCGAGAAGACGATCCAAATGAGTTGAGGGATGTTCCGCTTTCGAGTAGGACGAAAGAAGGGTAAATAAGAAACAGGTGAAGATTAATTTAAAGTAACGGCTCATCCATTTGTTTTTATCAAAGATAGCTTTTTACCGCCAATCGATTAAATTTATATAGTTGTGAAAATAGATTTCTTTAGAACATTTCTTGACGCTGAAGTAGCTGATAACCTGGTTGTCATAGATTTTAGAATCTTGTGAAATTCCGAATGTATGGTACAAGTAAAGACAATGCTGCGCTTAAGAACAAAGAGCCAGGTATAATATCATAATTACTCTTGTTTTAACTGTTTCAACCGGTTTTCTAATCACTTTCTAATGAGTTTTTAATTTCGTGGTCATCATTTCGTCAAATGCTTGGTGAAATCACGAAATTTGTTTGTGATAAACTCTGCAATAATATATTTGCGGGCAGATGGTGGCTGTTTTTAGACGTAAAATTTTGATTTGTTTGTTCAGTATGGTGTTGTTTTTTGCCTTTGGCCTTAAAGCGACAGCCTCTATTGGTAGATGGTCATCTTTTTATCTGGTAATGGAAGATGAGCCTGTTACTGAAGAGGAAAAAAATACGAAGAAGGAAAAGTCCGGTAGATCTGCAAAAAAAATGTGGTATGTCGGCTCGACGGATACGGATCTCTTTTGGTCAAAAATTTACATTGCTACCGAAGCCCACAATAAGCGCTATCTGGTAGCTAGACTCTCCGAGCCCCATATTGCAATACCTACTGAACCGCCTGAAAACGCGGCAGGTTTTCTACGCGTATAAAATACGGGTAGGTAATTTTCAATTTCCCTGACACTTAAATTTCAAAGTTTATCATGAACAAAAAACATGATGTGCCGGCGCTCAGGCCCTGGCAACGCCTGGTTGGAATACTCCATTATGAGCGATCCACTATTAATTATATATTTTTTTATGCGGTACTGATCGGATTGCTCGGACTGACGCTACCCTTAGGCACAACAGCAATTTTCAATTTGCTGAGCAATGGTTCAATGTATAGTTCAACTTATATTTTAATTGGGGTTGTGCTTATTGGGATATTGATTGGTGGTCTGCTGCTTATTGGTCAGCTGACGCTTGTGGAGCTTGTTGAGCAAAAGATATTCGCAAGAACTGCTCTGGAGTTTGCCTATCGTTTACCACGGATCAAAAAGGCCGAATTATCGGGTGAATATCCTCCCGAACTGGTAAACCGTTTTTTTGATATCCTGACGATCCAAAAGGGGCTTGCCAAATTAGTCGTAGAAATGATATCGTCAGCTGTGTTAATTTTTTTCAGTGCAATATTACTATCCTTTTATCATCCGGTATATATGGCCTTCGGTATCTTCATCACATTCGTGTTGGTATTTGTCGTTGCACTTTATTATAAAGATGCTGTGCGGACTAGTATTGAGGAATCAGGACATAAATATCAGGTGGTCGCATATTTAGAAGATGTAGCTGCAAATCTCGATCATTATCGTGGCAATAAAAGTAAAATGAAGGAAGCGATGGAAAAGACGGATGACATTACTTCAAGATACCTTAAGGCACGTACCAGTCACTTTAAAGTGTTGCGTAAATTTTTTGCCAGCTCCATAGTTATACGGGCTATACTAATGGGCGCACTGCTTTTAATGGGCTCGTATTTTGTCATCGACAGGCAAATGACTTTCGGTCAATTTGTGGCGGCTGAAGTTATTGTGGTGCAGATCAGCTATGCAGTAGAAAAACTGATGACTAGCATGAATACCGTATTCGATATGGTTGCCAGTGCAGAAAAGCTGGCAGTTGTAACCGATCTGGAATTGGAAGAAGGACAGGAGGTAAACCATGTCTAATCATCATCAGGTAAACCACCAGGCTAATTGGGAAAACCTTGGAGAAAAGACCAGTCAGTCTTTACTGCGTATGCGTAAGGTGTTGGTACTGGAAAGGATCATGCTGGTTGCATTTTTACTTTCGATTTGTATTTTGTTTTTACCATGGCGGCAAACTATTCCGGGCAAGGGCACCGTTACTGCGCTAAGGCCTCAGGATAGACCTCAGACTATTCAAAATCAAATTGGGGGCCGAATAGAACGTTGGCATGTCAGCGAAGGGCAAAAGGTGAAGCAAGGCGACACCATACTATTGATTTCAGAGATAAGTCAATCTTACTTTGATCCTGAACTTCCACTTAGATTGAAGGAACAGCTAAAAGCAAAGCAAGGAAGTGAAGCAGCTGCAAGGCAAAAGATGCGTGCTACTGAAGATCAGATCGGTGCACTTAGTCGCGGATTAAACTTTCAGCTGATAGCCGCAGAAAATAAGGTTAAACAGAGCATCAACTATGTGCAGAGCGATAGTGCAGACATGCAGGCCCTGCGCCAGTTTTACCGCGTAAGTCAATCGCGTTTAGCGCGTTACGAACAAGGGTTTAAAGACGGGTTGTTTTCTCTTACCGATATAGAGACCCGCCGCCTGAACGTCCAGAACGATAATGCCAAGCTGATTGCTCAAGAGAATAAGCTAAACAGTTCAAAACAGTCGATGCTTATTGCACAGATCGAATTGGATAACATCAGGGCTAAATACCAGGAATCTCTGGCTAAGGCGCAATCTGATATGGGAACTGCACTATCGGGAGAGGCAAGTGCCCAGGGCGATATAGCAAAATTACGCAATGAGATTGCAAACATTGATTTCCGCAGAGGTTTGTACGTGGTTCGTGCGCCACAAGATGGTTACGTGATTAAGACCATGAAAGCGGGTATTGGCGAGAACATTAAAGATGGGGAGTCGGTCGCTACGCTGCAACCAGAAAACCCTCTGGTGGCGGCAGAAATTTACGTAAATGCAATGGATGTTCCGCTAATGACGGAAGGGAGTGAAGTTCGGATACAATTTGAAGGTTGGCCTTCGGTACAGTTTTCTGGCTGGCCGTCGGTAGCCGTAGGTACGTTTGCCGGCAGGGTATTTTCGATAGATAGAATGGTTAGTGCAAATGGTACTTACCGGGTGCTGGTTAAGCAAATGGTTCCGGTTCCTCAGACTGACGAGCCGTGGCCGATTCAGCTTAGACAAGGATCGGGGGTATTTGGCCGAGTCATTTTAAACTCTGTACCAGTTTGGTATGAGATATGGCGACAGTTAAATGGTTTTCCTCCAAGCCTGGAGAGAGAACCGAAAAGTGTTGGTAATCAAGGCAAATAGAAACATTTTATGAAGTTGTTATTAATCTTAATTATATCCTTCGGTTTACTGAATTCCCCTGCACAATCACAAACCGATACTGTCGATGTATTTATGTTACAGGATCTGGAGTTAATGGTGTTTCGCAACCACCCTGTGGTTAAACAGGCAGCGCTATTGAGCGAGTCTGCACGCGCTAATGTAATGCAGTCACTTGGTTATTTCGATCCTGGAATCAAGGCAGGCTTCGACAGGAAGATGTTTGGCGACAAAACCTATTATAACCGCTGGTCCAGCGAGCTGAAAGTGCCCCTTTGGCTTGCTGGTGCCGATCTTAAAATAGGATATGACCGTAATGTTGGCGAATTTGTAAACCCGGAAACCCATACATCTACAGCTGGTCTTGCGGGTATTGGCCTCAGCATTCCTCTAGGCCAGGGTTTGCTGATAGATTCTAGAAGAAATATCTTAAGGCAGGCAAAAATTATGGTCAATTATGCAGAAGCAGAACGCGTAAAGCAGATTAATGCTATTTGGTACAATATAGTTAAGGACTACTGGAACTGGTATTTCTCTTATAATCAATTTCAACTGATTAGTGAAGGGCTGGAACTGGCACAAACTAGATTTAAGGCAATAAGCAGACAAACGCTATTGGGCGACAAGGCGAGCATTGATTCGGTTGAGGCAGCAATTACAGTGCAGGATCGAATGATTCAGTATGAAAAGATGAAAATAGACCTGCTGAACTCCAGGCTTACTTTATCTAACCACTTGTGGAGTGATGAAGCGCAGCCTCTGGAATTGCCAGAGAACGCCAGGCCGCTTCAGGCTGTAGAATTGAATGATAAACCTAAAAAGGAAGTATTAGACACTCTGCTGGAATTTGCTGCAGGAAGCCATCCTGAATTGATCAAGTTGCGTGCGAAAGGGGAGCAGCTCGCTGTGGAGCGCTCTTACCGAAAAGAAATGCTGAAACCTAAACTTAATGTAAGCGGATCGTTATTATCTACCCGTAGAAGTTTCAATAGCTATGTTCCCGATAATTACGATTTCAATATGGGTAACTATAAGCTCGGATTCGAATTCGCACTACCTCTTTTCCTTCGTGCAGAGCGGGGGAAGCTAAGAGAGGTAAAGATAAAGCAGCGCGAATTAGAATACGATATGCAGCAATCCAACCGTGAAATAAGAAATTCGGTACTCACAAGTTACAATCATTTAAATGCTTATAGCGAACAGCTTGCGGTGCAAGTGAAAAGCATTTCAAACCAGCAAGTGCTGTTAAGTGGTGAATCTTCCAAGTTTGATTTGGGTGAAAGCACATTGTTTCTGATCAATACCCGTGAATCTAAATTGATTGATATGAAAATCAAGCGAGAGGAAATGATTGCGGGTTATCAGAAAACATTAGCAGAGCTTTATTATAAAGCGGGTAGCAGGATGTAAAGAAACTAGTAAATTTCAGTCGTGATCGTGAATTTTTGACATTTTGTACTGCAAATTTTTCATTGTTTCTGAAATTTTTTCAGTTGATTTTGGCTTCTCAGGCGTTGGCATTCCAGTTGATCTATCTTTTTCGAACGTGAAGTTCAAGAGTTTAATTAATTATAAGTTTTAATCATTAAAAATTAAAGAGGAAAAACCTATGACACTGGTTAAATTTAATCCCAACAACAGCAACAAGAAAAATGGCTTGATGCCAGGCATTAATGATGTGTTTGACTCTATCTTCAATGACACATTTTTTTCAGATCGTATGATGAGTCGTGTTCCAGCTACTAACATTAGCGAAAGTAAAGACCATTACCATTTAGAACTGGCTGCGCCGGGTCTCAAAAAAGAAGATTTTAAGCTTTCTCTGGAAAGAGATGTTTTGAGCGTTTCGGTAGAGCAATCTTTGCAGAATGATCCGCAGGAGCGTAACTTCAATAAGCGTGAATTCAGTTATAATTCATTTGTACGCTCCTTCAAACTTCCGGAATCCGCAGAAGAAAATGGCATTGAGGCGAGTTACGAAAATGGTGTACTGGCTATTAATATCCCGAAACGGGAGGAGGCTAAAGTGCAGAGCCGCCAGATTGAAATTAAATAAGTTAATTTTATTGATTGCTAATGTTGAGCCGCCATTCTCAGGCGGCTCTTTCATTGTAGACTGCTTTAGCTCGGGCAGGAAACAATGAAGCTACGCCTCGTCCTTAGTATTTTTTACTAATCCTACGCCTGTGAAAAAGAATATTACTCCAATAACACCAAATACGATTAATTGCCTGGTCGCGCCACTATGTTGTGTGTATCCATAACCGGCATAGATCAGACCGATAATTCCAAGGATGGTCAGGATGGTCCCGAAGGTACGTTTGACATTCATAAGTTGAGATTTTAGATGTGTCCGAGCATATGCAATATCTATGCCTAACATATTGTTAAGCTATCCAATGCTAACAACTTAGGGACCTGGTCCCTAAAATGATGTAATTGCCGAATCTTTCTCCTGAGAGCGAATGCTTCCGTCCAATTTTAGGAACGCCTTAAAAGTCGAACCTTTACCTGGTGTACTATCCACTGTAATCTTACCTCCCGAATTTTCGAGAATTTGTTTTACCAGATAAAGTCCAACACCATTTCCTTCTATTGATGTTGTTACACGTCGAAACTTCTCAAAGATTGAACTCAAATTTTCTGGGTCTATACCAATTCCATTGTCTGCGATGCTGATAACCATAAATTCATCTTCTGAATAGGTCTCAATATGTATTTCCGGACGGCGATCCGGAGCTTTATATTTAATGGCATTATTCACAAGATTATACACAATACTTCGGAGCTTGCGCCTGGCAAAGGTAATTTCCGAAAGACCAATATGTTGCTTGATTTTGGCGTTTGATTCATTTTATTTGTGGAGCGAGCGTAAGCTTCACATCTTCAATTATATTTTGGAGGTCGAGCATTTCTTCCTCCGCCTGATACCGGTGTTCATGCCATCGTGATTGCACTAAATCATTAATAATCATTTTCATCTTCGTCAGATTGCTCTCCACCTTTTCCAAGAGAGACGGGAATTTTTCCATGCCCTTTTCCTGGAACTTTTTTAGCATGCCTATTCCTATCCCTAATGCTGTCAACGGGTTTTTTATGTCGTGTGCAATGGTATCAAGTAACAATTCATGTTCAGCGATTAATTTTTCCTGTTCTTTTAAATCCTTGATACGCGAAGTAATGTCCACAAACGTGATAATTACACCATTGGTTTTATTCTCTTTTCTCAACACATATGGAAGAATGTTCATCTGATACCAGCGCAGATCTGTCGTCTGGATTTCTTTTTCCAGGATTTCGCCCGTCGTGATTACCAGATTGATATTATCAATGATTGTCGGAAACCGAAAATTTTCTTTTACATCAATTAAGGGCGTTCCTATATGTTCCTTTTTTAATTTGAACTGCCTCATGGCAGGTGGGGTGAACTTACGTAGAATCAGATCTGCATCTACAAAGAGCTGCGGTATGATCGTATTTTGAAAATAGTTTTCCAATTCTTCGTTGAGTTCGATTAATGTATTGATATTTTCAGTGTTCTTGTGCATGAGCGTAATTAAATAGGGGCTAAGGTACATATTTTAGCCCCTATAACGGTGTGCCTTATTTTAGGGCATCAGCCGTATAGCTGCTCCATTGTGCAACACCGTCGGGCTCTGATTGTTTGACTTCCTCACTACGTATTTTACTCATCTGCAAATTTATTTTCTCGGTTTCCTCCAGTTCTTCAGCCAGATCGTCGCCGGGTATACTTAGTCCTTCAGTCTCGGCAATATGACTAAGAGGGTCTGATACGTATTCCCATTGCTTACCCATGGCAGGCATTTCACCTTCATTCCATGGACCGCGGACGCTCTGTGATGGTGAAAGGTTAAAATACTGCTGCGTAAAACGCGGGTCAGCCTGTAATACTCCTGGAGGGAAATTTGGTTGAATAGTTTCCAATGCGGCCTCAAACATTTTATAATGCGCTACTTCTCTAGTCATCAGAAATGACAACGTTTCTTTTACGTAAGGATCGTCAGTAAATTTCATAAGGTGTTCATAAACTAATTTTGCCCGCGACTCAGAAGCAAGGTTACTTCTTAAATCGACTGTCAAATCACCATTAGAATGAATATAAGACGCACACCATGGGATGCCCATACTGTTACGCAACGTTGGTCCGCCACCTGTTATAATTGGGAACTGAGGGTTCGCACTAAGTGCTGCATGAATAATGTTTTCTTTAGCGGCTTTGCCATCCAATACTTGCATAATCTCGGATGCGTCGGCTGCATCTTTCAGTTCACCGTTTACACCTTTAAGTAGCATTTGGATTGTAGCGCCAACAATTTCAAGATGAGAAAATTCTTCGGTCGCAATGTCCATAAGCATATCGTACTTGTCGGGATGTGGTTGCTTAGCTCCGAAAGCTTGTGTGAAGTACTGCATAGCGGCTGCCAGTTCGCCATTCTCTCCTCCAAACTGTTCTAACAGAATGTTTGCGAAAGCAGGATCAGGGCGGGATACTCTAGCATTAAATTGTAAATCTTTTGAATGATGAAACATAATAGGTAGGGTTAATTGAGGTTTGCTAATTTGCTCACCAGTCATACTAACCTGCACTATGTCAAATAGTTTTCGGGGATTATACCTGTTTATATCTGTATTTATACCTTAAACTATTCGCAGATCGCATCATTAAAATTAAGTTGTTGCCGGGTTGATAGCCAGTTGATATTTTTCTTCATCAAATTCTTTCTCACTTTTAGCGATCACCACCACGGCAATACCGTTGCCAATTAGATTGGTGATTGATCTGGCTTCCGACATAAACCGGTCTACACCCAATAAGATCGCCACATTTTCTACGGGCATGATATTTAAGGAAACCAGTGTCGAGCTGAGCACAATAAAACCACTACCGGTAACGCCGGCAGCACCTTTTGAAGTTACCATTAAGATGCCCATCGCTGCGATCTGCTCTGTGATTCCAATCTCGACTTTGAATGCTTGGGTTAGGAAAATCAGGGCAATAGAAAGATAAATAGAAGTACCGTCGAGGTTAAAAGAATAACCGGTAGGAATTACCAGTCCTACGACTGATTTCGAGCAACCAAAACGTTCCATCTTTTGAATCATGCTTGGCAGAACAGATTCCGAAGAAGAGGTTCCAAGCACTACTAAGATCTCTTGACGAATATATTTCAGGTATTGCCAAAGGCTAAATTTATAGAGGTAACAGATGAAATTGAGCACTACAAAGATAAATAAGAAGCAAGTGATGTAAACGACCAACATTACTTTCCCCATCGGAATCAGTGTAGAAAGGCCATAGTTACCAACAGTAAATGCCATTCCTCCAAATGCACCGAGAGGGGCAAGTTTCATTACAAATTTCATTATATTGAAAATAACCTGAGAGAGGTTCTCAAAAGCTACGATGGTATGTCTCCCGGCCCGGCCCATTTTGCTTAATGCAAAACCGAACAAGATGGCAAAAAAGAGGATTTGCAAAATATCACCTTTGGCAAAAGACTCGAAAATATTCGGAGTAATGATGTTACTTATGAAATCCATCCAGCCCATACTAACAGGAGCTGCAACCGTGGGCGCATGGATGGTGGAAGGATTGCCAGATACAATTGCTGCAGTCGCAGTACTAGGATGGCCTACCACTGGATCTAAGCCATCACCGGGTCTCATTAAATTGGCCGTTACCAGGCCGATAAAAATAGCTATAGTCGTAATTAATTCGAAATAAAGTAGTGCTTTCCCACCAACGCGTCCCACCTTTTTCATATCGCCCATTTTGGCAATGCCGAGCACAATAGTGAAGAAAATGATTGGAGCTATCAACATGCTGATCATGTTGATGAAAGTTTTGCTGATCAGTTTGGCAGTATTTGCAAAAGTGGGGAAGAACATCCCGACCAGGATGCCAAAAATTATTGCAATGATCACCTGAAAAGTTAGGTGTGTGGTGATGTTCTTCATCATGTTGTAACTAGTTTGTCTATAATTGAGTAAAAAAAAGCGTCTTAATCCTCTAATATAAGATATCGGCATCTTAATGGAGGTAAAATTATTGAGTCTATAATTATATCTTTGGTAATTCCCAATTCTCAAGTTCTATATGTCTCCACAGGATATTTTAAAAACCCATCTTGCTAAAACTATTACGCTAACAGATACAGAGTTCGATTATTTTTACTCGCACTTTAAGCCTTATTCATTTAAAAAAGGAGAGTCGATAATCAGTGTGGGAGATCGTGTGGACTGTGAGTATTTTGTGCTGGAAGGATGCTTGAAAACTTTTTATGTCAACGACGAACAAAAGATGTTTATCCTTCAGTTTGCGATGTCTACCTGGTGGGCTTCTGATTTTAACTCTTTATACAATGGAGATCTTGCGACTATTGGTCTTGATTGTATTACCGATGCTGAGGTTTTGTGCTTGAGAAGTGAAGATAGAGAAAGGCTGTGCAGGGAAATTTATCCCCTGGAGTATTTCTTTCGCTGGCGCTCCAATAGAGGATATGTAGCCTCTCAGAAACGACTGTTGTCCTTCATGAATAACGATGCCAAAACCCGTTATGAAGAATTGCTGGCCATGTACCCGCAGTTGTATAATATAGTTCCAAAACAGCTTATTGCAGCTTATTTAGGCGTATCTCGCGAAACGTTAAGCCGTTTGCACTAAACCTTGACGCCTATAAGTAAACCCCAAAAGTTGGGCAAAAAATTTTGGGGTTTACTTCAATCATTGGATGCGGCCTTTTTGATGATGATACTATGCTTCTAAAAGAGCAATCATCTTTTGAGCGGTACCACGTGCAGATGCTGGATTTTGTCCGGTCACGAGGTTGTCATCGGCAATACTGTGGTCTGACCATGGTGCTGCCGCATGAAATTTAGCTCCTTGTTCAGTGAGCGCACTTTCCAGCGCAAATGGAACATCCGCCCTGGCATAGTTGTTCTCCTCTTCATTGGTAAAAGAAGTAATGTTTTTATCCTTAAGCAAAAAGGTGCCGTCGCTAAGTTTTACATTGAGTAGTGATACCGGACCGTGGCATACGGCACCAACTATGGCTTTTCTTTCATAGGTGTCAGCAATTACCTTTTTTAACAGTTCATTTTCAGGCATATCGACCATAGGTGCTAAACCGCCCGGAACAAAAATTGCATTATAGATACTCACATCCACTTCCGAAAGTTTGCTATTATGCTGCATCTTTTCCCATCCGGCCTCTTTTAGGAATCTTGCATTTGATGCTTCGTCTTTTGCTTCCATATTATCGAGGTGGGGAACCTCTCCGGTAAGACTTGCAAAATCAATTTGATAGCCTGCGTCTTCAAATTCTACATATGGATGAGCTACCTCGTCAAGAAACACACCGGTTTTTCTGTTATTTGGGCCAATAAATTTTGCATTGGAGACGATAAATAATATTCTTTTTGACATGATGATTTTTTTTAAAAAAGTTTGTTTAAGATGTTAACTTCACGGATTTCTAAATGTGGAATGATTTGCTCTAATACGGTTTTTTGATAATGCTTAGAGCCTTTGTGAGCCTCTACCGCGTCAGCGTCAACATAACATTCGTGCAGAATAATCTCATTGGTATTTTCAACCGATTGATAGATATTATATAAGACATTACCCGGTTCATTTCTGGTATTCTCAACTAGTTCTTCCAGCAGGGTCAAAATTCTTTGAGTTTCACTTTCTTTTATTTTCCACTTTACGATGAGTTCTTTTTTCATGTTATTCTTTTTATAATTATTTCATTTATCAACCGTGTTACCAGCAGATCTGCAATATTTTAATGAGGTATTGGTTAGTTGACAGTTCAAAGATGAGCCTAATAGAAGAGAAAAGCAGGTGATGTAAATCACATTTGGAATGTTGCCGACTAATGTGATTTACATCACTCTAAATGAATACTAGTTCTGGGGGCTTGACTGGACTTGTCAAAGTATAATGAAATATAAATTTTTTGTGTAAAATTGATAGTCAGATAACCCGCATTACCAGACTTGCAAAACTTAACAAGACAGAATTGAGAAATAAACAATCTAATGTTCTTAAATTTCCATTGTCACCACTTGCTAAGGCAGGTATGATCATAAAGAATATAGAACACGATGCTCATGTTTCTGAACATGACCACTCACGGCCCCACAGGGATGATCATTATCTGTTACTGTTCGCTTCTAGCGGTGATCTGTTAATGAGTATTGACTTTAAAAATATCACAATATTAGGGCCTACACTTTTGCTAATTTTTCCCGGGCAGATTCACTATACGGTTTCGGCACATAATCTCAAAGGTTGGATAATTAGTATAGATCCGGCCCTGGTGGACAAAGAATTCCAGTTAATTTTCGAAAGAAGCTTTCAGCATCCTTTATACATAAATGAAAATTCTCTTCTTTATGGACATTCTTTCACTTTTTTGGAACAGATGGAGAGATTGCAGGAGCAATCAGCGAACCCATTTAAGCTGCGTGCAAAGCACTCTTTACTCGACGCCCTGCTTGGATTGCTAGCGGGAGAAACCAGTAACATTCATAGCACTGGAAGGGTAAAACCCAATCGCGGATTTATTATACAAGAGGCATTTACACAGCTGCTTAAAGTACATTATAGAGAATGGAAACAACCTGCAAGGTATGCCGCTGAGTTGAACATATCTGCAGCACATCTATATGATACCATCAAAGGTCTTACGGGTGATTCTGTATCTGCCTGCATTCAGCAATACTGCATACTCGAAGCAAAGCGGCTGCTCTGTTTTTCTAAACTAACAGTGAAGGAAGTTGCTTATCAACTCGGCTATGAGGAACCTGTATACTTTGGGAAGCTTTTTAAAAAGATCACAGGTTCGACTCCTTTGCAGTTCCGTAAACAATACCTCGATCAGGACTATTAATTCAAGGTTTTGTTCTATTGTGCCCTACTTTTATCTGCGTTCTTTGTCCTATAAAAGAAACAAATGAATCAGCAAATAAATACTCAATCCATTTTGGACGCCGTAAGAAAAGCGGGAGACCTATTTCTTCAGGATTATAAATTAAATTCCATTCCAACGACTAAAAATGAATTTTTTCGACAGCTTGAAGCGATTGATGAACGCTGCATGTCGGTTTTAAAAACAGGATTAAACGATAAGTTTCCTGATATTCCGTGGAACACTATTAATGAATTTGACAACAACGGACAAAAGCGACCCTTGCCGCTACCGGAATATTGGATTTGTGATGCCATGGATGGTGCCATACAGTATTTGCAGCATATTCCTGGTTGGACGATTAATCTTGCAATGATCAGGAATGAGGAGGTGTACTTTTCGGTGATTTATGATCCCCTGTCCAATGAAATATTCTGGGCACAAAAGGGATCGGGCGCATTTATGAATGGCAGACATATCAGCCCGGTTGTGAAATCAGATGCTGAAATAATGGTTGCTGCATTCGAATATGGGCATCAAGAGTCTGCTGATCGAGAGTTTAATCAACAACAAGGAGCTGCAGTGACTGGCTTGCTCAACCAGTTTGGAGTTGTAAGGAATTATGGTCCGCATGGTTTGCAATTGGCTTATGTTGGCTGTGGTAGAATTGATGTGTTTTATCAACTGGGACTAGATACTTTCAATTGGTTGGCAGGTATTTTAATCGCCAGCGAAGCTGGAGCTGAGATTCTGAACACCAAAGGCGATGTTTGGAAATGGGGAGATGAAAGCCTGCTGGTGTCTGCCCCAGGTGTTGCAAAAAGGTTATTCCCAGTTAACTGATCCCAATATAAAAGTAAAAATGAATATTACAATAATCGGAGCGTCGGCTGGTATAGGTTTAGCCACACTCCACCAGGCCTTATCGCAAGGACATCGCGTAACAGCTTTATCCACTCAAACCCAAAGTATACCCGCTGATCCCAACTTGGTAAAGATTAATGGTAGCGCCACTTCGCTAACTGATTTGAAGAAAGTTATGAAGGATGCGGATGTGGTCATTGTGACGATCGGTACAAAAAATAAAAAACCAAACACGCTATTTTCAGATACAGCTCACGCACTTGTTAAGGCAGGAGCAATATTGGAATTTAAAGCGCCGATTCTAATTATAACCGGTTTTGGGGCAGGGGAGAGCCGAGGATTCTTAAGTTTCTTTATGCGGGCAGTGATTCAGATTTTCCTCAAACATCAGTATCTCAATAAAACTGTAATGGAAGAGATCATCTCAAAGAGCAATCTCAATTGGGAAATTATTCGACCCGGAATACTCACAGATAGTTCCCTGACTCAAAAGTATAAAGTGTTGCCAAATCTTTATAAAGGGATCAAAATAGGTAAGATTTCTAGAGCCGACGTTGCGCATTATCTATTGAAGGAAGCAGAAAACCCGACTATGCTTAAAAAATATCCTGCATTGACCTCTTAAGTTAACTTATAGTCTTATCACCTCTTGGTGATAAGACTATAAGTTTCAAAGAATTGAATTTTACACAGTTTTTTGCTGAAAAATAAATTTGAAACGACAAAGCCGCATTCGAAAACAGCTTTGTTGCTGGAAAATTATTTATACTTAATAAATGTTGCCCGGATTTTCTTCTCTTTGATATCGGTAGTGGTGCTGCTCGAAAAACCTGTTGCTTTGTTCGCCTTTTTTGTATTTACACTACCGCTCCCTGAGCTAGTCGTAGCAACAACTTCTTCATCCATTGTAAAGATTACGCCATCAGCACCTTTCTTCTTCGCCAGTTCGATGATCTTTGCCTGGGTTTTTTCTAACGAACGGAAACCTTTATCAAGTTCAGTTTTTCCCATAACTGTATATTCCTTCGTTACATCAGCATTCGCGTAAAACTCATCTACTTTTTGTGTTGGTGTATAAGTTTTTCCGAAATACTTCTGCGCGTAGGTATTACTTAAAATGAACGTTCCAAACAGTAAGGTTAAAATTAACTTTTTCATGTTTTTAAATTATTTTTTTATTTAGGGCTCAAAGGTATACTGCACCGCTATTCGAAAATTAAGTTTTCAGTTGAAGTGATTAAATTTGGGTTTGAAGTGGCAGATTGCAGTGTTAAAAGATTGCAAAATCTTCTTCAACAGAGTTTAAGAAACCTAGGGCAGGAAAACAATTATTAAGCGTAAAAATGAAGTATTGAAAAAGTATATTCAATACTTTTTGTATTTCAAAAAACTGATTTCAATGGTTTAAGTTATTCTACGTTTCCAAATAATAACTTGTGTCTGGCAATTTATAAAGAAAACGATATTGACTTTGTTCGAAAATCGAATTAAAACAATTGTATCATCACACCCGGCAAGAGGAATTTTAAAAGTAAATATCAAAAATTAAAGAGGCATTTTATCTTATAGAACCCTGACACCCGACAGTCGGCAAATATTACTTGTGCAGGCATCCTTGCCCACGAAAGCGCGATGGAGGGCTATACTAAGATAAAACTCCAGACTTCACAACATCTTAACTAGGAACTCATTATGGGAATGGTGCCAGATTGTGAATAGGTGTATTTTATGTATATTATCCAGCGATAAACGTTAACTAAATTACTCGTGTCGAAAACAATAAAACTACTTATTTTATATTTTCTCTCGATAGCTACTCCGGTAAATGGTCAGCCGGGAGACCGGCTAATTCAATATAGCGATAGTCTGTACCGCCAACTAGGACAAATAAAAAACCAAGAAGAAAAAGCGGTGGGTTTGCTTGATTTGAGTTTCTTCTGGTCTGATCACAATGTCACCAAAGCTTTGCATTATATCTCTGAAGCAAAAAATCTATTAGGAACAAAGATACAAACAGATTATTATGGAGGGTTGATTGCTTTTTATACAGCTTCCGTTTATTTCGATAAAGACCCAGATAAGGCAAAAGATTTATATATGGAGGCTGAAAGATTGCTTCAAAAAGTTGATAGAGCCCAGGAATTAAAAGCTGTTCGCTATCGTGCGCGTATTTGGGGAAGCTATGGTGCGCTTTTGCAACGTGAAGATAAAGCAAATGAGTATGTTAATATTCTATTGGATAAAGTGATTCCCTTAGCAGAGCAAACAAAAGATGCTACGCTTCTTGGTATTAATTATCAAAACGTCGCCATGAACCTGATGAATCTACAGGAATATGCAAAAGCGGCTCAGTATTATCGTAAAGCTTTAAGCTTACTCCGGGAACAGGTAAATGCATCGGAAGAAAGATTAACACTTTATGTCAATGCAGCACGAAATGCACTTTACGCAAAGGAGTATCATCAGTCTAAAATGATGCTTGATACAGCCTCCGTGATTGCAAATTTGATACCCAACTCTATCTATGTTCCTATGTACCATACGGTCGCGGGGAGTTATCATGCCGCTGTTAAAAATTTTGAGAAAGCCCATGAAAATCTTTCAGAAGGACTTATTACAGCAAAAATACTAAAGAATGATGAGCTGATTTCAACCCTTTTGTATGATCAGTTCAAAGTATATCAGCAGAATAAGCAGCATGTGAAAGCTAAGGGCAAATTATTGGAAGTGCTCCCATATGTAGAAAAAACATCTTCGTTGGCAAACAAACAGATGGTTTATTACCATTTAGCCACAACGACTGTTTCATTAAATCAATACCAAGAGGCAGTCAAATGGTACGAAGCTTATAAAGTTGTTACCGATAGCCTTTTCACAAATAAAAACCGGGCACAAATATTGGAATTGGAACGCAAATACCAAACTACTGAAAAAGAAAAAGAGTTATTGAAAATTAAATCCCAACATCAGGAGCAATCTTTAGCCCTACAAAAAAACCGAAGCATCGCCATCATATTTGCCTCGCTATGCACGCTTCTTTATGTATTAGGATTTACATGGTATAGAACACAGAAAAGCAAAAAAAGGTTATTGGAGCAAAAAGAATTGCTGCTGCAGGAAGAGCTTAAAAATCATCGGCAAAAATCGACGATTCACCAATACAATGCTATGTTGCAGGGTGAAGAAAAAGAACGGAGCCGATTAGCAAGAGATTTGCATGATGGGTTGGGGGGTATGCTGGCTAGCGTAAAGATGAAGCTTTCTGCTGTAACGGATAATATGGGCTTACAGCGAGTTGATGCTGTCGCCATTGGAGATTTGCAAACCATTATAAGTCAGCTTGACCAATCTGTAAACGAACTACGTCGGGTGTCCCATAACCTCATGCCGGATTCACTGTTATATAGAGGTCTTGAAGATGCAATAAGAGATTTATGCAAAAGTATGACCCAGTCCTGTATGTCCATTGATTTTCAGTCCTTTAGGCTGAGGGGTGATTATTCCCATCTTTTTTTGATGTCGGTGTACCGTATCGTGCAGGAATTGTTGACCAATGCACTGAAACATAGTGAAGCTGATCAAGTTTGGGTTCAATGTTCGGAAGAGAATGATATTTTACACCTCTCCGTGGAAGATAATGGTAAAGGGTTTAAACAAAGCACCGAAAATGTAAACAATATAGGCATGGGGTTGTCAAATATCCGCAACCGCATCGCATTGTTAAACGGGCATTTCGAATTAGATACATATCCAGGAAAAGGTTCGTCATTTCACGTTCAGATACCTATGTATGAACAACAGAATGTACCGAATTCATCAATTCGGTAAAACAAATACGTATATAAATAATATGATTTCGGTAATAATAATAGATGACCATCCATTGGTATTAAATGGATTCGAGTTTATACTCAATAATCATGCGGATATCAAACTGCTGAATACTTTTACCAATGCGGAAGACGCCCTAAAGTTTTTGGAGACTAATGAGGCAGATGTGGTTTTAGCTGATATCAATATGCCGGGGATGAACGGTATTGATGCTACAGTAGCCGTTAAAAAGAATCAACCCAAAACACAGATTATTGCCATCAGTAATATCAGTAAAGGTAGTATTGTCCAGCGTATGCTAGATGCAGGAGCTTCAGGATATTTGCTCAAAAATGTTTCTGCGAGCGAGCTTATAAATGCTATCCGTGCTGTAATGAAAGGTGATAAGATTTTAAGCGCTGATATAGAGCCTATTATGAACCAAACGGATGGCGCTGTTCCCAAAATCACTCAAAGAGAACAAGAAGTACTTCGGTTAATGTCAACTGGAAAGACCACCCCCCAGATAGCTGAACAAATGTTCATTAGTCCGCTCACCGTAGAAAGTCACCGAAGAAATCTATTGCAAAAATTTAAAGTGAGCAATTCTGCCTCTTTGATACATAAAGCAACGGAAATGAAATTCATATAAATAGAATAGGAAGGGCCAAATATCGTATCAATCATATTGCTGGGTGAATGCTCTGCAGTGCTTTATAAACGATTAATGGTACCGATGCGATAAGTGAGTAAGTGAAATTCTGAAAAATCCCTGTTTTCGTGGATTGTTGATCAACTCTTTTGCCCTTAAATTTGTGATATTATCATTTTAAAATTGAAAATATGCAAAAACTATTAGGCAGTTTATTATGGGGAAGCGAAGCTCTACCATAACGCGGGTCCGACATGTCATCCATAATTAAACAAACTCATAAATCAAAACGATGAAAAAGAAAAATTTATCGCTGATAGTGGTATTTCTTATGCTACTATCAGCCTGTTCAAAGGAAAATAATGGGCCAGATGTTGGTGAAAATGGCTACCCATCCGCGTTAAAGGGAACAATATATTACGACTGGGCATCCGAGGGAATTCTTAAAGTAAGTTTACCGGATGGTGTGGGGTCCGCCTTTATTCCCGATAACTCCAAACTTAATAATTTCGACATCTCCCGTGATGGTAAATACAAACTCACTGTAGTAAATGAGCAAACTTTGGGTAAATACCCCATACGTTTTACCCTCAGTGATATTTCAAATGGTAGCATAATAGAGGAATTTGTGTACAATAGTCCGGGACTGAATGGATACTGTAGGGGCTATCTGTCATTTGATAACAGTCATATTCTGGTGCTTTCGAACGATAAGGAAGACGGTATCACTATCCTAAAACGAAATGGTGAGTTTGTCGGACGGATCCACGATATCAACGGACAAGAACTAGGTTTTAATGACCAACGCTTATGGCTTCCTGGCAATGCGCTGTTGATCGTGCATAAAAACAATATCATACGTTTAGACCCACCTTACACCTCCGGTAGTGTACTTAAAGAAATGAATTATCAAGACTGGAGCGACTTAGCCGTCAATCCAGCCGGCAATCAACTCGCCGTGCGTATTGCTAACCATGTGTACACTATGGCTATGGATGGATCAAACGTGAAACAGGTTACCACCAGTAATTTTAAAGAAGCCGTACCCGAGTTTTCTCCCGATGGAAAGTACTTGCTTATAGGCACAGAATACAAACAGACTGGACCATTCGGCTGGATGTGGACGCTAAAAATTATCCCTAACGATGGCAAAGAGTATAATGTGGATCCGATTGCACCAAATACTCCTGGCGTAATCCCCGTTTTCGTGAAAGGCAAAAACAAGATTGAAACGTCAGGTGGACAGATGATCTGGCGGTAACTGACTATTTTAATTTCAAGCTTTTATATATATATTCTTTATAAATAATAGGTAGCAATAAGGTGTAATAACTGGAACTTTAGCCTACTCATAGCATCACTTATCTACACTCACTGTACTCACTGATCCCGGAGGGGGGGAGAACTATACCATAACTCACCCTTCCTGGATCTCCAAATCAAAATAAAAAGTTGATCCGATATTTTCTTCGCTTTCAACCTCAATTTTACTGGCGTGCTGACGCAAGATTTCTGAAACAAGATAGAGTCCGATTCCAAATCCTGTTATACCCCCTGATTTGTCGTTGCTTACCCTGTAAAACCTTTCAAACAGTCTGTTTTGGTCTGCCTTACTGATCCCTATGCCCTCATCGCGAACGAAAACCTTTACCTTTCCTGGCTGCTTCTGACAGCCAATATTAATAGTTCCGCCCATAGGTGAATATTTTATCGCGTTACTTACCAGGTTCATAAGGACTTGCCCTATCTTATTTCGGTCGGCGTGAAGGGTGATCTCCTCGCAATCAACCAGCCTTATCGTATGTTTTGTGCTTAGTATCTGAACATCACCGGTAATTTCCTCAATCAGTGTATGAAGTGCAAACGTTTCTTTGTTAAGCTGTATTTTCCCGTCCTCCAATCTTGCCAGATTCAGGAAGTCATGAGTCATCGAGGTCATTTTTTTTGCCTGGGCGTGAATTCTCGTCAGTGCCTTAAAATCGAAGTCGTCTTCATTTTTGGCATTTTTTATAAGTAGCTGAACATAGGACATGATTGTTGTTAAGGGTGTTTTAAGCTCGTGGCTGACCATCGTGACAAAATCGTTTTTCCGTTGTTCTTCCTGTTTTTTTTCAGATATGTCCCTTGCTATAGTCGATAAGCCGGTCATATTACCATGGACATCCCTGATGGGTGATATTGTTAAGGACATGTCGAGTATCCGGCCGGTTTTAGTAAGCCTCTTGGTTTCAAAGTGTTCCATCTGATCACCGTTCTGTAACCGCGAGAGAATGTGGGATTCTTCATCCTGCCGGTCCGGTGGTAACAGCTTTTGGATCGGCTGTCCGATAATCTCAACACTCGTATAACCGAATATTCGTTCTGCTGATTCGTTCCAGCTGGTTATGGTTCCGTCTAAGGTTTTACTAAGGATGGCATCATTAGAAGAATCGATGATGGCAGCCTGTTGCTCCAGTACAAGCATCAAGTCCCGGTTTCTCTGTTGTTCTTGTCTAAAGGCAGAAATATCGCGGGTAAAGCAACGGGTGTGTATAAATTTGCCGTCTTTCCTCAGGACGTTTGAGCTTATGAGTACGTGCTTAACGGACCCGTCCCGGCATTTAAGTCTTGCCGGGTAATTATGAAGTGTTTCATTGTTGACCAACCGCATAAGGATGTTCTGTATAGCCTCCTGATCTGCATGAAAATTACTGATCGGAAATCCGATATATTCTTCTTTGCTGTATCCGAAAGTATCTAGCTCAGCTTGGTTCGCCCATATAATTTTCCCAGTTCCATCGACCCAGTGAAGCGGGACGGAAGCATTTTCAACGAAATCAGTGAGCTCTTCGACCTTATGTTTCAGTTTTCTGTTTTCCTTTTCGTAACGGGCAAGCCTTTCTTCAATTTTCTTAAAATCTTCCATGGGGTCGCAAAATAAGCCATTTCTAAAGCAAATTCTATTGCTAAATGTAGCAATTAAAAGCCACCTTAGTCTTGCGATTTGACTATCCACAGTCTATCAGCATTCAAAAAATATCTGGTGCCTTCTTATAAATTTGTTATTGAACTAATTTTTAACTAAATCACTTACCATATAACAGTTATGAAAAGAATCATATTTATTACCCTTATTTCGTTTTTTATCTTTACAAGTTCCGGAAGAACTAAGCAAAATTCAAACCAATCTGATGATCAAAAAGGTTGGTTTTCTTTGTTTAACGGTAAAGACATCAAGGATTGGTTTGTAAAGGTGAATCACCATGAAGTTGGTGAGAATTTTGGAAATACTTTTAGGGTTGAAGATGGGATCATTAAAGTGAGATATGATCAGTATGGTGATTTTAATGACCAGTTCGCGCATCTGTATTATAAAACACCCTTCTCTTATTATCATTTGAAATTCGAATATCGGTTTGTTGGAAAACAGCAAAAAGGGGCGCCAGATTATACTTTATTAAATAGTGGAGTAATGTTCCATTCGCAGGATCCCAGAACAATGTTAAAAGAACAGGATTGGCCGATCTCTATCGAGATGCAGCTTCTTGCCGGTCTAGGTGATGGAAACCCAAGGCCTACAGGGAATATGTGTTCGCCCGGAACGAATGTAGTGTATAAAGGGAAAATCTCTGATCAACATTGCTTAAATTCTACTTCAAAAACATACGAAGGAGATCAGTGGGTAAGGGGTGAGCTGATTGTTCTTGGCGATTCTTTAATCACTCATATTATTAATGGTGACACCGTGTTGCAATACTCTAAACCTCAGATCGGTGGTGGTGTAGTAACGGGCTATGATCCTAAAATTAAGATAGATGGTAAGCTATTAAGCAGCGGCTTTATTGCTCTGCAAAGCGAAGGACAGCCTGTTGATTTTAAAAACATCGAAATAAAAGAATTGTTTCATCCGTAAATATTTTATGTTGACTAGTTAAAGCAAAGGGGTTTATAATTCAATCAGGATCAGACGCTAACGCCAAACCCCTCCAATTCCGTATTTAAATATTCTTATGATTGATCAGTGGGAGCGGCACATAATAAGGAAACTATGATGTTGGCTCGTGCATTTTGTGCCCAATGGTAATTGGATATACAAACCGTAGGTTTGGTTTTATTTCAGATGCGTTTAGAGATTCGAGCATTATCGATTTCTTTAAAATCTGAGCCCGCAAAAAGCAACAATCTTTTAGTATCTTCTTGGAAAAATATATATTATTTACCTGTGTAAGACTTTTTGTTCCAGTTAGACTGAAGCACGGAATGGGGATTAGCTCGCTGCGCTCGCTGATCCCCGGAGGGGGTGGCTTAGCTCATAAGCCCGCTTTAATATGGTGTCTTGAAGGTTTGTAATTGCTGACTCACCGAATCACTCACCTACATTAATTTCTTTTATAACTGCAAATGCTATGAATTGAATTTAGGTATTTTTTTGCTGAAATCAAAATTTAAGGCCATAGTATGCTTGATTTATTGACTGATATCCCTTTTGAAAAGCATCTTTGTCGCTACATCTTCCAGCACAATAATTTTTCTATGATTGAAATCAAATTCAAATTCACCGTAAAGATCTATTTTATTGGCAGGGACTTCAATTTCATCTTCACTGAAAGTAACTATGTATTGAAAGTTTTTTACTGGATAGAGCTTTAAATGGGTTCTATATATGTAATTTAGATAATTGACCATAGTCTTGTGAGACATATTTCCAAACACGCCGTCATGGATTAAAAAATCAGGGAGACTCCGCTTCTTGTTTATCAAATTTAAGAAGATCATGATGTCATATGCAATCATTTTTAAGTCTTCTTGACCAAGAGATCCTGATTTAGGAATACTTACGTCGACCTTAAAAGGTAATTTTGTTCTATCAGTACTTTTGGAAATTGCAACGTCAAAATAACCTGAGGGCGAGTCCTCATTGAGAAATAATGCCGAACTTAAAATATCAGTAAACAATTCTCTCAGTGTATTCAGGGTCATTACCGAGATTCTTATATCCTCAAGAATATCTCTACGGACTTCGCTTAACACAATTTGTTGATTCGATAGGATTAAATTGTATTCGTCAATTTGTGAGAGGATTAGATTTTGCCTTTCCACTTGGGATTGCTCATTAATAAGCTCTTCGTAGGTTTTTTCTAGTTTATCTAAAACACCGATCTCTTTTAGATTTTTCAGTAACACTGTCCGGCTGTTCTCTAGTTTAGATAACTCTAGAAATATTGTATTGATCGAATTTTCTAATTCTTTTTCTTTGCTAACCAAAAACTTGTTTCTATTTTCTAAAATTTCAGATTTAAAGACCTTAATTTCATCCAATGATTTTTTAATCGCATTTCCAAAATTAGATAATACTTCATTGTAGATCTTTTCTACTTGAAGAGTGTCTATCTCTTGATTGAGCTGATAAGCTTCACGAATATTTTTCAGTTTTTGGCTTAATGTGTGGTATTCTTGTGATCTATTATTAATTTGCTGTATGATGCCAGTTAATTTCTTTTCAATCTCTTTATGCGAATCCTTAAAATCATAACTGTTTAGACGCTCCTTTAGGATTCGAACATTAGATTCAAGTTTAAGGCGTTCGGATCGGTATTCTTCAACTGAGTATCCTGTGTCTGCTTTAAGTTTTTCCTCATTGGTTTTAAGCGCATCTCTGTATCGGGTATATTCTTTAGAAATTTCAGCAAAATTGATTAGATGCTTAGTAGGCAAGCCTAATAAGTAAAAATTATAAATTGCTTTATCAGCAACATTAGGAGTGAAGCTGAAAAAATTCGTGGGATCTGGCCTAGATTTATTTTGTAGATCATCCTTAATGAAGAACTGCATAAGGGTTCTAAATTTGTTTCCTTCCACATAAACCTGATTGTTTTCCACTGGAAAGAATAGACCCGAAAGTACTATCAGTAACTCAGTTTTTTCATATTCAATAAGATTAGTTGGAGTCTTTCCAAAATGTATTTTGTCGTTGCTGGTAAAATATCTACTGATAAAATATTTAGTTTCACCGATTTGAAATTCGAGAGTCAATTGGTGAAACTCTGTTCGGAGAAAAGCGTATTTGGACTTATTGAATTCTTTTTCAGCTGTATCACTAAGTAACATGTAATTGATCAATCTTACCAGTGAAGATTTCCCAATTCCATTTATTCCCCCCTTTGCTTGGCTTTCACCAGAGTATTTTCCATAAATTATATTGATTCCGGGTTCAAAATTTATATTTTGAACTAGTAATCCTGTATCTGAGTATAGCCTGATAAGCATTAGCTAAATAAATTAAGGGGTTCAGTTAGGTGAGGTGTCAGTTTGATTTTATATCCTTTATGATCGATTAGTCCAACGGAATATAAAAATACGAGAATATGTATAAAAAGATCAGGTGTTCTCCTTTCATCATTTTTCAGAAAAGCCGAAAGTACTTTCTCTACCAATATATAATCATTTGACTTAATTGTAGGTTTCAGTAATTCTATAATTTCAGCTCCGAGTACCATAATATTTAATCTCAGATCGCTTTCAGGATGTGGTATGATCATTCGCTGCTCTCCTTTTCATCAATAGTTTTCTTTCCAATCATGCACTGCTCAAAACAGTATATGAGTAGTGCTCTGGTGAAGTATTCAAAGTCATCATCCTGTCCACTGGTGAACTTATCCATGTATTTCTGAGTAAGCAAGCCTAGTTTCACTTTGAAATTTCCGCGTAGTGCATTAAATTCACGCTTGATTTTCATTTTCAATGAATTGATTTGCTCAGGTTCATAGGAAGAAATGATTCCCCAGATTTTCTTTAGTGTTCCATCACTACTAAGCTCAATATATTCCTCTTCGGCAAAGTTTCGGTCTGCTAATGTATAATTTAGTTGTATTTTATCTGTGATGTTCACAGCAAGTTTATATTCAATGTTTTGAGTGCTCATTTCAACGCCTGAAATCAGATCATCAATGATTGATCGAATATGGTCAAAGACCATCAGTTCCTTTGGAGCTCCCAAATAGTGAGCAAGTTTTCGTTGCTGTGTGGAGCTAAATTCATTTTCAATAGAATGCATGATCTGGTCAATACCTTTTATCAAGACTGACTTAACCGGTAATTTTTTGTTCTTAGCCAATTTTGTTAGTGCGTCTGCAACTTTTAATTGCCCAGGAGCGAGTGCATTATTATACAGCATTTCCCATCTCGGATTATCTTTCGCCCAAGTTTTTATATATTCATCAAAATCATCGTTGATTTTTTTTATGAATTTCTTTTCATCATAGGCATCTGGAGCATATGCAGCTAAAATGGTTCGAGATGACAATATTAATCCTTCAGCTCCTTGATCACCTCGTTCCCTAGTAGGTTGGTAGCCATTAGCTCCATATTGGATCAAATGCATTTCATGCACAAAGGCTTCAAATTCAAAGCCTCTTTTTGCTTTGATGAGTTCTTTAAGATTTGCTTTTAATGCCTTGTCCATAGTTGCAAAAGTATCCAATTAATTCATAAACTACTTATGCTAAAGCTACCAATTTATACACAATAGAGAATAAGTAGGTAGTATGGTGGAAATTAGACCTATGTGTTTTTTCTGATAAAATCAAACTATATAATTGCCCAATTTAATAAAAAAAGCAGGGTAATTAAACCCCGCCTTCTAAAATCCGTTCTGGCCTCGAGTAGACCTACAATGTTGAGTCACTTTTTCTAAACGGCCGAGGCGCATTCTGATGTAAGCTCTTACAAACACTGATTTGAAACCAGCACATACTAAACAGTTTTTCATATTCTATTGATTTAAATTAAAAAAAACATTTAATTAAATCACTATGAATTGCTTAGCAGTACAAAAATAGATTATTTAAGTGGAAGTTCATACCTAAATATTAAAATAATGGTTCTAGTTTAATTCTTTTGTTTGCTTATATAGATCTATTAAATGATAAACTGACATATCAATAAGTGGCTCATACATAAAAGCATTAATATGGATATTTTCAGGTGTCATTAAGTTCACCTTATCTATGATTTCTAAATTCTTACTGTCTTTATATTTTGTTTTGTATTTGGTTGATAGTTCTTTCGTCTGGTTTACTTTGATTTTATCTAAATCGACTTCTGGTAGAGATTTTATTAGATATTTTTCCGTTTTTAATCTGCAGGCAACTGCAAGTGTAATTTTGTTTTCCAATAAAATTTCGTTTATATTTTCTTCGTTTTCTATGTGATCAGCAGTTGAATATATAAAATCTAAGATTTTCTCATTGCCATTGAAATCTATTACTTTATCTTTCAGCTTTGTAATCCTATTCTTAAAAACATCAAAAACTTCATTTATAGTTATAGCTTCTGAATTTTCTTTTTGATGCAAGCAGCTAGTTAGTTTAATGCAGTCGTCTGATTTTGATGAGTCAGTATATTCAATTAAGTTTCTTACAAATGAAATTAAACTAATAAAAACTTTCGGTTCTTCATGGCTCTTTAAATATTCTTTAAAAAGGTCATTCATATATAGCCCTTCTTTTAGCTGTATGCATCTGTTGTTATCCCTAGTTGCCATAAAGGTGTGCTTGTATAATCCAAGTCTTGAGGCAAGGGTTCTGTAAAAGTCGAAGTTGTGTGTTAATATTAGAGATTTAAACCTATTAGAAAAATGCAAATCCCGAATATATTCAATTATAGCATACTTATTTTTGTAGTCAAATGAATCAGCCACATCGTCAAAAATTAAGAGTGTGGTTTCATCAGTAAGTTGTCTTGATTCAATCTCGAATAGGAATTGTAAAATAAAATATGCTCTTTGCTCGCCTTTGCTTAGTATCTTTAATAGACTTTCTCTGGTTTGTATAGCAGGATCTTCATCTTTGTCCTTATAGGTAAATTGTAGGTTTGCCGTTTCTTGTTTAAGAATAACATCATGTTGATTCACTATTTTCACTTCAAAAGGAACGTAGAAACGTGCATTGAATTTTTTTGTGATTTCATTCCATAATGAGGCTTCTTTTTTAGCCTCATTCATGATTTCCTCTAATTCTTTCTTTTGTCTGTCATATAGTTCAGCTAAGGTTGTAGCTTCGTCTTTGATTTCTGACAGGAAACTTGTCCAGACCTTCTTTTTAAATCCATTATAGTCTTTTAAGCTAACTAAAAGGGAATTATCATTTTCAATAACTTTTTTAAAGGCCCTCAATTCAACATTTGCCCCAATTGCCTTATCAACCTTGTCAAATGATTCTTTTAGTTTTTTATCTGATAAAATCTTTTCAACTTCCTCTTGAAATAACTGTTTTAATTCTTCGGAATCCTTAATTTCCGTGCCATCTTCTAAAACAAACTTATGTCCTGCTTCAAAGTAAGAATTGTCTTCAATAGATTTTAATATTTCATTTGCTTGGTAAGTACCGAAAGTATTACTTTCTGTGAGTTTGAAAAGTTTCGAACTGGATATTATTTCATTATAATTCTTAATATAATCGTCTAGTAAATCCTCATTTTTGGATAGGAAAGTTTTGACATTCCCCTTAGTGTCGAATACACTGTTGTATTTGAAAGAAACTTTGTCAACCTCATCCTTTAGTTCATGCACGTGCTTTGATAAAACGCCAAAGAAGCTGTTATTCTTATCTTCGTTAAACGTTGTAATATATTCTCCTTCGCAGTCTGAACTTTGGGAAATTGCTTTGAGTTTTTTTAGAAGTTCATTTTTGGCATTATTTAATTCTATGTAGATATTGTCATACCGTTCTTTTAGTTCTTTGCTTGCAATAAATGATGTTATCTTGTTTGTTGCATCGAAGGAATTATCTTCTGCATTTATAATTAAAATAGTATTGGGATTGATCTCAACTCCATCTGATAAAGCTTCGAATTTGGACTTTTTGTTATGTACGTGGTCTTTCGGTTGATTTTTTTTGTCATTTTTAGCAATCAAATCTAATGTTTTGGCAAAAGAAGTTTTCATGGTGCCATTTGGTGCATATATTAAGTAGGAATTTGAGCTGTTAAAGTCAAATTCATGATTTAATTTTCCAATGCCAAAGCAGTTTTCGAAATCAATGGATAATACTTTCATGATTATATTTGTTTAATTAGGAGTATTGTTTACTACAGCAGGTTTAGGCTGGTATTCGATAATGATTGCACAATTGCGTAATAATAGAAAGAATACTTTACTGCAATGATAAGATAAAAATAGTTGTTGAAATTACGGTTTTCCGTGATTTTGAAACTATTGCATAAAAAAAAATGACGATTTTATTAATTGTAACCTTCTCGTGAGTCGTACAGGTCTTCTGACGAAAACTCAATTGATGTTCATTCCTTAAATTTGAGCTGGAAGTGATTGAAAGATAAATGCTAGACCGACCATAGAACACCTAATAACACTAACCCATAACCCATAACCCATAACCCATAACCAATATAGGTTGAAAGTGTAGGGTAATTCCAATTTGTCTATTATGAACTTGGTTTTCATTTTTAACATTCCGGTATATCAGATAGGCCAATATCCAAAAACCGATGCCAGCAAAGAATTGTTTCAACGGATTCTTTTCAAGCCAGCCATTCGCTAGAGCTATAAGGACGATTTTTTTGAAGTTCTTTATGTACTTGACGGTCGTGTTATTGGCGCAACTCTGCACACTACGTAGGAAATAATCATAGGAGGTCACAAATTCATGGTTTACTTGATTCAAAAGCACGTCTTTAACGTTGTATTTCCATAGCATAAATGCCTCGGTATGTTGGTAGCTGACCTCATATCTATCGTATGTTCCTCGTGCAAAGCCTTTACCTATTAAACTTTCTACTTCCAACTTATGGGTCTTGAATATTTCTAGTATCGTTTTTTCGGCAACCTTGGGCACAATCTCTATATCATACATATACTTTTTTAGATTCTCTGAGGTGATTGGCAAGTCTTGGTTTACCATTATAAACTTTGATCTCTAGGGATTTTAATGCGAAATTGATGTTGCGTACCTCTTCACAGGTGCCATTTACTTTCTGTGCCCTGTTATATTCCATCTATTGGAGTTAATAAAGCGTTTAGAAGATATATCTGTACGGATACTGTCGATAGTTATCCTTAGATAGATAGGGGTGAGGCCATTTGAATTGATCTTTGATTTTTTTGGGTGGAATAAAAGTCCTAATGTCTTGTTCATCGCAATCGATTTAAGTGAATAAATTTAGTTCGTTGCGTTATTTCTGTCAAGATGTATTAATTCTAACGATATTGATATTCAATAAACTACAAGGTTTCTAGTGCCCCAATCGAGAGCGATAGAATAGGGCACCTATTGGAGCACTAGACATTGAGAAATTTTGTGTGGTTTTGATGTGGGCTAAAAATAAACACGGCCTTGAACATACGTTTAAAGCCATTTTGTGTATTTTGATTAAATACTTGCGGAGAGTGGGGGATTAGCTCGCTGATCCCCGGAGGGGGTGGCTTCAATCAAAAATGCTGTCGCTGCGCTCCTGGCAATTTTTTGTTTAGAGTCTAGCCTTCGCACCAAACGGTGCGGGCCGATTATAAACAAAAAATGCCACCCGAAAAGGGTAGCATTTTTGTTTGGCGGAGAGTGGGGGATTCGAACCCGCGGACCTTTAACAGTCAACAGTTTTCAAGACTGCCGCAATCGACCACTCTGCCAACTCTCCGCGACAAAAGTACAAATATGGTCTGATTTTCCAAATCAGTATATCTATTATTTTTCTATAAACGGGTAACTGATTAGTAATGAGAAAGAATAATTTTGATTATAGCTGTTTAGGGCTGTTAGAGAGCGGTTTTTTGAACAGATTAAACGGTTGTTTGATGATTTTAACGGATCTTTTACTCAGGTCTACGCTCGCATTAAGCTCAAAACCTATCAAAAGTATGAGAGAATTTAAGTAGAGCCAGATCATCATTACAATCAATGTACCTATAGAACCATATACCTTGTTATAAGATCCGAAGTGGTTAATATAAAAAGAGAAGCCCCAGATTGTTAGAAAGGCTAGGATCGTGGCCAACCAGGATCCGGCGCTGAACAATCTCCATTTCTTGGTGTTAGCCGGGCCATACCGGTACAAAATTGAAATGGTCACGAAATAGAGGATTCCCAGCAGGCCCCATCTTGAGAAATCTATAATGTATGCTATAAAATGCCCCTTCAGGTGCAGCTCTCTATTAATATATTTCAGTGCAATTTCGCCTACTGTCATCGCGGCGATTGTAGCGATTAATGAAAAGGCGATGACCAAGGTCAGGATCAATGCGATTAGCCGTTGTTTTGCCCAGCTTCTTGTCTCAATGATCAAAGAAGATTTGTTGAAGGCCTTCATCAGGTTATGCATGCCATTGGTGGCGAAGAAAATCGAGAGGATTATACCAAAAGATAATAAACGGCCATTTTGGATTTCTACGATTTCTTCGATTGTGTTTTCGAATGCAGTAAATGCCTGTGCTGGTAAGATGAGTCGTAATAAGACCATGAGCTGCTCCTGAAACCCAATTCTTTTAGGGATATAAGGGATCAGTGTAAATAAAAAGATAATGCCGGGGAAGATAGCCAGCATGAAGTTATAAGCCAGAGAAGACGCTTTATTAATTAATGAGTCTTTGCCGATCTCCTTGAAGAAAAAAGACGCTACAGTATACAAAGGCAGCGGACTAAAGCCAGGTAAGACACAGACTTTTGTCCATGCGATAAACCTGGAATATATACTTAATTTTAATAATTGCTTATGGATCCAATTCATTTAATACCGTATCAATAGGATGATAGCACAGCTATGTTTTTTCGCTGAGCTAATGTGCTATTTGCTTGAAATTAAATAATTTATGCGAAATATTCTTGAATTCGCTCTATAAAGTAATCTGGTGGGGGACACGGGCGTTTCTTTTCCATGTCAAAAAAGACTAAAATAGTGGAGCCGATATTAATAAGTTCCTGCTCTTCATTATATATCTCGTAATCAAAAGTCATTCTGATTCCCGGCAGCGTTTTTACTGAAGTTCTGATCGTAAGTTCCTGGTCATAGAGACCAGGTTTGATAAATTTACATTTGAGTTCAAGCAATGGGAGCATAATGCCGCTTTCTTCCATTTTGCCATAACTCATTCCGAGGCTCCGCATCATTTCTACGCGTCCAACCTCATAGTATTGAGCATAATTGCCGTTGTATACGTAACCCATTTGATCTGTCTCACTATATCTAACCCTGATTTTGGTTTCGTGTTGGTACATACTATCTGAAAATGTTTCTCTTGTTTAAAGCTTGTCTGTATTTATTTGCATTGATCTCATGTTGTTCCTTTGTCTCCGCGAAAGCATGGTATCCAGAAAAATCTTCCTTTGCACACATATAGATATAGCTGTTTTTTTCCGGCGATAATACTGCATCAATAGCTTTTATACTTGGCATCATGATAGGGCCCGGAGGCAAACCTGCATATTTATAAGTATTATATTTAGAATCTACACGTAGCAATGCATTGGTAACTCTTTTAACGGTAAAGTCGTTGTTGGCAAAAATTACGGTAGGGTCGGCTTGTAGTAAAATCCCTTTATTCAAACGATTTAAGTAAAGACCTGCAATAGTTGGCATCTCTTTATCAAAAATTGCTTCACCGTCTACGATTGAAGCCAGAATGGTAACCTGCTGGGGAGTTAGATTCAGAGCAGATGCCTTTTTTTTACGTTCAGGCGTCCAGAACTTAGTGTACTCTTTTTGCATCCTGTCGAAAAACTCCAACGGTGTTGTATTCCAGTACATCTCATAAGTATTCGGGATGAACATTGTATAACTATTATCGGGCGTAAATCCGTATTTCTCAATTAAAGCTGCAGAATCCAACACCTTGATGAATTCCGAAGAATCTGCTTCGAATGTTCTGGATAAATAGCCGGCGAAATCATCTTTCTTTCTGATGTTCTGGAATTTTAGCGCTACCGGTGTTTGGTTTCCGGATTTTATTGTATTGATAAGCGTGCGGTTATTCATTCCCTTTGTCAATTTATAACGTCCGGGTTTGAGTCTCTCTGCCAGATCCATTTGCGCAGCTGCCTGGCTGAATGTACCGACATCTTTTAATAAATCCTTGTCCCTTATCTCCTGAAACACCTGGTCTATATTTCCACCGGTACGTACATACAGAAAGGTGCCATTTTCAGCCACATTAGGTGCAAAATAGACCCTGTAGAATTTTATTCCATAGAATCCTGCGATAGCAAGAATGATAAGCAGGCCTGCAAATATGAATTTCGTATTTTTTTTTAACCCCTTAGTATTTTCGGTAGTCATATAGATAATAGCTCTAATTTAAGTTTTTATTGGACAGCGTTATATTTACAGGTGTACCGATTTTAACCTTCGACAAAGTATCAGAAAGTACCGGAGACTGCATGATAATAACGGCATTTGCGGTGTCAGTAATATTTCCTTCGTAAGTTATTATTCCCAGTTTCAAATTTGAGCCTTTCAATGAAAAAACAGCCTCATCTTTGGTGAATCCCATTAAGGTTGGTATTTCCACCTCCTCATTTCCACGGCCATCGCCCAGAAGCAGATCAATCTTTGATCCTTTTGGTATTACATCGCCCGGATGAACTGCCGAACCTCCGAATGAAATTTCCAGTACAACATCACGACTTACATCAGCCTTATAAGCTGTATCACCAACTTTTAAGCCAAAGCTTGCAATTATGGCTTGTGCCTCAATAAATGATTTAAATTGTATATCAGGAAACTTAACGTTAGGTGCCTGAGCAGTGTTAATAGTCAGATAAATTGTTCTGTTGTCCTTAACGAAGGTATTTGCTTCCGGATCCTGATCAATCACAATGCCAGGAGGCATATCCATAATATATACAGAATCTACCTCGTATCGTAAGCCAAGTTCTTCTAATTTCGATACAGCCTGATTAAAAGATAACCCTTTAACCACGGGCACATTTAACCCCTGACCATGTTTGGTATAATAACGAAGACTGAAAAATGCAATCAGTAATAAGCCGACTACAGTTGCGACTGCAGCTACAAGATTATTTCTAAATGATTTGGTTTTAAGATACGATAGGAAATTTGCCATTAATAGTATGATATACGATGTATTGGGTTCAAATTTAGGCTAAAAATATATTTTATCGGAATATAAATGAGATCTCAATAAAGTATTTTGATAATTTTGAGGAGTAATGGCGCCTAATATATATGTCAGCGGCGGTAATGGCCAGTGTTTAACATAGCCCGAAAAAGTTTAAATAATATTCTAATGAAAAAAATAATAGCCCTGCTAACAGGCGGTACAACTAACGAATGGGTAATTTCCGTTAAAAGCGCAGCGACAATTGCACATCATCTTGATACTGATAAATTCGAAGTTTATAAAATAATGCTAACGCAGCAGGGCTGGTTCTATGAGCCTGCTGATTCTGTGAAAATTGAGGTAGATAAGAATGATTTCTCTCTACATTTTAACGGTAGGAAAGTAACTTTTGACGGCGTATTTATCGCTATTCATGGCGCGCCGGGAGAGGACGGGAAATTGCAGGGTTATTTTGATATGCTTCATATACCTTATACGACCTGCGATGCACTTACTTCTGCGGTTACGATGAATAAAGGCTATACCAAAGCGATAGTCAATGGAATCTCTGATCTTTTTATAGCGCGATCTATGCAACTCTTTAAACATATGCCTGTAGATTTAAGCAGTATAAAAGAAGAGCTTACGCTTCCATATTTTGTAAAACCCAATAATGGAGGGAGCAGTATTGGAATGAGTAAAGTTAAAAATCAGTATGATCTGAAAGACGCAATAGCTAAAGCTTTTAAAGAAGACGATCAATTGTTGATTGAAGAATTCATCTCCGGTCGTGAATTTACTGTAGGCGTAGTGAAGCTCGACGGCAAGATTGTAGTGTTACCGGCAACTGAAGTGGAAACAGCGAAAGAGTTTTTTGACTTCGATGCAAAATATACACCGGGCGTCGCCACCGAAACAACGCCGGCGCCGATTAGAGCAGACACACGTGCACGTGTAGAGAAGATAGCGACAGCCGTTTACGAAAAATTAAACTGCAGGGGAGTTGTACGTATTGATTTTATACTGACTGGCGATGAAGGTGATTTCTATTTCATTGAAATCAACACGATTCCGGGGCAGACGGCGACAAGCTTTATTCCTCAGCAAGTTGCTGCGCATGGAATGGATTTAAAAACATTTTATTCCAAACTTATCAAAGAAACGATTAGTTAATCTAAAATGATTATCGAAGAACTAAGCCTGCTCAGCCATAAAAATGTAGCTTATAAAAAAGGGGAGGTGATTTATAGTCCCGGGCAGCAGCCGAGATTTGTTTATTTTATTAGTAGAGGACAGGTAAGGATGGTAACGGTGAATGGAGATGGCAAAGAATTTATCCAGGGAATCTTCAAAAAGAATCAGTATTTCGGCGAGCCGGCGATGTTATTGAGTAAGCCTTACCTTGCTTATACTATTGCTACTGAGGATACTTCGCTGATTCTGCTGGAACGGGAACAGTTTCTTAGTCTTCTGGAAAATAACCGGGAATTCAGTGTAGAGGTAATTACAACCTTAAGTAAGCGACTCTTCTATAAATCTATGATGCTGGAGGAATTAGCCAATGAACATGCCGACCACCGTCTGCGCACACTGATAACTTATCTGTGTAAAGAACTGAAACCAGATGAGGTTCTTCCGGTTACCCGGCAAGCGCTGGCAGACATGAGCGGACTGCGCGTAGAAACCGTGATTAGATTAATTAAAAAGATGAGTAAAACGGGCGAAATAAAACTATTAAGAGGGAAAATTGTCAAACAGTAATATATGATGCAGGTCATAAAACAATCACTTAATTAGTAGTAAATTTGCAGTGTTAAATAAGATCATATGGAACCAATATCTAAATTACAGGCAGTCATACAATGTAAATGTCCGAGATGTAGAAAAGGTGATGTTTTTACAGGGAATATGTATTCACTCTCTTTCAGAGGACAAACGACCAACGAATTCTGTCCTTATTGCAATCTCCGTTTTGAACGCGAGCCTGGTTTCTTCTATGTTGCTATGTTTATTAGCTACGCGATGAACGTGGCAGAAATGATATCTGCCAGCGTTGCCATTTATATACTGGGCTTACCGCTGGTTTACGATAATCTCTGGTATTATGTTGGAGTTTTACTTTTAACCGTGTTTATCTGCTCTCCGTTTAATTACCGGTATTCCAGAATATTTCTGTTGCATTGGCTTACACCAGGCTTGGGTTATGTTCCAGGAAGCGGCGATGACCAGGTGCATAGTTCAAAAATCGTTTCTCCGCAGTAATCAATTTATAAAATTATAAAAAAGGGGCTGGTCATTGTAAAATGGCCAGCCCCTTTTTTATGCCATGTAATTATCTCCAGACGATAGGGTGTGTTTCGTCATTGTATCGAACCTCGTTTAAATAGCCTTCGTTGTTTCTCCATATTTCCTCCAATACCGATTGAACAAACAATGAACGAAGTATGAAGAAACAGTGAACGAAGTATGCATCGAATGTTGACGAAACCAGCACGTAATACAATTAACTGTTGGTTAAAATAAGACAGCGTTAATGTGTATGAACCTACGGAATCGGATAGCTGGCTTAGATACTGTAAGCCTTAATCATGTCTTCGTCAACCTTGCAACCTTTTCCGGTTGATATATCTATCATTACATAATCAAACCAGCCGTCTGAGGCTATTTTTCCAGTGCGTATATTTTCAATTTCAAACTGTACACGGCAGCCTTTTTCATTAATTGTAAGTATACCAGTTCTCACTTTAATCTGATCTCCCAGGATCAGGGGGCGTTTAAATTCTACCATTGCTGTCCGGACAACCCATCCCAAACCACTTTTCAGAAAGCTTTCCATCGGCATCTTGTAAAACAGCTCCATTTGATCATATCTGGCAGCCAGTACATAATCAAAGTATTTACTGTTATGTACGTGGTTGAACATATCTATGTCGTCAGGACGGACTTTAAGTTCTGTTTCAAAGACGCTGTATGCGGTTTTTTCCATATGACAAAAGTAAAGGTTGGCGCTTATTTAAGGAAATGCTGAAGGTGTTTTGTTAATATATTAGGAATTTATCTGTTTGTATTTGTGGCGTACCCATATTAACATCTGTTTTACAGTCATTTATAAATGACCGCGCTGTGCTAAATGATTTATAGGATTCTTGTTTATCCTGAAAACTTAAAGTATATTTGCACCAATTAATTAATCATATACACTTTAGTATAATTCAAGTAATGTATTTAAGTAAAGAAGTAAAAGCCGACATTTTCAAAAAACACGGCGAAGTTGAGACAAACACAGGTTCTGCAGAAGGTCAGGTAGCGTTATTCACATACCGCATCGCACACTTAACAGAACATTTAAAGAAAAACCGTAAAGATTTTTCTACACAATTGTCTCTTCAAAAATTAGTAGGTAAACGCCGTGGTATTTTGGCTTACCTGTACAAAAAAGATATCAACCGTTACCGTGCTATTATCAAAGCTTTAGGGCTAAGAGATATCATCAAACCATTAGGTTCGAGAGATAGCAAATAAACGTTGTAATATCAGGAAAAGCCATTCTCAGGGATGGCTTTTTTACTTTGATAAATAAAAAAATATATATAAATCTGATGTGTAGAAAGAGGAAAACACATCGCAAATTTTTCTAAATGAATGTAATAAAAAAATCGTTCGATCTGGGCGATGGACGGACAATCGAAATTGAAACTGGCAAACTGGCTAAACAAGCAGATGGAGCCGTTGTAGTAAGAATGGGAGATACCATGCTTTTGGCTACTGTAGTATCTTCTGTAGGTGCTAAATCCAGTGTGGACTTTTTACCATTATCAGTAGATTACCAGGAAAAATATGCAGCTGCAGGCCGTATCCCAGGTGGATTTTTACGTCGTGAGGCGAGATTGTCAGATTATGAGGTTTTAATCTCACGTCTGGTAGACAGAGCTTTGCGCCCGATGTTCCCTGAAGATTATCACTCGGATACACAAGTGATGATTTCCCTGATATCTTCTGATAAAAACATAATGCCGGATTCATTAGCGGGATTAGCTGCATCTGCGGCAATCGCTGTTTCTGATATACCATTTAATGGCCCGATCTCAGAAGTGAGAGTTGCGAAAATTGATGGCAAGCTGGTAATCAATCCTTATGTTAGTGATTTGGAGCGTGCAACTATGGAATTCCTGGTAGCTGGTACAGAGCATGACATCGTGATGGTGGAAGGTGAAGCTGATGAAATTTCTGAAGAGGAAATGGTAGAAGCTATCGAATTTGCACACAAAGCAATTGTTATTCAGGTTAAAGTTCAGAAAGAACTGACTGAATTAGTAGGTAAAACAGTAAAACGTACTTATTCTCATGAAGACAGCAATCCTGAGCTGAAAGAGAAAGTTTATGCTGCTACTTATGATAAAGTATATGCAGTAGCAAAAAGCCAGACTTCAAAATCTGAACGTGGTGATAAATTTGGTGAGATCTTAATGGATTTTATCGCTTCATTAGGTGAAGGTATTGATGATGTAACTGGTTTCTTATCTAAAAAATACTTCCACGATGTACAATACGACGCAATTCGTAACCTTGTATTAGATGAAGGTATGCGCTTAGATGGTCGTGATGTTAGAACTGTACGTCCTATCTGGAGTGAAGTAAGTTATTTACCTACTGCTCACGGATCGGCTGTATTTACACGTGGTGAAACACAATCATTAACTACAGTAACTTTAGGATCTAAAGATGATGAGCAAATGATTGACGGAGCTTTCGTCAATGGTTATAACAAATTCCTTTTACACTATAATTTCCCTGGATTCTCTACTGGAGAGGTTCGCCCTAACCGTGGTGCAGGAAGACGTGAAATTGGTCATGGTAACCTGGCTATGCGTTCTTTAAGAAAGGTATTACCAGGACTTGAAGAAAATCCATATACTATCCGTATCGTTTCAGATATTCTTGAATCAAATGGTTCGTCATCAATGGCAACAGTTTGTGCTGGTACTTTAGCATTAATGGATGCCGGTATTAAAATCAAAGCTCCTGTATCAGGTATCGCAATGGGATTAATTACTGACGAGAAAACTGGTAAATACGCCATTCTTACAGATATCCTTGGAGATGAAGATCATTTAGGTGATATGGACTTTAAAGTTACAGGTACTGAAAAAGGTATTGTAGCTTGTCAGATGGACTTAAAAATCAATGGTTTAAAATGGGAAGTTTTAGTTGCTGCCCTTAAGCAAGCTAATGAAGCGCGTTTACATATTCTGAATGAGATGAAGAAAACTATTTCTGCGCCTCGTGAAGATTATAAAGACCATGCTCCACGTATTGTTTCCCTGAGTATTGATAAGGAATTCATTGGTGCTGTTATCGGACCCGGTGGTAAAATTATTCAGGAAATGCAACGTGAGACAGGTGCTTCAATCTCAATCGAAGAAGTTGGTAACAAAGGTATCGTTGAGATTTTTGCAGATAACAAAGCTGCAATTGATGCTGCAGTTAAACGTATCAATGCGATTGCTGCTAAACCAGACATAGGTGCTACTTATGATGGTAAAGTTAAATCTATCATGCCTTTTGGTGCTTTCGTAGAAATCATGCCTGGTAAAGATGGTCTGTTGCATATCTCTGAGATTGCATGGGAACGTCTGGAAACTATGGATGGTGTCTTAAAAGAAGGAGATAAAATTCAGGTTAAATTACTTGATATAGATAAACAAGGAAAAATGAAACTTTCCAGAAAGGCATTATTGCCGCGCCCTCCGAAACCGGAAGCCGCACAAGATAACAAGCCTGCTTAATTTTATAAAAACCCCGCCTTCGCGGGGTTTTTTGTTTTATAAATAACTTAATTCCTATATTTAATCAATCTAAGCCACTATTGAAAAATAGCAATAACCAACCGGGTTATACTGGTCTTAATTTTAATATAGAACAAATGAAACACCTTATCGCACCTTCGGTGCTTTCTGCGGATTTTGCTAATCTGCAACGTGATATCGAGCTCATCAATTCGAGCGATGCAGACTGGTTTCATGTAGACATTATGGATGGCGTTTTTGTACCCAATATCTCTTTTGGCTTTCCAGTAATGGAGGCTATCCGTAAATATGCCACCAAACCATTAGATGTACATTTAATGATCATTAACCCAGATGAGTACATAGAACGTTTTGTTAAAGCAGGAGCCTATATGGTTACTGTACATTACGAAGCCTGCACGCACCTTCACAAGACTATTCAAACGATAAAGAATGCAGGAGCTAAAGCCTGCGTTGCCTTAAACCCGCATACACCGGTAGAACTACTTACCGATATTCTGGGAGATCTGGATATGGTACTCATCATGTCAGTGAATCCTGGTTTTGGGGGACAGCACTTTATACCGCATACCCTCGATAAAATCCGCAGGCTGAAAGCAATGTCTGTAAAGCTGAATCCTGATCTGCTCATTGAAGTTGACGGAGGTATTAGCCTGCTGAATACAGCTGATCTACTGGAAGCTGGAGCGGACGTACTAGTTGCCGGAAGTGCTATATTTTCGACTGCTTCCCCAGCAAAAACAATTACTGCAATGAAGGATGTGAATGTTATAAAACAACATACTATATAACTTCTATTATTTGAGTAGTTTTTGTCTTTGACAAGGGCTTTATTTATTTAAAACTATTACATTTACAATCAACAAAAAGCAAATATAATGAGACATAATTTTGGAGCAGGTCCCTGCATTTTACCTCAGGAAGTATTCAGACAGGCATCACAAGCCGTGTTGGATTTCAAGGACGGCTTATCTATTTTAGAAATTTCGCATCGTACTCCTGAGTTTGAAGCAGTAGTTACTGAGGCTGTTAAATTGGTTAAAGAGTTATTAAATGTACCTGAAGGCTATTCAGTACTGTTTCTGCAGGGTGGAGCAAGCCTCCAGTTTGCTATGGTTCCCATGAACCTTTTAAGCGAAGGACAGACTGCAAGTTACCTGGACACTGGTGTTTGGGCGAATAAAGCAATTAAAGAAGTGAAATACTTTGGAAACGCTCATATCGTAGCTTCGTCGAAAGATGCAAACTATACTTTTATCCCTAAAGATTATAGCATTCCAGAAGACAGTGCGTATTTCCATTGCACGTCGAACAATACAATCTATGGAACTGAAATGTTTAGTTTACCCGAAACAAATGTTCCTATCGTATGTGATATGTCTTCTGACATTATGAGCAGGGTAATTGATGTTTCAAAATATGATCTTATTTATGCAGGTGCACAGAAAAATATCGGTCCTGCCGGTACAACTGTGGTTATCGTAAAAGATGAGATCCTGGGTAAAACTACTAATAAGATCCCATCAATGCTTGACTACACTCAGCATATTGGTGGTGGCTCTATGTACAACACGCCTCCGGTATTCTCTATTTACGTGGCCATGCTTAATCTGCGCTGGTTAAAATCTAAAGGTGGTGTTGCTGAAATTGAAAAGGAAAATATTGCAAAGGCACGCACACTTTATACCGAAATTGATAGAAATCCATTATTCAAGGGTACTTGTGCGGTAGAAGACCGTTCCAGAATGAACGTTTGCTTTGTAATGGAAGATAAAGAGCTGGAAAAAGAATTCCTGAAACTGGCCGAGGAAAATGGTATAGAAGGAATTAAAGGTCATAGAAGTGTCGGTGGCTTCAGAGCTTCGATATATAATGCCTTATCTATTACCAGTGTACACAGATTAGTTGAACTCATGCAGATTTTTGCAGAAAAACACCAAAAATAATAATTTAGATGATTAAGATACTTGCGAATGACGGTATTGATCCCGTTGGTAAAAGGTTATTAGAAGAAGCTGGTTTTATTGTAGATACAGAGACAGTTGCTCAGGATAAGCTGGTAGAAGCGTTGCAACAATATGATGCCATTACAGTTAGAAGTGCGACCAAAGTAAGAAAAGAATTAATAGACCAGTGCCCGAACCTAAAATTGATAGGCAGGGGTGGAGTTGGTATGGACAATATTGATGTTGACTATGCCAGGGAAAAAGGTCTGGCGGTAATTAATACGCCTGCAGCGTCATCTTTGTCAGTTGCAGAATTAGTATTTGCACATTTATTCACAGGAATTCGTTTTCTGCAGGATTCAAATAGAAAAATGCCCTTAGAAGGTTCAACCAATTTCAACGGACTTAAGAAAGCATATGCAAAAGGAACAGAATTGAGAGGTAAGACTCTTGGTATTATCGGTTTCGGACGTATCGGACGAGAAACTGCAAAAGTTGCCTTAGGACTAGGTATGAATGTACTTGCCTATGATCTCTATCCGTTCGAAGGTACAGTTACGCTGAATTTCCAGGGTAATCTAAGTTTGGATATTCCGGTGAAAACCGTTTCTCTGGAAGAAGTAATTGAAAATAGTGATTTCATCACTTTACATACACCATTTGCTGATAAGCCTATTTTAGGCGAAGCTGAGTTTAGTAAAATGAAACCAGGTGTTGGTATTGTTAACTGCTCCAGAGGCGGTATAATCGACGAAACTGAATTGGTTAACGCATTGAATTCAGGTAAAGTAGCTTTCGCCGGTCTTGATGTATTTGATAATGAGCCAACGCCGTCGGCATCACTTTTACAACATGCTAAAATTTCACTAACTCCTCATATTGGAGCAGCCACAAATGAAGCACAGGAAAGAATTGGAGAGGAATTAGCTTCTCTGATAATTTCACATTTCAAAAAATAAGTCTGTTTGGTTAGGGATTTATTATATTGGATCCCTAACCAAATTTGATTGATTTATGCCTTCTATAAAGCCTTTCCGGGCACTGATACCATCGTATCATGAATGTTCTGTTATTGTAACCAGGCCCCTGGATAATTACAGTACCGGAGAAGCCAGACTCATTGCTACGGAAAACCGATACTCTTTTCTCCATTTAATTGATCCTTCTCTGGCTGAGCCGTCATGGCGAGATATGCGTACAGAATTGATTTATCGAAAAATAAACTTAACTATTAAAGAGTTTCTTGATTCCAGGAAACTAATACTGCAAAATATACCTGCTTTATATATTTATGAATGTGTACATAATGGACTGGCACAGAAAGGTATATGGTCTCTATGCGAAACGGATGATTACTTATCTGGTGCAATTCGTAAGCACGAGGTTACGGTGGAGCGGAGGGAAAAACAGCTTGCCGATTATTTGATTAATACCGGATTAGATAGTAATCCGGTATTAATCACTTATCCGCCTCTGCCTGCCATAGATCAGGAAATAGATAAATATTCGAAAACACCGCCTTTAATAGATTTGCTGTATAATGATGGATCCAAACATAGATTATGGGCAGTGGAAGACAAGGACGACATTCAGGAAATTGAAAATGCAATTGCGTCATTAGATGTATTGTACATTGCTGATGGACACCATAGAGCAGCAGCTATGAAAGGGCAGGGACAGTTTTCTGCTGTACTTATGAATACTTCAGAAATAAAAATTCATGAGTTCAACAGATTAATAAAGGGGCTGAACGGTTTAACGGCATCTGAAATTATAGAGAAGGTATCTGAAAAATTTGAGCTAACTGTATCCAATGAGCCTGTCTATCCTACTAAAATACATGAAATAGGAATGTATCTTAAAGGTCTGTGGTACAAAATAATACCGACGTTTATGATACTTAATGAAAAACATGATCTGGTAGGCAATCTCGATGTCAGTATCTTGCAGGATCATATCTTAGCGCCTGTATTGGGCATATCGGATCCTAGAACAGACGCAAGAATAACATTTCAGGGGAGGATAACGGGAAATTCCGCCAGGATTCAGGATAGTGTAGACCACGGGCCTTATTCAATCGCATTTACCTTATTTCCGATAACAGTAGAACGTTTGCTAATGGTCGCTGACGCGGGGTTAATTATGCCCCCTAAATCTACATGGATTGAGCCCAAATTCCTGGTTGGACTACTAACTAATTATACCCCTAATTCAAAGAGTTTGTAAGGGCCCAGTATCTGTAGGCAATAATCCCTTTTTCAAGATTGGATAATTTTAAAGGATCTTTCTGATAAAGGCTGGGCAGTATAAAATTATTTAACCGCACCAGAAATTTAAATATTGACTTTTTCATCTCTTATGTTTTAAGGTTATTAATTGTATTTATTTTTTTATGCAAGGCGAATATATAGATCAGCGCAGCCAGAAATAATGCTCCTAATACTATATTGATAAGTGTAAAGGTTCCTGTTTTTTTATCTGTTTCGTCTACATTATGTCTTAAAGTTTCATTTTCATCCTGCAGTTTTTTTATAGTTTGCATATAAGCTTCAATCCTTTTACGGCTATTGGCTTCATTGGATTGTACCTGGGAAACCTCTTGGTCTTTATAGTTCATTAATACTTTAAGTTCCCTGAATATATTGTTGTCATTCAGTATGATACTCCTAAGTATTTCATTGGAATTCTTTAAGTCATTTTTAGTCTGCAAGCCAAAAATTCCAGATCTGGCACTTAAACTTAAGTCGTACTGTCCAAACCTTGCGCTCCGTTCTGCCAGCAGCATATTAATCTTTTGACGTTGGGTTTGATAGGCTGAAGTGTCATTTTGGAATGCATATGTTTTAAATCCCGAAAATATGATCAGACTAAGAACTAATATTCTGATAGAAAATTTCATAATTATAATTAAGCAAATTTGATGCCTTATTGAAATATAAGGGGAATTGATTTTTATGGGTGAAATTGAATCCTGACTATGTCTCCCAGGTGTAAACCCAGTAATCCGCTGGCTTTACCTTTATTGATAGCGATTTCCAGGTGATTGCTGATTCCGAAAATACATAGTTTCTCTCCTTCAGGTACTTCGTTGTAGTGCCAGCTTAACTGGGTTATAGTTTCACTTTTCCGGAAGTAAAGGGTGAAGTCGCGGTTGCGCTGAATTTTGGTGAATAACTCTTTCGTAATATTGGTTATCACATTACAGAACGTGTCGATATAGATCACACTTCCCCTGATTATATCCTGCTCAATAACAGGGTGCAACAGCATCCGTTCTTCAATGCTTGCTGTAGGTATCCCAATGTCTTTTAACTTTCCACCTTTAGCCAGGTGAATTGCAGCCTTTACAAAAATATCTACAAGAGGGAAGTGAAGATATTTCAGATCCTGCATTATGTTGAGCTCTACAATTTCGTCAGGAGATCCATCAAACAGAAGCGAAAAAATTCCATTGTCAGCGCCCACGAAATAGTGATCCTGATATTTAAGTCCTACGTATTTGGTATTTTCACTAAAGACTGAATCGATACCGATCAGATGAACAGTACCTTTTGGGAAATAGTTGTAAACGTTCTTTAAAACGAATGCGGCATAAGAGATATTGAACGAAGGAACCTCATGGGTAATATCCACAATTGTCGCAGTAGGAAGGATCGTCAAAATACTGCCTTTGAGGGCAGCCTGATAGAAATCCTTGGAACCTAAATCTGTTGTTAAAGTGATAATCGCCATTAAAAATTGAATATTTATTCTTAATCTTGCGTATACGGCAAGTCGCCTGCAAATATTCAAATTTAAATCAAAATATACACCTCAATCTTAAAAAACAATATTTTGAACGAATTAAAACTCACATTAGAGACAACAGATCCACTACAATTCTGGGGCGCAAATAATGAGCACTATGAGTTGATCAAACGCGCTTTTCCAAAGCTGAAAATTGTTGCCAGGGGTAACGAGATCAAGGTGTTGGGAGATGAAGCGGAACAGAATATTTTTAGTCAGAAGTTTGCTGGTTTAGTCCAGCATCTCGATCAGTATGGTACGTTGACATCTGGTGACATAGAAACTTTATTATCGTTAAAACCAGATTCCTCAGGACCGGTTCAGACACCGGGGGATAAGGCTGCTAGTACTGGTGGAGAGGTAATTGTTTTTGGAACTAATGGTCTGATGATCAAGGCCAGAACTGCGAACCAGCGTAAGATGGTAGACAGTCTGATCAAAAACGATGTGCTATTTGCCATCGGACCCGCAGGTACTGGAAAAACATACACGGCCGTTGCTCTCGCAGTCCGTGCTCTTAAAAATAAAGAAATCAAAAGAATTATCTTAACCAGGCCTGCAGTTGAGGCTGGAGAAAATCTGGGGTTTTTACCAGGTGACTTGAAAGAGAAGGTCGATCCCTATTTGAGACCTTTGTATGACGCATTGGATGATATGATCCCACCCGATAAACTTAAATTATATCTGGAGAATAGAACTATTGAGATAGCGCCGCTCGCATTTATGCGGGGAAGAACGTTAGATAATTGCTTTGTTATTTTGGATGAAGCACAAAATTCCACAGATTTGCAACTTAAGATGTTTTTAACACGGATGGGGCCAACGGCAAAGTTTATTGTTACAGGTGATGTGACGCAAATAGACTTACCAAAAAAACAGATGTCAGGTCTGCATAATGCTTTACGGATTCTGGACGACATACCCGGCATTGAGATCATCTACCTGAACGGCGATGATGTACTGCGCCATAAGCTGGTTAGACGCATCTTGAAAGCGTACGGAGATATACAATAATTTTTACACTATAATTGATGGAGTTCCATCAGCACTATGAAAGCAATCAGAGAAACAAACTTCAATTTTCCAAAACAGAATAATTTCTATAAAGGTAAGGTACGGGACGTATACACTATCGATCATCGTTTAATGGCCATGGTTGTAACAGATAGGATTTCTGCATTTGATGTCGTCCTGCCTGAAGCTATTCCGTTTAAGGGACAGGTTTTAAATCAGATTGCAGCTAAATTTTTAAAAGCTACAGCTGATATTGTACCTAACTGGGTGCTGTCAGTACCAGATGAAATGGTTACAATTGGAAGGATCTGTGAGCCTTTTAAAGTGGAAATGGTTATTCGTGGTTATCTCGCAGGTCATGCCTGGAGGGAATATAGCGCTGGAAAAAGGTCAGTATGCGGTGTATCTTTGCCAGATGGCCTTAAAGAAAATGATAAATTGCCACAACCGATCATCACACCTACTACTAAAGCAGCGGTAGGGCATGATGAAGATATCTCAAGGGAAGACATCCTGGCTAAAGGAATCGTTTCCATCAGCGACTACGATAAATTGGAAGAGTACACGCACGCCCTTTACCAAAGAGGTACGGAAATGGCGGCTGAGCGCGGACTGATTTTAGTAGATACTAAATATGAATTTGGTAAAGTGGGTGAGGAGATTTATCTTATCGATGAGATTCATACGCCAGATTCCAGTCGCTATTTTTATGCTGAAGGGTATCTGGAGCGTCAGGAGTCAGGGGAAGCACAAAAACAACTGTCTAAAGAATTTGTACGTAAGTGGTTAATTGAAAACGGTTTTCAGGGGAAAGACGGGCAGGTTGTTCCGCAAATGAATGAAGAATTAGTTGAATCAATTTCCGCGAGATATATTGAGCTTTTCGAGCAAATTACGGGAGATGAGTTCATTAAAAATACACAGGATGATATTCAGGAACGTATCGAGAAAAACGTTCTGCAAAGTATAGAAGAACTTTTGTCAGTATAATTGTTTAAATTGGTAATAAGCAAATAAGCCTATGAAATTTTCAGTAGATAAACACGAAAAGTATGTTGTTATCAGGCTTGATGAAACTAAATTTACAGATTTTAATGTGCCCGGGCTTAAATCGGAATTTATTTTATTAAATGCAGATGGATATTGTAATATCGTTCTGGATTTGTCTGAAGTAAAGTCATGCGATGATTCTCAGGATCTGAGTTGCCTGCTTGTAGCAGACAGGCTATGTAAAAAGGCTAAAGGTTTGTTTATCGTTACCGGCGTAGCTGACTGTATTGCAGAGATACTCAGACTTTCATCTGTAGATCAGTCCCTGCACATCCTGGGTTCGTTAGCTGAAGCTGAGGATCTTATTTTTATGGAGGAGATCGAAAAAGAGTTGTTGGGAAGTTTTGATGAGGATGAATAAATGAAATTTGAATTAACCATTTTGGGCAGCAGTTCTGCTACCCCTGTATTTAATAGAAATCCTTCCGCCCAATTACTGAATTGTAATGAAAAGTTCTATCTGATTGATTGTGGTGAGGGTACTCAGCAGCAGTTGATCAAATTTGGCCTAAAGGCGAGCAAAATAGATACTATCTTTATTAGCCATTTACATGGAGATCATTATTTCGGATTAATCGGTTTGATTTCTACGATGCATCTGAATGGCAGAATTAAGCCGCTTTATGTTTATGGGCCAGCTGCCTTAAAAGATATATTAGATATACAGTTTAAATACTCGGATACGGTATTGAGATTTGAATTGTTATTTAATCCTGTAGTGGCTGATGAACCGAGGGTTATTTTTCAGAATCAGGATGTAGTGGTCGAAACTATAATCATGAATCACAGGATACCCTGTACCGGATTTAAATTTTCTGAGAAGAAGCGATTAAGAAAGGTAATTGCAGATAAGTTGGAGGAAGCAGGTATTGCTCCGGAGTATTATCCACTTCTGAAAAAAGGACTTGATTTGACTTTACCTGGCGGCAGGTTCATTAAGAATAGTGATTACACAGTAGATTCAGATGCCCCTAAAAGTTACTGTTACTGTTCAGATACGCTGGCGGACGGAAGTTATCTGGAGAGTCTGACAAATTGCACCGTACTATATCATGAAGCAACTTTTCTTCATGAGCTAATTGAGCGTGCGAACACTACTCATCACAGCACCGCATTACAAGCCGCTGAGATAGCACAGGAGGTCGGCGCAGTTAAATTGATCATTGGTCACTTTTCATCGCGGTACAGGGTGTTATTGCCCCTGCTTGAAGAAGCGAAAGGTAAGTTTCACTCAACAGAGCTGGCTTTAGAAGGCCATACTTATTCCATCTAGAAATATTCAAAAATAACAGATATAAAAAAAGCGCCTATTTAGGCGCTTTTTTTATATCTGTTGAAACTGGACGTTTATTATTTGTCCTTTTTATTTCCACCTCCGAAAACAGAGAAGTGTACATAACGTTTAGGATTCTCTTTCAGATCAATAATTAGGTTGTCCAGATTTTTGGAAGCATTGTTTAGATTATCATACATTTTAGTGTCGTTAACTAACAGCCCTAAAGTACCTTGACCGTTATTAACTTTGGTCACGATACCCTGTAAATCTGAGACAGCTTTGTTTGCATTATCTAATGTCTGTTTGAAATTGGCAGCAGCCACCTGATCGGTGATAGTATTAATGTTATTTAGGATAGCGTTGATTTTTTCATTATTGTTTTTAAGGTTCAGTGAGATACTTTCTGCGTTGGCGAGAATAGCAGCGATCCTTTTACTTTCTGTGCCTACCAGTCCGTCAACCTTTTTAGAAGTTCCTTCCAATGAAGTCAGTGTAGCAGCGATACTGTTAAAGCTTTTATCCACATTTTTCTGAAAATTAGGATTTAGAATAGTATTGACACTGGTTAGAATCGAGTCCATCTTACCGATTATCAATTCTGCTTTTTTCTGTACCGGCTGAACGGCTTCCATCAGGTTTTTCTCGACATTAGCATTAAGCGTATCGCCATCCTGTGCAAAGTCCTGTCCTGTTCCCAGAGCCATAACGATAGCCTTACTTCCCAGTAAATCAGTACTTTCTAACTTTGCAATGCTGTTTTTAGGAATGTCATACTTACCCTGGATCTTTAATGTAGCGATGATAGTTCCGTTAGGCTGCAAAATAAGCTTGTCTACACGGCCGATTTGAAACCCGTTAATAAGAACAGGTTTAGAAACCGCAAGGCCGTCCACCCTCGAGTATCTAGCATATAATACTGTTTCGCTTGAAAAGATGGAGTTTCCTTTAAGGAAGTTGTAGCCAATAATTAATAAGGCGATGGAAAAGGCTGCTAATATGCCTACTTTGGTTTCGTTTGCTATTTTCACTTAGGGTGGTTTACTTATTTTACTTCTGTTTCTTTTTTATAGGTCTTCACGGAATCAAAAATTGCACTTACAATTTCATTCTGTCCGCTGGCAGAATTCATATAACTTTCTTCAGAAGGGTGGGATATAAACCCAATTTCAGTAAGAACAGCTGGCATACCGCATCTCTGCAGGACCAAAATACCTTGTTCTTTTACTCCTCTGTTCAGTCTTTTATTCTTCTTGGTATAATTGTTTTGCATTAACCGGGCCAATCTAAGACTTTTGTCCCTGTATAGATTTTTAAACAAAGATAAGATAATAAATGTTTCGGGATCTTTAGGATCATAACCATTATAATTCTTTTTATAATCCTTTTCCAGGGCAGCATCAGCATTCTCTCTAATAGCTAGATCCTGCTCATTAAGCCGGTGACTACCGGCAACAAAAGTCTCAGTTCCCCTTGTTACTTTATTCTTGACATAACCATATCTGGGAATCCTTTTACCTTTTCGCACGGTATGCCCTGTTACTACTCTTCTATCGGGCATAGAATTGCAATGGATAGAAATGAATAGATCGGCTTTCGCATTGTTAGCTATTTCGGCACGCCTGTATAAAGAAACATCTATATCCGTTTTACGTGTATAAATAATTTGGACACCAGGCATATCCCGTTGAAATTTTCGCCCAAGTTTTAAGGCAACCTGCAGGGCTACATTCTTTTCTTTGGAGAAACTGCCTGAAGCACCCGGTTTATTGCCGCCATGACCAGCGTCAATCACTATTCTTTTTACTTTATATCCCTGTGCAAAGGAGCTGAGTGTACAAAAAAGGAACAAGAGCGGCAGCAGAAATATATTTCTTTTGAATATCATCAAATAACTTGGTTTAAAGGTGTGAAATTAGACCGCAAAGATAGTATAATAAATTTTTTAGCCCATAAACGAGGGCAAAAACGTAAAATTCAACGACGACTGATGAAATTTTGAAATGTTAAAAATGCAATCTGGGTAATGTGTTAATCGATTGTAAATCAGTGTTATATTAGGTCTTTAACAATAATTAACGGACAAACACTCATTTACATGATTCTATGCTATATTTTTCATTAATTTTGGACGTTTTGGCTTAAACAACAATTTGAAGTTATATTCCGCTTATAATTTGAAACTTTTACACAGATCCGTCTTCTTGCTTAGTCTATTGCTTATGGTTATTACCAGTGAGGCAAGCTATGCTTATAACTACAAATTCCAGACACCGGTTGTTCAGCAACAAGACACTGTTGGAACAGATACTTTAAAACCTGTACAGCCCAGACAACCCGGCAAGGCAGAAGAAGTTTCAAAAATCGAATATTCTGCACAGGATTCAACTAAATATAGTAAGGACAAAAGCATTATCTATTTATATGGTAAAGCCCGCGTTATTTACGGTTCATTTGAACTGGACGCAGATTATATTACTTATAATTCCAAAGACAATACCGTATTTGCGAGCGGAAGGAAGGCTGCCAATGGAAAATATCTGGGCAAGCCAATTTTCAAAATGGATCAGCAAGGGTCTTCAAGTGCAGATTCGCTTTTCTACAATACTAAATCAGGTAAGGGTACAGTATTTAATACGTTCACCGAACAGGAGGGGGGGTTCTTCTCCGGCGGCCAAAGCAAGCGACAACCGGATAATGAAATCCATATTAAGGGTGTGACCTACAGTACTTGTAATCTACCGCATCCGCATTTCGGGATTTATATTACTAAAGGGATCGTTACCGATAAGCAGATTATAACAGGTCCGGTATATTTGAAGATAGAAGACATTCCTTTACCACTCGGCCTGCCTTTCGCATTTTTCCCCAAACCGAACAAACGTAATTCGGGTATTATCATGCCCTCATTTGGAGATGACTTTACCAGAGGATTCTTTCTTAGAGATGGTGGTTACTATATGAACCTCAATGATTATTGGGACGCTAAAATTCTTGGAACTTATTTTACAAGAGGATCTTATGGCGCATCTGTTACTTCAAACTATGTGAAAAGGTATAAATATAACGGTAATCTTAAGTTAGATTACGGGAGCAACCGTTATGGTTTGGAAGGAACACCACAATATGAACCCAGAAAAGATTACAGTATACAATGGGTGCACTCGCAAAATGCAGCTGCACATCCTGGTACGACATTCTCTTCAAGTGTAAACATCAAAACCAGTGGTTATAACGTTAATACAGCAGGTGGCAACTCCTTTAATTTCCAGGCGATCACGGAAAATGAATTATCATCCAGTATTAGTTACGGTAAAACGATGGCCGATGGTAAAATTACTTTTGCTGCAGCCGCACGTAGTAATCAGAGTACAAAAAGCAAAAATGTGGACGTAACCTTACCGGATATGTCTCTTTCTGTGCAGTCGTTCAGCCCTTTTAATTCAAAAAATAATGTGGGAGAGCAGAAGTGGTACCAAAAGGTCACGATGGGCTATAATATGGTCTCTGCCAACTCCATCACTTCACCAGATAGTCTTTTATTCAGAAAGGAGACCCTGAGTCAGTTTCGGAACGGTATCCAGCAGACTGTGCCGATTAGCATCAACTTTACAGCACTAAAATATTTTAATTTTAACGCCGGTGGTACGTATGTCGAGAAATGGCATTTTATGTCAACCAGACAAACTGCAATCAGAGGTGGATTAACAAATGGAGTAGTCGCTCCTGATCAGATTGTCATGGACACGGTTAACGGATTTAACCGTTCCGGGGAATATAGCTTTAATATGGGGCTATCTACGAAGGTCTACAATACACTTCAATTTAAAAAAGGGAAATTAAAAGCTTTACGTTTGGTAAGTACACCAACGACAAGTTTTAGCTACCGTCCAGATTTTTCTGCAGCTAAATATGGCTATTACAAACCATTGCTTTACCAAGACAAAACAAACGTAATTGATCCGGTTACGAATAAAAACAGACTGTATTCTATTCATAACGGAACGCTATACGGCGGGCCTTCACAGGGCGAAAATGCGAGTATCAATTTCGGATTGGATAATACTTTAGAAGCGAAGGTATTTTCTTCCAAAGATACGACTGGAACGGGAACGAAGAAGATTCCTATTATTCAGGGCTTGAGTATAAACGGGTCTTATAACTTTCTGGCACCTGAGTTTAAATTATCCAACCTGAACTTTAACGGAAGATCCCAGTTCTCTGATAAATTTGGTGTGACCTATACGGGAACGCTGAATCCTTATGCAGTAAGAAATGATGGTTTTGATGCCAACGGGTTGCCAATCCGGACTGTAATAGACAAGATTACGGTACCACGGCTGGTGAACTTTGGTTTATCTTTCGGTTACAGTCTTAATGCAGAAGCCTTCAAAAAAAGAAATGAAAACCTGGACAACCTCACTGAGCAAAAGCAAAAAACAGGAATGACGCCGGAGCAGGCAGCAGAACTGGCTCAAATTAGCAGTGATCCAAATGCATTTGTCGACTTCAAGATTCCATGGAATTTTACATTCTCTTATAGCTATTATTATTCAAAGTTGGCTAACGGATTATCTCCAACAAGTACAAATACCTTGAACTTTAATGGTGATTTTAGCGTTACACCTAAATGGAAAGTGGTATTCACTTCAGGGGTGGATTTTAAAAATAAAGGTCTGTCACCTACATCTTTCGCAATTTACAGAGATCTGCATTGCTGGGATATGAATATTAACTGGATCCCGATCGGGCCGTACAGAAGTTACAGCTTAACAATACGTGTTAAAGCATCGGTGTTGCAGGATCTTAAACTAAGTAAACAACAAGCGTACTATACGCGTTTTTAATTACATATGTTAGCTGAAATTATAACCATTGGTGATGAAATCCTTATCGGTCAGATAGTTGACACAAACTCCGCCTGGATGGCGAAAGTTTTAAATCAGGCTGGAATAAAAGTTAAACAGATCACCTCTGTCTCGGATGATGAATCACATATCCTTGATGCACTGGCTTTAGCCGAAAACCGGGCCGACCTGATTTTAATAACCGGCGGACTCGGGCCGACAAAAGACGATATCACGAAATTCACACTTGCCAAGTATTTTGGTATGGGAATGAGGAATGATCCCGCTGTGCTGAAGCATGTTACAGAAATATTCAGTAAGAATGGCCGGCCAATGTTAGAGGCTAATATCAGACAAGCGGATGTTCCGGATGGTTGTACCGTAGTACCGAATTTAAACGGAACCGCACCTTGTATGTGGTTTGAAAGAAACGGAAAGATCTTCGTGTCTATGCCTGGTGTTCCTTTTGAAATGATGTACTTAATGGACGAAGAGATCATCCCCAGAATAAAGCAAAGATTTGAACTGCCTTTCATCTACCATAAGACTATTCTCACTGCCGGCCTGGGTGAATCATTTCTAGCTCAGCGTATCGAAGATATAGAAGACAGCCTGCCTGAAACTATAAAATTGGCCTACCTGCCTAAATTAGGACAAGTAAGGTTACGTTTAAGTAGTTCTGGTAAGGATGAGCAGCAGCTCCAGCAAAACGTAAATCTGTATGCCAATCTGATTACCGATCGGTTAGGAGCTTATGTTGTGAGCGATGATGATATTGATCTGGAAAAGGTTATGCTCAATATTATGGATCAGAAGGGGTTGACATTATCTGCTGCCGAGAGTTGCACGGGTGGTTATTTATCACATCTGATTACCAGACACCCTGGCTGCTCAAGTGTTTTTGCGGGTGGTGCTGTCGTGTATTCTTATGAACTTAAAGAATCTGTTTTAGGGGTTAAACCGCAGACGCTTGAAGCTTACGGTGCAGTTAGTGAAGAAACAGTAAAAGAGATGGCTTTGGGCGCGTTGAAACATTTTAAAACTGATTATAGTGTTGCAGTAAGCGGAATCGCTGGCCCCGGTGGGGAGACTCCCGGAAAACCTGTAGGAACAGTTTGGGTAGCAGTAGCTAACCGGAATCGCGTGGTTGCGAAACTGCATCATTTTAGCAACAAAAGAGCACAGAATATAGAGCGTTCAGCTGCCGCTGCATTGACCATGATTGTGAATCTCCTGAAAGAAGATGAAGAATTAGTCTAAAAAAGACTTACTTTTGCAGCTGATTGGAAAAACCAAATTTACTATAAACTAAATGGCACAATACGAATTATTATTACCCAAAATGGGCGAAAGTGTTGCGGAAGCAACTGTTATCAAATGGTTGAAACAACCAGGTGATATGATCAGTTTGGATGATACCCTTTTAGAAATAGCCACCGATAAGGTAGATTCAGAAGTACCCTCTCCGGTAGCGGGTAAACTGATAAAACAATTGTATCAGGAAGACGACGTCGTGCAGGTAGGTGCAGTTATCGCGTATATAGAAACCGATGGTGAAAATGCAGAGGAAATAAAGAGTGTAGATGAGTCAGTTGAAGACGACATCGAAGAAAATATTCTGACTGAAATTCCAGGCACTACGCAATTAGAAGTTAAACCGGATACAGAAGAGCAGGTAAAGTCTGATTCCGATCGTTTCTATTCTCCTTTAGTCAGGAGTATCGCCAGCCAGGAAAATATAAGCACAGCAGAGCTGGAAAACATTAATGGCAGCGGTGCAGATGGCCGCCTGACAAAAGATGACTTGTTAAGTTATATTCAGCAGAGCCGCCCTGCGGCAGCGGTAGTTAAGGAAGCTGCTGCTGAAAATAAACAAGCAGGCACGCCAAACTCAAAGGAAGCGCCGGTTAGTGCTGCTCCGGTAATATCTAATCCTGCAGGTGTAAGTGTCTCAGGTGCCGATGAGATCATAGAGATGGATCGTATGGGTAAGCTCATTTCAGACCATATGGTAATGAGTAAGCAAACCTCAGCTCATGTGACGTCATTTGTGGAAGCAGATGTAACCAATATGGTTCTATGGCGTGATAAGGTTAAAAAGAATTTTGAGAAGAGAGAAAACGAAAAAATAACGTTTACACCAATTTTTATTGAGGCGGTTACTAAGGCGATCAAAGATTTTCCGATGATCAATGTATCTGTAAATGGTACCAAAATCATCAAAAAAAGAGATATCAATATTGGGATGGCAGCAGCACTACCTAGTGGCAATCTGATTGTACCTGTAATTAAAAATGCAGACCAGCTGAATCTTGTAGGGTTGACCAAATCTGTTAACGACCTTGCAGTTCGCGCAAGAGCATCTAAGCTTAAACCGGATGAAACTCAAAACGGTACGTTTACTTTAACTAACGTCGGGTCGTTTGGTAATGTGATGGGGACACCTATTATCAATCAGCCACAAGTGGCTATACTTGCAGTAGGGGCAATTAAGAAAAAACCTGCAGTTTTAGAAACTGAATACGGAGATGTTATTGCAATCAGACACATGATGTATCTTTCGCTATCCTACGATCATAGGGTTGTTAATGGAGCTCTTGGTGGTACTTTTGTACGCCGGGTGGCGGACTATCTCGAGAACTGGGATATTAATCGCGAAATCTAATAAAAAACAAAGCAGGCCGGTTAACCCGGCCTGCTTGTATCAAAACACACAAAATATTAGTTATAACTAACTTCTTCTCCGGCAATTACCTCGATCTGCTGATCCGTATAAGTATACCTGCCGGTATGAGCAATAAATACATCTTTTTGTTGTAACAGATCCCGGTTGGCAAGCAGTGACTTTAAGCTCACGCTTCCAATTACGTATTTATAGTCATTTCTGACAAAACGTTCCAGAATATTTTCAATTTTCAGCTTCTCTACGGTGTACTCATGGGTATAGCGCAGGTAAACCTCAATATTCACCTGATCGGTATGGATCAGGCCGTTATGCTGGTGGAATTTTTTGTATTCATACTTGTATCCATATCTTAATGCTGCTATGTCTGACAACACTGCCGCACCGGTAGGGTGACCGCCAGCTCCCTTCCCGAAGAAAAATTGCTTGTCGGCGAAAGCTGCCTGAACAGTTACTCCGTTATATTCATTTTCCACGTTGTAAAGGAAATCATCAGACTTAACAAATTTGGGAAGTACGTAGGTAATCACCTGCTTAGTGCTGATCTTTCTTGCAGTCGGAACCAACTTTATTTTAAAGTTCTTTTCCCTTGCATACTGAATATCCTGCTCCGATAAATTCTGGATACCAATGTTCAATATTTTATCCGGGTCAATAAACAGACCGTATGCATGCGCAGTTGCAATAGCAAGTTTAAATTTAGGATCGTATCCGCCAACGTCCATAATTGGATCGGTTTCGGCGAATCCTAAATCCTGAGCTTGTTTTAATGCAACATCATAGGGCATATTCTCATTGAATATTTTGGAGAGAATATAGTTGGATGATCCATTAAAAATTCCGCTTATTCCGTGCAGGAGTTCGTTATCATAATATTCCTCCAGATTACGAATGATAGGAATACTTCCGCAAACTGCGCCTTCATAAAGTAGTGAGGTTCCGTGTAATTCCTGTAATTTAACCAGTTCTTCCAAATGGTTAGCAATCATTTTTTTGTTCGCCGACACTACATGTTTACCAGTGCTCAGTGCCTTTTTAACAATCTTGAAAGCAGCATCTGCATCATCAATTAATTCGACGATGGTATTGATATCCGGATTATCCAGTATTTCATCATGATCGGTCGTAAAAAGACTACTATCCAGTGATCTCTTCTTATTTGGGTTCTTTATAGCGATTTTAATAATTTCCAGGTTCAGGTCTTGTCCACGGATAATATCATGTAATCCCTGGCCAACGACACCAAATCCAAAAATTCCTATTTTTAGTTTCGTGCTCATCTATGCTGTTTTATGAAGTTTAACAATTTTATTTTTTGCATTTTCCTTTAGGAAATTGCCTATGATATTAGTTAGTTCGTCGGTTTCAATCAGAAAGCCATCATGGCCATAAGCAGATAGAAGTTTCTGGAATTTGGCATGAGGGATATGGTTTGCGAGATACTCCTGTTCACAAAGTGGAAACAACAAATCATTAGGTATTCCAATTACCAGGGTATCGGCTTTAATTTGCTGCAGTGCTTCTGCAACGCTTTTTCTGCCCCGGCCAACATTATGACTGTCCATAGCCTTGGTCAGATACCAGTAGCTGTAAGCATTGAAACGTTTACACAGCTTCTCACCCTGATAATTCTGATAAGATGATGCCCGAAAGCCGTCCGTCTTCTCGTTTACACTCTCCACCTGTGTCGCAACATAAGCGTCGTAAGTACGATAGGAAAGTAAGGCAATGCTTCTGGCTGCTTTAAGACCTTTTAAACCGCCATTAGGGCTCTGGGCAAAAAATGTGCGGTCTGTAGTGATCGCCAGGCGCTGACTTTCATTGAAAGCTATTCCCCATGGGGAATGGAAAGCATTCGTCGCAATAAGTATCAGGTTTTCAGTAAAATCAGGATTGCTTACTGCCCATTCCATTGCCTGCTGCCCACCGAGTGAACCACCAATTAATACCTTAAGTTTACGGATGCCAAGGTCATCGGCGAGCAACTGGTGCGCTTTAACGATGTCTCTTATACCAAATTCCGGGAAGGAAAGGTAATAGGGCAGACCAGTAACCGGATTTGTACTCAGCGGATTGGTAGTCCCATAATGCGAACCCAATACATTTGCACAGATAATAAAATGTTCTTCCGGATTAAATAATGAGTTTTCGCCGAAAAGACCTTTCCACCAGTCCAGAACATCTGCATTTGCGGTTAGTGCATGACAAGCCCATATTACATTTGATTTATCGGCATTTAATTTACCATATGTATGATAGGCAATCTGTAAACCACGGACCTTTTTTCCGTTCTCGAGTTTAAAAAGCTTATGGTAATTGAAAATATGGTTAGATGACATATAGGCTTGTTCTTGCAATGGATTACTATAATTTTATTTTTTCGAAAGCTTGTTCAAAGTCTGCTTTGATATCGTCGATATGTTCAATTCCGACAGACACACGCAGTAATTGTGGAGTGATCCCGGCAGCCAGTTGCTCCTCATCATTAAGTTGCTGATGTGTAGTGGCAGACGGTTGGATAATTAATGTTTTTGCATCACCCACATTTGCCAGATGGCTAACTAATTCTAAAGAGTTTACGAAGTTAATCGTCTGGTCTTTATCGCCTTCCAGTTCGAAAGATAATACAGCACCGAACCCGTTTTTAAGGTATTTCTTAGCATTGAGGTGATATGGGCTGCTTTCCAGTCCGGGATAATATACTTTTTTGACCGCTTCGTGGTTTTCCAGCCAGTTAGCCAAGGCCAACGCATTATCTACATGTCTTTGAACACGAAGTGAAAGTGTTTCCAATCCTTGAATCAAAAGAAAAGAGTTAAAAGGAGATTGTGACGGACCAAAGTCTCTTAAGCCTTCAACCCTCGCCCGGATAATAAACTGAATATTTCCCAGTTCACTATTCACACCGAATACGTCACTGAAAACTAGTCCGTGATATCCTGGAGAAGGCTTACTGAATTGTTCGAACTTTCCATTTCCCCAGTTGTAATTACCGCCATCAACGATCACTCCGCCAACACTTGTACCGTGTCCGCCGATCCATTTAGTAGCGGATTGTACGACGATATGAGCACCATGTTCTAAAGGTTTAAACAAATAACCTGCAGCACCAAAAGTATTGTCGACGACTAATGGGATGTCGTATTTTTGCGCCAGTAATGCTAATTTTTCAAAATCAGGTATACTGAAGGAAGGGTTCCCAATACTTTCCAGGTAAATTCCTTTTGTATTATTATCTATTTGAGCTTCAAAATCCTCAACCTGATCAGTGGCTGCAAATTTTGCATTGATACCCAGTCTTTTAAAGGCGACTTTAAATTGATTGTAGGTCCCACCATATAAATGAGGCGAAGAGACGAAATTGTCACCAGCCTGCAGAAAATTACTCAATGCAATAAATTGAGCTGCCTGACCTGAAGAGACTGCCAATGCGGCAACTCCACCTTCCAATGCGGCAATTCTTTTTTCAAATACATCCGTTGTCGGATTCATCAGTCTGGTATATATATTACCGAATTCTTTTAGCGCAAATAGATTTGCACCATGCTCGGCACTTTTAAAACCATAAGAAGTAGTTTGGTAGATAGGGACTGCTCTTGACCCTGTCGTTGGATCGATTTCTTGTCCTGCGTGGATCTGTAAGGTTTCAAATTTATAGTTGGCTGACATATATTTGGGTTTTTAAGGTTGTAAAATGAAGTGTAGGGTGATTTATACAGCAAAGCATGCTTATCAGAACCTCGTTCAGAGGCTTTCCGGGAAAAATGGTCGGAATTAGTTTTTATTATTCAGCGCAACAACACATATAATTGTGTACGTAAGCAAGCTTAATAATATTTAAAGAAGTTTTGCGCATTCGCGCTAGAGGCATTGTAATTTTCATTTGTCTAAATTTATCTTTCCAATCAGCAATATGCTGTCTGGTCAGGAATTGGCACCTTCTCCATTTGGGAGGGTTGCCAGTGGGTCTAGGAGCCTGTCTCTCGCCACTTCTTTATAAATCAAACCTGTGCAGGCTGACTTGAAAAGCTCTCGCTTTATGGTTACAAATGTAGTGTTCTGTGATTAATATCCAAAATTAAATTTTGAATTACTCACAAAACACTCATTTGCAATAGTTTATTGTTGAGTTTTAAACTCATTTTTAGCGTAAAGCCTGCTCGAAATCGGCAATCAGATCGTTTACATCTTCAAGTCCAATAGATATCCGAATTAAATTCTGTGGCGTTTTTGTGTCAGGACCCTCTACTGAGGCCCGATGCTCAATTAAACTTTCTACACCGCCAAGACTGGTAGCTTGAGCGAACAGATGAACTTTATTAACTACTTTTTTAGCATTTTCTCCATCGCCCTTAACCAACACAGACAGCATTCCGGAAAAGCCTGTCATTTGTTTAACAGCGACTTCATATTGTGGGTGTGAAGGTAAACCAGGGTAATACACTTTTTCAATTAACGGGTGCGCTTCCAGATACTGAGCAAAAAGTAATGCGTTTTCAGCATGACCTTTCATCCGGTAATGAAGAGTTTTTAAACTTCTCAGTAACAGAAAGCAGTCGAAAGGGGAAGGAACTGCACCGCCAATCTGCTGAATATTCCTGATCTTGTCCCAATAAGCAGAAGGACCAGCTGTAATCAGGACACCGCCGAGTACATCACTGTGGCCGCCTATATATTTGGTAGTAGAATGCATTACCAGATCTGCTCCCTGCAAAATTGGATTTTGGAAACATGGAGAGGCGAAAGTGTTATCACAGGCCAGAATCAGTTGATGCGACTTTGCGATCTTAGAAATGGCCGTGAGATCAGTGATTTTAAGGAGTGGATTAGAGGGTGTTTCTGTCCAGATCATCACCGTATTTGATTTGATCGCTGGGGAGACGAGTTCAGGCTTAGTCAGATCTATAAAATCAATCTCCAGGATCCCTTCGAAAATAGACAGCAGTTGTTTTTTAAAACCCCAGTACATATCGTCGGGGGCAATAATATGGCTTCCCGGCGCTAGAGCCTGGAACGCTGCCATTCCAGCGGTATTACCTGATGAAAATGCACAGGATTCTGTTCCTTTCTCCAGTTTTGCCAATATTGTCTCTAAAGCAGTACGGTTCGGATTGCTGACACGGCTATACATGTGTCCGCCCGGGTATCCGCCGTTTTCGTCTCTGTAAAAAGTTGTAGATAAACTAATTGCAGGAGTCACATCTCCGGTTGCACTTGGTGTTATATTTCCTCCGTGGATGGCTGTAGTTTTGTTATGCATAGAATTTCTGTTAAATAGGGTTTTTGGCAGGGTTTGTGTAAGTTGACTTTCAAAAACACAAGTATATGAAAAGAATATTAGTAATAGCAGCCATTTTATGCAGTTCATTGATGGTTTTACAGAGTTGTTCATCCACAAAAAATGCTTCCGCAGGTGCTAGCCTGAAAAGAGGAAATGTGACTGGAAACTGGGTATTAAATGATATTACGTTTGAGGGAGTACCGGCAGCGAATGTGAAATCACTGTTTAATGAAGCATCTTATAAATGTTTTATAGGTAGTACCTGGAGATTGACAAACAGTGGAAATGGTTCTTATATGCTGCCTGGAACTACTGATTGCCCGAGCAGAACTCAGGACATTTTCTGGTCTGTGAGTACTGCTGACGAGACTTTCCAGTTTAAAAAACTGAATGAAGGTGATAAAGCGAAAAATGTAACAGAAGGTTACAGACTTATCCTTTCACACGCCGACGACAATAACCTGACTTTGAAGTCACCTGTTGAATACGGTAGTTCTTCTGCATATATTGTTTTGAACTACACTAAAGCAGCGAAATAACACGCTATAAACGCAATTTTCAAAGGCTGATCATCACATCATGATCGGCCTTTTTCATGTCCTGATTTTTCGAAAGCGTTGTTATGGTATAGCTATGACACAAAACTGACAGCCAAAACAGCCTCTGGAACCATCTTCTGATGTTTTTATCTTACTTTTGACTTTATAATTGATAATAAATGGACACGACACAAAAACTCGCTTTCCTGATTTCCGATAAAGATCTGTCTCCAGAACTATTGGCCATCGCAGAGAAAGTAGAGCGCGAAGAGAGAATTTCCTTTGATGACGGAGTATATCTTTATAAGTATGCGGAACTAGGTTATTTGGGTGTACTGGCTAATTATATCAGAGAGAAAAGACATGGTAACCGTACTTTCTTTAACCGTAATTTTCATATAGAACCGACGAATGTTTGTGTATACAGTTGTAACTTCTGTTCCTATTCACGTTTAATTAAGAACAAAGAAGAAGGCTGGGAAATGAGTGTCGACGCCATGATCGACGCGTTGAAAAAATATGATAATGAACCTGTAACTGAAGTACACATTACCGGTGGCGTCGTTCCAAAGCAGAACCTCGACTTTTATGCCGAATTTTTCCGCAGGTCTAAGGCACACCGTCCCGACCTTCACATTAAGGCATTAACTCCCGTGGAGTATTATTATATCTTTAAAAAAGCGAAACTCAGCCACTATGATGGTATGAAGTATATGCAGGATGCCGGACTGGACTCTATGCCGGGTGGTGGTGCAGAAATCTTCCATCCCGAGGTGCGAGAGAAGATTGCAAACGATAAATGTAACGCAGAGCAGTGGCTGGATATCCATGAACAAGCTCACAAGATTGGAATGCGTACAAATGCGACGATGCTTTATGGCCATATAGAAGAGTACTGGCACAGAGTAGATCATATGGAGCGTTTGAGACAACTACAGGATAAAACAGTTGGTTTTCAGGCATTTATTCCGTTGAAATTCCGTAATCAGAATAATCAGATGGATCATGTGCCCGAGGTTTCAGTTATAGAAGACCTTCGTAACTACGCAATTGCGAGGATTTATATGGATAATTTTGATCACATTAAGGCCTATTGGGCGATGATTAGTAGAGAAACAGCTCAATTATCTCTAAATTTTGGCGTTGATGACATTGATGGCACCTTGGATGATACGACTAAGATTTATTCGATGGCCGGGGCAGAAGAGCAGCATCCTGGTATGAGTACCAGAGAGCTTGTTAATCTCATTAAACAGGTTAAACGTGAACCGATTGAAAGGGATACGCTTTATAATGTTGTTACCGATTATACAAATGTGGAATTTGAGGAAGATGTTAAACCTCAGTTCTATAAACTTCCGGTAATTAATTCCTAGGATAAAAATTCAAAACATGAGTTTATAACCCCAAAAGGTTATAGCCATTATAAGCATATAACATTGAATAAGATACGTATTTCAGCTGTTTCCTATACTAATACTAAACCCTTCATTTACGGAATTGAACATTCCCCAATCTTACAAGAGATTGACCTGAGCCTTGATATTCCAACTGATTGTGCTGCTAAAGTAATTGATGGTACCGTAGATATCGGACTGATCCCTGTAGCGGCGATTCCATTAATTGCCGATCCGCATATTATTTCAGATTATTGTATCGGCTCGGTTGGTGCAGTCAACTCTGTGTTTATTTTTAGTCATTTACCAGTAGAAGATATTCGTACTTTACGTTTGGATGCACATTCCAGAACTTCTAACAATTTATCCAGGGTACTGCTTAAATTTCATTTCAAAAAAGACGTATCCTTCACAACTGAACCAGATGCGGTTACTGATGCTATTGTACTGATCGGAGACCGCACATTCGGCCAGAAAGATAAGTATCCCTATGTTTATGATATGGGTGAAGAATGGATGACGTTTACCGGTCTTCCTTTTGTTTATGCTGCATGGGTCGCCAATAAAAAAATAGATGCTGAATTTATAGCTGCTTTCAATCGGGCTTTAAAAAAAGGCCTGGATTCGAGAAAGGAAGTAATAAAAGGCCTGCCTGAAGTTTCTGGTTTCGATATGGAAGATTATCTGATGCACAAACTTGACTTTGAGCTTACTGCCGCCAAGAGAGAGGCTCTGCAACTCTTCCTTAATTATATTGCTGCTTTATAATTCGTATCAGATTAGCTTGAAATTGCAAAAAAAAGCACAAAGCTAATCCCTAGATAGTATATTTACAGCTTTGTAATTTTATATAACATTTTGGCTAAAGATAAAACGAAAGAGACACCGTTAATGCAGCAGTATAATGCGATCAAAGCAAAATACCCGGGTGCATTATTATTGTTCAGAGTAGGAGATTTTTATGAGACATTCGGAGAAGATGCTATTAAAACCTCCCAGATTTTAGGGATTGTATTAACCAGGCGTGCAAATGGATCTGCAGCCTATATAGAGCTTGCCGGCTTCCCTCACCACTCCCTGGACAATTATCTTTCTAAGTTAGTCAGGGCTGGTCAGCGGGTTGCGATCTGCGATCAGCTGGAAGATCCAAAAACTACCAAAACTATCGTTAAGCGCGGCGTAACCGAATTGGTTACTCCCGGCGTCGCATATAGTGATAATATCCTTAGTCAAAAGTCTAATAATTACCTTGCAGCGATCTTCCTTGATAAAAATGCAATTGGGATTTCTTTCCTGGACATCTCTACAGGAGAGTTTCATGTTGCACAGGGAAATGCAGAATACATTGATAAACTATTACAGGGGTTTAAGCCGACTGAAGTTATCTTTCAGAAAAGTAAACGCCAGGAGTTTTTTGAGCTCTTCGGCGACAGATTCTACACGTATGCACTGGAAGACTGGGCTTTTACATCCGATTATGCCGATGAAGTATTAACTAAGCATTTCGAAGTTACCTCGCTGAAAGGTTTTGGTGTTGAAAAACTGCTTACAGGTTTAGTTGCCTCCGGTATTGTACTACATTACCTAAATGAGACTGAGCACAGAAATCTTAAACATATAACCTCTATTTCCCGGATAGAAGAAGACCGATATTTATGGCTGGACAGATTCACTATCAGAAATCTGGAGCTGGTTAGTTCGGCAAACGAAAATGCAGTGACATTATTTAATGTGCTGGATCAGACTTCGACTCCAATGGGTGCTAGAATGCTGCATAAGTGGATTGTTATGCCGCTTAAAGAATTGAAGCCTATTCAGGAACGTCTGGGGATGGTTGAATACCTGATTGAACAGGATACCTTGCTGGAAGACCTGCTTACTCCTGTAAAGCTGATAGGGGATCTGGAACGTTTAATTTCCAAGGTTGGCTTGCTCCGTTGCGGCCCCAGAGAACTTTGTCAATTAAAAAAGTCGTTATATCAGATTGAGCTTATCAAAGAAAAAGCGCTCGAAACCAATAACCCGTATCTGATGCAACTTGCTTCACAGCTCGATCCATGTCTGAGCATTCGCGAGAAGTTGGAAATTGAGCTGCAACAGGAACCACCCGCTCTTCTGGTGAAAGGTAATGTCATTGCAGATGGGGTGGATCAGGAATTAGACAGACTACGGGCAATTTCTACAGGGGGTAAAGATTTTCTTGTCGAAATCCAAAAGAGAGAAGCAGCTAGTACTGGCATACCTTCGCTGAAAATTTCGTTTAACAATGTCTTCGGCTATTATCTGGAAGTAACCCATACCCATAAGGATAAGGTTCCTTCTGACTGGACACGAAAACAAACCCTGGTTAATGCCGAAAGATATATTACGCCTGAGCTGAAGGAATACGAAGAACAAATTCTTGGTGCCGAAGATAAGATTCAGCAGATTGAAGTTAGATTATATGAAGCTTTAATGTTGCAGGTTGCAAGCTATATCAGACCAATACAGCAAAATGCAAACTTAATTGCGCAACTGGACGTCCTGTTATGTTTTGCGCAGCTAAGTTTACAAAATCACTATGTCAAGCCAATATTAGATAACTCCAGAGCGCTGGATATTAAAGGCGGAAGACATCCTGTTATCGAAAAAAGACTGAAAATAGGGGAGGAATATATTACCAACGACGTATTCCTTGATAATGATACCCAACAGATTATTATTATAACCGGGCCAAATATGTCTGGTAAATCTGCGATCCTTCGTCAGACAGGTCTTATCGTGCTCATGGCGCAGATGGGTTGTTTCGTCCCTGCAAAATCTGCTGCTATCGGTCTGGTAGATAAGATATTTACGCGCGTAGGTGCATCTGACAATTTATCAGCTGGAGAAAGTACATTCATGGTAGAGATGAATGAGACGGCGAGTATTCTAAATAATATTTCAGACAGGAGCCTGATTCTGCTGGATGAGATTGGCAGGGGAACGAGTACATACGACGGAATATCCATTGCCTGGGCTATTGCAGAATTTCTGCATACTCACCCCTCAGCAAGACCCAAAACACTCTTTGCAACCCATTATCATGAACTGAATGAACTGGCTGCAACGATGAACAGGATCAGAAACTACAATGTCTCCGTGAAAGAGATGGCCGGTAAAGTAATTTTTCTGCGCAAGCTGGTTCCGGGCGGTAGTGAACATAGTTTCGGTATTCATGTGGCAAAGCTTGCCGGTATGCCACCTAAACTACTAAACAGAGCTAACGAAATCCTTAAGAAACTGGAAATTGACAGAACTGAAGGACAAAGTATTAAAGATAGTTTCAAAAAAGTACAGAACCAGGCTTATCAGCTCCATATGTTTGCTGTGGATGATCCGGTTCTGGTACAAATCAGAGATATGTTGAATAATATGGATGTAAATGTTCTCACTCCGGTGGAAGCATTATTGAAATTGGATGAAATTCAAAGGTTGATCAAACAATAAAACTAAAACCAATGAAAAAAGTATACCTACGTTATTTTCTATTGGCGCTCACCTGGACGATAATTTTCACTTCCTGTTCGAGCAGGAGACACACGTCAAATGCTAATACTGGCAGCAGAGGTGCAAAAGCGGCTGATGCGATGGCTGCATTAGATAGTAAAAAACTGTATCGTTTTATTACTGACTGGACCGGGGTTCCATACCGGTTAGGCGGATTGAATAAGAAGGGGATCGATTGCTCTGGTTTTGCGCTACTTTTAAATCAGGAGATTTATGGACAAAAGTTACCCAGGCGCTCCCGCGATCAGGCAGATGTAATCAGGAAGAAAGACTTTTCCAGACTTCAGGAGGGAGATTTGATTTTCTTTTCTTTCGGCGGACGGGAAATAGATCATGTAGGCGTATACCTAAATAACGGATATTTCGTTCATGCTTCTACTTCAAAGGGTGTAATTGTAGATGACTTGAATTTACCAGCCTACCAACGGGTGCTCATTAAAGCGGGCAGTGTCAAAAACTAAGCGTAATCTAAAATGAAAAAGACTGTTGATAAAGACCCTTTCTGGACTAAATATAAAAAATTCGCAACAACTGAAATATTGATGTATCTTATCATGATAATTGGTATTGGCTTAGGCATAATATTTCTTAGCTAAGAACTTTTGTATCAATATTAGTATTATAAAAAATATACCAATGAAATTAAATTTAATCCGTCCTCTTGCTTTTTTTGATCTGGAAACAACCGGAATTAATGTGGGATCTGACCGCATCGTTGAAATTGCAATCTTAAAAGCTATGCCAGATGGAACTGAGCAGATCAAAACTCTCCGTGTCCATCCTGGTATGCCTATTCCGCTTCAATCATCTTTGATTCATGGTATATACGATGAACATATTGCAGATGCTCCGAAATTTGCAGAAGTTGCACAGGAACTTGCTGCGTTTATCGGTGATGCAGATCTTGCAGGTTATAATTCTAACCGTTTTGATATTCCGGTATTACTTGAAGAATTTTTGCGTGCAGGTGTTGATTTTGACATGGCAGACAGAAGATTTGTTGATGTACAGAATATCTTCCATCAAATGGAGCAAAGAACCCTTCGTGCGGCTTATAAATTTTATTGCGACAAGGATATTATTAATGCGCATTCGGCAGAGGCAGACATTACAGCTACCTATCACGTATTACTGGCTCAGCTGGAGCGATACGAGGGTGCAGATTTTGAGGATAAACAAGGTAAAATATCTCAGCCGGTTATAAATGATATTGATGCACTTCATGCATTTACCAACATGAATAAACCGGTAGATTTTGCTGGTCGTATGGTTTACAACGATCAGGGAGAAGAAGTGTTTAACTTCGGTAAGCATAAGAATAAGACGGTTGAAAATGTATTTGACATTGAGCCGAGTTATTACGCATGGATGAAACAAGGGGACTTTCCTTTGTACACAAAGAAGAAATTGGAAGAAATCTGGACGAGATGGAACAAAAAGAAAGATTTGAACCGCGTACCAAAAGCACCCGGCTCTACGGCACCGCCAGCTCATAACCAGAAACCATCAGGTAATCCGGTAAGAACTGCGCAACAGCAGCCAAGAAAAGAAAAACCAGCTGAGAATGTCACCTCAGATATGCTGGAACAGTTAAAAATGAAATTCGGTAAATAAGTTTTATCATCCCGCCCGCAGGTCCGTACCAATTATGGTGGGGTCTGCGGGTTTTTGTTTACAACAATATTTTTTGTAAAATGAGCGCCAAAATATAGATTGATATGAAGAGATTTACATTTATCTGTCTGGTCTGTCTGATCAGTTATAGCCTATCTGCCCAACCGGGATTACCTATCTCACCTGAACTGCAAAATGCCTATAAAAAAGGCACCAGGGCAATTAATGGGAAACCTGGACTTGCTTACTGGCAGAATACTGCAGATTATCAGCTGGACATTCATTTCAATCCACAGACAGGATTGTTGGAAGGTACTGTAGACATTGATTACAGCAACCATAGCCCAGATACATTGAAACAAATCTGGTTTAAATTATACCCTAATCTTTATCAGAAAGGCGTCAAAAGAGACTCTAAAATTTCAGAGAAAGATTTAGGGGAAGGTGTTAAACTGGCCTCCGTAATTATAGGGAATAAAAAATACCAGGATACAGCGCTACATGTTGAGGGCACGAATATGTATACTGCAGTTTCACCAGTTGCGCCCGGTCAACACGTTAGAGTGAAGATAAAATACAGTTATCTGGTGAATAAAGGTTCTCATGTCAGAACCGGGAGAGTGGATGACGGGGCATGGTTTATCGCTTATTTCTTTCCCAGGATCGCAGTATACGATGATATAGATGGATGGAACAAATACCCTTATACTGGTGATGCAGAGTTTTATAATGATTTTTGCACTTTCAATGCGAAAATAACGCTACCCGGTAACTTCAGTGTTTGGGCAACTGGAGATCTCAAGAATACCGCTGAATTATTTCAACCAGAAATCGCAGAAAGGATAGCTCTGGCAGAAAAATCTGATCAGACGATAGATGTGATTACAGAAGCAGATGTAAAATCTGGAAAGATCGCTTCCGGCCGGGAAAGCCAAACCTGGAATTTTAAAGCGTCTCATGTTCCGGATTTTGCGTTTGCAGTAAGTGACCATTATTTATGGAAGTCGACCAGTCTGGTTGTAGATTCAATCAGTGGACGCAGGACGCGAGTTGATGCAGTGTTTAACGCTACTCATCAGGACTACTATGAAGTAATTGATTTTGCCAGAAAAACAGTCGACGCGATGAGCTTTAAATTTCCAAGATGGCCATTCCCTTACAGTCATATCACCATTTTTGATGGGTTAGACCAGATGGAATATCCGATGATGGTTAATGACAACCCTGTAGATAGAAGGGAAGATGCGATCACATTGACTGTCCATGAGATATTCCACAGCTTGTTTCCATTTTATATGGGAACTAATGAGACGAAACATGCTTGGATGGATGAAGGTTGGGCCACAATAGGAGAATGGCTGATTGCGCCTATGATTGAACCTGCAATGATCGATGACTATGGGATTAAACCGACTGGAACAACATCAGGAACTAAAAATGACACGCCCATCATGACTTTGACTCCTGAATTGAAGGGGAGTGGCTCGTTTACGAATTCGTATCCGAAGCCAGCACTGGGTTATCTGTATGTTAAAGATTATCTGGGTAATGAATTATTCCTGAAAGCACTGCATCACTACATGGAGCAGTGGCATGGTAAACACCCGGTTCCTGCAGACTTCTTTAACTCAATGAATGCAGGATCTGGCAAAAACATGGACTGGTTCTGGAAGCGTTGGTTCTATGGTAAAGGTGAACTGGATTTAGGTATTTCGTCTGCAACAAAAACTAAAGATGGTTATACCTTTATAGTTAATAATCAAAGTAATAAGCCATTACCAATTTACCTGGAACTGGAGTTTGCAGACGGGTCTAAGGTCAAGATCCACCAGACAATAGGTATATGGGAACATGCAGATAAGCAGGTTAGAATACCTTATCAAACCAACAAGAAAATAAGAAAAGTGAAATTGGGCGATACCTATGTCCCGGACAAGAATCATTCAAATAACACACTTACTCTGAAGTAGGGGTTTCGTTAACCGGGTTTTGTTTAATGAAATCCAGATTACGGACCAGGCCTTTGAACTTAGTCCGTTTTACCGCAGAATTTTTGAATAATTTGCTAAATACGTCTTCTGTAATATCCAGCCAGTCATCTCTTTTCATCTCCAGGAGATTGGGGGCCGGCTGGAATTCAGGTTCCTGATTAGGCACTGCAAAGCGGTTCCAGGGACAAACATCCTGGCAGATATCACAACCGAACATCCAGTTGCCCATCTGTTGATTGAACTGCGCCGGAATTTCGTCCCGCAATTCTATAGTTAGATACGAGATACACTTGTTTGCGTCGATAATCGCGGGCGACAGTATAGCGTCTGTCGGGCAGGCATCAATACATTTGGTGCAGCTTCCGCAGTGATCTGTAGTAAAAGGCTGATCGGGTACTAAATCCAGGTCGATAATCAGCTCCGCCAGAAAGAAAAATGAACCGGTTTTCTTACTGATAATATTACTGTTTTTACCTACCCAGCCAATTCCGGCACGTTTTGCCCAGGCCCGGTCAAGCACCGGGGCAGAATCTACAAACGCCCTTCCACTTACTTCTCCAATTTGCTCCTGAATAAAACCAAGGAGTTGAAATAGTTTGTCCTTGATTACCAGGTGATAATCTTTTCCATAAGCATATTTGCTAATTCTGGGGGCATCGGGATCGATTTGCTGTTGTTCCGGGAAATAATTAAGTGTTAAAGAAATTACAGATTTAGCATCATCCACCAATATTCTAGGATCCAGCCGTTTATCGAAATGATTCTCCATATAGCTCATAGATCCGTGATGTTGGTTTTTAAGCCATTTCTCTAACCTAGGCGCTTCTTCTTCCAGGAAATCGGCCTTTGCAATTCCGCACTGCTGAAAGCCCAGTCTCAGGGCTTCATCTTTAATCAGCTGGGTATAATTTACAGAATTTGGATGCATAAGAGTACAAAGGTAAATATTAAGGCGCAAACCTTTTCAGTACTCTCGTGTTATTTGCTTTGAAAACCAAACCTTATTAACATGGAAAATTTGAATGATAATAATCGAAAAAATGAGGAATTACCGGGACAGGAACCTGATTTAAGTCAAAATGTTGAATCTGAACAGGAATCAGCGTATGTAGAAAGCACAACCAATGTCATTCATGAGGAAGCACCAGGTCGACAACCTGTGCCAGTTGAAGACAATTATTCTCAACATGAACATAACCCGGGTCCATCTCCGGAGGCTGTAAATGAAGATAACGACAAAGGAGCGGGGCCGGTAATGAAATGGCTTATCCCGATCATTGTCGTTATCCTTTTAATTTATTGGTTTCTAATCAGAAAATAATTATTTTAATAACCTCACTTCGTAAAGATCTTTTCTGCGATCCTGTAGAATCTTTACCGTGCCGAAATGATGCACTTCATCTAATAAATGAAGGTCTACATCTACAACAAGCATCATTTCGGTATTCGGAGTGGTTTCGGCCTTCACCGCATTGGTGGGAAAAGCAAAATCAGACGGTGTGAATACCGCAGACTGTGCAAACTGAATATCCATATTATTTACTTTTGGCAGATTACCTACACAACCGGCAATAGCCACATAACATTCATTTTCAATAGCTCTGGCCTGTGCACATCTCCTTACACGCGTATAACCATTCTGTGTATCGGTAAGAAATGGTACAAATAATATCTGCATACCCTGGTCAGCATAAATACGGCTAAGCTCGGGGAATTCTACGTCATAACAGATCAGGATACCAACTTTACCACAGTCGGTATCAAATACCTGAATTTTGTCTCCGCCAACCATTCCATAATATTTCAACTCATTCGGTGTGATATGGATTTTGCGGTATTCATCAGTTTTTCCGCTACGGTGGCATAGGTAAGTTGCGTTGTACAGCTTATTATCCTCAATAATTGGCATACTGCCAGAGATAATGTTAACGTTATACGACACAGCATAACTTTGGATTCTTTCTACAATTTCTGCCGTAAGTTCTGCTAGTTTACGCATCGCTTCCATTTCCGGCAAATGATTATAGGGATGTAGGAGAGGTGTATTGAAAAATTCCGGGAAAAGAAGAAAATCGGACTTATAACCACTAACAGAATCTACAAAAAATTCCACCTGTTCATAAAAAGCCTCCATATCCGGGAATAAGCGCATTTGCCATTGTACCAATCCCAGACGTATAGTTTTCGCTGAGCGTGCGGAAGCATCAATTCCCTGATAGTAGATATTATTCCATTCTATCAGTGTGGCGAACTCCTTCGATTCATGATCGCCCGGCAAATAATTCTTTAATACTTTCCGTACGTGAAAATCATTTGAAAGCTGGAAAGTAAGGGTAGGGTCATACAGTTCCTTTGCTTTTACCTTATCTATATATTGTCTTGGAGTTAATTCATCAGCATGTGAGTGGTAACCTGGTATACGCCCGCCGGCGATAATACTTTTGAGGTTAAGGCTTTCACAAAGCTCTTTTCTAGCTTCGTACAGACGTCTGCCCAAACGCAGACCACGGAACTCAGGGGAGACGAAGATTTCTATACCATACAACGTGTCTCCATTGGGATCATGCGTAGAAAAAGTATAAGCCCCGGTTATTAATTGATAAGTATGTTTGTCACCGTATTCATCGTAATCCACGATAATAGATAGTGAACAGGCAACGACCTTATCATCAACGGCAATACAAAGCTGCCCTTCTGGAAACAATTTTAAAAGTCTTGCGATTGTATGCTTACTCCAGATCTGGCCGCCTAAAGTATCGTAAGCCTGTTCCATAGATTCTTTCAGATCGTCATAATCTTCAAGTGTAAGTTTTCTTGTTTCGATGTTCATATATGTATAGTATTTTAGCAAAAAACGCAAATATATCCAGAATTATACTGAAATAGGTACGTTTTTTATGAGCTGATTAATTAATACAGAACATGCACAAATGATGCCTGAACAGGCCGGAGATCAGAATAATCTACCGGACTGTGCCTGATAGGAACGGCCAAGATGTTTATAAGCCGCTTCGGTGACTTCACGACCACGGGAAGTACGCATCATATAACCTTCCTGAATCAGGAATGGTTCGTAAACTTCTTCTATTGTGCCCTCGTCTTCACCAACTGCGGTAGCTATTGTTTTTAGTCCAACCGGGCCTCCTTTGAATTTATCAATAATAGTCAGCAGGATCTTGTTATCCATTTCGTCCAGACCATGCTCGTCCACATTAAGTGCAGTCAACGCATATTTTGCAATCTTGGTGTCGATCGTTCCGTTACCTTTGATCTGGGCGAAATCCCTGGTTCTGCGTAACAATGCATTTGCAATACGCGGTGTCCCGCGGCTTCTTCTTGCAATTTCATAAGCTCCTTCCTCGGTAATTGGTGTTTTAAGAATTTGTGAGGAGCGAAGCACAATCGTTGTTAATAGTTTGGCATCATAATAAGCGAGCCTTGAATTAATGCCGAAACGCGCCCGTAAAGGCGCAGTCAGCAAACCTGAACGTGTTGTCGCACCAACTAATGTAAACGGATTCAGGCTAATCTGCACTGAGCGTGCATTTGGACCACTTTCCAGCATAATATCAATCTTAAAGTCTTCCATGGCAGAATACAGGTATTCTTCTACCACCGGGCTCAGTCTGTGTATCTCATCAATAAACAAAATATCGCCGGTTTCCAGATTAGTCAGTAAGCCCGCAAGGTCACCTGGCTTATCTAGCACTGGGCCTGAGGTGACTTTAATTCCCACGCTCATTTCATTAGCAATAATATAAGAAAGCGTGGTCTTACCTAAACCAGGAGGGCCATGCAATAGTACATGATCCAGCGGTTCACCACGTAACTTAGCTGCCTTAACAAAAATCTTTAGATTCTCCATGATCTTTTCCTGACCAGTAAAATCTTCGAATGCCTGCGGCCTTAAAACTTTTTCTATATCTCGTTCAACCGGGGATAGATTCTCTGCTGAAGCATCGAGGTTTTCATTCATGTTTATTGATTTAAAAATTTGGAAGCAACATTGGCTTCCTTTATACCCTGACTGTAATCGTAAAAACCCTCACCAGATTTTACGCCCGTCTTGCCTGCCATAACCATATTTATGAGTAATGGGCAGGGTGCATACTTAGCCTGTCCGAAGCCTTGTTGCAGTACCTGTAATATTGCCAGGCAGACATCCAGCCCAATAAAATCGGCTAGTTGGAGTGGGCCCATAGGATGAGCCATTCCCAGTTTCATTACCGTGTCAATCTCCTTTACGCCTGCAACACCTTCAAATAAGGTGGTGATTGCTTCGTTAATCATTGGCATCAGAATCCTGTTCGCGACAAATCCAGGGTAGTCATTTACTTCTACGGGAACTTTATCCAGTTTGGCTGAAACCGCCATAATCTGATTGGTTGTTTCGTCGGAGGTCGCGTAGCCGCGAATCACCTCGACCAACTTCATTACAGGCACTGGATTCATGAAATGCATTCCGATTACCTGGGTACCGCGGCCTGTGACAGCCGCTATCTGCGTAATTGATATCGAGGAAGTATTACTTGCCAGAATAGCTTCGGGCTTGGCATATACGTCCAGTTCGCGGAAAATATTCAGTTTTAATTCTATATTTTCGGTTGCAGCTTCTACAACCAGATCTGCCTGTGAAACGCCGGCTTTAAGATCTGCTGTTGTATGAATTCTGGAGAGAGTTGCTTCTTTATCTGCGATGGTTATACTACCTTTCGTCACCTGCCTGTCCAGATTCTTACCAATAGTTTTAACAGCATGGTGGAGTGCCTCTTCATTTATATCTATCAGATTTACCTGGTAGCCAAATTGTGCGAAGGTATGTGCAATACCATTTCCCATAGTTCCTGAACCAACAATAGCTATTTGTTTCATATGAATCTTTTATATTAGGTTAGATTAGGGAGCGAGTCTAGAAATCACCCATACTCCATTGTCAAAGGTATAATTTATCCTGTCATGTAATCTGCTCGGACGGCCCTGCCAGAACTCCATTGCCTGCGGTTCCAGAATATATCCGCCCCAATGCTCAGGACGCGGGATCTCAACCCCCTGAAACTCGTTTTTCAAAACGGATACTTTTTCCTGAAGGTATTCACGGTTCGGAATAATCTGACTTTGTGGCGACGCCAGAGCTCCGATCTGACTACCCGCAGGGCGGGAATGAAAATAACTATCAGAAGCTTCGGCACTAACACGGCTGACTATTCCGTCAATTCTGACTTGACGTTCCAGTTCCGGCCAGAAAAAAAGCAGGGATGCCTGTGGATTTTCGGCCAGTTGTTTTCCCTTTTTACTCTTATAATTCGTATAGAAAACAAAACCAGTATTATCGAATTCTTTCAACAGGACAATTCTCGCTGAGGGTTTACCCATGGCATCGGCGGTTGCCAGTGTCATCACATTAGGCTCAAAAAGCTGTGCGCCGAGAACATCCTTAAACCAGTTGGCAAATTGATCTGTAGGGTTAGCAGCAACATCGCTTTCTTGAAGCTCTGCTGCCTTATATTCCTGTCTCAGATTCTGAAGATTTTCTTTAGTCAGTTCCATTTCACAAAAATGGTTATAGTTTTTTTAAAATTATCAGTAAATTTCCTAAATGATCAATCATTCAGAGCCGGAAGCAGGTAAATTGCTTATTTCAGAACCTTTCCTTAACGATCCGCATTTTACACGCTCGGTTATTTTGCTGGTCGATACTACACCCGAAGGAACATTAGGTATGATTATTAATCAGCCTACGGCTTTACTGGTTAGTGATCTGTTACACGACCTGGTGGGTGCAGACTTTCCTGTTTATAGCGGAGGACCAGTAAATACAGAATTGATCCATTTTATTCATCGCTGTCCAGAAAAAATAAGCGAGGGACAGGAGCTGGCAAAAGGAATTTTCTGGGGAGGAAATTACGAAGACTTTAAAAGATGTATGCTTGAGCACACATTGTCGAGAGATGAAATCCGTGTGTTTATCGGTTATGCAGGATGGGATCCCGGTCAGCTGCAGAAAGAACTCTCAGCCAATACCTGGATCGTATCGGATCAATACGATGCAGATATGGTTTTTAATGTAGATGAAGCACAACTCTGGCGGGATGTGGTGGTTAATATGGGCCCGAGATATGCCCATATCAGCCAGTTTCCGAAAAACCCGAATCTGAATTAATTATTCAGATTCAAGTTCAGCAGCAGTTTCTTCTACTTTTTTACGCAGTTCATCTTTGTAGCCCTGCATTTTTACCGCAAGACTTTCATCTGCCGTAGAGAGGATTTGAACCGCAAGTAGTCCTGCATTTTTCGCTGCATTTAAGGCCACCGTAGCGACAGGAATCCCGTTAGGCATTTGTAAAATAGAAAGAATGGAATCCCATCCATCAATAGAGTTCGATGATTTTACGGGTACGCCAATAACGGGCAGTACAGTAATTGAAGCAACCATACCTGGCAGGTGAGCGGCTCCGCCAGCGCCTGCAATAATCACTTTTAATCCTCTTGAAGCAGCGTCCTGGGCATATTTAAACATCCGCTCAGGTGTACGGTGGGCCGAAACCACGGTCATTTCAAATTCGACTCCAAATAACTTGAAAACTTCAGCAGCATCGTTCATGACCGGGAGGTCAGACTTGCTACCCATAATAATGCCTACTTTAATACTCATTAAGATATAACTTTTAGTGTGTTTCTGATGAAATTTGCTTTTTCAATAGCGGCTTCCCGATTTTGGTCGATAATTGTGACATGCCCCATTTTCCGGAAAGGTTTAGTATATTTTTTACCATAGAGATGGACATATACACCGTCAATAGCGAGGATTTTTTCTAACCCCTGGTAGCGGGCCACACCATCATGCCCCTTTTCTCCGAGCAGATTGATCATTACTGCATTGGTTACCGTGCGTGTATCACCCAGCGGAAGATTGAATATAGAACGGAGGTGTTGTTCAAACTGAGATACATAATTGCCCTCTATAGTATGATGGCCACTGTTATGCGGTCTTGGAGCAAGTTCGTTAACCAGAATACGACCATCTTTTGTAATGAACATTTCTACAGCCAGTAAACCAGTTATATTTAAAGCTTCGGCAATCTGTACTGCAATAGCTTCTGCACGCGCCTGTATCGGTTCAGGGTAAGTTGAAGGAGAGATTAGAAATTCTACCAGATTTGCTTCGGCATTAAATTCCATCTCCACCAGAGGGAACGTTTTAACATCGCCGTTTGCATTTCTTGCGACAATTACAGCAATCTCTTTTTCAAAATCCACGAGTTCCTCCATCAGGCAGGGGCTGGTAAATGCATGATCAAGATCTGCCACAGAATTAATACGCATTACACCCTTCCCATCATAACCATCTTTACGCTGCTTAAGCATATATGGGTATGGGAAATTAGAGGTGATCATTTCCTCCCTGGAGTTTGCCAGTTGGAATGGAGCGGTAGGAATATCATTTTCTTTAAAAAATTGTTTCTGAACCCCTTTATCCTGAATTAACCTGATTACCCTTGATTGCGGATAAACCTGTTTTCCTTCTTTTTCCAGTTGTTCCAGAGCCTCAATATTTACCTTTTCTATTTCTATAGTGATGACATCTACCTTTTTGCCGAATTTATAAACGGTATCAAAATCAGTAATAGAACCGCATTCGAAAGTATTTGCCAGATGTTTACAGGGAGCGTCATGATCAGGATCCAGAACCAGAGTAGTAAGGTTGTAATTGATAGCCTCCTGAATTAACATTCTGCCTAATTGACCTCCACCTAAAATACCTAATTTTAAATCACTTATTTGTTTTGCCATATCGATATGAAAAAGTTATGCTTATTTTGCACCAAAAATAAACAATATAAACGGATTTGATGGAGGCAGACGCTATAATTATTGGTGCAGGAGCATGCGGTCTGATGTGTGCAGTACAGGCAGGATACCTGGGAAAAAAGGTTATTTTATTGGAAAAAGGAGCACAACCAGGCGCGAAGATTTTGATTTCGGGAGGAGCGAGATGTAATTATACAAATTTGTCAGTTCAGCCGGCGCAGTTTATAACAGCCAACCCACATTTCCTGAAATCTGCTTTCAGCCAGTGGACGGTAGAAGATACAATCAGTTTCTTTGAAACTTATGATATCCAGGGAGAGGAAAAAACATTAGGCCAACTGTTTCCTGTAGAAAAGAATGCTAAAGATATTGTGAAATTGTTTAAAACACTTTGTAATGACTTTGGACAGGAGATTCACTGTAATGCAGAAGTAGGGGAAATCCATCATACAGGAGATCGGTACCAGGTTCATTACCTGCAGAATGGACAGAAAAAAGTATTGGAGGCCCCTAAATTAGTTATCGCAACAGGAGGCCTGCCAATTCCGAAAATGGGTGCGACAGACTTTGCATTGCGTTACGCCAGAAAGCTGGGTTTGCAGGTCGAGCAAACTGCACCCGCACTCGTCCCTTTAACAATTACAGGTAAAGATGAAGAATGGTTCGCGAGTCTTTCGGGAAATGCAGTATTTGCAGAAGTCAGTAATGACAAAGCTAGTTTTGAAGAAAATATATTATTTACACACTGGGGCCTGAGCGGACCAGCAATCCTACAGATTTCATCTTACTGGAAGGCCGGGGAAACAATCAAAATAAATTTACTTCCACAACAGAATATCAGCAGCCTGATCGATGCAGAAAGAAAGCAACAAGGTAAAACACTACTGTCTACTTTAATGCACCGGTATTTTACGCGCAAGTTCACAGATGCGATGGGTAAATATCTACCTCTGCATCAAACCGTTGCTGCTTTAACTAAAGCAGAAATGGAAGAAATTCATCAACGTATCCATGAATTCTGTGTTAAACCCGCGGGAGACAAAGGTTATGATAAAGCAGAGGTTATGCGCGGTGGAATTTCCACAGGAGAGCTTTCTTCGAAAACCCTGGAATCTAAAGCACAACCAGGACTGTACTTTGGGGGGGAATGTCTTGATATTACAGGGTGGCTCGGCGGTTATAATTTCCAGTGGGCTTGGGCAAGTGGCTTTGTAATTGCGCAACAGCTTTAAAAGATCCGGTATTTATATGTCAGAAACAGCAATTCTAAAACAATATTGGGGGCATAGTACTTTCAGGCCGTTACAACTCGAAATCATACAAGCAGTATTGCAGGGCAAAGACTGCCTTGCACTTTTGCCTACGGGGGGAGGTAAATCTATTTGCTTTCAGGTACCAGCGATGGCTATGGAAGGTATTTGCATTGTCATATCACCGCTGATTGCACTGATGAAAGATCAGGTTGAAAACTTAAATGCGCGTGGTATCAAAGCTGTAGCTATCTATGCAGGAATGGGCAAGAGGGAAATTGATATTCTGCTTGATAACTGTATTTACGGGCCCGTTAAATTTTTATACCTGTCACCAGAGAGATTGCTGTCAGACCTGGTCAGGACACGCATCTCCTATATGAAAGTTAATCTGATTGCTGTAGACGAAGCACACTGTATCTCTCAATGGGGTTATGATTTCAGACCTCCTTATCAACAAATTGCAGCAATCCGTGAAATCCATCCGGAAGTACCCATAATCGCACTTACAGCTACGGCTACAAAATTCGTCCGGGAGGATATTGTCGAGAAACTTTTAATGACAGACCCGCAGATATTCGTGCAAAGCTTTGCTAGAAAAAACCTGAGCTATGTTGTTTATGATCTGGAGGATAAGTATAAAAAATTACTAAATATTATCAACCAGGTGAAGGGGAGCGGCCTGGTATACGTGCGTAACCGAAGAGAGACCACAGAGGTAGCCCTGTTTTTACAAAGAAATCAGATTTCAGCAGACTTTTATCATGCCGGCGTAGAGAAGACAGAGCGAAGTACAAAGCAAGATCTTTGGAAAAAAAATAAAACCAGGGTTATAGTGGCTACCAATGCTTTTGGGATGGGAATAGATAAACCTGACGTTCGTTTTGTTATCCATTTGGATCTCCCGGAAAGTCTGGAAGCTTATTATCAGGAAGCTGGTCGTGCCGGCCGGGACGGAAGGAGGGCTTATGCGGTTTTGCTTGCCAATGAATCTGACCGGGAGACACTGCAGATCAGGTATGCAGAGAGTTTTCCAGAGGTTTCTGAGATCAGGAAAATCTATCATCATCTGGGGTCTTATTTTCAGCTTGCTTACGGAGCCGGAGAAGGCATCTTTTTCAGTTTCGACCTTGCGGACTTTTGCAAAAGATATCAGCTCGGTGTAATCAGAACCATGGCGGCGATGAAATTCCTGGAACATGACGGATATCTAACCTTGTCAGAGAATATATTTTTACCATCCAGAGTACTTTTTCTTTCCGGGAACGAAGATGTATACCGCTTTCAGATTGAAAACCCGGGATATGATCCGCTGATTAAGACAATGCTCAGGTCTTATGGCGGTATGTTCGATCATTATGCGCAGATACAGGAAAGCGAACTTGCGAAGCGGTTGCGAATTTCCTGGAACGATGTAGTCAGACAACTGAATAATCTGCAGGATCAGGGTTTAATTTCCTATCTGAAGCAGAGCGATCAGCCTCAGCTTCAGTTTACCAGGCCCAGGGTAGATCAACTGCATCTGGATACAGATGCGCGTTATATAAACTTCCGTAAAAAGATACAGCAGGAACAAATTACTGCTGTATTAGCCTATAGTCAGACCTGGACATGCCGCACCGCACAGCTGCTGCATTATTTCGATGAACCTGGAGCAGAGCATTGCGGGATGTGTGATGTATGTCTGACTGAAAAAAGAAATCAGGATACAGAAGAGCTACACGACAAGATACAATTTGACATAATAACTCTACTACAGAATAGATTATGTAGTTTAGATGAACTGATACTAGAATTGAAAACCGGTACAGATCAAGATAAATTGCAACAATTACGCACATTACTGGACACCGGTAAAATCAAAACCGACGGCAAAAACTATTATATTTGATAAATACTAAAGATAGTCCGCTTAAAGAAAAATAAACCTTATGAAAAAAAGATTCCTTTACCTGCTTATTTTACCATTAATTTTTTCAGCCTGCCAGTCTGAATGTCCTCAGGCCTCAGGAACTATTTCGCACAGGGGAGTTCAGCTCAAGCCCTTCGATCAGATTAGTTTGGAAGGACCTTTAAAACTAGTTTTAAATCAAGATAGCACCTTTATGGTTCACACACAGGCAGACAGTAATGCAGTAGACCTTGTTAAAATTAAAGTGAATGGAGAGAAGCTGGTTGTCAGCCTGAAAGCCGACGCTTACTGTGGTACCGACACTATTGTTGTTGTCGCTGGCATAGGGGATTTAAAAAAACTGGAAATAGGCAAGGCGGGCAGAGTAGAGACTGCTTCCAGAATCGTTGTAAATAATCTGGAGCTTAAAACAACAGATGCAAACAGTGTAGACCTTGAGTTGAATGCAGGAAAATTGGTTACCACTATAGATGGTTCTGCAGATATCCGTTTAAGCGGTCAGGCAGGTACACATCAGCTAAAAAGTAAAGGTAGCTTGAATCTGGAAGCATTTAATTTTATAACTGGTATTTATGACTTAAATATCGACGGAATGGGTAAGCTGAAAATAAATGTTCTGAACGAACTGAAAGTGAAAACTTCGGGCGCATCTGAAATTTATTACAAAGGGAATCCAGCAAAGGTAGAAGAGAAAAAATCGGGAACTTCCAGATTGGAAAAAGTAAACTAACAGATCGGTAGCGCCTCTTTAATGACACAGATAAACGATCGTAAAACTATCAGGTCCTGGGCATTTTTTGACTGGGCAAACTCAGCATATAACCTGGTTATCACTTCTACTATTTTTCCTGCCTATTACACAATAATTACTTCATCTAATAAACCCAATACAATTGACTACGTTCAGTTTATGGGCTTCAAATTTGTAAATACTGCCCTGTACAATTATGCATTAGCATTTGCTTTTCTAATTATTGCAATACTTAGTCCGGTTCTCTCAGGGATTGCAGACAGCCGCGGAAATAAGAAGTTCTTCATGAAAATATTTACATGGATAGGTGCATTATCTTGCTGTGGACTTTATTTTTTTGAAGCAGAAACCCTGCAGCTTGGAATTGTTTTATTCATCTTGGCAGCTATAGGATTTTGGGGCAGTTTGGTGTTTTATAACGCATATCTACCCGAAATAGCAACGCCAGATATGCAGGATAACGTGAGTGCGAAGGGATATGCTTACGGTTATGTAGGCAGTATTCTCCTGCAGCTGGTTTGCTTCGTATTTGTTTTCTTTCCGGATACATTTGGACTTTCCGGTGCAGGGCAGGCATCCAGAGTGTCATTTCTATTAGTTGGCATTTGGTGGATAGCATTCGCGCAGATTCCATTTCGAAACCTGCCGGACACGCCTAAACAACGTGTCGTTCCTACTGGAAACATCCTGACAAGCGGATTTAAAGAACTAAGTAAAGTTTGGGTCCAGCTTAAGCACATGCCTTATCTGAAGCGGTTTTTAACTGCGTTTTTTTTCTATTCGATGGGAGTTCAGACTGTTATGCTTGTCGCAACAGTTTTTGGTGAAAAACAGCTTCAGCTTCCGACCGCCAAGCTCATTGGAACAATCATGCTTCTGCAGGTCGTTGCGATCCCTGGTGCGATGCTCATGTCGTGGCTGTCGAAAAATCACCTGGGTAATATCCGTGTCCTTATCGGCGTCGTAATAATTTGGATTGGCGTGTGCATTGCGGCCTATTTCGTGCAAACAGAACTGCAGTTTTACTTCCTCGCAGCTGCAGTGGGTTTAATTATGGGTGGAATACAGTCTCTTTCCCGTTCTACCTACTCTAAATACCTTCCGCAGGATAGTAAAGACCATACCTCATTTTTCAGTTTTTTTGATGTTATTGAAAAAATTGCTTTAGTTATTGGTATGTTTAGCTTTGGCTATATAGAAGAATTAACCGGCAGCATGCGAAACTCGTTGATAGCGTTAGCCTTATTTTTTGTGGCAGGACTCGCGTTTTTGTGGTTATTGAGAAACTCAGAACCAAGGAAAATCCAGCCTGTATCCTGATTATTATTAGAATTTGAATTCAAATGAAAGTAGAACTATTTATACCTTGTTTCGTTGACCAGCTTTATCCACAGACTGCTTTTAATACTATACAGTTATTGGAGAAGTCAGGATGTGAGGTTATTTATAACCCTGCTCAGACCTGCTGTGGTCAGCCTGCCTATAATGCAGGTTATTGGGAAGAAGCAAAAGCAACCGGAACGAAATTTCTGAACGATTTTTCTGACGCGAATTATATTGTAGCACCTTCTGCATCATGCGTAGGTATGGTAAGAAATGGTTACAATGATCTTTTTACCAATACTATTGTACACAACAAATGCAGAACTATTCAAGGGAATATATTTGAACTGTCAGATTTTCTGATCAACATACTTCATAAAGATTATTTCGGCGCGGAACTAGAGGGTAAAGCCGTTTATCATGACTCCTGCAGTGGTTTAAGGGAATGTAAAATCAAAGACGAACCACGCAAACTACTTTCGAAGGTTCACGGACTGGAGATGATGGAAATGAAAGACACAGACGTTTGTTGTGGTTTTGGAGGAACATTTGCTGTTAAATTTGACGCGATTTCTTCGGCGATGGCAGAACAAAAGGTTAATCATGCGCTGGAGCAGGACGCAGATTATATTATCTCTACAGACTTATCCTGCCTGATGCATTTGCAGGGTTATATCGACCAAAATAAATTAGCCATTAAAACCATGCATCTCGCAGATGTACTGGCAAACGGATGGCTGGAAAGTACAGAATATTAATTTGAGTTATTAAGGTAACACATTTCATTTTTGTCCACAACGTTAAAAGTCAAGGCCGAATTTTTCACACTTTAAATGAATTTTTCAGCCTTGACTTTTTTTCTTCAAAGCGCTTCAAGAGAGCAAATTGCAAATCAAGTATCTAAATGCTACTAATTATAATCGGTTTCCCGGTTAAAAATTAGTCATAAATCCATGGCTCTTTTCCACCTGTGTGGATAACAATTTCGAATCATTCTTAATAGAATTTGCATTTTTGAATTCCTTCACAACCGGGTTAACCCCGGTTGTATTAACCCATTTAATCTTCAAAAATGAGCAACAAAAGAATTATCAAATTTGAAAAAGAAGATTGCAGCCCTTGCAATATGGTTTCCGCTTACCTGGACGGAAAAGGTATCAGCTACGAAACGATAAATCCATTCAACGACCCTGAAATGGCTATGAGATTTCGGGTAAGATCTGTACCAACTGTAATCCTGCTTGATCAGGAAGAAGAATTGTCAAGAGTTATCGGATTTAAACCAGAAGAGTTGTCGGCATTGGCCGCTGTATGATTTAAACTGGAAAACAGAGCGCCTGTGAACTGGATTTATTACGATAGTAAGACCGGTAACGTCGAACGTTTTGTAAACCGGCTTAAAAATGAACGCGATTGGATTATACAAAAGATTGGTAGCGGCTATGAGCCTAGCCAACCAGGGCATCTAATCACATATACAACAGGCTTTGGTGAAGTTCCGCTGAGTACCATGCATTTTTTGCAGCAATACAGCCATCTGATCAGGACAGTTTCCTGTAGCGGCAACAAAAATTGGGGGCCTAATTTTGCGCTGGCTGCATCTAAAATTGCCGCCGAATTTAATTTACCGGTCATCTTGCAGTTTGAGCTTTCCGGTACCAGAAATGATATTGAACGATTTATAGAAAAGATAGAGGGCTAAGGCTATGGTGACTAAAAAATGGATCTTGTTGAACAACGAGATCATGATTAAAAATGATGATGAATTCAGCCTGCACAAAGATAAAGAAGCTGTAAGGTCCTATTTTCTGGATTATGTAAATAAAAACACGGTGTTTTTTTACACACTGAAGGAAAAGATTGACTATCTGATTGAAGGAGACTATTATGTCGACTTTTATCAGTGGTATACTTTTGAGCAGATGGAAGAAGTTTATGATTTGGTTTATGCCAAAAAATTCCGTTTTCAATCATTTATGAGTGCTTTTAAGTTCTTTCAGAGTTACGCTTTGAGGGATGACAGCGGGGAGAAATTCCTGGAGCGCTACGAAGATCGTGTTGTGGCGGTTTCTTTATTCCTAGCACGTGGAGATGTAGCCCAGGCTAAAGGATATGCGGAGATGCTGATTAATCAGGAATATCAGCCGGCAACTCCGACCTTCCTGAACTCAGGAAAAAAACGTTCTGGTGAACTGGTATCTTGTTTTCTTGATGAAATCGGAGATAATTTAAATGGAATCGGTTATGCGATTGATTCTGCAATGAAGCTTTCTTCAATAGGCGGTGGGGTTTCCTTTAATATTTCTAAGATCCGTGCGAGAGGTGAGTCCATCAAGGATGTAGAAGGCCGCGCAGGTGGGGTGTTACCCATTATGAAAATTCTGGAAGATACTTTCTCCTATGCGAATCAACTCGGACAGCGTCCAGGCGCAGGTGCGGTGTATCTGAATATATTTCATACAGATATTGAAGAGTTTCTGGACTGCAAAAAGATCAATGTAGATGAAAAGGTAAGGATTAAATCTTTGTCTATTGGTGTTATTGTACCGGATAAATTTATGGAGCTGGCCGAAAAAGACGAAGCTTGCTATCTGTTTTATCCACACACAGTCTATAAAGAGTACGGCAAATATCTTGACGAATTAGATATGGACCAGATGTACGAAGAGTTAGTTACCAATCCTAAAGTCAGAAAGAAAAAGATCAATGCCCGGCATTTGATGGTGAAAGTGGCCCAGACGCAGAAAGAAAGCGGCTATCCATATTTATTTTTTAAGGGAAATGCAAACCGCGGTCATGCCTTAAACGGAATCGGCCAGGTTAAGTTTTCTAATCTTTGTACAGAGATTATGCAGATATCAGAAGTTTCTGATATAGAGATCTACGGAAAGGAAGACCAGATCCGGTATGGAATATCCTGTAATCTGGGTTCGCTGAATATAGCGACTGTAATGGAGAACAAAAGGATTAAAGAAGTAGTTAAATCTGCTATGTTATCCTTAACTGTTGTGTCCGACATGACCAATATTGCTATGGTACCATCGGTACAGAAAGCAAACAAAGAACTGCATAGTGTTGGATTAGGTGCGATGAATCTACATGGGTTTTTAACTCGGAACTTCATCATGTACGAAAGTAAAGAAGCACTGGACTTTAGCAATGTTTTCTTTATGATGGTCAATTTCTACTCAATCCAGGCATCCATGGAGATCGCTAAAAACAGAGGTATAACATTTGTCGGTTTTGAGAAAACAAGTTATGCTGATGGTAGCTATTTTGACAGTTATACGCAGCAGGATATCGTACCGCAGCATGCTAAGGTGAATAAGTTGTTTGAAGGAATGGAAATACCTTCTGCAGAAGATTGGAAAGTATTAAAGGAGCAGGTTGCCGAGTTTGGATTGTATCACGCTTATAGGATGGCGATTGCCCCAAATCAAAGCACTTCCTATATTATGAATGCCACAGCATCTGTAATGCCGGTTGTAGATGTGATAGAGGTACGTGAATACGGGGACAGTACTACCTATTACCCTATGCCGTATTTGGACAACGACAATTATTTCTTCTATAAATCTGCTTATGATATGGATCAGAAGAATGTATTGAGGCTGATCTCCGTAATTCAGCGCCACGTCGATCAGGGAATTTCCACGATTCTGCATACCAACACGAAGGATACAACCAGGGATATAGCCAGATATTACATTTACGCGCACAAGATGGGCTTAAAATCCCTTTATTACACCAGGACAAGAAAAGCTTCCATTGATGAATGCGTGTCCTGCTCAGTTTAATGATTTTAAAGTATTGAAATAATTTTATATGCACAACTCTTATAAAGCAGTCAACTGGAACACCCCGGAGAACGACTATGCAGGCCTTTTCTGGGAGCAGAATCTGAGGCAATTCTGGATAGATACCGAATATATACCGTCTAAAGATATCGATAGCTGGAAATCACTTAGTCCGGAAATACAGCAGACTTACAAAAGAGCTTTAGGCGGCCTTACATTGCTTGATACATTGCAAAGTCATACCGGTATGCCAAAATTACTGGATCATATTGACGGATTGCAGAACAAAGCAGTTCTTTCATTTATGTGTATGATGGAAGCCATTCACGCCAAGTCATACTCTACAATATTCACTACCGTTAACAGCACGGCAGAGATTAATGAGTTATTTGACTGGGTGGAGTCTAATAAATTACTGCAATTCAAAGCGGCAACAATCGATAAGTATTATAGAAAGCTGGATGCTGATAAGGTGAATGATGAGACGTTATTTATGGCTTTGGCCGCATCAGTATTCTTAGAGTCTTTTCTCTTCTACAGCGGCTTCTTTATGCCGCTATGGCTTGCGGGACAAGGGCAGATGGTAGCTAGCGCAGATATTATTAAGAAAATCGTTGCAGATGAGTCCATCCATGGAGTTTTTGTAGGGTTGCTTGCACAGGATTTGTATAAGAAACTACCAAATCCTGAAAAGACGAAACAAGAAATGGTAAATCTATTGATGGAACTTTATGAGAATGAGTTAAAATATACGGATGAATTATACACAGAAGCGGGATTGACTGCCGATGTAAAGGAATACGTTCGTTATAATGCCAATAAGGCTATGATGAATCTTGGATTTGAAGAGCTATTTGAGGTTAAATCGGTTAACTCAATAGTTTTAAATGGATTAAACGGAGAAACTACGCAGCACGATTTCTTCTCAAAAAAATCTACCAATTACGAGAAAAGTATGGAAGTTGTCTATTTAAATGATGACGACTTTCTGATGGATACTGATCCTGCAATCTGAATTACTGGTCAGATGTAATAATTACCCGTTAAACTGGTTCACCAGTTTAACGGTTTTTTTTTATTTCTTATTGAACAGGCGGCTTAAGTTAGGTTTAATACCTATAGTCAAAGGAACCGTATTAAACGCCTGATTGCCGAGTTTACTGAACCCGTGCATAAAACTACTTTCGAAAAACATATTCGCACCTCCAAGGTTGTATTCGACACCTATTCCCGGCTCAATTATTCCTGTATAGTTAGTTTTATTGTTCAATGTGGCGATATTTGTCTCCTGGTCCACCATGACTCTCGGCGTGAGTATAAACCCACCGCCACCGCCTACGAATCCGTAGAAGGCAAACTTATTGATTATCTTACGGTACCCTAAAGCGACATTCAACAGATAGGTAGTTGCCCTTCCTTTTTCAAGGTAGTAAGAATTTTCCATCTCTCTTATCGGATTATCAAAGCCAAAAACATGAAGGCTTATTTTAGGGTAGAGGAATAGACCACCATCTCCCAAACCAAAATTTACCCCTACAGAAGTGGAGAATTTTGGTCTTGCATTTGCACTAATTTCACCTACAGGCACGGAGAAGCCAAAACCGCTCATCGTATAAAATTTATCTTGCCGGGGAGAAGTTTGCTGGGCTTTACTGATAACAGGATGGATACATATTACCAATAGAAGGGCCAGGGAGCGGGTTATATTTTTCATTTTAGATTTTTGTTTATTTACAACAGCAGCTAGCCACTTATGTTTATCCTATTGCAAATTTTGTTAATTTAGTGGTGTACTTTACACGAAATCAGAATTCCTGTTTTTTTATGATTTACCCCAATTCAAAACAATATTCTGATTTTTTATACACAAAATATAATTCGTTCATCTATCATAACTATATGATATTCAACATACTTATTCTAGTGTATATAAACTGATTGTTATTATGGTAATACAATGAGACTATGAAAAACAGTATATATGCAGAATAAAGTTCTGTTTATGATGTTATAATCTTATTTTACAGCTTTTTATGAACTCCATGTAAACTAATACTGCTGCCTGTTGTAGGCCGCGGAGAAATCCCCTCTCATGAGTTTAAACCGGTCAGTTACTGTCTTGATAAATTCTTCATCGAGAATTTGAAAAACCTCATTTACACCGCCACCTGTCAGGTCGAGCTCGGCCAATTTATAGCTTTGCTCCAGATTGCCCTGTTCAAACTTTATGATATATTTTTGATTCATTTGAAATAAGGTGATCTTACAATCCGGGTGCGGAAGCTCTGCTATAACTCTCATGGTTTTGTCTTATCTTGATTTGTAAAAAGTCCAAAGCTAAGTAATTTCAAATGCATTGAAACGTTCTGTTTTCATTTACTTAAATTTGCTGTCAATACTAAAAAATTAAATTATGGCAGAAGATCTGGTCATCCTGAAAACTACAAATAAAGAAGAACAATACTTATCTCTTGTCCCGCAGATCCATGCGTTGGTAGAGGGAGAGGAGAACCTGATTGCTAATCTAGCAAACGTTGCTGCCGCGCTGAAAGAACAGTTCGGGTGGTTGTGGATTGGTTTTTACCTGGAGTCAGAAGGGGAATTGGTTCTGGGGCCGTTTCAGGGACCAGTTGCCTGTACGCGTATTAAATCTGGAAAAGGGGTATGTGGACAATCCTGGGCAGACAATAAAGTGCTTATTGTGCCGGACGTGGATGCATTCCCAGGACATATTGCCTGCAGTTCTGCGTCCAGGTCAGAAATAGTTATTCCTGTGAGTGCCGCTGGAAAGCTTATCGGTGTACTTGATGCAGATAGCGATGAACTAAATCACTTCGACGAGGTTGATGCTAAATATCTGAAAGAAATCATGTCATTTCTTTAACTTTAAAATATAGAGGCTTTCCGATTGACAGTATTAAACTGTATTGGAAAGCCTCTGCTTCATTAAAACATTATTTGTTGTATTCTTTATCTAAAAAGAGATACCGTCCTGTGTGCCTATCCTGAACAGCCTTTGTTTGTACGCCAATTTCAAGGTACTGTGCATTACGATTATCTTTTATGACAGGCCACTGCGGTAAGCTACCAGTATTCGGATTACCTGTTTTTATGAATGAAGCGAAATAACGCAGCATGTCATGTGAGATTCTGTAATCTTCCTTTCTCCATTCGTAGACCGGGTTAAGTGCCAGATTGCCCAAAGCATACTCAATTTCGAAAGCATGTGGGGCGCCTAACTGTTCTTCCTCGGTTTGTTTCTCTTTAGAAGCAGGCTGCATTCCGCCTGCAAGCCCAGGTTGCTGAGACCTGTATGCGCGACTTAATGGTGGTTTAGTTGGCGTAAATATGTAGCGGTATACATTTCTCTTGCCGGTTTTACTGTGTAAATCTGCCCATTTCCAGGTACTGTAAACGATGAACCTGTCACTTGCCAGATCTGTAGCTGCGCGTTTAACCTGATCTGTAGTTAGCCCTTGGTAAAGACGGAGTGCTTCTTTTGCTTTTGCCCCGTATAATGAATTGATAACTTCAGTATATTCATCAGGCCCTGGTTTTTTACCACCCATTATAGATTGATAAGGTATCTCTGCAGAATTCCAGCCCAGTAACAATGGCACCCGGGCTTGCTTGCCTTTTTCGAATACCTTTGCCGGCGCTTCTTTCAGGAAATAACCGTCGATAGTAGGCGGAAAAGACAGCATCTTCAGGTTTGCAGCTTTGTCCAGTAATTCAGTTTCGGTAAGATCCCTCAATTCAGCCAGATCATCAGTTTGTGCTTTTCTTGCAAATTCCAGACCTGCCTGTTCTGCATCAGAAAGACTAACCGGGGGGATTGTAGGGTTAAACATACCGCCGCTTTCTCCTATTGCACCAGCAATTAATCCGGAAGATAATGGAGATGCCATTAGCGCAGAAACGGCGATAGAACCTGCAGATTCACCAGCAATTGTAATCTTGTTGGGGTCACCACCAAATGCAGCTATGTTTTTTTTAACCCAAACAAGTGCGGCGTGCTGGTCAAGCAGACCGTAATTTCCCGAACCGTGATAGGTAGACTCTTTACTAAGTTCAGGGTGTGCGAAAAACCCAAAAATGCCGAGTCTGTAATTTACAGTTAGCACTACAATTCCTTGTTTGGCCATTTGCTCTCCGTCGTATCGGGCTTCTGAGCCATCTCCCGCTATAAAACCGCCGCCATAGAAATAAACGAGCACCGGGAGTTTTTCAGTTTTTCTTCTGGCCGGTGTCCACACATTCAGATAAAGACAGTCTTCCTGCATTCCTGATGAACGAAAACGCATATCTCCGAATACAGCCTTTTGCATTGGGCTCGGTCCGAAAGCATTTGCTTTTTTAACACCTTCCCAGTGATCTGCCGGCTGAGGTGGTGCCCACCGGAGTTGTCCGACTGGTGGTTTTGCAAATGGTACACCCTTGAAGCTCCATATGCCCGAGTTTTCTTTTGCCCCGGCAAGTTCACCCGCCTCAATTGTGACTTGTCCGTCCATTGTCGTTCCGCCGGATTGGGTATAACCGACATTGTGTAAGCCTGTCAGACAGACTAATAAAAGTAGTAGTTTACGCATAGTGAGTGTGATTCCTTTGAATCTCAATAAGGGAGTTAATAGTATTTGGTATTTAAAGCCTAAATTACATATTATTTTCTTTCCAGCAGAAACCTCCATGCTAATGCACTAAGAATACTTCCTATAACAGGAGCTAAGATAAACAACCACACCTGGCTGAGCGCCTGACCACCTACAAGAAGTGCAGGGCCAATGCTTCTGGCTGGATTTACAGATACGCCAGTCACCTTAATACCTACGATATGAATTAATACCAGACTCAGGCCAATAGATAAGCCGGCAAATCCGCCGTTTATATTTTTGGTAGACGTGGAGCCGAAAATAACAAAGAGAAAAATAAATGTAAATACTGCTTCTGCAATGAAGCCGGAAAGTAGATTATAATGGCCAGGAGAACCAGAATCGTATCCATTTTGCCCCAGGCCCCCGGTTTCAAGGCTGTAGTCAGCTTTGCCACTCGCGATCAGGTAAAGGATTGCTGCTCCTGCAATGGCACCCAGAACCTGGGCGATCACATAAATTACAGCCTCGCTAGCTTTCATTCTTCCGGCAATGACCATTCCAATAGAAATTGCAGGGTTAATATGACAACCGGAAATATGACCGATAGCGTAGGCCATTGCGACAACAGATAAGCCAAACGCAAAAGAGATGCCTAGCAGGCCAACACCTGTTGTTCCATCGGCGCCAGCAATGACAGCGCTTCCGCAACCCATCAGGACTAGTACCAGCGTGCCGAAAAATTCGGCAGAGAATTTAGAAAAGGTATTTGTTTCCATTTGAATATGAATTAGTTATATATTTTAAATATAACTCAAAATACCATCTCTTTAACAAATTATCTTTTCGTCTTATTTTTGTTTAACATTATTAGCTTTCACTGTGCTAAGGCAGCTTTTTGACCATTTCGATATGCGGAATATTATCTTCCAGATATGGCTCTCCAGTCTGGATGAATCCAAAAGATTCATAAAAAGGCTGTAAGTAACTTTGAGCACCGATACGGATATCCCTTAAACCGTGCAGCCTTTCACAATTTGATATTGCCAGACGCATAAGGATTTTCCCGAAATTTTTACCTCTTACAATCGGACTCGTAACAACACGCCCTATTGAGGCTTCCGGAAAGGACACGCCGGGGGGCACAATCCTTGCGTAAGCAACCAATTTGTGCTCTGAAAAAAGCATCAAGTGCTGGCATTTGAAATCTTTTTCATCAGCATCTAAAAATACACATTCCTGCTCCAGCACAAAAACCTCGCTTCTGAGGCGTAAGATTGCATATAGTTCTTTTAAGGTTAAGGAGTCGAAAGGTTTGCAAAGCTCGGTAAAAGTCATATTCTTCATCTATTAAAAAGCCAAATGTATCTATTTTAATAAAAAATCTTAATATTTAGTTTAAGATGTAAATAATTTTCATTCTCGGAATCAGCTTGAAAAAAGCTGTATTGCTAACAGACGTATATTACATTTCAATCGTTTTATTTGATTTGCAAAAAAAATCAAATGGCAGACGGATTGATTCCGAACTGTTGCTTAAAAGCATAGGAGAAGTGCGACAACGTTTCAAAACCAACATTACTAAACACTTCTATTGGTTTCATCTTTTTCTCGGAGAGGAGGAAATGAGCTTCATGCAGCCTCTTGTTTTGCATCCAGCGGTTAGGTGACATATGGTATGTTTTTTCAAAATCACGTTTAAACGACGCGAGGCTCCTTCCTGTGAGGTAAGCTAGTCGGGGTAAGGGGACATTGAATTTGTAATTCTGATTCATGAAGGCTTCCAGATCTATTTTGCCAGGCATGCTAAAATCAAATAGCACGTCTTTTAGTGCAGGGTTACTTCTTAGTAACAAGATAACAGCTTCCTGCTTTTTAAGTGTAATCAGTTCGTCCGGGATTTTTTCTTCAAAAAGAGCATGAAGCGATTTGAAATAGTTTACACTTAGCTTGTCGGGCCGGATTGTATAAAATGGAGATAATTCCTTACTAGGATTCGCTTTATAACTTCCTCTGGCCTCATTATAGGCCCAGAGTATATCCTTGTCAAGAAGAAGAGAAACAGATTCAAACGGTTTATTTTCAGCGGGCTGTTTAACAAATTTTGCCAGTGTATTCTTTTTATAAAGAATGATCTCTCCAGTGTTAAATCGATGTGTTTTTTCACCGTCAAAGGCTTCCAGATTTCCGGAAACAATGTATGACAACCCATGTTCTTCGATAAACTGTTCTCCAGCTCTGCTAACTTCTGTATAACAGGAATATACAATGCCTGATAAATCTTGTACTGTGCTCATACTTCAAAAAAATTATTTAACTTCTTTCCACCATTTTTTAAATATCTGACGTGGATTATCCAGTTCAACCACCTCTCCGATAACCGGCGTCATTAATGGTACGTTCTCAGATTGCGCTAATAATGAAATCCTTTCCAGGGGTTCATTCCATGCATGGTTGCCTAATGCAAATTTAGACGAATGAACGGGAAATAATTTTTTTGCGCCCAGCTCTTTAAAAGCTTTAAGTACTTCTTCCGGTTGCATATGGATGTATTTCCATGCTGTGTCGTACTGACCGTTCTCAAGTATGGCTATGTCTATAGGGCCAAACGATTTTCCTATGCGGGCAAAGTGATCATCGTATCCGCTATCTCCACCAATGTATATACGGCGTGACTTGGTTTGCAGCAGGTAGGAGGCCCATAAAGTGTTATTGGCAGATAGTGCCCTGCCAGAAAAATGCCTTGCAGGAAGTACGTGTATCAGAATTCCGTTCTCAGGTTCGACCGTTTCGTCCCAATCTTTTTCAATTATTACCTTAGGCGAATAGCCCCAGCGCTCTAAATGAGCTCCAACGCCCAATCCACAGACGAGACTCTTTATTTTGGGTTTTAAGGCCACAAGTGTTTTATAGTCAAAATGGTCATAATGATCGTGGGAAATCAGGAGGTAGTCTATTTCTGGAAAATCTGAAGCTGTGTAAATATCGGTACCCTTAAATGCCTTTGTGCCGCCAGGAAGTGGCGATGCATTGCCGCTGAATACCGGATCTACTAATATGCGTATACCGTCAACCTGAATGTAATAAGAGGAGTGTCCAAACCAGATCAGCACGTTCTCTGTCAATGGTATAGCTTTTATATCCGTTTTGATCGACGGGATGCTTTCTGTAGGTTTTATAGTCGTGCTATTATTAAATAAATACTCGTACAAGACTTTTGTGTAACCATATCCTTCGGTTAATTGAGGGGTGTGATGTTTGTTCTGAAATTTTCCATTTCTATAATTCGGCGATTGGATTATCCGTGTTAATCGTTCTCCTTTTGGATTTTGTCCAAACTGCGGAGTCATTGTATATAGAAATACGATGATCCCTAATATAAATATTACTGCAACTGCTACTGCCATTGTTTTAAATGCTTTCTTAAAAAAACCTTTGTATCTCATTTTTCTACTGTTCTATTTCCCAATTAACCTCTTTCTTCAAGGTTGAAATCGACGCTAAAAATATTAGCAACTTTCTTGAAAAGCTCATTGAATACTTACTTTAACCTGTTTTGAAGCGCTTTATCGGAAATAATCCATTTTTCAGACACAACAAATCTACACATCTTAATTTGGATTTACTTTCTTGAAAAGCTCAATTATACTTTCCTGAGAAGCTCATAATGGTTTATGGTCGTTCAGGAAAAGATCCTGATGATGTACTTTATTATTTTTATTATTTTTGCAGCAAATGATTATATATAAAACAGATGAAGAAATAGAGTTGATGCAGATCAGTGCATTGCTGGTCAGCTCCGCTTTGACAGAAGTAGCCAAAGTTTTGAAAACAGGGATGACTACTATGCAGATAGACCGTTTGATCGGGGAGTTTATTGCAGATCATAAGGCAATTCCGTCCTTTCTGAATTATAATGGTTTCCCGTTCAACAGCTGCATCTCAGTTAATGATGTGGTCGTACATGGGTTTCCAAACGACATTCCATTAACGGACGGAGACCTGGTATCAGTAGATGTAGGTGTTTTTAAAAATGGTTTCCATGGGGATCATGCCTATACATTTCTATTAGGCGAAATTACCCCAGAGGTACTTAAACTGGTAAGAGTAACGAAAGAGTCCTTATACGAGGGTATAAAATATGCTACAGTAGGGAAGAGAATAGGTGATATTTCAAATGCTATTCAGGTGCATGCAGAAAAAGAAGGTTATGGTGTAGTGAGAGAACTAGTTGGTCATGGACTGGGAAGTGCGATGCACGAAGATCCTCAATTACCAAATTATGGACGTAAAGGCTCCGGTATGCTATTAAAAGAGAATCTTGTTCTGGCTATCGAACCTATGATTAATATGGGAACAAGAGATATTTATACAGATGAAGATGGCTGGACCATCCGCACCGATGACGGCTTACCGTCAGTTCATTTCGAACACGATGTTTGTATCAAGAAAGGTCAGGCATTGGTACTCTCTGATTACACGCCTATTGAAGCGGCAGAAAAGGCTAACGCTAACCTCAATACTTCATATTACTAAATAATTAAATTTAATCAGGCCCATTCTAATTCTGGGTCTGATTAAATTTTGCCTGTTTCAACTGAAACATGTTTCCCTCCGGATCTTCTCCATCACAAAGCCAATAATCATAGCCGTCAAACGTTTTGATTTCGCGCATTTGAACATGCTGACTAATCAGATATGCCCTGATTTCATGAACATCCTGATTTATTTCAAACACAATCTTTGTGTTATTGTCAAATTTAAAAGCTGCCTTGGTTTTGCTAAGATATTCGTCTCCAATTTGATGGAGGCCAATCTTACAATTTCCGGATTCCAGAAGCGCCCATACGGAATGAAATTCTTCAACTATACTAAAGCCAAAGATGCTAGTGTAGAATGACTTTAAGGTATCGACGTTTTGAACGTAGAGTATAATTGTATCTAGATTAACCTTTATGTGCATTATCCTATCAAATTTGATAATAAAAAACTGCTCGGAATCTTCCGGACAAGATTTCGGAAATTATTAAAAAATTGATTAAAAAGGTGTTTTTAATCAATTTTTTTTCTAAAAATACCCTAACCGTTCATCGTTATTCTGCGTCAGGCGTACGTAAGCTTATTTAAAATTCAGGTTGTATGAGGTTAAATTGTATTTAATTTAAAGTTAATCGAGTCTCGCTCTGGTCAGGTTAACATTTGCTGCACACTTTGTTCGCTGTTCCTTCGGACTTCCTTCGTTGTTCCTTCAATCGAAATCGAACAAAATACGAAGGGAGTATGCACAGGTTCTGAACCTGTACCTATCTAAACCTGGACTTGTATTTTCGTTAAAAGATACTTGAAGGCTTATTTTTAATGAAATAAACGGGAGACTCAGAAGATTACAAATCCATGCTTTTTGAAGCTGATAAGTCTGATAAATAATTTTTTTAATATTTCTTATATTTAGACCTTACGACAAGAGTAGATGAAGAGCCAGATTTTAAAGTTAGCATCCATTGCCAATGCCCCTACAAGAACTATAATAGGTTTAATGTCAGGAACTTCTCTGGATGGACTTGACATTGCGCTATGCCAATTTAAAGGCACAGGACCTGGTACCGTTTGCCGGCTTCTTGAATTTACTACCATCCCTTACACAGATGATTTCCGATCCAGAATCAAAGAGATTGCTTTCCAACCGTTAGCCGATCTTTGTAAACTGACAGTGCTAAATGCTGAAATTGGGACCTATACGGCAGAGTTGGTCCTTCAGGCGTTGAAAAGCTGGAACTTCCCGGTGACAGACGTCGATATAATAGCCAGTCATGGACAAACAATATTTCACGCTCCGAAATCTTTTCATTTGCAGAATTCCGCTCCGAACGCAACATTACAAATAGGTGATGCAGATCATATTGCCGTAAAAACCGGAATAATCACCCTCTCAGACTTCAGGCAGAAACACATAGCGGCTGGTGGGGAAGGAGCTCCACTGGTTTTCTACGGCGACAGCCTTTTGTTTACGGATCAGCAAGAAAACAGGATTCTCCTAAATATAGGAGGCATCTCCAATTTCACATGGCTGCCTTCCGGCGAAACCGATTTGACGGCTTTTTCTACTGATGTCGGACCAGGAAATACAATGATGGACCAGTATATTTCGAGCCAGTTTCCCGGCAAATCTTTTGATCAGGATGCAATTATTGCATCATCCGGAACAGTAAACGAGCAATTATTGAAAATATTAATGGCCAATCCGTTCTTCAAACTGGGCCTGCCCAGAACGACGGGGCCTGAATATTTTAATCTAAGATATTTGGAAGACGCGCTTCGAAAATGTGGAAAGCCAGTATGTTCACCAGCAGATATAATGGCTACATTATGTGCATTCTCTGCCAGAGTTATTGTACAAACTATTCAGCAATTGACTGGTGATATTCCTTATCAGATCTATGTAAGTGGTGGAGGAATGCACAATCCACTTCTGAATAAGATGATTAGTGAAGGGTTAAATCTGAATTTACAATCCACCCAGGAGTTGGGATTGAATCCCGATGCCAAGGAAGCCGTCTTATTTGCTTTACTTGCGAATGAATGTATAGCTGCGCCGCAGCAGGCCTTTAAATCGCGACCGGGTATCCCGGCGGTGACGATGGGCAAGATCAGTCTGCCAGACTAAATTAATTAAACCTAGACCAACAAAAATATAATGACCAGCAGAAGAGATTTTATAAGAAACACCAGTATTCTAGGCACGGCCTCCCTGACCATGGGTACCCTGGGACAAGCAATTGCCTTTCCCGCATTCAGTGGGGCAAAAGGTAAGATGAAATTAAAATTCCGCCCTTATACACTCCAGTTAAATCACGTATTTACCCTCGCAACCAGCTCCAGAAGCACAACCCCCGTTGTCCTCACTGAAATTGAGTATGAAGGACTTGTAGGTTATGGAGAAGCCTCAATGCCACCGTACTTGGGTGAGTCGCATGAAACTGTGCTTAAATTTTTAGGAAAAGTAGACTTGTCGAAATTTGATGATCCTTTTCAGCTGGAGGATATTCTGCACTACGTAGATCAGCTTGCGCCGGAAAACAAAGCGGCGAAAGCTTCTGTGGATATCGCACTCCATGATCTGATCGGTAAAATAATGCAGCAGCCCTGGTATAAAATATGGGGATATAATCCTGTAAATACACCGGTAACCTCTTTTACCATAGGAATAGATACAGCTGAAGTAGTCCGCCAGAAAGTAAAAGAAGCTGAACCTTATAAATTACTTAAAGTAAAGCTGGGCAGGGACACTGATAAAATGATGATAGAAACTATCCGGGAAGTTACCGATAAGCCAATCTGTGTCGATATTAATCAGGGCTGGACAGATAGAAATTTCGCTTTAGATATGGCCGGGTGGTTAAAAGAAAAAGGTGTGGTATTTATAGAACAGGGTATGCCTAAAGAACGAATTGATGATAATGCATGGTTAACTGAAAATAGTCCCTTACCAACCTTTGGCGACGAGGCTGTGCAGCGCTTACCTGACGTGTTGAAGGCATATAAAGTTTATAGCGGAATTAATATTAAGCTGATGAAATCTACAGGAATGCGCGAAGCACATAAGATGCTTACTATGGCGCGGTCTTTGGGCATGAAAGTGATGATTGGTTGTATGACTGAAACCTCCTGTGCCATATCTGCGGCAGCACAGTTGGCACCAATGGCCGACTACGCCGACCTAGATGGTGCTCTTCTGATTGGAAATGATGTGTTTAAAGGCATGACAATTCAAGATGGTAAGGTTACCCTAAGTACGCTTCCAGGGATAGGATTGAAATTGATTTGATAAAATAAAAAGATATATGCAGGAACATATTGTAATTATAGGTGGTGGCTTTGCCGGAATTAATATGGCAAAAGCACTGGGTAAGCATAAAGATTTTAAGGTTACACTAGTAGATAAGAACAATTACAATTTCTTTCCTCCGCTGATATACCAGGTAGCAACGGCATTTTTGGAACCTTCCAGTATCAGCTACCCGATCCGGAAAATTTTTCGTGGCAAAGGAAATCTGCATTTCCGTTATGCCAGACTTATCCGTGTAAACCCCGAAGCGAAACAGGTTGAGTTGAGCAATGGGATTCTAGATTACGATCACCTTGTTTTTGCAACTGGTGCTGAGACCAATTATTTTGGGATGGAGAACGTCCGCAAGAATGCAATTCCTATGAAAACGCTGAGCGATGCTATTCAGATGCGGAACAGAATGCTCACCAATTTTGAAGAAGCAGCCATTCATACGGACCCGGAGGAAATCCGTAAAAACCTAACCATCGTTATTGCAGGTGGAGGGCCTACAGGTGTGGAGATCTCGGGTATGTTCGCGGAGATGAGGTACTCAATTGTCAGAAAAGACTATCCGGAATTTAAAAATAATACAGGTGCTGAAATTTATCTGGTTGATGGGGGAGCTGCGCTTCTGAAACCGATGAGTAAAGATTCTCAAACCCACACTTACGAAGCGCTGACGAAATTAGGAGTTAAGGTAATTCTCAATAGCCATGTTAGTGATTATGTAGACGACCATGTCGTTTTCTCGGATGGGACTAAGATTGCAACCAGGAACCTGATCTGGGCAGCAGGTGTAAGTGCTATGATCTTTGAAGGGGTGCCGGCAGCAAGTTATGGAAGAGGAAAACGTTTAATCGTAAATGAGTTTCATGAGGTGGCAGGATTAAATCATGTATACGCAATTGGAGACACTTCTGGTATGACTGGCGATCCCGGATTTCCCGACATGCATCCACAAGTTGCCCAGGTAGCTATTCAGCAAGGTTTGAATCTGGCCGGAAATTTCGCTAAAAAATTCTCTGGAAAGCCGCCTGTCGCTTTCCGTTACCACGATAAGGGCAGTATGGCTATCATTGGTAGAAATAAAGCTGTGGTCGATTTACCAAAGCCTAAACTACATTTGAGTGGATTTATCGCCTGGCTTGCCTGGTTGTTCATTCATTTATTGTCACTAATCTCGTACCGGAACCGTTTGAATACACTTTACAATTGGACAGTCGCGTATTTTTCGCGCGATCAGAGTCTTCGGATGATTATCAGACCAATGGACGAAACAAATAAAACACCTGCAGAAGATAAAATTGACGTTTAAAAAGCACGAATTGGGCCTTTTTTAAATATTTTCGCGTTTATTTAAGATTATGATAACCCTAAAAGAGCTTTTTCTGAAAAATAATGCACAGACCTCAACCAGTCCTAATATGCTGGAAATTGAATCTGCATCTGGTATTTACCTATATGATACGCAGGGAAAGCGATATATGGATTTGGTGTCGGGGTTTGCAGTAAGCAATATCGGGCATCGGCATCCGCATGTGATTGACGCGATTAAAGCACAGCTGGATAAATTTCTGCACCTCACTGTTTATGGAGAATACGTACAGTCGCCGATGGTTAGGTTTGCAGAAAAGCTGATCAGCGTTTTACCTGCAAGTCTCAACAACGTGTATTTTGTAAATTCGGGTGCTGAGGCTACAGAAGGGGCATTAAAATTAGCTAAACGTTTTACAAGCAGAACCGGCATCATTAGTTGCTATCAGAGTTATCATGGCAGCACCCATGGTGCTTTAAGTGTAATGGGAAATGAGCAGTATAAACAAAAGTATCGTCCGTTATTGCCTGACGTCAGTTTTATTCATTTCAATGAAACAAGCGAACTGGATAGAATTACGGAAACCACTGCTGCAGTAATTATTGAGACTGTACAGGGAGAAGCAGGCATTCGTGTTGCATCCAATGATTATATGCTGGCACTTCGTGCCCGTTGCAACGAAACTGGAACGCTCTTGATCATGGACGAAATTCAGGCTGCATTCGGCCGTACCGGGAAACTATTTGCTTTCGAGAATTATGGAATTGAACCAGATATTCTACTACTGGCAAAAGCGCTAGGTGGCGGAATGCCAATTGGTGCGTTCATTGCCAACCGCGACGTAATGGGCGCATTGAAAGAAAATCCGATACTCGGACATATCACTACATTCGGCGGACATCCGGTGTCGTGTGTCGCCGGACTTGCGAGTCTGGAGGTGATCCTGAATGAAGATCTAGTGAAAGATGTAAACAAAAAAGGCGAGCTATTCCGTTCCCTATTAATTCACCCTTTAATTAAGGAAATTAGGGGTAAGGGACTAATGCTAAGTATTCAACTGGATAATTTTCAGCAAGTTGAAGCGATTAGTAAGCATTGTGCAGGACAAGGGTTAATTATAGACTGGTTCCTGCACTGCGAAACTGCAATGAGAATAGCTCCACCGTTAATTATAACTGAAGAACAAATTCAGGATGCCTGTAAGATAATTCTCACAGCTCTGGACTCATTTCAGGAAGCTAACTGAAAGTAAACCTTATCTATCAGGTCTCCAGCAGTAAATGGTTTTGACAAGAAGTCATCAGGCCCAAAATCCTGATGATTTATTTGTTCCTGACCTGTTACACCACTAATCAGAATTACCGGAATGTGCTGCAATGCGCTATCTTCTTTGATTGCTCTGCATATTTGCCTTCCATCTACGCCATCCAGTATAATATCCATAAGTACGAGGTCTGGTTTTTCTCTGCGGATTTCATCCAGTGCGGACTTCCCGGATGCGAATACTTTTAGATCCCAGTCTACGAAATCAAGTACGGTCTGCAGTGCATGTAAGATTTCCTGGTCATCGTCAATAATGAGAATTTTCTTTGTTAATTGCATATAATTAGGTTAAAGCTTTAGCATATGAATTCCGTTCCATAACGGTTTTTATGGTTTCAGAACAAACGTTCGGGCTAATTGTTGTTGAATAACCAATTAATTTTATCTTAATTTATTGCACTTCATGCAGGACATACGCTGGATCCTTATACTTGAAATCTTTTATTCATTTATTATTATTTTAACCTGCCTGCGTATTATTTACGATACCCGGTCTACGATTAAAACGCTCGCTTATCTGATGCTGACAGTATTTCTGCCTGTCATCGGCGTTGTGATTTATTTCTCTATCGGTACAAATTACCGGAAGCGGAAACTCTATAGTAAAAAGATAACAAAAGATGAACGTATTCAGCGCATGATCGGACAGCGCTTGTATCTCGAGTCGAAAAAAGTCTGGGATACCGTTCCACACGAAATGGCAAGATTTCAAAAGCTTGCAAGGCTTTTACTTAAGGATGGATTGAGCTTACTGAGCGGTCATAATAAAGTGGAGGTTTTGCTAAATGGTGAACAAAAGTTCCCGGCTGTTTTACAGGCAATGAAAGATGCTAAACATCACATACATATCGAATATTATATTTTCGAAGATGACGATATTGGAAATGCGATAAAAGAAGTATTAATTGAAAAAGCGAAAGCCGGTATACAGGTTCGTTTTATATACGATGACTTCGGCAGTCGTAGTATACGTAAGAAACTCGTTCCCGAGCTGCGGGCGGCAGGAGTGGAGGCTTACCCTTTTTATAAGATTTTGTTTATTGCGCTAGCCAACCGGTTGAATTACAGGAACCACAGAAAAATTATTATTATCGACGGATGTATCGCTTTTACCGGAGGAATAAATGTTAGTGACCGATATCAGAATTTGGCTCAAAGCTCAAACGACCTGTATTGGAGAGATACTCATGTAAAAATCACTGGCCCGGGGACATATTATCTGCAGTATTTATTTATATGCGATTGGAACTTCTGTGCTGAACAAGAGCTCATACCGCAAGAGGAATTTTTCTGTGATTGGGAAACTAAATATGGCGAAGCCATTGTACAGATCGCTGCAAGCGGACCAGATTCTGATAACCCTACCATTCTATATTCCCAAATCCAGGCAATAGGTATGGCCGAGCAGGAAATTTTAATCACTACTCCCTATTTTATACCAGGCGAGAGTTTACTGGATGCGTTGATTGTTGCGTCTCTAAGCGGTGTAAAAGTAAGGATACTCGTACCAGGGAAGTCAGATTCCATTGTAGTTGCGGCGGCGGCAAGGTCCTATTACGGAGAACTGCTGGAAGCTGGAGTAGAAATTTACCAGTACAGGAAAGGTTTTATCCATGCAAAAACAATGGTTATTGATGAACAATTGTCCGTTATAGGAACTGCAAATATGGATAACAGGAGTTATGAATTGAATTTTGAAGTGAATGCTGTAATTTATGACCAGCAGACCGCCAGACAAATGACAACCGTATTCGAAAGGGATCTCGAGGACGCCGAAAGAATTAAGGCTTCAGACTGGAAGAAAAGGCCGTTATATAAGCAGTTGCCCGAAAAACTATGTCGCTTATTTTCACCCTTATTGTAGCACGCTAACGACCGGCGAGATATTCCTCAATTTCAGCGGGAATAATACTGCCGGTATGTTGAACAGCAAGTTTAAGTTGTTCGGGGCTCACCTCGAATTTACTCGCCCAGTATTCAATTTCATAATACTCGTTCATATTAATTACTTTTCGGTCTGGAACCTGAAACGCAGATTCATCTTCCATATGTTTTCTCAAGATCATATCATTATTTTGTATGATTATAACAATACTTATGCCTAAATCTGCTATTCAGGGATAGGGTGGCTATATTTGCCCTATGTCAGCTATCTTTTTGCGCTACTCTAATTCTAAAAAATATGCGTTTACCGCACTGTTTTTTTGCTTTTTGCTTTGTTCTTCCTGTGCTGTTCGTCACCAGACTACAGCCAAACAACTACAGCAGCCTGACATTTCAGCGCTTAGATATATCGGTAAATCTGTCATTCCCAATGCTTTCGAATTTAGAAAAACTACAGTAGGGGGTTTATCCGGCATTGATTATGATCCGTATACTGACATTTATTATATGCTGTCAGATGATCGCTCCTCAATTAATCCTGCCAGGTTTTATACTGCAAAGATTAAACTCGCGGATACCGGTATTGCTGATATAAAGTTCAACAGCGTCCATTTCTTAAAACAGAAAGATGGGCGGATTTATCCTGGTGCTAAAGAAAATATTCATAAAGCAACTGACCCGGAGGCAATCCGTTTTAGCCCTGTTCACCAAAATATTGTCTGGAGCAGTGAAGGCGAACGGATTGTTGATCGCAGAGATACTGTCCTGGTAGACCCGACAATTATATTCAGCAATCTTAAAGGAAAGTTTCTGAATTCTGTACCATTGCCCGATAACCTGCGGATGCAAGTCAAAGAATCTGGGCCAAGACGTAATGGCGTCCTGGAAGGGTTGAGTTACGCGAATAATTTTAAGGAACTTTATGCAAGTATGGAAGAACCTCTTTATCAGGATGGTCCACAGTCAGCTTTTGCTCCAAACGGTGCCTTGGTCAGAATATTCCGTTTTGATCTGGAGGGAAAGCGGCCTACAGGTGAGTTTGCTTATGAGCTGGATCCAATAGCTCACAAGCCCAAAACTGAAAACGCTGACTATAATAATGGTATTCCGGATATCTTATGGATAGGCGAACAGAAGTTTCTAGTTACAGAGAGATCCTATACTTCAGACCATCGCGGGACTACGATAAAAATATTCCTGGCTGATTTTTCTACTGCAGAAGATATTAAAGATATACCCTCACTGATCAACTATCCGCAGGTAAAGAAGGTAAGTAAAAAATTATTGTTAAATCTCGACGACCTTGGGATGTATATAGATAATGTAGAAGGAGTAACCCTGGGTCCGGTATTAAACAACGGAAATCGTTCGCTAATTTTAATTGCAGATAATAACTTTAGCAAAAAACAGCAGGCCCAGGTCATTCTTTTTGAAATTATTCCCTGAAGAGTTCGAGTTGATCAGGGTCGGGATAACCAGGTTTAGTACGGTTATCATCAAACCTGCTGATCGATAAACCAAGTAAACGTACACTCATATCGACTGTAGCTACGCTATTTAAAAGTTTCCCCGCGCAGTTCATAATCTGGTTATAACCAGCAATAGGTTTGGAAAATGATTCACTTCGGGTAATTTGGGTAAAATCTGCATATTTGACTTTTAAGGTCAGCGTTTTTCCTTTCAGCTTTTTGCTTTCAAGCCTTTCAGTTACTTTTTGCGCAAGATATCCCAGCTCTGTCATCATTTCTTCCACATCTTCCAGATCTTTACTAAAAGTATCTTCTGCGCCCAGCGACTTGGTATCCCTATCCGGTCTTACACTTCGCTCATCAACCCCCCGAACAATATTATAATAGAAGGAACCAACCTTTCCAAATTTGAGATTCAACTCTTTCTCAGATAATTTTTTCAGATCAGCACCAGTATAAAAACCCATTTTTTTCATTTTATCGGCAGTCACTTTACCAACTCCAAAGAACTTCTCTACAGGAAGCCGCTCCATAAACCGCTCTATTTTAGACGGACCTATAAAAGTTAATCCATCTGGCTTATTCATATCGGAAGCAATCTTCGCGATAAATTTATTACTGGAAACACCGGCAGAAGCAGTAAGGTTTAGTTCTTCACGAATCGCATCTTTGATTTCTTGGGCAATAGTGAGCGCTGAGCCGATTCCTAATTTGTCGGCAGTGACGTCCAGGTAGGCCTCATCTAAGGAAAGCGGTTCGATTAAATCTGTATATCTGGAGAATATAGCTCTTATTTGTCTGGACACAGTCTGGTAGGCATCAAACCTCGGTCTGACGAAAATAGCGGTTGGACATAATTGTATTGCCCGGATAGAGGACATGGCTGAGTGAATACCAAATTTCCTCGCTTCGTAGCTTGCTGTGGCGACAACACCCCGCCCGGTCGGAGAACCGCCGACTACGATCGGCTTACCCCGGTATTCCGGAAAATCTCTTTGTTCCACAGCTGCATAAAATGCATCCATATCGATATGAATTATTTTACGTTTCATGCTTGCAGATAGTTTAATGTCATATTAATTGATAAAGACAAATATCCCAAATTCCGGCGTGTAAATTGTCATTGCACATCTATATATTTGAAGCATTAATTCTATATTCCTATGCAGGAAAAACAAGTCTTTCAAACCGATAAAAAGAACAGGTGGTTAACCTTTCAATGGGTGACAAGAAGTCTGATCATCATTTTTATCATCGCATCTGTTTGCGTCGCTCTCACCTTGTTTTCAAGTGATTATCCAGCTCTGCCGGTAATCAACACAACAACTAAACTAAATTCCAAACAGCTGGAACAGTTGAAGAAATCTACGGTATACAAAGAATTCAGTATTTCTAAACGTAAACTGCTCCAGATTCAAAAAGATCAGCATTTACATCATCTGAGACACCCGAATAATAAGGCGCGCATCAATGCTGGTTTTTATGTAAACTGGGATCCGCAGTCGCTGACTGACCTGAAGGATAAAATTAAATATTTGGATATGGTGGTTACAGAATCATTCTTTATCAAAAATGGTGCTGATACGCTGGTCGATCAGGTCGATACCGATGCGATGAAGATTATTCTAAAACATAAAAAAACTGCTATTGCGATGGTCTCTAATTTTAGCGGAAATCAGTTTGATGGAAATGCAATTCATAAGTTGCTGCAGGATAAATATTTACAAAATCGTTTTATTGATAATCTGATCATTTCTCTTCAGAAATACGGCTTTAAAGGGGTGAATATAGATTTCGAGGAAATTAAAGAAGCATCTGATGTTCCTTTAGCAGAGTTTCAGCGGAATCTTTATGAAAAGCTGCACGCAAAAAACCTGCTGGTTACACAGGATATATCACCCGGGAACGATGATTATAATCTGAAAGTGCTGGAAAAGTATAATGACTACATTTTCGTGATGGCCTATGATCAGCATACTGAAAGTAGTAATGCCGGATATATTTCGCATCAGAGCTGGGTTGAGGAACAACTGGATAAGATATGTGAAAGAATTTCTGCCGATAAAGTAATCCTTGCGCTTGCATGTTACGGTTATGACTGGCCCGATCAGAATACCGGAAAAACAATTACCTATCAACAGGCTATCGCTACTGCCAACAGATACAAAAGCAAAATCACTTATAACAAAGAATCTTCGAATCTTAATTTCGACTATACAGATGAATCTAACATTCATCATCAGGTATTTTTTACGGATGCTGCAACAAATTTTAACCTGATCAGAAGAGCTGACGATTGGGGTTTGGCTGGTGTCGGTATCTGGCGTATGGGTGCAGAAGATCCAAGGTTGTGGAATTTTATTGGCAAGAACCTAAGCCTGGATTCAATTCGGAAAAGTGGTGTCGACCTGAAAAATTTCACTCATATCGGTTTAAATGATAGAATTGATTATTCCGGAGAAGGAGAGGTCCTTGATCTGGTCTCTGTTCCAAAGGAAGGGAAAGTATCCATCAATATAGATACCCTGAATTATCTGATCAGCGATCAGCAGTATGTTGTACTTCCAACTAAATATAGTATCAGAAGATATGGTAGTGCAGATAAAAAAATCGTACTTACTTTTGATGATGGTCCGGACCCTGTCTATACACCACAAATTCTTTCTATTCTGCAAAAGGAAAAAGTTCCGGCAAGCTTCTTTGTGGTAGGCATAATGGCAGAGCAGAATATGGGCTTGCTTTTAAGAGAGTATCAATTAGGGTATGAGATTGGTAATCATACATTTTTTCATCCTGATATGTCAAAGGTGGGAAAGGAAAGGGTAAATTTCGAGTTGAATGCAACCCGCAAACTCATCGAGTCTGTAACCGGACACAGTACTATTTTATTCCGTCCGCCTTATAATGCAGATGCAGAACCTTCAACTTCTGCTGAAATTCTTCCGGTTGCACAGAGCCGGGAACAGAACTATATTAATATCGGAGAATCAATTGATCCAAATGACTGGAAACCAGGGATAACGGCCGATCAAATTTACAATGCTGTTGTTAAACAATCTGCAATGGGTAATGTACTTCTATTGCATGACGCAGGCGGAAACAGACAGGCGACGGTGGAAGCACTTCCTAGAATTATAAAATATTTTCGGTCTAAGGGTTATCAATTTGTCACGATTGGAAACCTGATTGGCAAAACAAGAGCAGAGCTTATGCCTGCTGTAAACGCAGATGAAAATGCATTTATCAGTTCGGGCGATACAGTGTTCCTGAAAGTGTTCTCTTATGGAACGCTGTTCCTAAACTATATTTTTATCTTAGCTATCATCCTGGCTATGCTGAGAAGCATTTTTATTGCAATTATGGCCATTCGTCAGCGCCGCCTTAGCAAAAAGGAAACAGGTGTATTGCTTCAGAATCCTCAGTTACCCGTCAGTATTATTATACCAGCTTTTAATGAAGAGGTTACTGTTGTAAATACGATAAACAGTTTGCTGAGATCTGATTATCCTTTTGCTGAATTCATCTTTGTGGATGACGGTTCTACAGACAAAACTTTTGAAATTGTGCAGCGTCATTTTGGTAATCATGAAAGGATTAAATTATACAGCAAACCAAATGGCGGAAAAGCATCAGCTTTAAACTATGGTATTCTAAAGGCATCTGCGGACTTTGTAATTTGTATCGACGCCGACACGCAACTCAAGACCGATGCAATTAAAGAGCTGATGCGTTATTTTTATGAAGAAGAAATTGCTGCAGTGGCTGGCTCTGTTAAAGTTGGAAATAAGGTTAATTTAATAACTAACTGGCAGTCTATAGAATATATAACAGCTCAAAACATGGATAGAAGGGCTTTTGATTTGTTGAACACGATTACTGTGGTGCCTGGTGCGATCGGTGCATTTCGTAAAAAAGTGATTGGCGAGGTCGGTGGATTTACTACTGATACTTTAGCAGAAGACTGCGATCTGACTATGCGTATTTTGCGTGCGGGTTATACGGTCCGTAACTGTGATGCGGCAATTGCCTATACAGAAGCTCCCGAAACCGTAACCATGTTATTAAAACAACGCTTAAGATGGAGTTTCGGTGTCATGCAGAGTTTCTGGAAAAACAAAGATACTTTGCTGAATAAAAAGTATGGGTACTTTGGATTAGTGGGGATGCCTAACATTCTGATCTATCAAATAATTTTACCCTTGTTTTCACCATTAGCCGATTTCTTTATGGTTCTATCCATGGTAACAGGTCTGTTCTCTTTATCTTCAGTACATGCGCTGACCTGGGAAGGGGTGGGCAGTCTGTTGAGTTTAAATAATGGCTTCGGACAGGTATTCTTCTACTACTGTATTTTTATTCTGGTAGATCTTCTTTTTGCTGCAATAGCGCTAAGAATGGAGAAAGAATCTTATAAAAAATTGATCTATATAATTCCTCAGCGATTTTATTGGCGGCAGTTGATGTATATCGTTTTATTCAGGTCTTTAAGGAAAGCTTTAAAGGGTGAGCTCGAAAGTTGGGGTGTATTGAAAAGAACAGGCAGTGTTAAGGAACAAAATGCTTAATTTTGTAAATCAGCTACGGATTAATGGTCTGTAGCTGATTTTAAATTTTTATAATCTAATGACTGAAAATAACAGTAAACCAAAATTCGAGGATTTTATCACTTTCTACGAGAAAGCTGTACTTCCGCTTCAAAAGGAGAATATCGGACTAATCAGGTTAGACGGACAACTGAAAGGTGACACCCGGGTAACATTTGCTTATTTTGATTATGAGGGTAAAACCTGGAGAGTCAACGCTGATACACATGTTGACAGACTTAAAATTGCTTACGATGAGTTTGTAAAAGGCAATGATCCTTTCGTGATTAAATATTTGAGAGACAACCGCAAAGCTTACCTGGGAATTAAAGGTCAACCGGTTAGAAACGCCAAATTATATATCTACGCTTAAGCCAGATTGATCTGGATAGCTGTTACAGCTTAAATTAGCTTACCTAAAAACGGGCCTGCTCCAATGGAACAGGCCCGTTTGTTATTTAATTATTTTTTGTTTCTCCTTTTGAGTTCCAGTACCGTTATTTCAGGCCAGATTCCAATTCTTCCCGAGAAGCCGATGAATCCAAAACCCCTGTTTATATAAAGTTTACGACCATTTTCTTCTTTCAAACCAGCCCAGTGTGCATATCTGTATTTAACAGGGCTCCATTTGATACCAAAGGCTTCCAGACCAAATTGCATTCCATGTGTATGGCCGGACAGCGTAAGATGAACAATCGGATAGCTTTTTTTTACTTGTGTTTCCCAATGGCTGGGATCGTGAGAGAGTAAGATCTTAAAGGCCTGCTCAGGTACATGCTGGAAGGTTTTTGCCAAATCTCCACGTTCACCAAAACCGACCCCCCAGTTCTCTACGCCACCAAGAATCAATTGTTGATCTTGATTTTTAATGGCCACATGCCTGTCCAAGAGTAATTCAAAGCCTAAGTGGCGGTGGGCTTCTTTTAGTTCCTGCAGGTTCTGTGACTTTTCTTCTGGTGTAGGCCAGCTGATATAATCTCCATAGTCATGGTTCCCTAAAATTGAATATTGACCGTAAGGTGCCTTAATTTTTGAAAATTCAGGAATCCAGGGTTTAATCTCCTCAGCTTTATTATTAACCAGATCTCCTGTAAAAACAAACAGGTCTGCATGTTGTGCATTGATTAAGCTAATACCTCTTTTTACTGCGGTTTTATTTTTAAAACTTCCGGCATGTACATCTGAAATCTGTACAATTTTAAAGCCATCGAAAAGTGGAGGTAAATCATCAAATTCAAGTGTGACTTTTTTAACCGTGTACCGATATTTTCCGATAATCATCCCATATAAAAACAGCAATACGGTGAGCACGAAAATTACAGCTGAAAATAAGGTCCAGTTATAACTTCTGGGTTGGGAGACAATCGTACTATAAAGATCTCCGGGAATAAGAAACAAGATCGTAACCAGTTCGGCAACAACTAAAATGAGCAGGGCATGCGCCGCATAAAGCAATAATTTGCCTTCCGCATTCTTGTGTCTCCTGCTAATTGCTAATCCAAAACCGGCAAAGATTGCCACCGTCAGTACCCAGAAAAATTGCGGAATGCCACTGGATGGAAAAAGAGTATGGAGAGCACTATAGATATAACTGCTGGTCGCAAGCAAGACAAAGGCAAGGATCAACAAGGGTAAAACGGGAATTCTTTTTTTCATCAGCGTTATTAGATTGCTTATTTAACGCATAATTACGTGAATTATATCCAATTTGTTTGCCTTATGAAATTGATTACGATTGGCTGACCAAAAGTCTGGTCTTATTTTGAAACCTGAAGAACAGCATAAAAGAGGCCGCAAGCAACCCAATTGTAAGTCCGTACCAGATTCCATTTACGCCCATCCCCAATCTAATCCCAAGTAAATAACCTAGTGGAATACCAATTACCCAATAAGCTACAAAGGTTATGAGGGTTGGCACATTGACATCTCCAATACCGCGCAGTACCCCCAGTCCAACAACCTGTGTTCCATCAAAGAGCTGGAAGAATCCGGCAATAATTAATAACTGGGCAGCAATTTGTATAACCGCGTTATCATTGGTGTAAATATTAGGTAAAAGGGTATTACCAAATATAAATACTAAAGCTGTAAGAGACATAAATGCAATAATCACATGGTAACTCGCGATGGCTGAAAGACGCAGGTCAAGAAAATTATTTTTACCGAAGTTATTACCGGTTTTTATAGTGGCAGCAGATGCTATACCACTGGCCAGCATATAAGTTACAGATGCCAGGTTAATAGCTACCTGATGGGCAGCTTGTTCTATGGCACCTATCGTACCAATCAGAATGGCGGCTCCGCTGAAGGCACTGATCTCAAACGAATACTGCAGGGCAACAGGTGCACCGATCTTAAATATTTTAAGGCACCTGACTTTGTCTATAAAACTGATTTTAAACGACCGCAGGTAAACTTTGAAATTCGCAGAACGGAAAACATAGATAGTCATTACCAAAGCCATGAGTATCCGGTCTATCAGTGTGCTTAATCCAACTCCTTTCACGCCCATCGGCGCTATGCCAAACATTCCTTTTACGAAGATTACACCGAGTATGATATTAATCAGATTACCCCATATGGAAATAAACATAGCCTGTTTGGTAAAACCAAGTCCTTCTGTAAACTGCTTGAAAGTCTGAAAGATCATCAGTGGTATAATTGATACGGCAAGATATCCCAGATAAGGTTTGGCATAAGCAACAACTTCCGGCGATTGTCCGATATGGTCAATAGCTAGCAATGTTCCGAAATGCACAAAAAGATAGAGCACAATACTTGCAGCGATATTAATAATCAAGCTGTTAGATAACAACCTGCCGCATTCCCCATGATTTTTTCTTCCATTTTCCTGTGCAATCAGCGGTGTAAGGCCATAGGCGATACCCATGCCTAAGACCAGGATCAGCATAAATAAACTATTAACCAGCGAAACTGCTGCTAATTGGATTGTTCCGGCAAAATGACCAACAATCACACTGTCAGCCAAATGTACCAGGGTGTGCCCTAATTGTGAAACAACTATGGGCAGCGCTAAACGAAGGTTGTCTTTATAATATGGTTTGTATTTTGAGTAGAAAGCACTGAACATAATCTTGGGATAATTTGCAAATCTAAGGCTATTTTACCGATGTAAGGGTGAAATATTCTTCTTTCTCCGAAGTGTGCGGCTGAATAAGTTCTGCCAGAATCAGATTGACTAGTATTTTTTGGGCTTTTTTATGTGAACTTCTGGTCAGCTTGCAGAATTCTTTGAGTGTGATCCGGCCTTGTTTATCGAGATATCCAAAAAGCTTTCGCTCCAGATCGGAATAACTGATTGTGATTCCCTGTTGGTTTTGCCGTTGTTTTATCACCTCAATCATCACCTTGCTTGCCAGAACACTTTTATCTTTTACCCGGTAATAGACCCACCATTCTTTTTTATCATCCAGTGCATAATGCGGTTTAGAGTCGCTTTCGTGAATAGTTGCTGCAAGAACAAGTTTCTCATCAATATAGATTTCCTCAAATTCAGGCTCAATAGCCGGGCGGCAATACTGATGCGCGGATCTGGTGATCATATATCTTTCCTCATCTTCTGATTTGACACCCCTAATGGTTCCGTCATCTGCAACGCCGATTAATAAAGTACCACCTTTATTATTTGCAAATGCCACCAGACTTTTGGCTATCTTTTCTTTATTACTAATCGTTTTTTTAAAGTCCAGCGTTGTACCTTCTCCTTGTAAAATTAGTTTCCTGATGTTCATCTTGTATCCTGAATATAAACACTAATAAGCGACCTGACCTTTTTCTCCCTGATGCAAATTTCTGATATAGACTTCATTCATAACTGTAGCACAGATTTCACCTTCCTTGTTTTTAATTTCCATAGGGTAGGCTTTGACAAATTTTCCCGGGCCATCAAGATGATCGATCGCATCTGCGATCATCTCATCTGTGATATGAATAGAAAAATATAAGGATTTTCTACCGGGTCTGACGTACTGAATGCTGGCACTTTTTAACCATACTCTAACTTTATAACCTTTACGCTGCAACAGCTGATCAAATAATAAGGCATAAAAAGGGTCCGTAGCAGCGTATATTGTGCCGCCAAAGATTGATCCGTTATAATTTTTGTTCAGGATACTTTTAGCAATTTTAATATCTGCCCCCCTGAAACCCGCATGAAATTTTCTTACCCATATTCTCTGAAACAAAAGAGGGGGATAAAAACGCATAACCCATTTTAAGGTATTCTCTGATACTATCATTTTATATATTCTTCACCTGCCTGAAGCTATTTCAACAGCTGGTATTGCTAATTTATAGAAATCTTGTTTTAAACCTTCGATATTTTCTGCGTTTACGAATTTGACGGTAATATATTACGCTACAAAGATATTCCAGCGTTTGGCGCAAGCCATTTATTGATTTGTGAGCTGAGTTTTTCGGTTTTAAGCCTAAAAACTTAACTTTGGATATAATACTGAGAAAAATGTTTAGAGATAAGGTTGTTGCCGCTTACAAGCAGATCCAGGATGATATATGCAAGGGTTTATCCCAGGCAGATGGTCGTGTGGAGTATGAAGAAGAAATTTGGACACGTGAAGGCGGAGGAGGGGGACGCACCCGGATCTTTCAGAATGGAAATGTTATAGAAAAGGGCGGCGTAAACTTTTCTGCTGTACATGGAAATTTACCTGAAGCGGTAAAAAACTCATTTAAAGTCGATTCTGACGAGTTTTTTGCAGCTGGTGTATCCATAGTTATCCATCCGTCGAATCCTTTTGTGCCTATCATACACCTCAATATCCGTTATTTTGAAATGGATGCTCAAACGCGTTGGTTTGGTGGCGGAATAGATCTTACACCTCATTATGTATTTGATGAGGATGTACATTTCTTTCACAAACTATTAAAAGATACCTGTGACCAGTTCGATGCTTCTTTTTATCCAAAGTTCAAAAAAAGGGCTGATGATTACTTCTTTATTCGCCACAGGGAGGAAACCAGAGGAGTTGGCGGAATTTTTTACGACAGGCTGCAGCCGGAGAATACAGGTCTGGACTGGGATCAGCTTTTTGAATTCTCGATCGCAGTAGGTGAATCTTTTCTGCCTGCTTACACCGCTTTGATTGAGCGGAATAAAAATAAAACTTTTACACCTGAGAACCAGGAGTGGCAATACCTGCGCAGAAGCAGATATGCCGAATTTAATCTGGTTTACGACTCCGGTACAAAGTTCGGTTTGGAGACTAATGGAAGGATAGAATCTATCCTAATGAGCTTACCTCCAATGGCTAAATGGACCTATAATTATAAACCCTCAGAAAACAGCCCAGAGGCTGCAACTCAGGCACGGTTAATAAAAGGGATAGACTGGGCTTAATTTTTTTAAAGAATACGCTTAAACAGCAATATTTTCCTAAATTCGCAAGGTTATAACATTACCTTATTTAAATCGTTCTTAACGAACATTACTATTTTATGGCAGAAGATTTAGAAAATCAGGAAAACGATAAAATTATCAAGATTGATATAGACGAGCAGATGAAGTCTGCTTACATCGATTATTCGATGTCGGTTATTGTATCAAGAGCGTTACCTGATGTACGAGACGGATTGAAACCGGTACACAGACGTGTACTTTACGGTATGCTTGATTTAGGTCTGGCCAATAACAGGCCTTACAAGAAATCAGCCCGTATTGTCGGTGAAGTACTCGGTAAATATCACCCGCATGGTGATTCATCTGTATATATGACTATGGTGAGGATGGCTCAACCATGGAGTCTGCGTTACTTACTTGTCGAAGGACAGGGTAACTACGGTTCTGTTGATGGTGATTCTCCTGCAGCAATGCGTTACACTGAGGCGAGATTTCAGAAAATGGCTGAAGATATGCTTGCTGATATCAATAAGGATACAGTAGATTTTCAGCTTAACTTTGATGATTCCCTCCAGGAACCGACGGTATTGCCAGCAAAAGTTCCAAATTTACTGATCAACGGTTCTTCGGGTATTGCAGTTGGTATGGCAACAAATATGCCGCCACACAATATTACGGAAGTAATTAATGCGACTATCGCTTATATCGATAATCACGATATTACTATTCCAGAACTAATGAAGCATGTAAAAGGTCCTGATTTCCCAACCGGTGCCATTATTTATGGTTACAGTGGTGTTCAGGATGCTTTCGAAACTGGTCGCGGACGTGTTGTAATGCGTGCTAAGGCAGAAATCGAAACACATAAAGACCGCGAAACTATTATTGTAACTGAAATACCTTATCAGGTAAATAAAGCAATGATGATTGAGCGTACTGCTGAATTGGTTGGTGAGAAAAAAATTGAGGGTATTTCCAATATTAAGGATGAATCCAATAAGGATGGTATCCGTATAGTTTACGAAATTAAAAGGGATGCGAATGCTTCGATTGTATTAAATAACCTTTTCAAGCAAACTGCGCTACAAACTTCTTTCAGTGTAAATAACATTGCCCTTGTTAATGGCAGACCGCAGTTATTAAATCTAAAGGATTTAATAAGACATTTCGTTGAGCACAGGCATGATGTAATTATCAGAAGAACGAAATTTGAATTAAATGAAGCACAGAAACGTGCACATATCCTGGAAGGCTTATTAATCGCGCTGGATCATCTTGACGAAGTTATTAAACTGATCAGGGCTTCCACAACTCCTGAAGAGGCGCGTTTAGGCTTAATGGAGCAGTTTGGATTAAGTGACCTTCAGGCCAGAGCTATTTTAGATATGACCTTGCGTCGTCTGACAGGTCTGGAAAGAGATAAGATCAAAGATGAATACAATGAGTTAATGAAAACCATCGAATACCTGCAATCTATTCTGGCTGACGAAAGCCTGAGAATGCAGATCATTAAAGATGAGCTGGCTGAGATGATGGATAAATATGGTGACGAGCGCAGAACCCATATTGTACATTCAGCTGAAGATATGAGCATGGAAGATTTTATAGAGGACGAAGAAGTTGTCATTACTATCTCTCATGAAGGTTATATCAAACGTACTCCAGCTACTGAATACCGTACGCAGGCCAGAGGCGGTAAAGGCTCAAAAGGAAGTGATTCAAGAAATGAAGATTTCATTGAGCACCTGCTCATTGCTTCAAACCATAACTACATGTTATTCTTTACTGAATCAGGACGTTGTTTCTGGTTAAGGGTTTACGAAATACCAGAAGGTTCGAGGTTAAGTAAAGGAAGAGCGATCCAGAACATTATTAATATTCCTAAAGAAGAAAAGATCAAAGCCTACATTAAGGTGAAAAATCTGAAAGATCAGGAATATCTGGAGAACAACTATATTATTATGTGTACCAAGAAAGGTACCATCAAGAAAACTTCACTAGAGGCTTATTCAAGACCGAGGGTAAATGGTATTAATGCTATTAATATCAACGAAGGTGACCAGTTACTGGAAGCAAGTCTGACAAGCGGTTCAAGTGAGATTGTAATGGCTTTACGTTCGGGTCGCGCGATCAGATTTAACGAAAGTACTGTCCGTCCGATGGGAAGAACTGCTACAGGTGTAAGAGGTGTAACTTTAGGTCATGCTAATGATGAAGTTGTGGGTATGATTGCTGTTGACGATCCTGAAGCTACAGTAATGGTTGTATCTGAAAAAGGTTACGGAAAACGTACTGATATTGAAGACTATAGAGTAACTAACCGTGGCGGTAAGGGTGTTAAAACCATTACGATCACCGAGAAAACAGGAGACTTAATTGCAATTAAGAGCGTTACAGATAATGATGACCTGATGATTATCAACAAGTCTGGTATCGTTATCCGTATTGTACTAAGTCAACTTAGGGTTATCGGAAGAGCTACTCAAGGTGTACGTCTGATCAATTTAAAAGGTAATGATGCAATTGCTTCAGTTGCCAAAATTGAGCATGAAGATGATCCGGAAGAGGAAGTAGAACCAATTTTGGACAGCGCTATAGTTACTGATGAAACAGCTGTAGAAAATGAGGTTCCAGAATTAGAGAAAGAAGAAGAAGATGAGCAGGAGGGAGATTCTGACGAAGAAACTTCAGAAGAGGATGAAGACTAATTATTTTTTTAAACCATAAATTACAGACCTGCATGGATCTCTCTAAAACAAATAAGGGGCCATGCGGGTTTTTGTATTAAATTAAAAACAATAGACTAATATGAAAAAAGTACTTTTAAGTGTATTATTGGTAGGTGCAGCAACCTATGCGAATGCTCAAAAGGGTGAAGTTTCTAAGGCGAAAAATGCATGGGGACTTGCTAAATTTGCATCTGCTCAGAGTCAGCCTTTAGATAAAACCTTGCAAACATTAAGTGAAGGATTAAAGTTCACGGATAATGCAATTGCAAATGAAAAATCAAAAGAAATGCCTGAAGCATGGACATACCGCGCATTATTTGCTTCTAAAATTGCATTTACCGACACTGTGAACGCACAGAATGCTATTGCTAATGAAAAAATTGCAGAAGAAGCGATTACAAAAGCAAAAGAACTGGATGTGAAAGGAAATGAGAAAGAAAATCTTGAAGAAGCAGAAGTAACACTCTCAAATGCTTTAAGAAACAGAGCTATTATGGCTTATAATAATAAAGATTATAAATCTGCTTTAACTTATTTCAACCAAATTACAACTAAAGCTCCTCAGGATACAGCAATGTATGTGAATGCTGGTGTTACAGCCAAGCAATTACAGGATTATCCTGAAACAGTAAGAAACTTTAAAAAAGCGATTGAATTAGGCTCTAAAGATTCTGAATCACTTTACAGTGAAATAATCAGCACGAGTTTTGAAAATTTAAAAGATACTGTTGCAGCGACATCGTTATTGGATGCTGCGATTGCAAAATATCCTGAAAACCCTTATTTCGTTGGTATACAAACTGACTTATATATCAGACAAGGTAATATTGCTAAATCTCAGGAGCTTTTAAAGAAACTGATTGAAAAAGATGGTAAAAATGCTGCTTATCAATATGCAATGGGGGATACCTATTACAAACAAGCTCTTGATTTGCAAGGCAAAAGAAACAAAATAGACGCAAAAAACAAGAAAGAATTTGATGCGATCACTACTCAAATGAATGGTTTTATTGACCAGGCATTGCCTTACTACAAAAAATCTTACGAGCTGGACAATAAAATGACTGCTGCTCTCGAGAATTTAAAAGTTATCTATCTTTTTAAAGATGATAAAGTAAATTACGAAGCGACTAAAAAGATCTTAGACGCACAAAAATAGTCTAAACACAATAATTAAAAGAGGGATAAATTTTATCCCTCTTTTTTTTTGCATAAATTTGGGTTTAAGACTGAATAGGTTTATGATGAATAAGAAATATTTTTTTGCCGCTACCATGCTTGTTGTTGTAAGTGCTTCCACAAATGCAATTGCACAAAAAACACAATTGCTGATTGCAAGAAATGCAGTGGGAAAGCTTCAGGAAGCAATCGCTAATCAGAAAGATGAGAAAACTCAGCTCCAAATACTTGCTGACGGTATAAAAGCAAGCGAAAATGCGCAAAAGGACTCTAAGACAAAAAAGTATCCGGAAACATGGGCAATTAAATCTTATTTGAGTTCTTACATTGCTATCAAAGATCCTAATCAGGCCACATCAGACAAATATTACGAGCAGGCTAAAATGGCTATTGATTCAGCCAAAAATTTTGACCGTTTCGAGGATAATTCCGGATTGATTGCTGCTTCTAATTATAATATTAATATCAAGAAGCAGAAAATGGGTAATTCTGCTTACGAAGCCGGCGATTATAATGTAGCATTTAACTATCTAAGGGAGGTAAGTGACTATTTTCCAAAAGATTCTGCATTAGCAATTAATACAGCGTTAAGTGCTCAGGCAATTAAAAATGACGATGAAGCATTGAACTATTTCAGAAGAGCGAAAGATAATGGAGCCAGAAATCCTGTAATTTTTCAGCGTATGGGAAATATCTATAAAATGAAACTGGATAACGAAGCCGCACTTAAGATCACAGAGGAGGGCTTGAAGTTAAATCCGTACAATGAAATGCTTGGTAATGATTATATCAATCAGTTACTCGACAATGAGCGATATACGGAAGCAATGAACAGAATTGAAAATACGCTCAAAGTTAATACGAGAAGTAAACTGCTTTATTTTTTATATGGATATCTGCACCAGAAAAATGCCAATATGGGCACAGCAGAATTGGCATATAATAAATCATTAGATATTGATAAAAATTATTTTGACGCTTTATACCAATTAGGCTTACTATACCTAAACCTGGGTAACAAAGCTCTTCAGGCTACACCACAGGATATCCCAACATTTTCTTCATACCTGAACAGATCTGAAATCATTTTCAATAAGGCGCTAAAATTGAAACCTAAAGATAAATCTGTAATTAATTTACTAATTGAAATTTATACCCGTAAAAATAGATTTGACCGTGTTCAGGAATTGAAAGCGCAACTAGACGTCTTTTAAACGCTGAAATTCAGCTATATGTAGTATACATACGCTAATATTTTAAAAGCACAAACCGAATAGTTTGTGCTTTTTTTATGCCTGATGGGGAAGTATGTAATTTTATACTTAACATAATATTAATTATATACTAATAAAAGATACCGCTTTTTAAGCTGCCTTTTTAATTTATAGCATAATTCCTTTTCAAATATTTTATGGCTTAACCGATTATGTCTAGATTAGATCCTTAATCAAATTATAACGCTTTTTGAAATGGCTGCTCCTAAAAAATCTGCTATCGGATTTATATTTATAACACTTTTAATTGATTTCACAGGTTTTGGCGTAATCATACCGGTATTACCCAGACTTATCGAAGAAATGACTGGCGGCGGTCTAAGCGTCGCAGCAGTTTATGGTGGCTGGCTTACGTTGTCTTATTCTGCTATGCAGTTTTTAAGTGCACCTGTATTAGGTGGTCTTAGTGATAAATATGGCCGCAGGCCGGTTCTGCTTGCCTCGTTATTTGGATTAGGCATAGATTATATTTTTCTGGCATTTGCACCAACCATTGGCTGGTTATTCGCTGGCAGGATTCTGGCAGGAATTACTGGCGCCAGTTTTACTACAGCAATGGCTTATATCGCAGACGTAAGTACACCAGAAAAACGGGCACAGAACTTTGGATTGATTGGTGCCGCATTTGGTATCGGATTTATAGTCGGACCTGTTATAGGCGGTCTTTTTAGTGAATATGGTCTGCGAGTTCCATTCTTAATTTCTGCAGGTCTTTCACTGCTTAACTGGCTTTACGGTTATTTCATTCTCCCGGAATCACTTGCTCCGGAAAACAGACGGAATTTTGACTGGAAACGCGCAAATCCTGTAGGCTCATTGCTCCAGGTGAAAAAATATCCTGCGCTTGGCGGTTTACTTTTAACCTTATTTTTACTGTATCTGGCCAGCCATGCAGTGCAGTCTGGCTGGGCTTACTATACGATGGAGAAATTTGCATGGACTGAAAAAGCAGTTGGTTATTCCCTGGGATTTGCAGGATTAGTTGTCGGTGTTGTTCAAGGCGGCCTTATCCGGGTTATCATCCCTAAAATTGGACAGATTAAGGCCGTATTTTATGGCCTGATTCTTTATATGGTTGGATTTGTCCTGTTTGCTTTTGCCAGTGAAGGCTGGATGATGTATGCGTTTTTACTCCCATATGGCCTGGCGGGTATTTTCGGACCAGCTATGCAAGGATTGATTTCTAATCAGGTAAAAGCTGATAGTCAGGGAGAGATTCAGGGTGTAATGGCTGGTCTGATGAGTGCTTCGGCGATTGTAGGCCCTTTAATTATGACCAATCTGTTTGCTTATTTCAGCAGTGCATCAAGTTCTGTATATTTTCCAGGGGCACCTTTTATAATGGCAGCTGTTCTTACATTGGCGGGTATATTTATCTGCTCATCGACCTTGAAAAAATATCATTCTTAAATATTTTTTGTTTATATTCTTAACCGGTCAGATTATTGTTCTGACTAAGATATTAGATGTTTTTCTAGACCGTATATCCTAAAATGTTAAACCGTCCAATTCGCACCATACAAGATTTTTTACTGAGTACCTATTTTGCAGATGGCTTAAGGATTACTTTTGGGGTGCTTCTCCCCTCGCTGATTATGGCTCAGTTCGGAATGCTTAAGTACGGCATGACATTATCTTTGGGCGCACTTTGTGTAAGTATGGTTGATACGCCAGGCCCGATTATTCATCGTCGTAATGCGATGCTGGTCACTACGGCACTAATCACGGTGTGCTCTCTGCTTGTCGGGCTTACCAATGTGAACACGCTTTTCGTTGGCATTGTACTGGTCGCCTGTAGTTTCATCTTCTCCATGTTTATTTTATATGGTACAAGAGCAGCCGCTGTCGGTACTGCAGCATTATTGGTCATGGTATTAAGTATTGATGATGTACGTCCTTGGAAAGAAGTCATCGTCTACTCTCTGCTCATCTTTACAGGCAGTGTGTGGTATTCATTCCTGAGTTACTTTTTTTACCACCTAAGGCCTTATAGAGTTGTGCAGCAAACCTTGAGTGATTCGATACATGAGGTGAGTGAATTCCTGAGAGCAAAGGCGAAATTCTATCATCAAAATGTTGATTATGAAGATAATTACGCAGATTTACTTCAATTACAAGTTCAGGTTCATGAGAAGCAGGATGCAGTCAGAGAAGTACTTTTTAAAACACGGGAAATAGTCCGGGATTCGACACCGGAAGGCCGGTTTTTATTATTGGTATTTGTTGATATGGTCGACCTGTTCGAACAAGTTATGAGCACATATTATAACTACGATCGTTTGCATAGCCAGTTCGATTCTATCGGGATTCTTTCTAAGTATGAGCTAATGATTAACCGGATCGCTTATGAACTCGATGAAGTGGCATTTGCTTTGAAAACAGGTGGCACTCCCCGCGCGCCAACTCGTTTAATTGAAGAAGTAAGGCAGTTAAAAGAGGAAATCACGCAACTGGAAAAAGATAATGTTGACGGAAGGTTTAACACGCTGGGGCTAATTGCTTTAAAGAATATTGAGGTAAACATTGAGAATATAGTTTCGAGGGTTAAAACGATTAATGGTTACTTCAATAAAAAGGAAAAAAAGAATCTTAAGAACCAGGAAATTGAAACAGAGCGGTTTATCAACAGGCAGCAAATGGATAAGAAGCTGTTTTTCGAGAACTTAACCTTTAGTTCCGCTACTTTCCGACATGCAATGCGCGTATCAATTGCGATGCTAATTGGCTTTCTTGTAGCTCAGTATTTAAATTCTTCACATAGTTACTGGATCCTACTAACCGTACTGGTGATCTCCAAACCGGGATTCAGCCTTACTAAACAGCGAAATTATCACAGATTGATCGGAACTGTGATCGGCGCAGTAATCGGTATGGTGATCTTGGTCTATATCCATGATAAGAATACGCTATTTGTGATTCTTATCATCTGCATGATCGGTGCGTATAGCTTTTTGCGCAAGAATTATATTGTCAGCGTGCTATTTATGACACCGTATATATTGGTATTGTTCGACTTTTTAGGGCTGGGAAGCTTATCATTGGCGAGAGAACGAATATTTGATACATTAATTGGCTCTGCAATCGCTGTATTAGGAAGCTATACGCTATTTCCGAATTGGGAACATGAAAACCTGAAAGAGGCCATGCTGAAAACATTAGCGGCAAATCTGGAATATTATCAACAGGTAACTTATCTGTATTTCAATACCGAACATAATCTGACCAGCTATAAACTAGCCAGAAAGGAAGTCTATGTAACTTCTGCAAATCTGGCTTCGCTATTTCAGCGAATGTTCTCAGAGCCTAAAAGTAAGCAGAAACTCATGAAAGAGATGCATCAGTTTACGGCGTTAAACCACCTTCTCTCCTCTTATATCGCTACTTTGTCACTCTATACTAAAGAACACGCGTATTCTGTCTCCAAACCGGAGGAGCTTCGCCCGGTAGTTAATAATACTATTTATCTACTTAATCAGACCGCTTTATTTTTAGACAATAAAACAGGGGAAATTAATAATGTACCGCTAATAAAAAGTAAAGATGAGACCGACGAGATACAATTAAATAGCGAAGAACAAATGATTGTGGACCAGTTTGATCAAATCCAGAAGGTCGCATATGATATCTATAAACTTTCCGAAAAAGTCAAATTGTGAAACTAATGCGTTCGTGAATTGTTAATATACTAAACAATGCATTTTATGGAAAAGTTATATACAGCGAGCGTAATTGCGAGCGGCGGCCGTGACGGCCATATTAAATCAAGTGACGGAACAATAGAGTTTGATGTAAGGACACCTAAAGAAATGGGTGGTCAGGGAGGTGCAACTAATCCTGAACAATTATTTGCAGCAGCATGGGGCCCGTGCTATCTTGGAGCTTTGGCAGCTGTAGCAAAAAATCAGGGTGTTGACGTGTCTGAAGCGACAGTGAATGTACAGGTAGCTTTTAACCAGGATGGTAATGCATTTGTACTCTCTGCAGAGCTAGATGTACATATTCCGGGAATTAGTCATGAGGAAACTCAGAGCCTGGCAGATAAAGCCCACAAAGCCTGCCCTTATTCAAAAGCGACCCGAGGTAATATTGAGACAAGAGTTACAGCTGTTTAACGGTAGAAATTATCAATATTTAAAAAGAGGGAGCCGGGAAAATATCCCGGCTCCCTCTTTTTAAATACACTTTTTTAAAGCAACAATTTGCTTGCTAATCCCAGCAGTAGCATGAACCCAAATACATCGGTAAAGGTGGTGATAATAATAGAGGACGCGATTGCAGGGTCTATCCCTACCCTTTTGAGCACCAATGGAATACCAGCCCCCGTAACACCAGCTATTAAAAGATTACCCGTCATAGCCAGGAAAATAACAACACCTAACATAGCGTTCGCATCGAAAATTATCGCGAAAACAAAAACAATCAGGCCGGTAACCGCGCCATTAATCAATCCGACAGTAAATTCCTTTAATACAGTGCGGTAGGCTTGTTTATCCGTAAGGTCATAAAGCGAGATCCTACGGACAGTAACAGCTAAAGCCTGTGTAGCGGCATTACCACCCATACCAGCGATAATCGTCATATAGGCCGAAAGCACGGCGATCTTAGCTATAGTAGGCTCAAAACTGCGGACCACCGCAGAAGCTAAGAATGCTGTACCCAGGTTAATAATTAACCAGGGAAGCCTTGATTTAACGGCCTCAACCCAGTTACCACTAAGTTCCTCATCTTCAGAAACCCCTGATATTTTCAGGATATCTTCGGTGTTAACTTCCTCCATTACGTCAATAACATCATCAAATGTTACTCTTCCAAGCAGCCTATTTTCGTGATCAAGAACTGGAATACTGGTAATATTGTACTGTGAAATTAATCTGGCGACCTCTTCCCTGTCAGTTTCTGGTCTTACCCAAGCTACATCAGTTTTCAAAAGGCCGGTTATCTGAATGTCACCCCTTGATTTAATTATATCTTTTAAAGAGACAATCCCTTTAAATACATGATCTTTGTTGACTACGAAAATCGTATAGAACTCCTCGATTGCCTCACTCTGACGAATAATTTCCTCGATCGCTTCCTTCTTAGATAAATGCAGCTGAATACTAATGTATTCGGTATTCATTAAGCCGCCGGCGGTGTCTTCATCGTAAGTAAGGAGCTTACGGATATGTGTTGCATCATCTTCGTTAAGATCACCCAGGATTTCTTTCTGCTCATGCTCCTCGAGCTGCGAAATAATATCGGTAGCATCATCGTAATCAAGCTCTTCTACAATCTCTGTCCGTTTTTCAGGATGCATCTGGAGTAATAATTCCTCCGGATGCGTTTCTTCATGCATTTCAGAAATTACGTCGGAAGCGATTTTAACGTCCAGCAGGTTGAGTATTCTCTCCCTGTCATCCATTTTTAGACTCTCAAATAAGATGGCGATTTCTGAAGCATGGTATTCACTCAACAATACAGATAAGTATGCGTCATCGCCCTTGAGCGCTTTCTTGATATTAGAGACGTCAGTTTTATTGAGTTCGTAAGACTGCATTGTTTTTATTTAAACCAACCTTTTCTCCAGAAATAGAGTACCTGCGCTACTGCGATAAACAACATGACAAGTATCGTAACCAAATAACCGTTGGACTGGTAAAGTTCCGGCATATTATAGGGCATTAACTTCCCTGTAACCGGATCTTCTTTGGCAAAGTTCATTCCATAAATTCCGGCGATAAATGTCAGCGGGATGAAAATAGACGAAATAACGGTCAATACTTTCATAATCTGGTTCATCCGGTTACTGATTATAGAAAGATACATATCTATATTACTTGCTGAAATCTCCTTGAGAGATTCAATAATATCAATGATTTGTATACAGTGATCATAAGCATCACGGACATATAATTTGGTTCCCTCCGTTATAAGTGGATTGTCGGTACGGAGCATATCATTTAACTTATCACGCTCCGGCCAGGCGACCCTTCTGATACTAATTAGGTTTCTTTTTATCATCTGCGTATCAAACATGATAGTGCGATCAGGTTTGTCAAAAAGCCTGTCTTCAATAGTATCCAGATCATCACCCCAAATACCTAGGATTTCAAAATAAGTGTCAATAATAGTATCATTTATCGCATAGAATACATAACTGCTCCCCCCGGCCCTGATATTTCCTTTACCTGCCCTGAGTCTCTGTCTCACAGGCTCCAGGCAGTCTTCGTATTTATCCTGCAAGGTAATCAGCATGTTATCGGTTAGAATGTATGATAATTGCTCATTTTCCAGGTTCTTTTCATCATCGAGCAGCAACATTCTGCTAACGGCAAATATGTAATTATCATATTCATCCATTTTAGGACGCTGATAGGTCCGGGTAATATCTTCGATGACGAGTTTATTGATATGAAGGTCATCACTAATGGTTTCAAACATCTTTTCTGACTTGAAACCTTTAATTTCAATCCAGAATGTAAAGCTTTTATCACTGATGAGCTGAGACAGATTGTTCAGATCATTTAATTTTTTAGTCTCAAAGCCAGCCTGATTAAATTTGTGCAGGACAATTTTAGGCTGTAATGCATTCTCATCTATATATACAAGTCCAGGACTGGAGCCCGCTTTAGGTAATTTAAACTTTTCTCTCTTTTTTCTGGACTTGACCTTTTTTTCCATTCTTTAAATGTAATTTTTAGCCTGAGGCCCTTGATTGAATAACAAATCAACAATGCTCATGTTTGACATAAATCCGTGCTTTTCAGCGAATACCTGATGGTATTGTTTTACCTCTCCGGCTTCATTATCCAACAATCGGAACTTATTTTTCACTCTATAATCCAGCTCCTGCGGAACTTCTGCAATATATTCTGTTGTAAAACCGAATTCGGGGCTCTGTTTAAGTTGTTTAAAGATCCATAACAGCAATTCCTGATTGTAATCGAACAAGAATTCAAATTTCTGCTCATAGAATTTCACCAGATCATCTTCATAAAATTCAAAATAAGGAGAATTACGGTAACAGCTTTCCATACTGAGCCAATGCAGCCTTTGCCATTTAAAATCATAACTGATTTTAACATCCTTCATTTTGGTATGGTACTTCGAACCTTTTATAACCGGAAGGAACAGATCCAGTGCTCCGTTCGGAGAGTAGATTTTGGTCCGGTTTCTGAAAGTCTGTTTAGGAAAGTGTTCCTCCTTTTCCAGTAATACGGAGAAATCATGTTTCTTCAATGCCGAAAAATAACTTACTGGCGGAAGATAAAAAAGAGGAAAAATAGCTGAATTGTGCATTGGTTAATCTATGTTTGCATTTTTAATCCGGCAAAATAATCATAAAAATAGGCTTTTTGGACATTGCCTGTTATTTTTATAAACGAAACCACTATTATACGCATGTCTGAACCAAGTGTCGCTGTAGTCATCCTGAACTGGAACGGTAAATCTCTTCTGGAAAAGTTTTTGCCCGGCGTCTGCAGGTCTGTATATCCGAACTTACAAATTGTCCTCGGCGATAATGCGTCTACAGATGATTCAGTCACTTACGTTCGCGAGAATTACCCCTTAATTCGGATTATCGAAAATGACCGGAATTATGGATTTGCCGAGGGTTATAATCAGATTCTCAATCATGTTACTGCAGATTATCTGGTTTTGCTCAATTCAGATGTTGAAGTACCCGAGAATTGGATAGAACCGGTTATCAAAGCAATGGAGTCTGACTTAATTATTGCAGCAGCACAGCCTAAGATTAAATGGCAGAAAGATAAAACACAGTTTGAATATGCCGGTGCAGCAGGCGGTTTTCTTGATAGGAATGTTTTTCCATTTTGTCAGGGGCGAATCTTTGACCAAATCGAATTTGATCTCGGGCAATATGAAGCAGAAAGAGAAATATTCTGGGCTAGCGGCGCTTCCTTTTTTATCAAAAGCCATTATTGGAAGCTAAGTGGAGGCCTTGATCCAGACTTGTTTGCACATATGGAGGAGATTGATCTCTGCTGGAGACTGAAGAATCTGGGTTTGAAGGTCATTTATTGCCCACAGGCAGAAGTTTACCATGTCGGCGGGGCGACGCTGGATGCTAAAAATCCTTATAAAGCCTATTTAAACTTTCGAAACAACTTGATGATTATGCAGAAGAACCTCCCTCTTGCCGAGGTGCCATTCGCTCTTTTCATTCGCATGTCTCTTGATTTTATCGCTTGGCTGCAATTTGCTGCAAAAGGTGAATTCCGATTTTCTGCAGCTGTAAGCAAAGCACATTTCGAATTTCTAAAACAGCTCAGAAGAACTGCATCCAAAAGAGCAGGTACGCAATTGCCATTTTCCAGACATACAGGCGTATATCCCGGAAGTATTGTCTGGGCCTTTTTTATTCAGGGACTGAAGAAATTTACGGCTTTAAAAAGCTTTCGATAGCTAACCGGTAACCATCGAGGCCGAAACCCGTCAGCACACCTTTGCAATTCTTACCGGTTAACGAGGTATGCCGGTATTCTTCACGGGCGTAAATATTGGAGACATGGACTTCTACCACGGGTGTATTTATTCCTGAAATAGCATCTGCCAGCGCTACAGAGGTATGTGTATAACCACCAGCATTCAAAATAAAACCATCTAGTGAGAACCCACCTTCATGCAGGCAATTGATCAGTTCACCCTCTACATTACTTTGAAAATAAGTCAGTTCAATTTCAGGAAAAGCTGCCTTAAGCTCCTGAAAGTAATCTTCAAAACTTCTGTTTCCATAAACACCTGGCTCGCGTATCCCCAGCAGGTTTAAGTTAGGGCCGTTAATAATTTGTATCTTCATCCCTTCAAACTTAGCCTTAAAATAATTAAAATAAAATTTTTGTGTGATTAAGTATCCTAACCGGCAGTCGTATAAAGCTTATTTAATGCTGGAAAAGCGTCTATCAGCCCATTCTGTAGAGGCATATCTTCATGACGTGCAAAAACTAGCCGAATTCCTGGAGATCAAAGGAAAGGCATTTGAGGTGAAAGCAATTAAAAATGAAGACCTGCACAGCTTTATCCAGTATCTCAGTGAGATGGGTATGTTTGCCAGTAGCCAGGCAAGGGTTATATCAGGCATTAAATCCTATTTTAATTATCTTTTACTAGAGGAGCTAATCAATGCAGATCCTACTTCAGACCTGGAAACTCCACGCCAGCACAGGAGTCTCCCGGATGTATTGAATATCATGGAGATTAATAGCCTGCTTGACGGCATAGACCTCTCCAAGCCAGAAGGTGTCCGTAGCAAGGCAATTCTGGAGATGCTGTATGGTTGCGGTTTGAGGGTATCTGAACTAGTGTCGCTTAAGGTTTCCGATATTAATATCGCCGAAGAATACCTTCATGTAATCGGAAAAGGTAACAAAGAACGTATTATCCCAATCGGTGCACAGGCACTGAAGTATACATTGATATATTTAAACCAGGTACGTGTTCATCTCCATATAAAACGTGGAAATGAAGATTTTATCTTTTTAAACCGATTAGGGACAAAATTATCCAGGATATCTGTATTTACAATGATCAAAGCACTGGCTGCCCATGTTGGACTGAGTAAAAGTATCAGCCCGCATACCTTCCGTCACTCCTATGCCACACATCTTGTAGAAGGCGGTGCAGATTTAAGGGCAGTGCAGGAAATGCTTGGCCATTCAAGCATTACAACTACCGAAATATATACCCACCTGGACAGAGATTACCTTAAAGAAGTTGTTACACAGTACCATCCCCGATCTTAAGTACCCTTTTTACATCGGATCATCCGATCTTTACCCTGCATATCTTTTTTTAGCAGGATATCGGTGAAATTCCGATCTCTTAGCATATCCATCATTTCTCTCCCAAGGTACTCGTTGATCTCGAAAAACAGATAGCCTTCCGGTTTAAGCACATTCATCGCGAGGTCAGCTATAGCCTTATAAAAGATGAGTGGGTTTTCATCCGTCACAAACAGCGCGAGATGAGGCTCGTGTAATAAAACATGGTTATGCATCTCTTGCTTCTCCTGTTGGGTTATATACGGCGGGTTACTGACAATAACATCAAAATTTTGCTCGGTAGTATAATTTAAGACATCCTCCTGAAGAAATTCGATATCGGTATGATGCAATGCTGCATTTCTCTTGGCTATGGCCAATGCATCTTTGGAAACATCCATAGCCCTGACAGTTACATCCGCTCTTTTAGATTTGATTGTGATGGCAATACATCCGCTACCCGTCCCAATATCTAACAGGTCGGCACTGGTATTTAATGACTGTAGTATCCATTCGACCAACTCTTCTGTTTCTGGTCTTGGAATAAGCACATCTGCATTTACCTCAAATTGCTTTCCATAAAACCAGGCAGCATGAATAACGTGCTGCACCGGCTTTCCTGTTTTTAATTCAGCTAAAGCAGATATCAAGTTATTATATTCTAAAATACTAGCCTCCTGATGGATGTGAATATTAATTTGGTTTATAGACCACCCGCAAATACTTTCCACTACCAACGAAAAAATACCTTTCACTTCATTTAAATCGTATTGTCCTACCAGGCCTTCTAGATATAGCTGTTCAATTTCTTTGAATTTCATAAAGTCCAAAAGTAATTATTATTTAAGTCGCCATATTTTTAAAAATTTATTTTGAGCATTAATTGGCTTACTTTTGCGTTATGAGTGATGAGCTATATATGAGACGTGCTATGGAACTGGCCACTAAAGGTCAGGGAGCTGTAAGTCCAAACCCACTTGTCGGATGCGTAATTGTAAAAGACGGGTTAATAATTGGTGAAGGCTATCACAAAAAGTACGGAGAAGCCCATGCAGAGGTAAATGCAGTAAACCACGTATTCAGCCAGCATGGAGCGAATGCCCCGGCCTTACTTCAAGACGCGACAGCTTATGTAACGCTAGAACCTTGTGCCCACTTTGGAAAGACGCCGCCTTGCGCAGATCTTCTAATCAAACACGCGCTAGGAAAAGTCATAGTTGCCAATACTGATCCTTTTCCTGATGTTAATGGAAAGGGTATCTCAAAAATAAAATATGCAGGTATCCAAGTGCAGACAGGAATCCTCGATGAAGAATGTAAATGGATAAATAGACGATTCTTTACTAGAATAGAACAGCAAAGGCCTTATATTATTCTAAAATGGGCAAGAACAGCAAATGGCTATTTCTCTCCAAAAAATGCCGTCCAGCAATGGATCAGCGGTCCGCTTTCAAAGAAATTGGTACATCAATGGCGGACAGAAGAAGATGCCATTCTAGTTGGAAAAAGAACTGTTATTGCCGATGATCCTCAATTAAGTGCGAGAGAATGGCCTGGTAAAAATCCAATACGTATCGTTATTGACAAAAACCTGGAGATTCCTGTAACCGCCAAAATCTTTAACGATCTGGCCAAAACAGTCATTTTTAATGAGAAGAAAACCACAGTTGAAGGAAATATACATTATATTCAAATGGAAGATATGCATTTTTATCTGCCGCAGAAGATTGCTTTCCAGCTTTATCTGATGGATATACAGTCTATAATTATTGAAGGAGGTGCCCATATTTTGGAGCAGTTTATATCATCCGGTCTTTGGGATGAAGCCCGAGTTTTTACCGGAACAGATAGCTGGAAGACAGGAACTTTGAGCCCTCAGATAAATGGAAACATTACCTCTCTGACTACCATTGATAAAGACCAGCTGACTATTTACACTAATACTTTTACCACATGATCTATATTCTGTTTAGTGTTTGTTGCAGTGTTATTGTCAGTATTTTATTGAAACTGGCCAGAAGGTACAAAATCAATGTTCTACAGGCCGTCAGTTTTAACTACGTAGCTGCAGCTGCCCTTGGTCTGTTCTTTTTCCGACCAGAACCAGCACAGTTATTACAGGCTCCTCCATTGCTGTCGCTTTCACTGGGAATCATTCTACCCTTACTTTTTTTGATTCTGGCGTCCTCAGTTAGCAAGGCTGGAATAGTAAAAACGGATATTGCGCAGCGCCTGTCACTCTTTATCCCGATTATTGCGGCATTATATCTTTTCGGTGAAAGCTTTAATACTTTAAAAATCGCCGGACTGGTTGCAGGGTTTACAGCCATCATCCTGATTCTGATGAAACACTCAGGGAAAAGTAAGAGTCAGCATTTTATCTTTCCGATTCTGGTATTCATCGGGTTTGGCGTAGTGGATGTACTGTTTAAACAGCTGGCCTCTCATTTAGTTATCCCATACACCACCGTGCTGGTGAGTATTTTTCTGATTTCTTTTCTCGTTTCAATACTCATTGTCCTGTACAGGATTTTTATTAAAAGGGAAAAGTTTCAGTTAATCAATGTGCTTTGCGGCCTGATCCTGGGAGCCTTTAATTTCGGAAATATCTTGTTTTATCTTAAAGCACACCGTGCGCTATCAGCAGAACCGTCGACTGTATTTGCCGCTATGAATATGGGTGTAATCGTAGCAGGCAGCATTGTCGGAGTACTGATCTTCAAAGAAAAGCTGTCCAAAACCAATTATTTCGGAATCGTAATGGCACTTCTGGCCATATTGCTAATCACACTATCTATTCACCATGCTGTTTGATGATACTTATAAAACTATAGCTGCACCATCTGAAGGGCTGTTCAAGGATAAAGGGAGCAAATTCATAGCTTATGCCTACCCTATTACAACTGACCAGGAGGTTAAAGGTTATCTAACCTCACTCAGAGCAATTCACACTAAAGCAAATCATTTTTGCTATGCCTACCGTTTAGGACAGGATCGAAGTGTATTTCGTATCAATGATGACGGAGAGCCTTCCGGAACTGCCGGCAGACCGATATTAAATGCTATGTTATCCGCTGACCTAACTAATCTGCTCATTGTAGTTGTCAGGCATTTTGGCGGCACATTGTTAGGAGTCCCTGGTTTAATTAACGCTTATAAAAATGCTGCTAACGAGTCTATTATAGCATCCGAAATTGTCGATAAAACTGTAAATGACCAATATCAAATCAGCTTTGCATATATCGCAATGAATGACGTCATGCGAATCATTAAAGAGCAGCAGCTTAAGGTGCTTTCACAACAATTTGATAATGATTGTGTCATGCATTTGGAAGTCAGAAAGAACCAGTTGAACCAGGTTCTTCAGCAGTTTGAAAACTTAGGTTCAGTAGAAATAAAATATCTCGCCACCGTATAAAAACCTTAATTTAGCGGCCTTAAAATACTCTATGGAAAAGATATCCGAAGCAGACCTGGTCATTAATCCAGACGGGTCTGTATACCACCTTAACTTATTACCAGAAGATATAGCTGATACAGTAATTACCGTGGGTGATCCGGAAAGGATTCCGGCGATTACGAAACATTTTGACCGGATTGAACTTAAAAAAGGTAAACGTGAGTTCCTGACACAAACGGGATATATAGGTTCAAAAAGAATTACTGTTCTATCCACAGGGATTGGAACTGATAATATCGACATTGTAATTAACGAGCTTGATGCCTTAGTGAATATTGATTTCAAAACGCGGACGGTTAATGAAAAACTTAAATCACTGAATATTATTCGCATAGGTACATCAGGTGCAGTGCAGGCAGATTTGCCTATGGGAACTATTTTAGCGTCGTCTTACGGACTTGGTTTAGATGCCTTAATGCATTATTATGAGCAGAATAATTCAGCCGATGAAAAGGATATTCTCCATGCAGCTAAAGCCCATTTTGCTGAGATTAAAGGAGTCCTTCCCTATTTAACTGCAGCCGATCCGGATTTACTGAATCATTTTGGCTCCGGTATGGAAAAAGGCATTACAGTTACTGCTCCTGGCTTCTACGCACCACAAGGCAGGCAAGTGCGTGCTAAATCTACAATCTCCGGATTCATTTCCACGATCAACAGCTTCAACTATCAGAATCAGCGGATTACCAATTTAGAAATGGAAACAGCAGGTATCTATGCCCTTGCGAAAGCTTTAGGCCATAAAGCGCTGTCTGTTAATGGTATTTTAGCCAGTCGGGTTAATTATCAGTTTAGTAAAAATCCAGATCAGGTAGTAGAGGCTGCTATTCAAATAGTTTTGGAAAAACTGATTGACTATAACCCATAATCGTCAAAAAAACATGAAAGAAAAAAGTAAACTGGTCCTGATTCTAATTTTAGGTTCTTTAACCGCATTAGGCCCATTTTCAATTGATATGTATCTTCCGGGGTTTCCGGCAATCGCTAAAGATCTCAACACCACGGTTGCCAGAGTCTCTCTGTCTTTATCTGGTTTTTTTATTGGCATATCTGCCGGGCAATTATTATATGGACCCCTGTTGGATAAGTTCGGCAGGAAAAAGCCTCTCTACATTGGATTATTCGTTTATATCTTAGCCTCATTAGGCTGCGTTTACGCAAATACAATTGAGCAGTTAATTATCTGGCGCTTTGTTCAGGCGATAGGTAGCTGTGCAGCCGCTGTGGCATCCATAGCGATGGTTCGCGACTTATTCCCAGTGAACGAGAATGCTAAAATATTCGCATTACTAATGCTTGTCGTTGGTGTATCGCCTATGGTGGCTCCCACCGTCGGAGGTTATGTTACTTCCACTTTTGGCTGGCATGCTGTATTTCTTGTTTTAATGGCGCTGGGTATTCTGAACCTGTTAACCAGTATTTTCGGATTGCCAAATTCTTATCAGCCGGATAAAGATATCTCGCTAAAACCGGCCCCGATTATAAAGGGTTTTATTGAGGTAATTAAAGAACCTCAGTTCTATACCTATGCATTAACAGGTGCTCTTGCATTTTCCGGCCTGTTCGCCTATGTTGCAGGGTCGCCAATGCTTTTTATGGATATATATGGACTCAGCGAAGAGAATTACGGCTGGATATTCGCTATTCTTTCCATAGGACTTATTGGTTCCAGCCAGGTCAATTCAGTTCTTTTAAGGAGATATAGCAGCGAGCAGCTCATCTTTGCAGCATTGATCTGCCAAACCGTTACAGGCGTGCTTTTTCTTGCTGGAAGTATATTCGGCTGGTACGGGATTACCGAAACAGTTGTTTTACTATTTATTTTTCTGGGTTGTGTAGGTTTTGCAAGCCCGAATGCATCAGCATTATCATTAGCGCCGTTCACTAAGAATGCCGGTAGCGCGTCAGCGCTTATGGGAGCTATTCAAATGGGATTAGGAACGATCGCATCTATTGCGGTCAGCTTGTTTGACGTACGTTCTTCGGTTCCGATGACTAGTATTATGGCATGCTCTGCAATTTTAGCGCTTGCTATGTTGACGCTGGGACGTCGAAATATCAAAATTAGAATTGACGCCGATCCATCCGCTTTAACCGGAGGACTTCATTAACCAGGCCTATTTGGCCTGAATTCCAGGGAGTGGTAGACCGCCTTCTTTCAGTTTCCTGACAAGGAGTTCCTGGAATTTCAATCTGGCGTCATTAAAGCCATGTGCATTTAACCAGATACTGATCATCACTTTATATCCTGATTCTTCAATTGTGGAAACCCCTATACGTCTTTCAGGCGTTTTCAGAATATCGCCAGATTCGTCTATAACCTCGTTAATCTGCCTTTTCAATTCTTCAAAGTCAATTCCGTAGCTAAATTTGACTTCTATATCCAGCCTTCTGCTTCCCTTGGAACTATAATTTATAATTACCTCATTGGAAAGCTTTCCATTCGGGACCACAACGGTACGGTTGTCATACGTCGTTACTTTTGTGTAGAAGATCTCGATATCTGTAACTGTTCCTTCCTGCCCCTGTGCAATGATATTATCACCAACCCGGAATGGCTTCAACAACAGGATCAGCACGCCACTCGCAAAGTTTTGTAAAGTACCAGACAAGGCTAAACCTGCAGCGACGCCAATTGCGCCTATTAAGGCAGCAAACACGGTCATTTGTATACCAATAAACTGCATTACGGTAAAAATCAGCAGAATCCGTAAAGCAGTAACCGAAAGACTAATAAAGAAGGGCTTGACCGAAGGATCCAAATCCTTTCGTACTAACCGTTTTCTTATCCAACGGGAAAAAACCCTGATAAGCCACATTCCGATAAATAATAAGACCAGGCCGATTAAGATATTAGGGCCTTTTAATATGACCCAGTCTATCGCCTTGTCATAGAATTGTTCTGATGTATTATTTTCTGGATTTTTCATAATTAAATCAGTTATACAACGTCTATATGGGTAAATGGTTTATTTATTCTAAAAACGCAAAACAAAAAATTCAATACGAATGTTCCATTTACAGCGATCTGAATTAAAATAATATGCTTAAACTAAGCCTGATTTTTTTCAGATTAGCGGCAATTACACACAAATTATTTCGATTAAAACTATGCTAAGCAAAATCACTCATAATCTGACCATATTGGCAGCAAAAAAAATATTAGACACCAATAAAACAGCTCATCTCTCTACTGCAAAACGGGTCGTATCCATTATTGCGGGGGCATATATCCTTAACCGAGGTATCAGAAGCATCATTAAGCACCCGATTTTGGGCGCTCAGGAAGCGTTATTAGGTGGGTTCCTGTTGTTTGATGCCGTTAGAGGGATCAAAGAAACCTACCCTAAGCGACCGAAAGAACTAAATGATGTCAGAAGGAATCAGATTCAGGGAAATGACCCGGACAGTGCAGTTCCAGCTTTTGTTTAGGCGAGAAAATGCTGGTACCTCATTATTCCCTGGTACCTTATTATGCAAGGACAAAATATCTTAAAAGCCCTGGTTGGGTTAGTTCTTCCAGGCTTTTAAGAATTTATTCCTGAGCTTTACTTAATCATCGTGTCAATCAGTTGCTCGTAGAAACAGACAAGCCGTAATAACTCATCATGAAGCAGTTCACATTGTAAGATCAGATCCTTTTGCTGATATGCAACACTATATCTGGCTTTGAGCGTTCTAAGGTGATCGATTAGCCTGATATCCAGATGTAAGATCAACCTTGTCTGTACGGAAATATAGATCTCCGCATGTTTACCAAATATCAGAATGTGTTGGGTTCCCGCTTTCTTAATCCTTTCGATCTCATCAGATAATAATGTCTCATTTATATATTCGGTATCGTCCATCCGGTTCTTTTCAAGATCGGTAATCAGCTGATGCAGGTATTTTTCTTCCCTTAGGCTTTCCGCCATATCATAATAAGGCATATCTTAATTAGGCTTGGTTAGATGGTCTGTTAAACTAGTATTCGCTCTCAATCCCGATTTAATCTTTTTGATTGCACTATCCTTCAGTTGCCTGATCCGTTCTCGACTTAGCTTAAATTCCAGAGCAATATCATCCAACGACAAACAAGTGTAACCAAAGAGTCCAAAAAACCTTACTATCACTGCTTTTTCTTGCCTTGGCAGTTGCCTGTATACTCCGTTAAATCCAATAATCGGCTCGTTAAAAGACTGAAGGTCAATTTTCTCATCAAAACCAATTAAAGACTTAGGGTAGATATCTAAAAGGGTACTTCCAGTTTCTTCATTCAGCCGCTTATCCAATGAAATACAGTGTTTTGCGTATATCAGCCGCATGAGAACCTCTTGTTCCTCGGTCTGCATTTCCTCTGCGATCTCCGCCTGATTCGGAAGACGTTCCAGTTTTTGCTCTAAAACTGCACTGATCTTATTAATCTTTGCAATTGCGTTAATCAAATTCAGCGGCAAACGTATTGTTCTGGTTTGCTGAGAAATAGCCAATAGAATCGATTGCCTTATCCACCAGACGGCGAACGATATAAATTTGAAACCTTTGGTAATATCAAACTTGCCAGCAGCACGGATCAACCCGCAATTGCCCTCATTTACCAAGTCGCCCAGACTTAGTCCACGATGCTGATACTGTTTAGCAACAGAGACTACAAAACGGAGGTTGGTACGAATCAGTACAGACACCGCCCGTGTATCTCCCTGGTTAATTTTCTCACATAAAGCTGCTTCACTTTCATAACTCAACAGCGGAATCTTTCCGATCTCATTTAGATATTTATTAAATGAATCCTGTTCCCTATTCGTAATTGACGGTAGTATTTTTATTTCCCTCATAAATTTTTTTACACAAAAATGAGATTTAAAATTACTGTAAGGAAACTAGGCGTACCTATACTGAAAAACAAACGGATAAACATACGAATAAGAATATTTTGTTCGGAAATGGATATTGAATACTGCGTTTACCAGTTTTTATTCCCGAATTTTAATCTAAAATTAATTTAGTAACCGCTGGTTATTTTATTTTAACTATTATTGCAGTGAAACTTATTTCTAATTATGAAACGAAAAATTGATCATATAGATAAATCCATCCTTAGGGTATTACAGGAAAGTGCAGATCGACCTTATAAACAGATGTCGTCCATATTGCACTCGCCCACCAGTACTATAAGCGAAAGGATTAAAAAGTTAAAGCAAAGCGGAATAATCATCAGCACAGTTGTAAAGCTTGATAGGAAAAAACTTCAGCAGGATATCTTAGGGCACGTATATCTCAGACTTACCATCACATCAAAGGAAGTAATCGAGAAGTTCCGGCAGAAGCTATTACTGATCCGGGAAGTTAGTTCTTGTACATCTATTACAGGGAGTTATAATATAAAAATTAAAGTCATTACGAATGATACTTCAAGATTTCACGAAATAGAGCGAGAAATCGCGAGCTTTCCACATGTTGAAAGAGTGCTGAATTATATTGAACTTGATGAGATTATCCCCTACAGCGGATTTCATTTTTAGTCAAACAAATTCAGATGCAGATAGTTGATTTGGAAAACATCCATGCCTTCTACCGTCATTCAGCGTTTTAGTTACAATTACTCAGAAAGAATATTGACAGTCAATTTTCTTTCTGGTAATGTGTATCAGTATCTTGATGTGCCTGAAGAATATTATGAAGCAATGCTAATAGCCCGTTCCAAGGGCAAATACTTCAATAAGTATATCAAAAACCACTTTGTTTTTAACCACATTAACAAATAAATTACTAAAATTCGCACATAAATAACTGTAAAACCGCGGGCATTTAGGGGAATAAATCTATGTTTGCAGCCAAATAAAGATTCATGCTGCAAAAGCTTAACTCCTATATAGCCATATTTTTCCTCTACATGCTCTCTTGTCTTCCTATGTTTGTGCTATATGGAATATCTGATATCTTATTCTTTTTCGTCTACCGCGTATTAAAATATCGAAGAAAGGTAGTGAGGACCAACCTTAAAAATTCTTTCCCCAGCTGGACCGACAAGGAACTTGATAATTATGAGAGAAAGTACTTTGCTTACCTTGCCGATGTGATTATGGAAATAATCAAGATGGCCACTATCTCTAAAAATACGCTTAACAAACATTATAAATTCAAAAATGCACATCTTATTAATGCGTATCTGGATCGTGGTGAAAGCGTATTAGCGTGTTCAGCTCATTATGGAAACTGGGAAGGTGGAACTTTGGCGATTGGATTAAATGTTAATGGAGATAGTTACGCTATATACAAGCCACTTAACAATTTTGTATTCGACAAATGGTTCAAGCATATTCGAACGCGTTTTGGTAACCGTATGGTCCCTATGCGTCAAACGCTAAGAGAAATTGCAGCCACAAAAGATAAGGCCAGTTTATTCTGTTTTGGAAACGATCAGGCGCCCGGTAAACACGAATCACATGAATGGATTACGTTTCTGAATCAGCAGACTTCGTTTCAGCAAGGCATCGAAAAAATAGCCATTAAGACAGGCCGGCCTATTTTCTATATTAAAGTAAAAGTAGTTAAAAGAGGGTATTATGAATTGGATTGTGTTCCCCTGCTGGAAAATCCAGCGCAAAAAAACAGGCATGAAATAACTTTACTTCATGCCCGCTTTCTAGAACAGACTATCCTTTCAGATCCCACCTACTGGCTGTGGAGCCACAGAAGATGGAAACATCAACCTACTGAGTAACGCTAAGATTCAGCGTTTCAGATGTCTGCAGCCTTATTTTTTTACTTAATTCCGGGTTCTTACTTAAAGCCTGGCCGTAAGAAGGAATCATATGTTTAAGCTTATTTTGCCACTCTTTGGTATTCATTTCCTCTTTAAAGCATTTTTCCAGCAAGGTGACCATAATTGACACTGCGGTAGATGCACCCGGCGAAGCACCTAATAATGCGGCAATAGACCCGTCTCCAGCCGCAACCACTTCAGTACCAAACTCCAGAATACCACCGTGCTCAGCATCCTTTTTAATCACCTGAACACGCTGACCCGCAGTTTCCAGCTCCCAATCTTTCATCTCTGCAGAGGGAAGATACTCCTTTAAAGCAGCAAGACGATCCTCAGGCGTTTGTCGAACCTGGTCAATCAAATACTTAGTTAAAGGCAGGTTATCAAGGCCTGCAGCAATCATTGGACGGATATTATTGAGTTTAATGGAAAGTGGTAAATCCATTAATGAACCGTTCTTTAAGAACCGCGTTGAAAAACCCGCATAAGGACCAAATAATAAAGCCTTCTTACCATCAATCATTCTCGTATCAAGATGCGGTACAGACATTGGCGGCGCACCAACAGACGCCTTACCGTAAACCTTGGCATTATGCTTTTCAATCACTTCCGGATTTGTACATTTCAGCCACTGTCCACTTACCGGGAAGCCGCCAAAACCCTTACCTTCAGGAATATCAGACTTCTCAAGTAATGGTAAAGAGCCACCTCCAGCGCCTATAAATACAAACTTAGCCTCTATGACTTTCTTCTTTCCAGTGAGTTCATTTTTAACTTTTATCTCCCACAACCCGTTCTTCTTTTTCAGCTTGCGCACCTCCTGGTTAAACTCCATAGATACATTAGATTTAAGCTGTAATTTACTGAACATCATACGCGTTAATGCTCCGAAGTTAACATCAGTACCTAAGGTCATGCGCGTGGCAGCAACTTTATCTGCCGGATCTCTGTTCTCCATTACCAGAGGCATCCATTCTTTTAAAAGAGCCGGATCTTCAGAATAAGTCATTTCTTTAAACAATTCACATTGCTGTAGATTTTCGTAACGCTTACGCAGAAAATCAACATTATTCTCTCCCCATACAAAGCTCACATGAGGAATACTTTTGATAAAGTTATCAGGAGAATCCACCATTTTGTTCTGAACCAGAAAAGACCAGAACTGTTTCGACACTTCAAAAGACTCGGCAATTGCAATTGCCTTATCGGTAGAAACACTTCCGTCAGGCAACTGAGGCGTGTAATTTAGTTCACAGAACGCAGAGTGGCCCGTTCCTGCATTGTTCCATGCATCTGAACTTTCTGCTGCCGCTACACCTAGCCTCTCATAAATACCGATCTTCAGATCGGGTGATAACTCTTTTAGGAGAACTCCTAAGGTAGCACTCATAATACCTGCGCCAATTAACACAACATCGACTGCTTCTTTATCTGAATTAGAACTTTTACTGGTCATGGAAGGATTGATAATGTATTCTTTTTTTTATGATTGCAAAAATAATATAATGAGTGGTAGTTAAGGGCTAAAAACTCATTTAAATGGTGTTTTTTTTACGGCATGCTGATAAAGTAAGCTAAATACATTATCAGATACCTAAGTCGCTGGCTTCAAGCTAACGTACCTGGCCATTTCCTCTGACTATCCATTTATAACTAGTCAGTTCTGAAAGACCCATAGGACCTCTGGCGTGTAACTTTTGTGTGCTAATTCCGATCTCCGCACCCATTCCAAACTGGCCGCCGTCAGTAAAGGAAGTAGAAGCATTTACATACACGGCGGCAGCATCTACTGCATTTAAAAATAAGGTCTGTTTCTGATCGTCTTCGGCTATAATTGCCTCACTATGCCTGGAGCTGAATGAAGCGATATGTCTTAATGCTTCGTCTAACTCCGATACCGTTTTTATCGCTAATTTGTAATCCAGAAATTCGGTACCGAAGTCTTCAGGTCCTGCCTGGTGCAGCAGGCCTTCAGGATAAATACCTTTCAGCGCTTCAAAAGCCGCAGGATCGGCATATAGCTGAACATCTTTTCCTGCCATAGGTGCTACCAGCATTGCCAGATCATTCAGCCGTTCGCGATGAATCAATAAACAATCCAGCGAATTACAAACGCTTACACGCCTGGTTTTAGCATTGAAAAGAATCGCCTTACCTTTTTCCAGATCTCCGGAAATATCAAAATAAGTATGTACGATCCCGGCTCCTGTTTCAATAACAGGAACTTTACTGTTTTCGCGGACAAAGTCAATTAATCCCTGGCTGCCACGTGGAATGATCACGTCTACATAAGCCCTCGCAGATAACAGCTCTTCTGTAGCCTTGCGATCTGCCGGCAAAAGCGTTACGACACCAGTGTCCACTTTGTTTTCTGCTAAAACGCTATGGATAATCAATAAAAGTGCACGATTGGTCTCATCCGCGTCCTTTCCGCCTTTGAGTATAGCTACATTGCCGGTTTTCAGGCATAATGCGAACACATCTAACGTTACATTTGGTCTTGCCTCATAAATAACCCCGATTACACCTAAGGGCACCCGAATTTTAGAGATATCGAGACCATTTTCCATTACTTTATTTTCCAGCACTTCACCTAGCGGACTTTTAAGAGTGGCCACATTGCGAATGTCGGCAGCGATAGCGGCCACCCTATCCGGGTTCAATAATAACCGGTCATATTTAGGGTCAGAATGATCCATATTGTTTAGATCAAGCTGATTAGCTTTTAATATCTCTACCGTTTGTTTAACTATTTCTTCTGCAAGATCCGTCAATACCTTATTGACAAGTTCAGCAGATAAATTATGCATTTGCTTGCTGCTTTCGCGGGCAAGCTCAAATTGTTGTATATATTCCATGATTAGTTGCGTCATTGATTATTCCGTTTGCGACGGAAACTGTGCCTGCAGATTAGTCTACGAGGTAAAAATAATTATAGTGGACCAGGGCTTTATGCCCTTTGATGCCGGTTCTTTCCCTGGCCTTATCAGCACCATATTCTGCTATACCTACACCAATAAGTTTAAAGCTGGTATCCATTATGCGGATGATATCACCTTTTTTAAAATCCGAACACACCTCTGTTATACCTACAGGAAGCAAACTTCTGGCCTGGCCGGAAAGTAGAACCTCTTTGGCCCCCTGGTTAATTGTTATACTTCCTGTTGCAGATTCCCAGGCATGAGCGATCCATTTTTTCTTTCCTGAAACCTGTTTTTCCGGATGAAAATAGGTGTGTTCTATTTTCTTATCGAGAATTAAACTTAAGATATGATCCTTTTTACCATTCGCTATATGTACTGGAATTCCCAGACTCGCGACTTTATTAGCCATGCCTAATTTAGTGACCATCCCCCCACGACCAGATGAAGATTTAGAAATGCTGATGCCGGACTGAATCTCCTCGTTCCCCTTTCTGACATCTGTGATAACCACGGAACCTGGAAGATTGGGGTCTCCGGTATAAATACCGTCCACGTTAGACAAGATAATTAATGCGTCCGCTTCCAGCATGGAAGCGACCAGGCCAGCTAACTCGTCATTATCAGTGAACATCAATTCTGTAACCGATACGACGTCATTTTCATTTATAACCGGCACTACCCGGTGTTTCAGCAAGATCTCGAGACAGTTTTTAATATTCAGGTAATGAAGCCGATCCCTGAAGTCTTCCTTAGTAACCAGAACCTGGGAACATAGAATCCCATGCTTCTCAAAATAGGATAAATACGTATTAATCAATTTAATCTGACCAATAGAGGCCAGTAATTGTCTGGCAGCAACGTTGTCCTTTTTTTCAGGGATAGTAATCATACTTCGGCCAGATGCTACTGCTCCAGAAGAGATTAGTATAACTTCCAGGCCTCTTTTTTTGAGTGCGGCAATCTGATCAACCAGATGCGCTATGCGCTCCAGATCGGGTAAACCATTAGAAAGAGTTAATACATTGGAGCCAATTTTGACTACAATTCTTTGATAAGAATAAGACATGTTTAAGATTAAAAGAATGGAGAAACATTTACAACAGTGCAATCAGCGCTGTCCAACCAGTTTGATGACTTGCCCCAAGCCCTCTTCCATGATCACCGTCAAAGTATTCATGGAACAGTATATAATCCTTAAAATAAGGATCATGATGAAACTTGGGGTTGCCACCCATTCCGGGTCGTTCTCCGGCCTCGTTCTTTAAAAAGATTTGTTTCAGGCGCAGACTGATCTGATCTGCGATTTCCGAAAGACTCGAATATTGGCCGCTTCCGGTTGGATATTCCACTTTGAATTCATCTGTATAATATTCTTCGAAACCGCGCAGGGCGGAGATCATCAGATAGTTCATTGGCATCCAGATCGGTCCACGCCAGTTGCTGTTACCACCAAACATACCTGAATCACTTTCGGCAGGCAGATAATCTACTTCAAATTTATGCTCTTCCAGCTCATAGCGGAATGGTTCGTCCCTGTAAATTGCCGAAAGAGATCTGATGCCGTAATCACTCAGAAATTCAGCAGGATCCAGCATTCTTCTGAGCAATAGCTTCATCCGGTGCCCTCTTAACAGCGAGAGCAAGTGTTCATTATTTCCTTTGGTATCCGTCCAGTGACTTACCAGAGATACCAGGTCTGACCTCTCTTTAGAAAACCACTCTAAACGGCTTTTCAGTTGCGGCAGTTTTAGCCATTTATCTTCCTCGAATAAGATCTGGGCGAACATCGGGATCAGTCCCACCATACTTCTCAGACGAAGTCTGTCAGCGGTACCGTCAGGCTTGCGGAGCATATCATAATAAAAGCCGTCATCATCATCCCAAAGGCCAGAAGAATCCTCGCCCATAATTGCCATGGAACCTGCTATATATAAAAAGTGTTCACTGAATTTAACTACCATACTTTCGTAGGCATCATCCTCCACTGCCAGTTCCATACTTATTTCCATCATATTCAGGGCGTACATAGCCATCCAGCTGGTACCGTCCGCCTGTTCCAGGAATCCACCCCCCGGAACCGGCTGGCTCCGGTTAAACACACCAATATTGTCAAGACCGAGGAAACCACCTTCAAAAATATTGTTTCCTTCACTATCTTTTTGGTTAACCCACCACGTGAAATTAAGGAGGAGTTTATTAAACATTTCAACAAGAAACTTAAAATCACCCCGGCCTTTATCCTTCTTATCTGCCTTGTAAACATGCCATGTAGCCAACGCATGCACCGGTGGGTTTACGTCACCAAAGTCCCACTCATAAGCCGGAAGCTGCCCGTTCGGGTGCATATAATTTGCACTAACGAGCAACAAAAGTTGCTTCTTTGCAAAATCTGCGTCAAGCGCTGCAAAACTAATACAGTGGAAAGCAAGATCCCATGCTGCGAACCATGGATACTCCCATTTATCGGGCATGGACAGAATATCATTTGCGGCAAAATGTTTCCAGTGCGAATTTCTACCTTTTTTTCTAATTGCCGGGGGCTTTACTACACCCTGGTCGCCATTTAACCAGCGGTTCACTTCAAAACTATAGAACTGTTTATTCCATAATAAACCTGCAAGCGCTTGTCTTTTGACGTTGAGCTCATCTCCTTTACAATGTTCAGGAAGCTGGCCGTCGTAGAAAACATCAGTTTCGGAAACCCGCTGCTCAAAAATTGCATTAAAGTCATTAAATGGATCTGTCAGGCGTGATTTACTCAATCTCAGCCGAACTGTAAAAGCAACTCCCGGCTCCAATATCGTTTTATACCATACCGCTGCCTTAGTGCCACATCCCGCCGGGTTAACAGCCTCATTCTGGTTATTGACGATCCGCTCATTTATTCCGTCCTTTAAATAAGGACTGGTATTCGGTACCTGATATAATAACTGGTTACTGGTTTCATTATTTGTAAAAAGAAATTCCGGGTTTCCATCTGCATAACAGTGATAATCACCTGGATCTGAAGAGCGGATATATAACGTATTTTTACCCTGATTCAGGATCTCAGGCCTTTCTGCAGCCGGATCTGCCTTCCAGGTATTACGGAACCACAGCTGAGGGATCAGATCGAGCCTTGCAGCAGTCGTTCCCCTGTTATACGCTGTATATTTAAAAAGGAGATCTTCCGTATCATTTTTCGCAAATTCAATAAAAACATCTGCGTATTCATTCTGATCAAAACAGCCGGTATCAATAATTTCAAATTCGGGTTCAAGTCTTGTACGGGTGGCATTCTCTACGACAAGCTTTTCATAAGGAAACTCCTGCAGCGGATACTTGTACAGCATTTTCATATAGCTATGCGAAGGAGTACCATCAATATGATAATAGATTTCTTTCACATCCTCTCCGTGATTTCCCTGACCATTAGTGAGGCCAAATAACCGTTCCTTTAAGATCCGGTCCCTGCCATTCCAAAGCGCCAGGCCGACACAGAACCGCTGGCGCTCATCACTGAAGCCGCCAAGCCCTTCTTCGCCCCATCTAAAAGCCTTACTTTTGGCCATTTCATGCGTGATGAAATTCCAGGCATCACCGTCTGCACTATAGTCTTCACGCACAGTTCCCCATTGTCTGTCACTCAGGTAAGGGCCCCATTTTAACCAGTTTTCCTGGTTTGAATAATGAGCCAGAAGACGTTTTTTTTCAGGGTTTTCCGGTAGGCTGGAGTTCATAATTCAATAATAAGGAATTACAGACATAAAGAAGAGGGAAAACCGAAAATAGTCTACTGTTTTTCTAGTGGTTTATCTACCATATCGACGATCATAGATGAGATTTCATATGAAAACCATTCCTTGAACACTTTAAATGTTCTGGTTTGCGGCCAGTCCTGTTCGTCGGTATGAAAATCATTAAGTTCATTCCGGAAGATCTGGTCAAAATTCCTCTTCAGCCAGTTCTCAATCTTAGCTTTGGTCTGCAGTTCTTTAATCAGATATATGGTACCCTCATCTTCAGGGATTACCGGAAATTCAGGATCTACAAAATTAATCCAGTCATAAAAAGGCTTCTTAGCTTTAATCAGGATGGAGTTTCTGTTGACGGTTTCGAAATATAATGTAGGTTCTATCATTTGTATGGGAAATTTGAGACAAAACTATCTAAAACTTTCCTGAAAACGCGAACCCTGCGGCCCTGTTCTGATAAACTGGCATCATGACGAAATTAGACTGGTCTTTTCCAGTAACCCATTTACGGATTGAAGGGTAGATAACATAGGCGAACTTTGTCGATAAAATACCCAATCCTGCGCCGGCAACAACATCACTAAACCAATGATAATTTTTATACATCCGCAGAACACCGGTAGCGGTCGCTACAGAGTACCCACCTATTGTATACCAGACAGATACATCTCCGTATTCCTGTCTAAGAAATTCAGCTGAAGCAAATGCGGTAGCCGTATGACCCGAAGGAAAAGAGTAGTCGTTTAAACCATTCGGGCGCATTCGGTTACTACTGCTCTTAAGCAGGTGTACCGAGCCCATGGTTAACGTTCCTGAAATTAAAAGTAAAGCAGATTTATCTACAAAATTATGTTTCCCTTTCACACCGGCCAGATCCAGTCCATAAACTGCCACTATAGGCAGATAACGCAGGTAATCATCAGCAGAAGTATTAAAGCCAGGATGACGCTTATTGGTCTGCTCGTGAATGTAATTATCAAACCTTCTGAGCGTATTATTGTTTAAAGCTATAAAGCCATAACCTACGGCGGCGGCGGCTGGAATAAATTCTACAACTTTTGGTTTAGAATGATGGCTCACAGAATCTGTATACTGGGCCATTGAAATGCCTGGAAAAAATAATCCGGAAAGCAGAATAAGGGATAATTTCATAGGGCATTCAAAGTACAAAACAAAAGCCAGAAATCAGATAAACATAAAAAAAATCTAAACAAATTACGTTCCCAAAAATAGTTCTTTCAACACATTGAATACCAAATATTTATTGTTACATTCATTAAGCTAACCAAAAATTTGTATTATGGAAATCGTATCAAAAATTCAGGAATGGGGTGATAGGAATCATCCGCAATGGGTAGATTATTTTAGAATTGCTTTAGGAATTACCCTTATTTGGAAAGGCGTTGCATTCGCAATGAACCTTCATGCATTTACAGATTTAATGGACAATGCCGGACTGGGGACAGCGGTTTCGATTAGTTTGATCGCGCATACAATTATTGCCCTCCATATTATCGGGGGCCTGTTAATTGCGTTGGGGTCGAATACTCGTTTATTTTGTCTGTTGAATATTCCAATACTCTTCACGGCAGTATTTTTCGTGAATATGCCGGGGCACATTATGCGCCCCTATTCAGAATTGTGGTTGTCGGCAACAGTACTTATCGCACTTTTTTGCTTTTTAATAGAGGGTGATGGTAAATTATCCATTGAATACAAAAAATCCCAGCAGATAATTGAACAAAATAATACCAGTCAGATTTAAAATATAAAGTACCTGTTTATTGACAAAATAAGCAGGTACTAAATGATTATAAATATTTTTTTTTGTTGATTGTCATTATGGACTGGTTTTTGAATAGTTAACTACAAAATAACGCTGTTGTACAGCGAGTAACAGGAATCAGCAATTAATTAGAATTAAATAAATAAAAAAAACGCCATGAATTACAGGAAACTATTAAATGACCATTTGGACAGAAACACAGATAAAACCCCGGTTTTAGTCGCATTATTAGCAGGCTTAGCAGTTGGAGCAGCATTAGGGGTGTTATTTGCTCCAGGAAGCGGTTCAGAGACCAGAGACCTGATTGCTGACAAATCAAAAGATTTGACCGATAGTGCCAAAGAAAAACTAAGTAGCTATAAAGAAAAAATTAAGAACAGTGCAGATCATTTAGCTGACACTGCCAAAGATAAATTCCAGGGTTATAAAGAAAGAGCTCAAGACGCTGCTGAAGACCTGAAAGATGCAAAAGATAATGCAGTTGATCATGCAAAATCGGCAGCGAAAGACCTTAAAAACGACGCATCCGATGCAAAAGATGCCGTTAAAAACGCTTAACCAAAAATAAAGACATAAAAAAACCGGTCAATGACCGGTTTTTTTATGTCTTTATTTTTAGGCAGTTTTCAATGCGCCGTAAATCTCTGCATATAATAAGCCACTTCCGCCTCCATAATGCGGTACAAGCGTAGTGTCCGGGCACTTCTCAATGACATATTGCTTAACGGCCTGCTCCTGCTCTGCAGAAAGCCCTCCACCAAGCAGCACAACTCTGAAGTTTTTTCCGCTGCATTGTTTAATTAGTTCCTCGCAGGAATTTACACCTATCGCGTTCCAATTGTCCATTTTATTAAGCAGACGCAGGATCACCGTTAAGATCTCCTCATGTGCACCGATAACCAGAATCGAGATTTCCTTTTCCATATTAAAATTCCATAGGAACTTCCATCAATAAAATTCGGGCGTCAGTATCCGCTGTAATTTCAATTGCGCTGGTATCCCAAATACCGTAACCATCTCTGGTTGCCAATTTTTGTCCATCTACAGATACGCTACCTTCCAGTACGAAAACATATACACCGCTCTCTTTTTTGTGGAAATTATAAACAACCTGATGATCTTTTTCCAGATTTCCCATATTAAACCAGGCATCCTGATGTATCCATACACCCTGGTCATTTTTATCAGGAGATAAAATTTGCACCAGTTCATTCGGGTGAGTCGCCGTTTGAATGATCTGCTGATCATATCTTGGTTCTACATTACGTTTGTTCGGAAATATCCAGATCTGCAAAAATTTAACCGGAACATTTTTGTTCTTATTATATTCAGCATGATAGATGCCGGTACCCGCGCTCATCACCTGAATTTCTCCGGGATCAATTACGCCGACATTACCTATACTGTCTTTATGTTCCAAACTACCTTCCAAAGGAATGGAGATAATTTCCATATTATCATGTGGGTGTTCGCCGAAACCTCTTCCCCCGTCTACACGATCATCATTCAATACTCTGAGTGCGCCAAAATTCAGACGTTCAGGATTATAGTAACCGGCAAAACTAAAAGTATGATAACTTTTTAACCATCCGTGATCTGCACCGCCTCTTGAATCTGCGGTATGTAAAACTGTCTGTGCCATGATCTTTAATTTTTTGTTATACAAATTTAAGCCCCCTGGCTGGCTTAAATCTTACCATAGGACAAGAAATAAATCAGAACTGAATTTTGTAGCCCAGCGTGGTCCATACACCTGGCATAGGTACTGCCCCAGCCTGGTTAAACTGTTCGTTAAGCAGATTAGAACCGTCCCAGTAAAGCGTACTTTTATTAAAACGGTAACCAACCCTTGCGTCCAGAATTACATAATCCTTGTAATTAATTCTTTCCGCATACCGGGAGGTTAGACTAATGTCAAGCTTATCCCAAAGACTTCCAGATACGGTTAAAGTATATTGATTACGCAGAGATTCCACAGAATATCTGGAAATAAGTGCATCTGTTAATGTCGTTTTCATCCGGGGATCCAGGTGCGTTAAAGAAATGCCGGTCCTGATTGAAGTGAAAACCTGCCCCTGAACCGGAACCGCATAATCTGCGCTCAAAGTGTAGCCCCTGGTAGACAATCTGCTGAAATTTTTTGGTTGCCACGGATCTGTTACTTCAGCTTTTACCCAGTCAATAAAGTTATTAATCCGGCGTTCAAATATGCTAGCATTCAAATTCAACCTTTTACCATTATACTTAAGACCAGATTCCAAATAAGCAGAACGTTCTGCTTTCAGCTCTGCATTACCAATATTGGTTGGCCCTTTATAGTAGAGGTCAGTAAAAGTCGGTAAACGCTGGCCTGTACCTGCATTTACAAAGACCTTCCAGTTTCCGGCAAAATTATATCCAGCGTCAATACCTGGAAAAGCTTGCCAGCCGTAATCAGAATTGTAATTCAGGTAATTTCCTATGTTAATCAGTACGTTTTTAACCCGGTCAAATTTGTATTCGCCATAAATGCCAGCATTTGTCCGGTTCCGTTTGCCAAGATTTGTACTATTGATCAACTCTTTTCTTGCTTCCAGCCCTAAGCCAAAATCACCTATACCGGTCGAAAAAACATTATTCAGTTCGGCACCCAGAACTTGCGTCACATGGTGGTTATGAAATTTGTCGGGAGTTTGTTTAATATACAGGTAATCATCAACGTTGTTCCTGTAAGTTAATCTTGGTTTGAGAGTCCAGAAGGACGTAATCTGCGTCTGATAACCGACCGATGCAGTAGTTGTCTTTACTGTTTCTTCAGCCTCCAGGTCACCCGGGGCAGAATAATAACCATTAGCACCGAAATTATTGTGGATATAGCCGGCAGAAACATCCAGCACGTCCGATTTAATTTTAAAAGTTCCCTGATAGTATACTTTTTGGTTATTAAAAGCAGTATTATGCCTGTAGCCGTTTCCAGCCTCCTGACCTGCAGAAACCAGATGAGTTGAACCGTCCAGAACCACAGAACCAGACGCTCTTATACCATAATTTGTGTATAGATCTCCATTTTTATCATCCTTGCGGAAACTGCTTCCTGCAAAAACATGGGCCGATCCACCCGAGCGGGTTGCTGTTTTAGTCACAATATTAATGGCCCCAGTCAAAGCATTCAAACCGTAAATACGGGAAGCAGAGCCTCTGAGAACCTCTATATGGTCAATATCATCTACAGAAAAAGGGAGGTTCATCATGTGATGGCCAGTCTGCGGATCAGAGAATTTCACACCGTTAACAAGAATTAGCGTCTGGTCGAATGTTCCTCCATCCAGACTAATGTCTGCCTGCACACCGCCGGGGCCACGCTGCCTGATATCCACGCCACTTACGAATCCCAGCAGATCTGTTATTGACCGTGATGGCAGGTTTTTAATCTGCTGCTGGTCTATGATCCATATATTCCGGTTTTGTGCAGAGAATGGAATCTTCAGCCGATTCTCTTTGACCATCACTTCATTCAGGTTATTAGTAGTATCCTGTTGCCCGTAGGCAGCAATTGAGGCTAAAGAACAGCCCACAAACGCTATAAAAAATCTATTCATTTGCTGGTAATTGCTGCGAATATAGCAATTCCGGAAAAGAACAACGTTATGGTTTATTTGCGGTCGCTCTTCATGAACTGCATGGAAAGTGCAGAACCCGTTCCCAGCAGAGCACCGGCTGCAACATCAGTCGGATAATGAACGCCAAGATACATGCGGCTGTAACCTATAGCCCCTGCCCAGAGATAAGCGGGTGCAGTAATGTACCATTTGTTCTGAACCTGAGAAATAGCCGTCGCAGTGGTAAACGCAGAAGAAGTATGTCCGGATGGGAAAGAGTAATGCGGTGGTTGATACACCGCATTAATTTTAACATTTGCCGCAAAAGGCCTTGGCCTTTTAAAGAGTTTTTTGAGCGCCATGGTGAGAATCACATTCACCGCGGAGCTAGATGCAATATAAGCTGCATCCTGCCGGGTCCCCTTATCATTTCCAATTATACCGCCGGCAAGAACGCCCACAGGTACTGCAAAATTCACTACATCATTGTACTTCGAAATAAACATCATGAAGTCGGTCTGTTTAGGCGTCCTGTGATTAGACAGATCTATCAGGATCCGGTCATCCAGGCATTGCAAACCCGATTGCGCAGATACCTGAAGACTGCAGAACGAGCATCCTGTCAGCAGTAATAAATAAATGAGGTTCCTGTTCATTTGGATTGATTTAAGCGGGTCCGGAGCTACGAGCCAGTTTCTGCAGCAGTTTGATAAGCCTGGTTTAATGCACCCAGAAAGGTCTCGGGAGCCTGCGCACCAGATACAGCCAATTTTTGGTTGATGATAAAAAACGGAACACCGCTAATACCTATTTTGGATGCCGCCTCTTCATCTGCCCTTACGTCATCGCCATAAACATAACCTTCCAGCATTTCCTGTACTTCGTCTGCCTGCAAACCAGATTCCTTACCCAATTCCAGTAAAACAGCAGGATCATCTATATTTTTACCGTCCGTAAAATTTGCGATAAACAAAGCTTCTTCAACTTCGTCAGCCAGCCCTTTTGACTTTGCCAGTTGAATTAAACGATGTGCCTTAAAAGAATTAGCCATAATAGCTTTGTCAAAATCAAACTGAAGGCCGACTTCGGCAGCTGCATTTTTAACATGATCTTGCATTTGGATTGCCCATTCCAGTGTCTGTCCTTTTTTATCGGCCAGGAACTGTGCAGCATTCAATTCAGTATTGGTCACCGCATGAGGATCAAGCTCGAAACTATGCCATTCTACCTCTACCTCGTCTGCATGCTCAAACTGCGCTAATGCAGTTTCAAATTTCTTTTTACCTATATAACAAAATGGACAGTTGACGTCCGACCAGATATCTACTTTCATAATTTTTTAAAATTGAGCTGGCAATTTAATCTTTCTAATGTTAGAGCCTGTTTAAAATTTATCTAATAATTTTTCACAACATAAATTTAAACAGGCTCTTATTGATCTGTAAAAATACAGGCGCTTATTTCCTGACAGTTACCTGAAAAACAGTGGTCTGATGGTATTCCTGACCGGGCCTGAGAATCGTATCCGGAAAATCCCGGAGATTCACGCTATTCGGTGCATGCTGCGTTTCTACACATAAAGCATCTGCCGGGCCATAATTTCTACCGCCCTTTCCGCCATTCACACGGAGATGTTTAGCTGTGTAAAAATGAGCAATGGGCTCAGTTGTATAAACACTTAATAATAAACCAGATCTGGCGTCGAAAGTCTCAGAGGCCATGCCAAATTCCCCGTAAGGTTTGTCAAGCACGAAACTCTGGTCGTAACCTTCATCCTGGTTCCAGTTAGCGCCGATAGCTCTTGGTGCCAGAAAATCATGCATTGTACCTGCAACGGGCACCAATTCTCCCGTAGGCACGTAATCTGCATCTTGTTTCAGATAATTACTGGCCGGTATCCGGTGAATATTTCCGGCTACGCTTCCTTTATCCGGATCTAGATTGAAATAAGTATGATGTGTCAAATTAACGGGTGTAGGGGCATCTGTAAAAGCCCTGTAATCCAGGATCAGCTCATTATCGTCGCTTAATTTATACGTAAGCTGTACCGTCAGGTTGCCCGGAAATCCTTCTTCACCCGCAGGGCTTACATATTGAAGGGTTACGCTGGGATCAATAGTTGGAAGAATATCCCAAACCTTACGATCGAAACCTTTAATTCCGCCATGCAGACTTTTATCCATCTGATAGGCTTTTCCGTCAATTTCATAACGCCCGTCTTTAATCCTGTTGGCGAAACGACCAACCACTGCTCCCAGATACGGATAAGCAGCGAGATATTCTTCTGTCAGATAACCATCCAGATCATCAAACCCCAGAACGATATCCTGCGACTCGCCCTTTGCATTCATCACCGTAAATTCACTGATAATTCCGCCGTAATTATAGATTTTAACGACGCTTCCTTTAGTGTTTTTCAGGGTTAGGGCAAAGATTTCTTTACCATCGATATGTTTTCCGGTGCTGATCTGGGATTCTTTCATATTTTAATATTACGTAGACAATACTACAAATAATACGATAAATTATCCTCGTTCTATGTAAAATAAGGATATAAACAGATTTGTTTTATAAATTTAAAGACGGCTTTGTCTGCTGTATGAAAAGACCGGCTGTTAGAACCAGAACACATAAAATGATAAAAACTGAATTGATCCGAAAATTTACCGACACCTATGGTCAGGCTCCTCAAGCTGTGTTTTTCTGCCCTGGACGCGTAAATTTAATCGGTGAACATATAGATTATAACGGCGGCCTGGTCATGCCTTGCGCGATTACACTGGGCACCTTGTTATGCCTTGCACCCAACCAGGAAAAAGTATTCCGGTTCAAAAGTTTGAATTTCGAAGAAGAAGCTGTAATTCCAATGCAGGAAAGTTATACAAAAGAAGGTAAAGACTGGTATAATTATCCGCTGGGCGTAATTAATGAATTGCTTAAAGATTATACCATTCCAGTCGGTTTCGATTTTCTGTTCAGCGGTAATATCCCAATTGGCTCAGGGCTCTCCTCTTCGGCATCAATAGAGGTTCTCACAGCCTATGCATTGGCATCCTACCTGAATCTGGATATAGATAAATTGTCGCTGGTTAAGCTTAGTAAATACGTGGAGAATAATTTCATTGGTCTGAACAGCGGTATTATGGATCAATTTGCAGTTGCATTTGGCGAGAAAGCGAAAGCCATGTTATTGAATTGCGATACGCTTGACTTTAAACAAGTAGACTGCGAGATCGGTGACCATGAACTGATTATTATTAACACGAATAAACCCCGGGAACTGGCAGAATCTAAATATAATGAGCGGGTTGCAGAATGCGAAGCAGCACTGGCAGCGCTCAACCAGGAAATTCACCTCAATAATTTATGTGAGCTGAACGCTGAGAAATTCGCTCTGCATAGCCACCTGATCACAGACGAAACTGTTTTAAAAAGAGCGACTCATGTAATTCGCGAAAATGACCGTGTAGGTTTGGCTGCAAAAGCTTTAAATGCCGGCAATCTTGAAGAATTTGGACGTTTAATGTTCGCCTCGCACGATTCCCTTCAAAACTTATATGAGGTAAGCGGTGAGGAACTTGATACACTGGTAGCCTTCTGTGCAAATTATGCAGGTGTTACCGGAGCCAGAATGACGGGTGCCGGATTTGGCGGCTGTGCAATTGCCCTGGTTAAAAAAGAAAGCCTGGAAGATTTCGAGCTGAAAATCAAGGCAGACTATCTACAGAAGATCGGTTATGCATGCGAAGTATATAAGAGTGAAATAGGCCATGGCGTATCTGCTATTTAATTTTAATTTTGCGCCATGCAGAAATTAAAGACTACAGATTTAAACCGTGTAGATGTAGCCGCTTTCAAGGAGCAGGAGAAATTACCTGTAGTGGTTGTACTGGATAATGTTCGCAGTATGAATAATGTCGGATCGGCATTCAGAACAGCAGACGGCTTTTCCATTGAAAAAATATACCTGTGCGGTATTACTGCGCAGCCACCACATAGAGAAATCGAAAAGACAGCTATCGGCGCGACAGCTTCCGTAGACTGGAAACATTATGAGAATACGCTCGATGCCATTCAGGATCTTAAAGCAGATGGCTATAAAATTATCGCGATTGAACAGGCTGTAGATAGTATTTATCTGCATGAATTTAAGCCGGGACAGCAGGAGAAATATGCGCTGATCTTCGGGAACGAGGTAAATGGTGTGAGTGAAGAAGTAATGGCGGTAATTGATAATTGCATTGAAATTCCACAATTCGGCACTAAACACTCTTTCAATATTGTGATCTCGGCAGGAATTGTCCTCTGGGACTTCTATGCAAAGATGCGACTGCTGGTTAAATAAACGGATACTCCTGAGAAAAAATGAGCCCCTGAATAAATCCAGGGGCTTTCTTGGTTAGTATAGGTTTGGTTTTAAAAGCTCTTTAAGCGTAGGGAATACCATCTTTGGTTGGCAATCTGCTCTCACCCATCAGATATTCATCTACTTTTCTCGCTGCTTCGCGGCCTTCCGAAATGGCCCAGACAACCAGCGACTGTCCTCTTCTCATATCACCAGCAGTAAAGATTTTGGCAATATTGGTTTGATATTTACCCTCTTCTGCTTTTACATTACCGCGGTTGTCAAACTCGACACCCAGTTTTTCCAGTAGTCCTTCTTTTTGCGGATACAGGAAACCCATCGCTAAAAGCACTAGCTGGCAAGGTAACTCACGCTCAGTTCCCTCTACTTCTTTGAAGTTTACAGGTCTGCCGTTCGCATCAATATCCCACTGCACATCTACAATTCTAAGTGCGCGCAGATTATTATTTTCGTCTGCCAGGAATGCTTTGGTATTTACTCCCCATGCTCTGCTGCAACCCTCTTCATGTGAGCTGGTTACTTTTAATAACATTGGAAAAGTAGGCCATGGCATGTTATCTGTACGCTTCTCAGCCGGCATTGGCATAATCTCAAACTGCGTAACAGAACGTGCACCCTGACGGTTAGAAGTACCGATACAATCAGATCCTGTATCACCACCACCGATAACGATTACATCTTTTCCGGTTGCGAGAATGTCTTCCTGTGCGATTGCAAAATTTCTTACACGTTTGTTCTGTTGTTTCAGGAAGTCCATGGCGAAATGAATCCCTTGAGCTGTTCTGCCGGTTACAGGCAGATCACGTGGTACAGTAGAGCCACCAGCCAGTACAATAGACTGATTCTCTCTCAGTAAGGTGTTCAATTCTACGTTTACACCTACGTTGGCATTACATTTAAACGTAATACCCTCTTTTTCCATCAGGCTGATACGGCGTCTCACCACATCTTTCTGCAATTTAAAATCAGGGATCCCGTAGTTTAATAAACCACCCGGTGTATCGTCCCTTTCATAAACAACTACCTCATGACCTGCACGGTTCAATTGAGCAGCGGCAGCAAGACCAGCAGGTCCGGAGCCGATAACGGCTACCTTTTTACCAGTTCTGATCATTGGCGGATCGGCTTTAATAAAGCCTTTTTCGAAAGCAATCTCAATAATATGCTTCTCGATATCCTCAATAGATACAGGAGATTTATTAATTCCCAGTACACATGCAGACTCACATGGAGCCGGGCAGATACGTCCGGTAAACTCAGGGAAGTTGTTGGTACTTAACAGAATACCTGCAGCCAGCTCCCATTCTCCTTTATAAACGGCTTCATTAAACTCTGGAATTACATTTCCAAGCGGGCAACCCGATTGACAAAATGGAACACCACAGTCCATACAGCGGGCCGCTTCCTGTTTAACCTGTTCTTTTTCGAAAGAAACTACGAACTCCTTATAATGCTGTAATCTCGTTTTAGCATCTTCTTTTACAGGAGCAGTTCTCTCATATTCTAAAAATCCAGTTACTTTTCCCATAATTTATGATGTTTTGATCGTTGAACTTCTTTTTAATAAAACCGCTTTGTATTCTTTAGGGAATACTTTAACGAAATGCGCGGATTGTGTCGCCCAGTCACTTAAGATAAATTCAGCTAATTTACTACCAGTCAACTGAATATGTTTCTTTAGCAAACTGTTGATTCTGATTTCGTCTTCTTCCTGAAGCGGATCCAGATCTACCATTTCGGTATTACATTTATGTGGAAAATCTCCGTTCACATCGTAAATCCAGGCTACACCACCGCTCATTCCGGCAGCGAAATTACTTCCTGTATTACCCAGTACGAGAACCTCTCCACCAGTCATATACTCACAACCATGGTCTCCTAAACCTTCAATAACTGCTGTTGCACCTGAGTTTCTCACAGCAAAACGTTCTCCGGCTAAACCTCTTGCGAATAATTCGCCCGATGTCGCACCATATAAAGCAACATTCCCCAGAATGATATTCTGCTCTGGGACATAAGTCACTTCTTTAAACGGATAAATCGATATCCTTGCGCCTGACAAGCCTTTACCAACATAGTCATTTCCTTCACCTTCCAGCTCCAGTGAAATACCTCTTGCGGTGAAAGCACCAAAACTTTGTCCGGCAGAACCGTGGAATTTAAAGTTGATGGTATCAGCCGGTAAACCTGCACTGCCATAAACTTTCGAAACTTCGTTAGATAACATGGTACCAATTGCACGATCCGTGTTTTTCACCTCAAACGATTGGAATACAGGCTCCTTATTAAATAATGCAGGTCCTGCAGCAGCAATCAGCTGATGATCCAGTACATTATCTATTCCATGGTCCTGGAATTCAGTCTGGAACAGGCTCAAACCATTATCAGGCGCTTTATATAAGATTGCGGAAAGATCCAGGTTTTTCAGTTTCCAGTCTGCAGGATCAACAGCACGCAGGCTCAGTGCATCGGCCTGACCAACCATTTCCTCTACAGTTTTGAAACCTAATTCTGCCATAATCTCACGCAGTTCTTCGGCCAGGAAGTAAAACAGGTTCACTACGTGATCTGCTTCTCCGGTAAATAACTTACGCAGGTTAGGATCTTGAGTTGCCACACCTACAGGACAAGTATTTAAGTGACATTTACGCATCATGATACAGCCCGAAGTAACTAATGCAGCGGTAGCCACACCCCATTCTTCAGCACCTAATAAAGCCGCAACAGCGATATCTTTACCTGTTTTTAGCTGACCGTCAGTTTGCAGGACCACACGGCTGCGTAGTCTGTTTTTCACTAAAGTCTGATGCGCTTCAGCTAAACCAAGCTCCCAGGGAAGGCCGGCATGCTGAATAGAAGTTAAAGGCGAAGCACCTGTACCACCATCAAAACCAGATACCAGGATAACATCTGCATGTGCTTTAGCCACACCAGCAGCAATTGTACCTACGCCTGCTTTAGAAACGAGTTTTACATTGATTCTGGCCTTACGATTTGCATTTTTCAAATCAAAGATCAGCTGAGCTAAATCTTCAATACTGTAAATATCATGGTGTGGAGGCGGCGAAATTAAACCAACACCCGGAGTAGCATGGCGGACTTTTGCAATCCAGTCATCTACTTTATGCCCTGGAAGCTGGCCCCCTTCACCCGGTTTAGCACCCTGAGCCATTTTAATCTGCAGCTCATCTGCATTGGTCAAATAGTTACTGGTTACGCCAAATCTCGCAGAAGCGATCTGTTTGATCGAAGAACGCATAGAATCTCCATTGGCCATTTTTTCATAACGCAGTTCGTCTTCTCCACCTTCTCCGGTATTACTTTTTCCACCGATCCGGTTCATCGCAATCGCTAGTGTAGAGTGTGCTTCGTGAGATATGGACCCGAAAGACATTGCTCCTGTAGCGAAACGTTTTAAGATACTTTCAACCGGTTCTACCTGATCCAGTGGTACCGAAGAGCGGTTATAGTTAAATTCAAACAATCCGCGGATCGTATAAGCCTGCTTAGTCTGCTCGTTAACGAGCTTGCTATATTGTTTATACGTTTGGTAGTCGTTTTTGCGGGTCGCATTTTGTAATAAATGGATAGTCTGCGGGTTAAACAAATGCTGCTCCCCTTTTCTGCGCCATTTATAATTACCACCAGTTGGCAGGATTGCATCCGGGCGGGTGTTCTTTCCGAAAATACGGCTGTGTTTAATTAATGCTTCACGTGCAATTTCATCCAGTCCCAAACCACCGATTCTAGATACAGCACCGCTGAAATAGCTATCTACCACACTTTTATGGATACCCAGAATTTCGAAGATCTGTGCACCATGGTAAGATTGTAAAGTGGAAATTCCCATTTTAGAGAAGATCTTCAGCAATCCGTTATTTACAGCGTAGATATAATTATCAATTAATTTATTGACGGCCATACCACTTTCTTTCTGGAATCCGGTAATCGTTTCCAGAGCCAGATAAGGGTTCACTGCAGTCGCACCAAAACCAATGAGACAAGCGAAATGATGTACTTCCCATACGTCTCCCGCTTCAACCACGATACCTACCGCACCACGATGACCTTTACGGATCAGGTGATGGTGTACCGCCGAAACAGCCAGTAAAGATGGAATAGCAGCATGCTCAGAGTCCAATGCACGGTCTGAAAGGACCAATACCTGGAATCCGTCTTCTACTGCATCTACTGCGTAACGGCACAAACGTTCCAGTGCTTTAGCCAATGAGCCTGGTTTACCATCTGCACGGAAATAAGTCTGCAAAGTTTTAGATTGGAATACACCGGTATCAATACTACGTACTTTCTCCAGTTCCAGGTTAGTCAGGATCGGGTGTTTAATACCGACACAGTGACATTGCATAGCATGCTCTTCCAGCAAATTACCATTGTTACCCATAAAACCAGCAAGACTCATCACCACTTTTTCACGGATCGGGTCAATTGGCGGGTTGGTAACCTGTGCGAATAACTGCTTGAAATAAGAGGATAAATGCTGCGGTTTCTGAGAAAGTACGGCCAGCGGGATATCTGTACCCATAGAACCAATTGGCTCTTTCGCTTCTAACGCCATCGGTTTCAGAATCAGGTCGACATCTTCCCTGCTATAACCAAATACCTGCTGATATTTAAAAATAGACTCTTGTGAAAGTCCTGTAAAGACCACTCTTGGATCTGAAAGTTCTTCCAGGCGAATCTGATATTGATTTAACCAGTCACCATAAGGCTTACGGCTGCATACTTCTTGTTTGATTTCTGCATCGCTGATAATTCTGCCCTGCTCCATATCCACAACGAACATTTTACCAGGGGTCAGTCTGCCTTTTTCGATAATCTCGCTCTGATCTAGAGCCAGTACGCCAGATTCAGATGCCATAATTACGCGGTCATCCTTAGTAATTGCATAACGGGAAGGTCTTAAACCATTTCTGTCCAGTGTGGCACCAATTAGATTACCATCTGTAAAAGCAATGGCCGCAGGTCCATCCCAAGGCTCCATTAAGGTTGCATGAAATTTGTAGAAGGCTTGTTTAAGCTCATCCATGTCTTCATTACCATCCCATGCTTCAGGAATCAGCATCATCATTACATGTGGCAAGGAACGGCCGGCATGCAATAATAATTCTATAATATTGTCCAGACAGCCGGAATCTGATTGTGATTCATCAATCACCGGGAGCAGGATATTCAATTCTTCAGCAGTAAAATAGCTGGAAGCAAATGATTTTACACTTGCACGGAACCAGTTCAGGTTACCTTGTAAGGTGTTAATCTCACCATTGTGGGCAATATAACGGAATGGTTGTGCCAGCCTCCATGATGGAAAGGTATTCGTAGCAAAACGTGAGTGGACTAAACCAAATGCAGAAACAACTCTTTTATCACTTAACTCTGTGAAATAGGTTCTAACCTGCATAGATGTTAGCTGTCCTTTATATACTATAGTACGTGAAGAAAATGAAGCGATATAAAAATCTGCTTTAATTCCTTTAACTGTACCCAGAATGGTTTTGCTCAGGTAGTTCTTAAAGACATATAGTTTACGTTCAAAATCTGCGCCGGCAGCAATATTTTCGGGGCGTGAAACAAAGAGTTGTTCCATTTCCGGCTCTACTGACAGTGCCATATCTCCAATATCCGCAGGATTAGTATTTACTTTCCTGAAGCCTAATACATCCAGACCCAGCTTTTCTGCTGCTCTGTATATTACTTCACGACATTCTTCCCTTGCTCTAACGTCTTTTGGCAAGAATAACATCCCTACGCCATAATCGCCCGATTGATTCAGACTGAAACCTATCTTTAAACATTCGTCATATAGAAATTCGTGGGGTATCTGTATCATAATACCTGCCCCATCGCCTGTATTAATCTCTGCACCGCATGCACCCCGGTGGTCAAGGTTTTCCAGAATGGTTATAGCGTCTGAAATAATTTGTTGTGACTTTCTTCCCTTCACATGGGCCACGAACCCAATACCGCAAGCATCGTGCTCGAATTTGGAGTCGTATAAGCCCTCATTATCTTGTAGTTGTTCCATATCTAATTGTATTCTAAACACTAAGGTATTTAAATTTTTGATCAATTACCATTCTGTTATTTTTTTTGTGAAAAACAAAGAATAGCATAATTTCAATAGGGTTAAATTGCCAACTTGGCAATTTTGACGGCCTAAAATTATCAAGTTGGCAATCGCTTGAAAATGGTCTTTTTGAGAGCGTTAAAAATGACCCGTAAAAATGATTTTTTGAGCAAAAAATTGGCTTTCCGAGCAGAAAACAGCATTTACTCCCCTCTGCTCTTTGTGCAAAACACATCAATTTGAGTCAAAAATCAGTAGTCTGAAAAATATTTGAAAAAAATATTCAATTACAATTCACTCGTCTTCAATTCATTATCTGAAGTTAATTATTTTCTGGGACTTTTTTTTGAATTTCGTTTTTGCAGACTAAACTCTTTTGCTACATTTGCAGTGGGCAAGTCCTTTACGATCAGCTCCCTTTGAACTCCCCCAGGGCGGGAACGAAGCAAGGGTAGAAGGTTGTAGCGGTGCGATAAAGGTTGCTTGCCCATTTTTTACTTTTTCAGATTGACTATGCTTTCAACGCACAATCTTCCGTCAAAAGCATACGCTGAACACTTCTCCAGTTTTTTATTCCCTAAATTATATAATCATGAAATTTTTCATTGACACGGCTAATCTTGAGCAAATCAAAGAAGCCCAGGACCTTGGTGTATTAGATGGTGTAACTACGAATCCAAGCCTTATGGCGAAGGAAGGAATTTCCGGAGACCAAAAGGTAACAGACCATTATAAAGCTATCTGTGCTATTGTAGATGGCGATGTAAGTGCAGAAGTAATCTCTACAGATTTCGAGAATATCATTAAAGAAGGTGAAGCTTTGGCTAAACTTGATCCAAAGATCGTAGTTAAAGTTCCGATGATCAAAGACGGTGTTAAAGCCATCAAATATTTCTCTTCAAAAGGCATCAGAACTAACTGTACTTTAATTTTCTCTGCAGGACAAGCTTTATTAGCTGCCAAAGCAGGTGCTACTTACGTATCTCCTTTCTTAGGTCGTTTAGACGATATAGGTCAGGAAGGTCTGCAGTTAATTGAAGATATCCGTTTAATTTTTGATAACTACGGTTACGAAACTGAAATCTTGGCTGCTTCGATCAGAGGTCCGTTACATATCATCAACTGCGCTAAATTAGGTGCTGATGTTATGACTGGTCCATTATCTTCGATCTTAGGCTTGTTGAAGCACCCATTAACTGACAATGGATTGGCGACTTTCCTTGCAGATCATAAAAAAGCTGCTGAAGCAAACGCATAAGCACAAATTTCTTTATCTTATTAAAGGGCTCCTGAATTATTCAGGAGCCCTTTTTTTGTGTTTAGACTAAAAGCGGATTGGCTTGGGAGTTAATTGGTTCCGGGGTTATTCTGTCTTGATCTCATTGGATCACCGCTTATCCAGTTCGCTTTTTTATATATTCCGATATTGCTTTGTTATTATCTATAATTGGGTCAACGATGGTGTAAAATTGGGCCAACCCCTTATAAAGATGTGCCAACCAAGAACATGGCTCTAACAAGACTCTAACGAGATACAACCATGGCTTTGAGTCGAGATGACTGGGTTATTCGGGTTCTGATGCAGTACTAATTGGTGTTTTTAGTCGAAACCCCGTAAATAACTCACTAGAATACACCATCTTGTGGGTTCGCTGTGGGTACGTGTGGGGTTCTTGTGGGTATGGTGTGGGGTTCAGTTGAACAAGAGTAAAAGAACAGTCAAACGAGACCCGAACAAAACATGACCAGAACCTTATTCACCAGGCCAGTTCTAGTTTATATTCTGCTTCGCTTTTTTAGAGTTTGGATTTAGAAAAGTCTTTGAGAAAAGTTCTTTCTGCGATTTTATAAAGATAAAATCTGATGCCGTCCGGGTCGGCTTCGGGTCAACCTCGGGTTAAGTTCAGGGGATGTCCAGGTTCCAGTCGAACAGCACTGCTATATGGCGCGCACAAGACCCAACCAAGGCCAGAACTAAACTTCTTCTATTTCCATTATACTGCGTTTAGTGTATAGCTTTTTCAGGAATGGACAAAAGATTGGCTTGGTTCTGGTTCGGCAGGGATTAAAAATTAATATTCTTATAGCTTTTTTTAAGAAGCAAGTACTGCTTTGATCTGGTCGTAGTCAATCTGCTCATCAGGAGCAATCAGAACGCCCTTCACTCCTGCTCCATTTGCAGCTTCGACATCTCTGGGTTTATCTCCAATCATTACAGATTGCGCAGGGTCAATATCATATTCTGCAATTGCTTCCAGCAGCATGCCTGATTTAGGTTTTCTGCATTCACATTCGCCGCTCACCGTTGGATGGTGCGGGCAGTAATAGGCATGAATAATTTCAGCGCCCTGCTCTTCAAACTTATTGAAAAGGATCTCATGCATTTCTGCAAGTGTTTCTTCTGTATAGCGGTTCAGCGCAATTCCGCCCTGGTTTGTGATGACTACCAGCAGGTATCCTTCATCATAAAACCGCTTTAATGGCGGGATCTGGTATTCCAGGACTTCAAAGTCTTCCAGTCTGCAGATATAGTCATAAATCTCATGGTTCAGGACTCCGTCACGGTCTAAAAATATTGCTTTATTCATTTTAATGGTTGGTTATGGCCGCTAAGATGATAAAAATATTAACCTCTTCAACCATCAATCTTGTTTGCCGGGCAAAAATAGATACCTTTAAACCATAATTTTTTATGATGACTCAAGACGAATTTAAACCGTTCATCCCTGCCGAAAGTAAGGTAGCTGAATTCACGATTAAATCAATTCTGCTTGGTTGCATAGCTGGCATCATCTTCGGAGCTGCTACTGTATACCTCGCCTTAAAAGCCGGATTAACTGTTTCCGCATCCATTCCAATCGCCGTTCTGGCAATTACCCTAGGTAAGAAATTTTTTAAGACCACTATTCTCGAGAACAACATTATTCAGACAACAGGCTCTGCCGGTGAATCGATCGCTGCGGGTGTAGTATTCACGCTGCCCGGCTTTCTATTCCTGAGTACAGATATCGGCGGACAAAGCTCCGGTGATGCCTTTTTCAATTATATGACTATCCTGATCCTGGCGATCCTGGGTGGTGTGCTGGGAACTATGATGATGATCCCTTTACGCCGCTCACTCATCGTTAAAGAGCATGATACCCTGCCCTATCCCGAAGGTACTGCCTGCGCCTCGGTACTCAAAGCGGGTGAACGCGGCGGAACATTCGCCCGTACTGCTTTCTGGGGACTAGGCTTCGCCATGGTTTACGCCATGTTCCAGAAAGTGTTCCATATCATCGCTGAAGCTCCGGCCTGGATCACCACCCAAACTAATAAATTCCTTCCCGCTGCACAGGTAAGTGGCGAAATTACGCCTGAATATCTGGGTGTCGGTTATATCATCGGCCCAAAGATCGCTGGTGTACTTGTCGCTGGTGGTGTATTAGCGTGGTTAGGACTTATCCCCTTACTGGCTACCTTAATCGACCCAATATTAGCTGCAAATCAATTGGTTAAATTAGGTTTGTTGGCAGACATCACTAAAGCCGGTGGTTCTGTTGGCTGGAATCCGGATATCCAGACGTTCTCGGATTATCCACTCGCAATTTACCAGGCTTATGTGAAACAAATCGGTGCCGGCGCAGTAGCTGCAGGTGGTTTTATCACTTTGCTTAAAACTATCCCGACTATCATTTCTTCATTTAAAGACAGCATAGGATCTTTGAAAGAAGGCAAAATAGAATCTGATATTAAAAGAACTGACCGCGACCTTTCACTTAAAGTTGTGGGTATAGGTAGTTTATTACTTATTATCTTAGTTGCTGTCCTCCCGCAAATTCCAAGTAACGGATTCGGTAGTAACCTGTTGATCGGTGTCCTCGTCGTATTATTCGGTGCCTTCTTTGTTACCGTTTCCAGTCGTATTGTCGGCCTGATCGGATCGAGTAATAATCCAATTTCTGGAATGACCATTGCCACGATTATGGGAACCTGCCTGGTCTTTATCGCTGTCGGCTGGACGGGTAAAGTCTATGAGCCAATGGCTTTGGTTGTCGGTGGTATGATCTGTATCGCAGCAGCAAATGCCGGTGCAACTTCTCAAGATCTAAAAACGGGTTATATTATAGGTGCAACTCCAAAATATCAGCAGATCGCTTTATTTATCGGTGTAATCGTATCTTCTATTGTGATTGGCTTAACCGTCCGTATTCTGGATACGCCTACCCCGGAAATGCTTGCACAGGGGATTCATCACGCCATTGGTACCGCAGAATATTCTGCTCCTCAGGCGACTTTAATGGCCACGCTGATTAAAGGGATGTTATCTTTTAATCTGGACTGGCAATATGTATTGGTAGGTGTGTTTATCGCAATCACTATTGAATTATGCGGTGTGAACTCCTTATCCTTCGCTGTGGGTGCTTACCTCCCACTATCCACTACCCTGCCGATCTTTGCCGGTGGTGCAATCAAAGGTTTCGTTGAATGGAAAGAGCGTAAAAAAATAAAAACGCTCGAAGAGGAAGAATTAGGCCCTGGTAACCTGTTCGCAACCGGACTGGTTGCTGGTGGTGCATTAGCCGGAGTTGTCGTCGCTGTATTGATGGTTATCCCGTCTGTGAGGGATAATTTGAGCAAAGTAAACCTGGAACCGCTATTGAGCACCTGGTTTGGGGACGGCGGATACCAGATATTAGGTGTATTAATCTTCTTATTCATGGGATTTGTGCTTTATAACATCGGCAGCAAACCAAATCCGGAAGAAAAACCACTGGATAGAGAATAAAAAAGATGCGTTTTTAACCTAAATAACATGGGTAAAGCCGGTTTTTAGCCGGCTTTATTAATTAATCTGGCTTACATTCAGGCGAATATCATTTTGTCAGCATATTAATTTGCAAGGGATGTATTCTAGTTCTATATTTGCATCACAATAAAGGAAAACGGTTGTCAAAATCGTTGAAATTTAAAGGATGATTCCGTAGCTCAGCTGGTAGAGCATTACACTTTTAATGTAGTGGTCCTGGGTTCGAATCCCAGCGGGATCACACCAAAGACTATCAAAACGTATAAACCCCTGCAATCAAATGATTGCAGGGGTTTTTGCTTTTAGGGAATTGCCAAAAATCGCACGAATTCACAAAACTTTGGTGAGTGATTCGGTGAGTAAGGCAAAACGGTTAAAATTGACTCACCGAATGGTATATAACCTTCTATTGAATAGGTTGTTATAAACTGAACATCTTGTAGAGATTTAGTCGCAAAGCTATGTTTGCATCATCGTTATCTATTGTTTTTAACGGTGATGCAGCTCTCGAACTGAAAGTCGGTTCTCGGGTTGTTTAACTAAAATCGAGAGATTATGAAAACCAATTTTAGCCTGCTTTTCTATCTGAAAAAGCAAAAGAACTATGTGAATGGAAATGTGCCGATCTACATGAGAATTACCGTAGAGGGAAATCGTGCAGAGATTGCCACCAATCGGGACTGTGATCCGAAACGATGGAACGCAAAAGGCGGCCGAGCCATCGGCTCCAAAGAAGATGTCAAGATGTTAAATACCTATCTCGACCAGTTGCAGAATGCAGTTTATTATGCCCATCAATGTATTTTCGATATGGGATTGCACATTACGGCCGATGCAATCAAATCCAGTTATTTGGGTACGCTTGCTAATTCCCATACCCTATTGGAAGCAGTCGCTGACCATAATGCAAAAATGGAACAACTTGTAGGAAAAGATTACGTTCGTGGTACATTGAACCGCTACAAGGTTCTGGAAACGCATCTGAAGGTTTTTATTCGATTAAAATATGGCGTAGTCGATATGGACATCAGAACTATTGACCAAGCTTTTCTAAATGGATTTGACCATTATTTGAGATCTGACAAGAGTTGTGCGAATAATTATGTGGTAAAAAACATCAAGAACCTTGGCAAAATTCTTCGCATCTGCATGGAAAATGAATGGATAGACAAATCTCCATTTACAGCTTATAAAGGCAAAACGAAGAATGTTGACCGCTTTTACCTGAACAAAGAGGAATTGGTACACATCGCAGGAAAAGAGTTTTTCTCGGAGAGATTGAAACAGGTACGTGATGTGTTTATCTTCTGCTGTTTTACGGGTTTGGCTTATATCGATGTCTTCAAACTGAAACAGGAAAATATCAGGAAGGGAATTGATGGCGACCGATGGATCTTTACCAATAGGCAGAAAACCAAAACAAGGTCATCGGTTCCACTACTGTCAACAGCTGTTGAGATTGTTGATAGATATTCCACCAACAAAGTTTGCCTCAATAAAGGATCACTTCTTCCGGTTCCCAGCAACCAAAAGATGAACGAATACCTGAAGGAGATTGCCGATCTGTGCGGAATTGAGAAAAAACTCACTTCGCATATTGCCCGCCATACTTTTGCCACTACGGTTACACTATTGAATGGAGTGCCGATAGAAAGCGTATCGAAGATACTCGGACATACAAATATCAAGACTACTCAGCATTACGCAAAGATTTTGGATATCAAGGTGAGTGAAGATATGGCGTTACTTAAGAAGAAGTTCGCGACTTTTTGAGAAGTTAGGCAATATTAATTGATGGTTAACGTCTTTATATGTGAGAGCGTTAATTTAGATTAAGCGGGAATAATCTCCGATCATTCCCGCTTTTCATTAATTAGATATTTCCAATTTTGCAATTGAGTAGTTCCAACCTTCGATGCCTTTAGCATTTAAGTCGTTTTTGATTTTCTCATCCAACAAATTCATTAAAGTACTTAGTTTAATTGTCTTCGAGTTTAATAGGATTCTAGTAAGCTGGTTTAAAAGTGTTTTTCGAAGCTCAGCCTTGAAATTTTCAGGAAAGAATATAACCAATTGTTCTAGTTTATCCAATTGCTCAAGAGAACCAATGTCTCTCAACCTACTATTATTGTCGATCTGAATTTTCTTAAGATTTTTTAGTCCCCTAAGATCGGGCAAAACTTCCATAGTCGACATTCCCTCAAAGCACAAAGAAACCAAACCTTCTAATGAATTAAGAAAATCATAATTAGGTATCTGCATGGTTCTGCTAATCTCAACAATTTTTAGATTTTTAGCAGTTGAAATCGCATCCAGATTTTTGTAGCTACCAAATAAGAGATTTAATTCCCTCAGATTTTTCAATCCAGTAATCAAATCCAGATTTGCAAGCTTGACTCCCCTTAAGGTTAGAATTTTCAATTCCGAGAGCTTCGCTATGCCCTGTAAGCCCTTCTTCATACCGTCAATATACAGCGATTTCAAAGATTTAAATTCGGAGATAAAACTTAAGTCAATTCTCGTTGATTTCGTTTCGCCAATGCTCAATTTTTTTAGGTTTAGCATTTTAAGTAATGGCGTAAAATCAGTGGTGAGAAATGATGTCACTGAAAGGTTACGGACGGAAGGAATATAGTCTAAAAAGCTAAAATCTACAACGTCATACCAAAAGATGTGAAGCCCAAACTGAGGGTTGCTTTGATAAAACTCATTTAAAACTTGCCAGGTCTTTCTATTGGGATTTTTGAAATTATAGAACTGTAAAGAATGAAGATGTTCTTCTCCTAGAAGTTTCGAAATGTCCGAAGTCTCCAGATCTTCGTAAATGTTTATGTTTCCACTAAAATTCCCCCACTTTTTATTCTGTTTAAACAGTCCCATTGCTTATAATTTACTTTTTTTATGGAACTCTTTACTAAATGCTTAAATATTTGTCCATACTCAAGTAATTAAAAGATTTCCGATTTGCAATCTAAAAAGATAAAGAATAAAAACGATAATAATGGTAATCAAATATGATTTAACATACTGAAAATTTTTCTGCTTAAAACCGGTCTGCTTCTACTGAAAGTGTTCAGTCTGCTGATTTTAAGAGTGTTTGATGTAGTGTCGGTACAATTTAGCAATTCGTAAAAGCTATTTTTCATAAAACATATTGCTTTAGATTTGAATTTTTACGACAGGTTTTGTTGGTGGTCATCGACGTGAAATTCTGTTGTCTTACTGGTGCTATAAAGGTTCCTGTTTTTTTTTTTGCAAAAGACATGTGTGATAGCTTTGATTAAAGATGATATTAAATCGAAAAACCGAAATGGAGGAGCGATGGTACGAGCGAAAGAATAAAATACAACCTTTGGTTGCTGTAGACATTTGGAATGAAATGAACTGGCTACTATTATCGAAGTCTACAAACATATTTGAATCGACAATATTCTAAATTTTTATATGTAAATTATCGTTACAAATTATCAAATATGAGCGAACCAGTAAGCCAGCATATTGTACCAAAATGCTACATTCAAAACTTCGCAGTGGAGAAGCGTAAAAACGAGTACTTTGTCGATGTATTATTTAATCAGGGTGAGGGCCTGAAAATCCACAGACAAAATGTAAAAAATATCTGCAAGATTCGGGACTACTATACATTTGATGATTTGCCTGAAGGCGAAAAGCGCTGGTTGGAAAGGTTTTATTCCACGCATATTGAAAGTGTCTATCATGATATCTACAAGACATTGACAAATCCAGACATACATATTATTACCTCGGAGCTGAAAACCAAAATCTTGGTATACATAATAGCCCAGGAGTTAAGGACACCGAAACTAGCAGAGGCGCTTAACTCGCTATCAAACAAAACGATTGAATATGCTTTTTTAGCGAACGAGCAATTAGGAACGGAAAAGAAGATCTACTCTGAAGATAATATTGAATTTTGAAGGCAAAACAATGGAAGAGGCAATTAAAGAAAGTGATAATTCCAATAGGCAGTCTGCAAATCTTGAAAGTGTAAGGAGGCTAAAGCATCTTGCAGAGCTAAAGATGGACTATCACATATTGGTAACAAAGTATGAGGGTATGATTTGCCTAATCTCTAGCGATCGTCCGGTTCATGCAGATTGGCCATTGTATTCTCCGGACAGCAAATTCAATTTTCCAGTAGACAGATTCCATATGGTTAGTCTTTATCCTTTTGACAAAGAGGTTGATCCGAATCATTTAAAAGTTCTAAGGTTAGAGCACAATGAACAACAATCAGCCATGTTCGTATCAGTGTACAACATGCGTCAGGTTGAAAAAGCGGATCGATACCTTTACGGTAGTAAGGATGACATTTTGAGGGCAATTCAAGAATATGATAAGCTCAAAGCTAGACATAACATTAGATAGCGTAATGAGCTGCTGCGTCTAAGACAGCTATTTAAGAAATCTTTATGTGCAGAGACTTCTTTCAGGCGCAAGACAATCTACTTGTAAACAAATTACTACTTTTCGAGTATTTTTTTCTGTATAAACATAGTTAATGATTGGCATGAGATCAGGCCTAAACTTGGAAAAATGGCCTCTACTTTCTATCTTGTTTAAAAATACCGGAGCTCAGTTCCCAATCGATCTTGTGATTAGCAAACCTATCGCTGAAATTTTTGGAATAGATCCAGATTATCCGTTTTAAAGCAGAAACAAAATTTATATAATAACGAACACAATGTTCGACAACACATAGCTATTATTTTATGGAATGTATTTTTTGCCTGAAGAAAAATGAAGCAAAGTCTATTGAGCATATTGTTTCAGAATCGCTCGGCAATACAATTTATTTGATGGAACGAGGTAGAGTATGTGACGCATGTAATAAAAGGTTTGCGAATTTTGAGCGAGAGGCATTAAGTAGTACCGTACTTTTGATGGAAAGGGCAAGGATGGGCATTCCAAATAAAAAAGGAAATGCTGCCCAGGGTGTTATTGGGAAAATAGGGATCCAGGGAAACAAAGATTTTCTTAAAAACCTAGTTACACTAGGTGGTTTGCCACAAGAGGAAATTGCCGACTGGGATCCACAAAAACAAACGTTTTCCCTTAAACTACCAGCCTTTGACAAAAATGAGGTAGCGGTCTCAAAGACATTGTTAAAGATTGGACTGGAGTCGCTTTTTACCTCCAAGAGAAAGGTGTTTAAAAAATATGACTTTACTCAGCTTCGACAGTTTCTAGATAATTCGGACCCTACTGAGTGGCCAATGGTTGTTTTTTCTGGGAAAACAATAGGAACGTTTGAAAGCATTCCAATTAATATCCACAAATATCATCTGTCTAGATTTAGGTGTTCATTACTATTTCAAGAAAAAGACTCTCGAACCCTGCTTTTTAAATTTAGCTACGGGGGCATTCATATGATGATCAATCTTCTGAATCGTGACCTTGATTGGTTAGAGGAACAACAGGCACCGGCGACACATGATACTATTTATCCCGCCCACTACAGGAAAAAATTAGAGAAGCATCTTGAAAAAAAAGCTAAAGATGTGGTTGTGGCGACAGCTAAAAAATGAGGACAAATTTTTCAAAGATGAGCCATGATGCCAAACCTCGCATTTTGATTAAAGTAACAGGTGTCATAACTTTTCCAAAAGCCAAATTTTACTTAACTTGGGTTTTAAATGCGCTTGATAGACCGAAAAGATATTGAAAACTGGTCCGACCAATTTGACTCAAAAGGATATTTCCCTTTGTTGATTTCCCGTTTGGTAAGATCTACTGCAACTGTGGGAACTTACGTGGATTTCCCTATGGGCAGTACTGTCTATATTGGAGGTTGGGATGGGATTGTAAAAAGTGACCAAGCGCAAGGATTTGTTCCTGATGGAGTTTCGCTTTGGGAATTGGGTACGGAGTCAACGGTAAAGAGTAAAGCAGATGAAGATTATATAAAGCGAACGCAAGATCCCGAAGGATACCTGCCTGCTGAGAGCACATTTGTTTTTGTGACACCACATTTCTGGAAAAAGAAAGATAAGTGGTTACAGGAAAAATTAGCTGAGGGCAAATGGAAAGACATCAGGGTATATGATTCTTCCATCCTGGCCCAATGGCTTGATCAGGCTGCCGCTGTATCAAGATGGTTTTCAGTTTTCATCAACAAGTATCCATCTGATGGCATAATAACTGCAGAAGAATACTGGCGGGAATGGTCTTTGGGATCAATCGGCCAACTTCCGCCAGAGACGATAACAGCCGGTAGGTCTATTGAAATCAATCTTCTGACTGAATTTTTGAATGGCCCGGCTGGAATAAAAGCGGTCAGGGCAGCATCTAAAGATGAGGCGATTGCATTTATTCTTGCAGCAACAAAATCTTTTGAAGAACACCCAAGGGAAAGATTTTTTTCAAGGACTTTGATTATCGATACACCGGGTAATTTCAGGAGCGTGAGGATCAATGTGAAAACGCTTAACCTTATTGCCAGGTTCGATGAGCCTCAGGCCTTATATGCCGCAGCAGCCGATGGCCACCATGTGTTGGTACCATTGGGACCGGATGATACGTTAAATCAGATAACTATAGACCTCCCCACAATTGATAGGGATGGGCAGATAGACGGCTTAATGAAGTTGGGGATTTCCCATTCAGATGCGGAACGATTTTCAAGGGAAGCTGGACGGGATATTACAATATTGAAACGTCTATTGAATTTTCCGCAGAATCGGCTTCCTTGGTTGGATCAGGGATATATTCGGAAAATCATTCCGGCAATGTTGATCGGAAGGTGGAATGCCGATAAAAAAGGGGATCACCAATTGCTCGAAGTGTTATCAGGCCTAAGCTATGTAGATTATGCTAATGATGCGCTAGGCCTGACTAAAATAGAAGAATCTCCATTGCTTAAAATAGGTGAATTATATAGAATAAAATCGCCCCTTGACATTTGGGCCGGATTGGCGAGCTTGCTTACAGAAAATGATCTGTTAAGGCTGAGGAATTGTTTCATACTCGCTTTTAAAAACGGCAACCCATTGGCCCTTCCCAGTAACGAGAAACATAAATGGATAATAGAATTCAATAAGGAGAAGATGTATTCGTCTTGGGCAAGAGAGGGCCTTGTTCAATCATTGATCCTGATTGGGATCTACGGCAACAATCTTAACTTGACCAGTGTTGGTGATGCTCAGATATGGGTAGATAATATTATTTATGATCTGTTCTCGGAAGCAAACGGAGATGTTTGGATCTCTCTTGATCGCGAGATGCCGTTACTTGCAGAGGCGGCACCCGATGCATTTCTTTCCATTATCGAGAGGTCGCTTAAAGACGATAACTCTCCGATCATGGATCTTTTTTTAGAAGAGAATGGATTTCTCCACAAGACCAGCCATCATACTGGGCTTTTGTGGGCATTAGAAGGTTTGGCATGGCTTCCAGAATATTTCGGCCAAGCCAGTCTGATCCTAGCTCATCTGTCCAGCATTGACCCTGGAGGACAGCTTTCAAACCGTCCGTTCAACAGTCTAGTCGAAATTTTCAAGGTTTGGCACTTCCAGACGCTCGCGAGTACCGATGAACGTATTGCAGTACTTGATACGATATGTCGAAACCAATATAACATCGGCTGGAAACTACTGATTACCCTTTTGCCGGAGTCGCATGGCGTAGCGCATCCCACACATAAAATGCGTTGGCGTGTATTCAAGCATAACTTTAACATAGACTATACCTATCAGGATATGTGGGATATGCAGCACAACATCATCAGGTTGTTGTTAGAATTTCATGATGGTTCAGATGCTCAGACAGCTCAGTTGATCGATAAGTCGGTCGAGTTATCTACGAATGACCGTAATAAGGTATTAGAACTGGTTTCAGCTTCTATTGGAACAGCAAAAAGCGGCTCAGAAATGAGCTGGGGAGAATTACGAAAAATTCTGTCTCACCACCGTTCACACCCCGAAACAGACTGGGCGCTTCCAGAAGATGTACTAAAAAAGTATCAGGAACTGTATGACGCTCTAGTCCCAAAGGATAGTATTGAGCAACTCAAATGGCTTTTTGATGGCTATCCGGAGTTTCCAGAAGGGAATACCTATGACGATAGGCAAGAAAACAAGGTGAACTTGAGGAGAAAAGATGCGGTAAAATCCATCATTGGACAACATGGTATATCAGCGATTGTGGAGTTGAGCAAAAAAGTGGAAGAGCCTTGGAGTCTGGGAAACGCACTTGCCCAAATATTGACCCAATATGCGGACATTGAGCGCCTGTTTGATATTGTGGACTTTAATGAAGATAACCAATCAAAATTCATTCGTAGTTTTATCGGTTTTATTGATGAGGCAAGAAATATTGATTGGATAGACCATTTTTATAAATATCTGCTCCGAAAATCTGTCAGCAATGATGTTCTAATCAAATTTTTGACCTCGGTGCCATCTTCGGGAGAACTTTGGAAAAAGGTAGAGGATTTGCCTCAGGAAATAAGGGATGGTTATTGGTTAACAATGAACCCTTGGCTATATCGGTCGACAGATGAAGAAAAAATTTCCGCAATAAAAAAACTAATCAATTACCGAAGATTTTTTACAGCAATTCAGGAAACTTCGCGCATATTGAACATACTCCCCTCTGGTTTAATCGTGGAATTGCTGGAAAGTGCTGCGACTGTCGAGGCCAGCGAACAAGGCAGGTTCGATTATCCTCTCGAAAAACTGCTTGACGAGATGCAGGAAAGAGCCGATATTGAACAGGCGCAGAAGATCAAACTCGAGTGGATCTATATGCCTGTTTTGGGTGGGCAGAGTTCAAGGCGTAAACCTGTAAATCTTCATCAGGAATTGGCAAATAGTCCGGCATTTTTTATCGAAGTGCTCAGCTTGTTGTATCGTCCTAAGAATCAGCTAGATATCCCCGAAGAGATCGACGAACAAACTAGGAATATGGTAGCCACTCGGGCCGAGTCGGCAAGGAAACTCTTGAACTCTTGGAGAGTTTTGCCCGGACAGGGAGAAAATAATGCAATCGACAGGGATTACCTGCACAATTGGGTCAAGCAGGTTCGCGATTTGGCTTCAAAAGCGGATAGAAGCGATATGGCCGATGTTCAGATTGGAATGCTTCTGGCGAGATTTCCCGAAAAAACTGAAGTCTGGCCACCGGAACCTATCAGTAGTTTAATAGAAGAACTCGATAGTGATTTCATCAGAAGAAATTTCATTACGCAGGTGTTTAATAACCACGGCGCATCTACACGTGGACCTTTCGATGGCGGAAATATTGAGAGAAGACTTGCCTCTAGATTTAATGGCTATGCTGAACAGCATAAAAGCGAGCGGCCGAAATTGAGCAGACTATTCAGGGACCTTGCAAAAAGGTATCTCTCTCGTGCAAAGGAAATGGATGATGAAGCAGAGCGTGATAGGCTCGATTACTAGGTATAGAAACTCTTAATCAATTTTAACAACAGCTGTCGCATCCTTAGAACTTTGTTCCTCAAGTAGAAGTACTTTCTGTTGTAGCCCGGAATGCTAACTTAGTCTTTAAATAACGCTTGCTTTATGAATATAGTAAAAGCCATTGAGGCTGGATTGAAAGCCATCAATCAAGCTAGGTTCCAAGATCTTGTAAATCATTTGTTGCACATTCAAGGGCGCACGTTTATAGGGGCACCTGGTTCGGTTGTAGCTAAGGAGAAGACCAGCAAAGGATCTCCAGACTCTTTTTTCAAAGACGGGGACAGTTATGTCTTCGTGGAGAGTACGACCAAGGAAAAGCTAGGGAAAGGCACAAGCTTCCATGAAAAATTGATGGGTGACATCAGGCATTGTTTTAACACGGATGAAACTGGTATAACGCCGGATCAAATCTCCGAAGTTGTGCTTGCCTGCGCCGAAACTATCAATGCAGAACAAGACAAAGAACTCAGAGACCTGGCAGCTTCGTACAATCCGCAGGTGGCAGTAACGTTGTTAAATATTCAAAACCTGCCATTATATATCTATGACTTTCCAGGCCTTTCCGAGCAATATGTTGGGGTGATTATCGTCAAAGGGGAAATCTATACCTTGCCCGATTTTCTCACGAAAACGACCAAGGGGCTACAGCCTTCGCTGACCAACGAATTTGTTGGTCGCACGAAAGAACTTGAAGACGGAATTTCTAGCCTGAATGTTGTCGATGTGCTTCTTTTGTCGGGGCCCGCAGGAGTTGGAAAGTCCAAATTGGCGATATCGGTGCTACAGGAAATGGCTAAAAGCAATTTTATACCCATAGTGATCCAGAGTTCGGCAGTCCCTCTTTGGGACGATTTTGTCAACCTGTTTCAAAATGGAAAAAATTATATCATTCTTTTCGATGATGCGAACAAATCGGCACAGAATCTGGCTTATCTTTTGGATTTCATTCAAAAACCTAAAGTTAATAGCTTAAAAGTTGTGATTACCAGTAGGGACTATGTTAAGCAACAGGTGGTTTCAAAACTCAGCAATTCTCTTTACAAAGAAATAACCCTTGGAATTTTGAAAGATGAGGAGATCAAAGAAATTATTCTAAAGGTATTGCCCAATCTGAAATACCACCCAGATATACAAAGGCGGATCATCGATCTTTCGAAGGGAAATGCGAGAGTGGCGTTGATGGCGACGCGGTCTGTTACCCCAAACGCTGCGACAAATTATCTCAGCAGCCCAGCTTCGCTGTATGAGAAATATTTCGAAAAATTGGCCGAGGAAATCTCAGCTTTTAGCAAGCCGATTACCCTACAGGCAATTGCCATCATTTCGTTCTTCGGGCTTATCAATAAGAAGGATGAAAAACTCCAGAAAGGGTTGGCTGATGGTTTTGGAATAGATTGGAACGAGCTTTGGTCTACTATAATGGAGTTGCATACCCAGGAAATACTCGATGTTTACGAAGGAGAGTTGGTAAAAGTTGCAGACCAGGTTCTGGCAACCTATGCATTTTACAAGTGCTTTTTAGACAAAGGCTCAGCAGTCATCGGCTACGGAAAGTGGATTGCGTTTTACCTGACGAATCCGAATTACGAATCCAGGATCCGCAATACACTTATCGATGTGAACAACACCTTCAATTATTCGCCGATAAAAGAATTGGTAGTTCCCCATTTACATCATGTAGCTCAGCAGATAAAGTCCGATGATGAAATTTACAAGTTCTATTCGATGTTCTGGTTCTATAAAGGTTATGATACGCTTAAATACCTAAGAGGATGGATCAAATCTTTACCCCAAGTCTCGACTGGGGGAAAATTGGCATTTCACTTTGAAAATAATGACCATACGAGATCAACCGAATATTTTGAACTTTTGATCCAGTTTTGGAGCCATCCCAATGAGTTGCTCGAACCATCCATTTCACTTGCCATAGAACTTGTAGCTACCCAGGACAATAGGCTTCCAGAATTTTTGAAGTTTATCAATGATTACTTCAGCTACAGGGTCGACGACCTGCAGATGGAATACGTAAGGCAACATAAACTGCTTGATGTTTTGGATGCTGAAAACCGTTCAAGCAAGCATAAAGAAATCGCAGACGGCGCTTTTCTGAAAATCCTCGAAATGCTTTTCGGAATTCACTTTACGCAATTTGGACCAGCTAAAGGACACGCCTTTACATATTATAACTTCCACCTGCCGTATAATCCAGCATTAGTGGCAGTTAGAGAGAAAATGCTGGTTGGACTGATTAAGCGAGCCGACTATAAAAAGTTTAATATAAACCGGGTTTTAGAGAAGATTGTATTTCCTGGTGGAAAGCTGGATAAAAAAATCTACATAGATGAACTTCCAATTTATGAGAGGCTGATTTCCGAGAAGTTTTCTACAGAGGAGTATTTGCATTGTAAGTTTGTTAAGAGGCTGGCAAAAAATATCGAAGAGGCAGGAGGTAAAAGTCCAGAATCTTGGAATGCATTCATCGGATCAGATATTATGAAACTCTACGAGATGCTTAGGCCGCAATGGGACAGATCGGGAAAAAGCGCTTTAGAACAGGATCAAGAAAGGCGAAAAATGTTTGAAGACTTTGTGATTCAGCGAAATTGGGAAGAGTTAGAATCGTATATCTACAAAATAGACGAGTTTTATGAGCAGCTCGATCTGCGCGATCGTTGGATGGTTGAAGGCAGCGCCACGGAAATATTCATTGCATCGAGACTAAAGGGGAAGGATTTCGCAATTCAAACCCTCAGACTATTTCTCAGTGCAAAGATAAGTGTACCCATCAATTCTAGGATTTGTTATTTTCTGTTGAATGATGCAACATTCAGTGGTCCAGAACTTCTGGAATTATTGGAGGAATTTGATTTCATAGGTAAAAACGTATGGCTGAGCACATTTTTTACGGCACTTCCTAAGGAGCAGGTTGATGCTGACATGTTGAATCGTTTGATCAGCTTTTTCGGTGATCAGAACATACAAGTACCATTATCTAGGATGTTGGATTTTGAGAAGTTTCAAGACACATTCTCTGGATTTCAGAAGAGCAAAGTTGATCTCGATGGATATAATATCATTAGCTACCTAACATGGCTTGTACTAGAAAAACCTACAGACAAAGTATATCTTGGTTGGAATTTTTGCCAAGATTGTGCTGCTTTCTTTAAGAAAAAATTGCCAGTGTTGAAACAGGCATACACCATATTAAAAGAAACCGAACGGAATTTCGATCATGATGGAAAAGAGCTAGAGGCCTTGCTAGAAATTGATCACAATTTTTTTGTCGAATATCTTGAAAGCACTTTTGTTGACTTTGATTATTTGACTTTTCGCTTTGAGGATATCCGTACGGACTATATCTGGAAGCTGCCAAATTATTCAGACATTATACCCAAGTCATTAGAAATTATCATAAGAAAAAGCCCAGTGTTCTCGGACATGACACACGCTGCTGTATCTTTGTTCAATTTCGACCCAGAAAATCAGGAGCTTGTCGAAAAAGCTAGACGACAGATATCGGAATATTTGGCAATAAATTATAAGGATCAGCAGAGGGTAATGATGTTGGAAAATATCGTGCTATGTAAGTATAGAACCGAATATGTTGGATTTTTGCGCGAGCTGTTGTTGTTGCAAAAAGATGTAGAATTTTTCCGGAAAATGTTTTTTAGTGCCTCTGGCGGTATAGCCACTGAAAGCTATGTGTCCACATTGCAAAATCAAATTGAGCTATGCCAAGAGATTATAGACATGATCAAAGGTCTTCCGGGTATATTGGATTACGCTGACCATGTTAATTATATGGAGCAGAAAATTATATGGATAAAAGAAAGCATTCAAAATGAGTTAAAGAGGAATTTCTACGATTTAGAATAGGTGATTTAATCTATTGATTATGTTTAACATAAATACCTGTATTATTGGTTCGACCATTTTTTTAATAGATTAAGCATCCCTCACCGTTTGCTCAACAATGACAGTCTTTCACATAATTTCTTGTATGAGACCGGCCATTTTCAATACACTTTAAACGTAATGAACAAGCTTAATAAAAATTTTGAAATTCTGCAATAAACCCATATCTTTAATCATAGCAATTGCAACTAAAAAATACAGACAAAAAGGTGAGTGATTCCGTGAGTCACAATTCACAAAACCTCCAGATAGCCTTCGCTGAAAACTGAACAAAGTTCATATCCCAGCGGGATCACGAAAGCCTCAATGAAAATTGAGGCTTTTTACATTAAAAGATATTTCTATTTCCTGCTTCTTTCGACTTCATTCCTACTTTATGATCTATATAAACAACAGGAAGCCTTTCATAAAGTTAAAGACATCTATGGATACCACTAAACTTAATTATCATGCCTAAGTGAGATTGTTAAATCCAGATCGTATTTGTAAATTGCAATATAATTTAGGAGCGATATGAAAAAAGAAACTAAAGACAATCTTAACGAACTTCCAAAAACATGCGTTACCGAATTATCTGATAATGAGCGTCTAATTAAAGATATATTTCGTTCTGATTTTGATAAACTTAAACTCTTTACCAAAATGTTACGCACAAATAATCTTTTCAATAAGGCCGTGATTATTCATAAGTAGTGCCGAAAGGCCTTTTTAATCCTTTGAAGCAATGCTATCACTGGCTTTGTCGCTAATGACAACCGCTTCACCACTCTTCGCCACTTCGATCAATAAGAAGTAGCCTAAAGCTATTTTTCTTATTTACAATTTTACGGATTCTATATCATGGAAAATTTTCTGCCGGTGATTGATTCCCCAATCCTTAAGTGCATAAATGAGTGGAGTCAGCGTGTCTGCATAAGGCTCCAATTTGTATAAGATTTTCACCGGGTAGCCGTCAATGACGGTTCTGGATAACAATTTATGCTGTTCCAGATCCTTAAGTTCTTTAGCCAAAACTTTTGGAGTGATCCCCGGAATACTTTCCTGGATATCTGTAAAACGATCATTCCCTACACTTACTGAAATGATATTAGGTATTTTCCATTTCCCATTGATTACATCTAGCGTATCCCGAACTGGTTGTATGGTATCCAGACAATCACAGTGTATTTTTTTTTGTGCCATATTTCAAGCTTAAAAATGTTAAAATAACTCCTTAATTTAATCTTCAGTTTCATTGATATCTTTCATCACTTCAGCAAATAGTTCTGTCGACTTAATCCGATCTTTAATATCATAGATCGTAGATACCACAATGAGTTCATCGACCTGGGTTTCTTTAAGAAAAGCTTTCGTCTGCTCTTTCACCGTTTCCTTATTGCCGACAAAGGAATATTTAAGCATTTGATATAAACTTGGATGTTGAAAAATCTCTTTCAGATCATCAGTCATATCTGTTGGTGGTTGTAATGGTTGAGAATTTCCTGTCAATACACCGAAAAACATTCTAATCAAAGAAGTGAATAATCTCTGAGCCTCTTCATCCGTATCAGCGACAACCACATTTACTCCAGCAATTGTATAAGGTTTCGCTAAAGATTCGGAAGGCTGAAATTCTTGTTTGTAAATATTTAAGGCATTCAATAAATGTGTCGATGCGAAATGGCTTGCAAAGGCATAGGGCAATCCTTTTCTTGCTGCTAAATGAGCACTGTCAGTACTGGAGCCTAATAAATAAATTGGAACATTCGCTCCTTCGGCAATTGCCGCTCTCACTTGAGCGCTTTTGTTAACTAATGAAAAGTAATTCTCAATCTTTTCAATTTCTGCAGGAAAAGATTGAGCCGCTTTCATAAAATCCGATCGTATAGCTTGCGCCGTTACTGTATCTGTGCCCGGAGCTCTACCCAGACCTAAATCAATTCGGTTGGGATATAGATGAGCAAGGGTGCCGAATTGCTCTGCTATTACTAAGGGAGAGTGATTTGGCAGCATAATACCACCTGAGCCTACTCTTATCTGTTTGGTATTTTCAGCTACATAACCAATTAAAATAGAAGTAGCGCTACTTCCTACAGCATCAGAATTATGATGTTCGGCGAACCAATATCGTTTATAGTTATTTGCTTCCGCCACTTTTGCCAACGTGAGAGAATTATTCAATGTCTGTTTGAAAGTACTGTCTTTTGAGACGATGGCAAGTTCTAAAATAGAGTGAGCAACCTGTTTTTTCATTTTTTGGATATTAATTAATAAAAATTACTTTTTATGATAGCATTAATTTATAAAAAGATAGTTAATTGAACCTTACCCCTATTCTGAAAAGAGTTGGTTGAAAAGTATTCGATATTAAATTTTTCTAAACGATGGATTTGGTAGCTCAAGATTTCCGCGGAGAGTTTGTTCTTCATAGTCAGTATGGAAAATTTCTCTTTCTTGCAAAATTGGTACTACCAATTCAATAAAATCTCGTAGACCGTGAGGATGGTCTTGCTTGATCATCAACATATCCATAATCCCTTCTTCATACCACTCTTGAATATCGTCAGCAATCTGTTCGGCTGACCCAAAAAATAAAGGTGGTGGAATTCTTTGATATGGATTCAGCTGCACCAATTTTAAATACTTTTTATGCGCTTCTGCTTCTGTGCGTCCTACGATTGGATTCTGAGAGGTTGCGATAATAAAATTATAGGGGTCTCTATTTTTCTCCTCTAATTTATGTCTCAGTGCGTTTGAGGTAACCTCTACAGCTTCCTTTGTAAACCCTCCTATAAAAGCACCGTCTGTGTAAGTGGTTGCAATATCTACAAATGTGGAGGAACTGCCTGCTGTGTACAAAACAGGCCTTCCTTGAACAGATCGACTCAAGTTCAGGGGGCCTTCAACAGAAAAATATTTTCCGCTGTAGTTTGTTAAATGCATTTTTTCTGGATTCAAAAATATCCCGTTTTCTTTATCCCTTATAAATGCATCGTCCTCATATGTATCCCACAAATGCATAAGAATTTCTAAAAACTCTCTGTGCATTGGATATTGATCTGACCTGGAAAGGTGTCCCCGACTGAAGTTAACCATTCCACCGGGATTAGAGGTAATAGCATTTAACGACGCTCGTCCCTTACTTATTTTATCTAAAGACAATGCTTGTCTGGCAATATTATAAGGATCAGTGTAAGAACTCGAGGCAGTGAATGCAAGTCCTATTCTTTCTGTCTTCATAGCTAAAGCAGACATTATAGAAACACCTTCGAACATACTCAGATAATGTGGGAAATTTCCGGCTCCAACGTGGCTCACATCAATTAAAAATAAACTTTCAAATTTCGCATCTTCCGCAAGTCTGGCCTGTTTAACATAAAAGTCAATATTTTCACTTGCATCTGCCGGCATATCGGGATGTTGCCAAGCCGTATGATTCCAACCTGTCCCTTCTATAATGGCAGCCAGTTTTAATTTTTTTCTGTTATTCATGAATTCATTATTACTTCCAGCTATCAGAACGCCTAACTGATAAAGAATACAAATTTACGGTTAACATACTTACAAAAAGATAGTGCTTTCCCAAAGGAAAGTATCTATTATAGACTATACTTTCCTTTGGGGAAGCACTATGGATTTAAAAGCATATAAAATTTAAATTAGCAGCGGCTAGAATTTCGTTAAAACGTATCATTATTGCCTACTTCTGTATCATTATTATGCTTATTAACCGCATAATTTTGCCTATATCAAATAGATAAAAATAACATAATGGCAAAGACAATTTTTATAACAGGAGCATCCCGTGGTTTTGGAAGGATTTGGACAGAAGCATTTCTAAAACGTGGTGATAATGTAGTGGCAACAGTGCGTAACCTTGATGCATTAGCAGCATTGATAAATGAATTTCCATCAAACTTATTGGTGTTAAAACTTGATGTTACGGACAAAAACGCAAGTTTTGAAGCAATTGAAGCAGCAAAAAACCACTTTGGAGTAATTGATGTATTGATAAATAATGCAGGATTCGGGCAGGTCGGGGCTATAGAAGAACTAGACGAGAAAGATGTAAGGGCGCAATTCGAAACTAATGTATTCGGTTCATTATGGACCATTCAAGCTGTTTTACCAATTATGCGGGAGCAGAAATCAGGGCAAATTATTCAGCTTTCAAGTGCATTGGGAATTAATACAGTGCCATTAATGGGGATATATAGTGCTGCTAAATTCGCTGTTGAAGGTCTTACGGAAACATTAGCTAGCGAAGTAAGTGGTTTTGGTATAAAAGTGACGATAGTAGAACCTGGCGGATACGCAACAGATTTCTTTGGAAGCAATTCCCTTGCGGTAAGTTCGTCCCTTTCTGCTTACGATGCGATAAGAAAAGATTTTTATGAGCACGCAGGAGATCAAGATTCTGGTAACCCTACAGCTACAGCGGGAGCAATTTTAGGCTTAGTAGATACTGAAAACCCACCATTAAGATTAATTCTGGGTAAAATTGCTTTACCTTGGATAAAGCATACTTATGAAGAACGTCTTAAAACATGGGAATCATGGCAAGACATATCTGTGGCAGCACATGGTTAATATAAAACTGATATTGACTGAATCTGAATGTACCAGATTCAGTCTTTTTATATGGTTAAAAAAATGAAACACTTTACCAAAATAAGCGAACTGCATGAAGCGCTTGGCGTTACACCTCCGGAACACCCTCTTTTTAGTGTGGCATACGGTGAACGGGGCACCTGTGACGGAAATAGCATACTCGAATTTTCTTCTGAATTTTATATCATAGGATTTAAGAAACTGAAATCGGGCAGCATGCAATACGGTAAAACGAAATATGACCATGACCGTGGTTCAATGTCTTTTGTAAAGCCCCGGCAGAAAGTAGCCTTTAAAAATGTAGAACTCGAGGAAAAGGGATTTTTAGTTCTGATCCATGAAGACTTCTTAACAGGAACTGCCTTTTACAATGAAATCAAGAAATATAGTTATTTCGACTATGAGGTGAGTGAGGCTCTGCACCTTTCCCCTGCAGAAGAGGACATCATCTGGAATCTGTATTTCAGCATTGAGAAAGAATATAAAAATAACACCGATGAACTGAGCAAGTCTATCATTATCAGTCATCTTGACGCCATGCTTAAATACGCACAGCGCTTTTACAAAAGGCAGTTTATAAATCGCACACAATTATCCGGCTCAACAATTACAAAGTTCAATGAATTACTTACCGCTAATTTTGAAGAGCGAAAAATGAAAGATATCGGCTTGCCAACAGTGGCTTTTATGGCAGAAAAGCTGCATATATCTTCACGTTATTTAACCGACGTACTGAAACAGGAAACAGGAAACAGGAAAAACGGCATTGGAGCTGATTCATCTTTTCTTGATTGCTGAAGCGAAAAATATGTTGACTGAAGGCGACCTGAATATTTCTGAAATTTCGCATTTGCTTGGATTTGAAAACACAACGTATTTTTCGCGTCTGTTTAAAAAAGAGGTAGGCATCACTCCTAATCAATTCAAAGGACGCTTTTTAAACTAACAATAGCTGACCATAATGATTAAGAAATTTCCGTTTCTTGTTTAGTTGGTCTCCATGAGCTGCCCAGTGCATTCTATTATGCACTATCTGAAAATCACACAGATACTTCTGTAATTGGATCATAGTCTCCACCCCTAGTTGTGCTTTGGTCTTTGTCCCAAAGTAAACAACAGTTCATTTTTATCACTTTAAAGTTGCATTTAATACATAATTAAAATAGTAATACAACTGTATAGTTATATTAGCTATATTTGTTCGACACTATTTAGTTTTTGGTAACTAGCGAGATGAAGTGTAGTAACTCGCCGATAGAATTGGGTAATGCACCTTTAAAATTTATTTAAAAAAAATATATTGGCTACTATTCATGATGTAGAAAATTTTCTTAGAGATTTTAAAACGAAAGCGCAGATTTTCGGTATTTTCTTCCGTGATTCAAGACAAAAAAATACTCAAGCGCTTTTAGACATGGAGCTTACCCCACTGAAAAGATGTCAGATAGTTGAGGCAGTAGTCGCCATAGATTATTCCGAAGGCCCTGTTGATGATGACCTTAATGGCATTGCCAGTATGTGGATTTTTGGAAGAACACATAAAAAACAAGAAGTATACATTAAGATATCTATGGGACCTAAAGATGACCCAGCCATCTGCATTTCATTTCATTTGGCAGAGTACCCCATGAGCTATCCTTTAAAAAGAGAATTATGACCAGCCCATTCAACAAAAAGCCAATGCTCCGCAAGTATAAAGAAGTTGATCTCAAATTTAGAAAGGAAGAGTTTCGGATTTGGTATCACTATTTTGAATGCACCCAGACCCAGGAGGCATTCACTAATACAGAACTGGATGAGATAAACATGAATCAAGTTTATAACCAGTATAGAGAAAGGTATGGAATTCCATTTCCAGAAGAAATCACAAGTATCAGAGAAAAATACGGAATTTCAGCATCCAAGATATCCGAGATTCTTGGACTGGGAACAAACACATACCGCTTATATGAAAATGGCGAAATGCCATCTGTATCGAACGGCAGATTGATTTCCACTATAGAAAAGCCAATTTCTTTCCTATCACAAGTTGAGGCCAGTATCCATTTTCTTAGCGAAAAAGAAATTAATAGGATTACCAGTAATATCAAGAAAATCCAAGAGCAGGAAAACAGGGCGCTATGGGAAACTATGTTTGAGGAAAAAATATTCCATAATCATAAACCCTCTGAATACAATGGCTATAAAAGTCCAGATCTTTCAAAGATTGCGAAGGTTATTTCCTATTTTTCAAGTAAACTGGACACCTATAAAACCAAGGTTAACAAATTGCTTTTTTATAGTGATTTTCTGATGTATAAGAGGACTGCACATTCCATGACAGGTATAACCTACAAGGCTATCCCCTATGGGCCTGTACCAGCCGAATATGACAAGATGTACATTAAACTTTGTGATGATGAAAAGATAAATATCACACAGATCGCATTCAGCGATGGAAATTACGGCGAAAAGATAATCGGAAAGGCAGATGATTATATGGACAATTTCAGTAAAATTGAACTCGAAGTACTGTCAAGCGTCCTTGGACACTTTAAAGGAAGTACTACCAAGGAAGTTGTAGATATAAGTCACAATGAACCTGCATGGAAAGAAAACGAACCTGCAAGAGAATTAATCAGCTACCAGAAATATGCGTTTGATCTGAAAGCCTTTTAGCTATACTTTGTTTCCCTAAAATTGTCTTTCCCTGGAATGGCTATACCATAAACCGAACCCGTGAAGGTTACAAAGTCTAAAATTGGTGAGCAGAAAAAGAGAGCGGTTTGCAGCGTTTAAATTAGCTTATTTTCATAAGTAAATTCTTAATAAGTTACGTTTTCTAAGTATACGTTTCTAACCAGAATGTAACTGGTAAAAACGTGCCGTTTAAGAGTAAGGGATCAATCCATTATACATAAAAGCCAGATACTAATTACGAGCACGGTTTTGCATAAACTAGAATTAGTTCAGTCATTGCCAATGTTATATATAATGTAATTCATTGAAATTTAATTTATTAGGGATGAGTGGACTACATACCTACAAAATCACCAATACCTAGGTAGGTATTCTAAAGTCTTGTTCGCCTAAATTTTCCCTCACTATTAAATCGTGATCACAATAAAAGTGTTAGTGTATTATTGCAAGAACAAAAATATCGGTACATTCTTATTAATTTTAACTATATATCTTGGATGCTCCACTAATTATTTTGTAATTTACTTCCAGTATGAACCACAAATCAAATTAAATGTTAAACCGTAGAAATTTTCTCAACTACGCTGCAACCGCAGTGGGAACCACTGCCATACTTTCTGCATTAGACAATCCTGCCTATGCCCTTTTCAATAATACTATTGGTGCAAACAGCCAAATCAATATTGGTGTTATAGGAATCAAAGGCATGGGATGGTCTGACCTCAAAGCTGCCCTCAAGGTACCGGGAGTAAACCTGATCGCCCTGTGTGACAGTGACGCCAATGTGCTTGACGAAAGGATGGCCGAATTAAAGTCGATGAATGTTGACGCCGCAAAAGTAAAAAGATATAAAGATTATCGTGCGCTACTTGATAATAAAGATGTCGATGCAGTAATTATCGGGACACCCGATCACTGGCATGCCCTGATGATGATTCATGCTGTACAGGCAGGTAAAGATGTATATGTCGAAAAGCCAGTCGGCAACTCTATCATCGAATGCAGTACCATGGTCAAAGCGCAGGAAAAATACAATAAGGTTGTACAAGCAGGTCAATGGCAGCGCAGTCAGCAACACTTTAAAGATGCTGTTGATTTCGTAAAGAGCGGCCAGCTGGGAAATATCAGAACTGTAAAAGTATGGTGTTACCAGGGCTGGATGAAACCTGCTCCCGTAGTAGCGGATACCTTACCTCCTGCTGGCGTAGATTATGCGATGTGGCTTGGGCCGGCGAATAAAAGAGCATTCAATGCCAGCAGATATCACTTCAATTTCCGCTGGTTCTGGGATTATGCCGGTGGGTTAATGACCGACTGGGGAGTGCATTTATTGGATTATGGCTTGCTGGGTATGAATTCACCTGTACCAAAAACCATATCTGCATTAGGTGGCCGCTTTGCCTACCCCGATCTGTATGAAGAAACTCCTGATACGCTGACTACCTTATATGAGTTTGACAAGTTCAACATGGTATGGGATTCTGCCATGGGCATAGATAACGGCTCTTATAACCGCAACCATGGGATTGCCTATATCGGTAACAACGGCACGCTTATCCTCAACAGGGACGGCTGGGAAGTCATTGAAGAAAAGATAAGCGGCAATAAAGTTAACAAGCCCTTTGTTAAATCCTCAGATAATGGACTGGACAATCATATGGTCAATTTCTTTAGTGTGGTCAGATCCAGAAAAAAAGAAGAACTGAACTGCTCTATACAGGATGCTGCACATGTAGCTACCGTCGCCCAGATGGGGAATATTGCCTTCAGAAGCGGACAAAAATTGTCATGGGATAATGCCAAACACCAGTTTACAGACCAGCAGATCAACGATAAATACCTGCTGGCCCCTTATCACAACGGTTACAGCTTACCCAAAGTTTAACGCTACAGTTTAAAAAATGCCATCGAACTATTAAAAACTGTCCAAGAGCAATTGTTAGTAAAATGCATATATAATCGAAAACTATAAACTGACAAACCTGAATTATCTTCTTATCCCATAATTCTTTGATTTTCGCTTGGTCTCTTTTTCTTGCGTCTCGATGGCTCTATTGGGTCTTCTTTGCCAAACTAGTAGTTCATTATCGAACCTGTTGTTTGATATTTTTGCGTAAATTCCTTGCGGTTCATAAAAATATGAAATATGCCTACTAATACCAAAGCACCAGAATTAACAGATGTGGGCCCGAGTCTTTGGGTAAGCAATTATGCCGATTACCTATATAGATACGCTTATACACGAATAGATGATAATGAACATGCAAGAGATTTAGTGCAAGAAACTTTTCTAGCAGCATTGGAAAGTTGGGAAAGGTTCGATGGACGTAGTTCTGAAAAAACCTGGCTTACCGCCATTTTGAAAAATAAGATATTTGATGTTTATCGCAAAAAGTCAACGGCCCTAAATAAACAGTCGATTTCACTTAATGGTTTAGATAACGATGAATTTTTCGAAAGTAATGGGCATTGGAAGAAAGAACATTATCCAGAGTCTTTTGGCATAGAAGAACCTCTTGAATTGGAAAATAAGGAATTCGACAGTATACTGAAAGCTTGTATGAAAAAACTCCCCCCTTTATGGAAGTCGGTATTCTCGATGAAACATATTGATGAGGAAACAAGCGAAACAATTTGCGCTCAGTTGAATCTGACCACTTCAAACTTCTGGGTTATCAGTCACCGGGCAAAAGTAAGCTTGAGAGAATGCCTTCAAAGGAACTGGATTTAGTGAAATAATTATGGATGGTATGAAAAAAGTAAGTGATCAGGATATGGCCGAGATGGTTAATAATTGCAAAAAAGCTACGTTCCTGATTGAAAAACGACAAACAGGAAATATCACACTTAAGGAAACGTTAGAATTGGAATTTCATCTTAAAGGTTGTGAAATGTGTAATATCTTCATGAAACAAAGTTTAATAATCAACCAGTTTGTCAAGAAGTTATTCAACCCCCGCGGAATTGAGCTAAAGTTAGACGATCAATTTAAGGAACAACTTCAAAAACAAGTCGATACAAAACTGGATCAGTCTTTAAATGAAGATTAAATTTCAATTGCCATATATTTGGCATGAATCGGAATTACAGTTTTTAATTTATTCTATGCGTTTACTAGCGTTTTAATAATTGACCGACTTCAATATCTTCTTAAATTATGGAATAGCCCTCCTCTCCTGGTTAATTAACCTACGGCTAATTCGAGATCACACTACTGCCATGTTGCTAAATCACTATCAAGTACCTCCTGCGCGTTTTTGAAATTTTCGCTTTGTCCTTAGCCGGTAAGTGATAGTGCTTTCTTTGGCTAAAATTACCTAGTAGAATTCAATTTGTCCGGGCAGTGTGGGGCAGGCTTAGGGTATTTATGAATTTAAATGTAAAATGAACTGTAAGGAGTTTGTTCCTCAGTCGACTAAGCTGATAAAGACCAATAAGTGTTCTATACAATATCTACTAATATTAAAACCCTCTATGAATGAGGCGTTAATAAAGGCGCTTTTTTTACCTGGACTTCGGCCTTCAATTTTTTTCACATAATCCAATTTCCTTGACGGGCAATCTTTAACATGCGAAGTCAAATACTGAAAGCATGAAATGTAAATAATATATAAAAAACATGAAGTTGAAAAATAACGCCGAAAGTAATATTGTCATCAGCCTCTTAATTATAGGAATTCTTTTGACCATAATAGTTCCTTTAATGCTTCCGTTACTGCCGTTAGGACATCTGAAGGAGTACGGACCTGTAGGCGATGCATTTGGCGGTGTCGCTAATCCAATAGCACAAATTGTTGGGTTCGTATTGCTTTATCGGGCTTTGCGGGCACAAATTAATGCGAACTCGATTTTGCAAATGCAGATAAACGATGAAAATAGTAAAGAAATGCAGGAGCGAGGAGTTAAGCATGTACATGAGCTTTACACTTTCCTGGAAAATAATATAAATAGCTTTAGCTATGAAAATAAATTTGAGGGTACTAATGGTATCCAGGTCTTACATGGCAGACGGGCTATTCGTTGTTTTATTGATGATATCGAAGATATGAATATAGACCTGCACAATGCCGAACAGCTACTACAACAAGATGGGGTGCGGGAAATATTAAGTATCCTGAGAATAGCAGAAAATATTTTTGATAGAATCGGTCATGCGGATATCAATGAGAACGATAAATTATTTTATATAGACCTCATGAAGCATGAACTCACATTTAGCATATTTCCCTATACCGATCTGGACGAATCTGCCAATTTAAAATTAGAACTTTGTGGAGACTGTCATAAATTTCACGGAAATTATCCTCCATTGATTTTTGATAAATTGCAGCAGTTGAAGCGACATTTTCAAAAACAATAATTGTTAGGAACTGATGTTCGATAACTTGAACTCATTAGACAATTTTTCTAATAATTTGGGATTCGGCACATTTTTTCATTTTTCCATAAAATCTTTTCATGGAAGTTGCCGGTTCATTAACTGATATTTAGAATATTGTAAACGAGCAAGGCGTCCTTGACGAAATCAAAATACGGTTGTGCAGTTGGACCAGTGTAAACGTATTCCTTGCCTTTCAGTGCGACCAAGCTGCTTTCCATTAGATATTATAACTACTGAGATTTTAAGCAAAAAAATAAATTGTAAGGAATGCTCGCCCAATGATACTAAGCCAATGACGACGTGAATATGAGCTCACTTCAATACAATTCCAAATACTTGAATAACAATAAGTTTATAACATTTAAACAGATTTTATTATGAAAATGATTAGCAACAATACAGAATTTGAACAAATTATGGCTGGTGACAAACCGGTAGTGCTTGACTTTTATGCAGACTGGTGTGGGCCATGCAGAGCATTATTACCTGTTTTAGAAGCAGTAGGCAACGACTATGCGGAAGACATCGTGATCGCGAAAATTAATGTGGAAGAAAATCCAGAGTTGGCTAAAAAGTTTAGTGTTAGAAGTATTCCAGCTGTATTCTTAATAAAGAATGGCGGAGTAGTTGACCAATTTACCGGTATTCAAAGCAGAGCTGAAATCAATAAAAGGATAGATCAGTTGATTTCCATGGATATCGAAAAAACCAACAAATTAAACATCATGCCTGGTTAGGAAATTATAATAAATTGCAGACTATCCAACATGACATTGCAACTTGACAATGAAATTTAGCAACAATAAAAAGAAGGCAATAACATTAGGGGTGGATGTTTCTAGTGTAGAAATGGCATATGAATCCTGCGCTGTTCTAAGTGGCAAAGGAGGCGAATAAATACAAGGATCAATAATATTTATATAACATTAAAACTAAAATTATGCTTAACTGGGATAATGTAATCGATTTGGCCGATAACGGCAATCACGCACCTGAAAGAAGAGTGGAGAAAACTGAAGAAGAATGGAAAGCGCAACTTACTGCCGAACAATTCTATGTGACACGTAAACATGGTACAGAAGCTTCTTTCAGTCATGAGCTGTGCACAAGCTACGACGCTGGGCTTTATTCCTGTGTTTGTTGCAACACTTTGCTCTTTGATTCCACTGAAAAATTCGAATCTGGAACTGGCTGGCCAAGCTTCACGCAACCTGTCCAGGAAAATAGGGTCAAGTACATCAAAGATGGTTCATATGGTATGGTCCGCATAGAAGCGCAATGCAATGTGTGTGATGCGCATTTGGGGCACGTATTCCCGGATGGTCCGAAACCAAGTGGCCTTCGCTACTGTATGAACGGCGAGTCGTTGATTAAAGAATTTAAAGAAACAGAGGAGTAATCATAAGGGTAAAGAACATATATGTTCAACTCCCTTACGTGCTTGTCACGGTTTTTAAATCTACCTCAATCTACGCCCTTGGTACGCATCGGAAGTCTGTAAATTGCAGTTGAGGCAGTGATAAACAGATCCGTACGGTCTTTACCGCCAAAACAAACGTTCGCTGTCCAGGGCTCTTTTACTTCGACATGACCTATCAGGATACCTGCCGGACTGTAAATAAAGACGCCTTTTCCAGTCAGGTAAATGTTACCCTCGTTATCCAGTGTCATCCCATCAGATCCCTGGTCAATGACTAGCTTCTGTCCGCTGAGCTTACCATTAGGTTCAATGGTATACCTGTAAGTTTTATTTCGCTCAATATCTGCAACATACAGGTATCTGCCATCAGGCGACCCTACGATCCCGTTTGGTTTAGCGACGTCATCAGCCACTACCACCGGCTTTTTCCCTTTTCCCGGTGGCAGGTAATAAACTTTCTGTCCTTCTATTTCCGGCTTTTTTCTGGTCCAGTAGTCGCGAGGGTAATAAGGGTCTGTAAAATAGATGCCACCCTTGCTATCTGCCCAAAGGTCATTGGGACCATTCAGTTTCTTTCCGTCCACATCTGACAGCAAGACGGTAACTTTGCCGCTATTGCTTATTGACCAGATTTCATTTTTTTCATCTGCACAGGCAAGCAGCTGACCGCGACGGTTAAAGTACAATCCATTTGCACGGCCTGCTGAATCTTTAAAAAGCGAGAGATGACCTTCAGTACTATATTTCCAAATCTTGTTATTGGGTTGGTCGGTAAAATAAACATCTCCATTTTTGTTCACTGCCGGCCCTTCTGTGAAGGAGAACTGCCGGGATATTAATTTCAGGCTATCCTGATTAAACAATTGTGCTCTTGTATCTAGTCCCATTAATATGAAGATTAATGACAGCAAAAGTGCAGGATAGTACCTGCGAGAAGTGAATGAGTATAGCATAGTTAATGTCTGAATCAAAAAGTAGTCATTTTACCCCGAAAATCAATAGATTACAAGGATTTTCAAGGAAAACACTAAAATATACATCAATTACTTCTTTTGGTCTAATAATCTTTTAGCACAGTCAGATGCACACAAAAGACCGCCAGCCATCATGATAACATCTTTAATTACCAATCTCCCCGCGGCAGATAAATAAGGAAAGCCAAACTCTGGCCCGCCTAAATTAGGTACCCAGGTTTCAGGTGTAGTAATTAAAAAGGTAAGGGTAACCAACGACATACCGGCAGTGAGCAAACCTCCCACCAATCCAATACGCGTATTAAAAATACCTAATAAAGTTAATGAACCAATAATTACAATGGAGGTGCCTAATGCATATGAAAAGCCATAAGTGCCGTTTTGGGTATGCCACTTAATATTATCTTCGACAACTTCTCCTTCTTTATTCTTGTGCGCTTTATATTCATTAGGCTTACCATTGTAAAAGAAACTCATCAGCGGACTATTTGCAACAAACGGTACAATTCCATCTGCCTCATACTGGAAAGCTTTAAGTCCGCCAATCCATACCATCACGATAAAAATGGCCATTCTCATTAAATTAAAAAACTGACTTTGTAATTTGGCTAGGGTAATTAACATGTTCATCGGTTATCGCTTTAAATGTTTATAATTTAATAGCAAAATTAAGTAGCCGCCGCCCTGCTTACAATGGACAGATATGGATATTATCTGGACAAATCTGCAACTATAGATATCCCAACATTGTTCCGAAATGCACTGGGTGTAACACCTGTATGCTTTTTAAAATAGCGACTAAAATAATTCTCATCGTCAAAATTTAGCTCAACAGCAATTTGTTTCATACTTTTATAACTCAAATGAATCAACTTTTTAGCCTCTAAAATAACTCTTTCCTGAATAAGGATTGATGGTGATTTTAAAAAATGCTGTTTACATATTTTAGAAAAATTATTTGGCGAAATACCCATTTGGTCAGCATAAAAAGAAGGTTGTCTTTCTTTATTAAAATTGCATTCCAATAAGGTCTTAAATTTCACTACTGGATGATGTATATTCTTTCCCTCATCAATCACATTGTGTTCCGATTTGATTTTACTACATAATGCTAATATCAATTGTAAATAAGCTCGCACTACTGCGGTATATAAAGATGAGTTTTGCAATTCAACAGATAATTTTTCTAAAATAGAATCTATTTCAATATAACTAGCTGGCTCGAGGTTTATGTAGGGTTGCTGATATATATTATTAAATAAAAGACCATTACAAGCAACTTCTTTTTTATGATATTCTATACAATAAAAATCACCATGAAATTGCAGTATTCTGGTTTTAAGTGGCTGTTCTACATTAAAAGAAACCATTTGATAAGGAGTTGCAAACAATATAATTTTACCTTCAAAAGGGTATTCCACCAAATCTATAGTTACCTTTCCCCTTCCTTGTAAAAGATAGATGGAATACATTGCTGCTCCACCAAGTCGATTGATAGTAGTTGTGTTGAATTCCTGAATGATACAGCTATTTTGATTTACTTGATTTTCTATCATTGGTTATTGTTGGTATTTATAAGCACATATAATGTACAGAAAATATCCATGGCCCTATAGTGTGAAATTGCAGCGATCTTAATTTGAGAACATTGATTACCTGTCATCTAGTTCATCGGCCAAATTAATTATTTGTTTTAAATCATACAGAAAGGTGTTCGAGAAAATGTCTTGAGGCTCACTTAGTGTCACATGGTTTGAACGCTACTAAAAGCTCTTTAATGTTTTTTAACCAAAAGACATTAATTATATATACCTTAGGTTAATAAACGTTTCGCGTCTTATTAAACTCAGGGGTAATAAAACTTTATTAACTGTGAGAGATGCAAGCACTAACCAAATAAATCCTGCAAAAATGAAGCTAAATTATCTCGCCTGTTTAGGTATGTTGTTGATCATATTCAATGCCTGCAGTAAAAATGGCATCGAAAATGTTGCGCCTGAAAAGCCAGAACTAGAAGAATCAGTTTATCTGCTTTTAAATAAAGAAACAATAGATTTTAAGGTCTTTAAAGGTTCTAATAGTGGAGGTAAAGACGTTTCCGCGACTGAGGAGCCCGAATCATTTTGGAACAAAGATAAATTGGCAGATTTAAAGTATGACACTTTAATCGTCAGAAATGACAGTATTTTTGAAAGACCTGCAAAGTATGAGAAAAATGCATTTAAATATAAAATCAGTAATGATACAATTTACCAGTGGAATCGATATGCCAGCTTTTGGGCATTATATGGATTAAAAAAAGCCGATAGAATTGAGCATTATGGGTCTTATTATTCTTTTCAAAAAGTTAGCCCGCCTTCCGTATTTGCAGAGAATGGACATAGAGATGGATTAGTTAATTCATCAAAATATTTCAACGATAGTGAATATATGTTTAAGAGTCCTGCAGACATGAAATCGGTAAATGACCAGGCTGCCTGGTATAATGTCCGATATGTATATAAAAAGGTTAATAAGACACCCGGCTAGCTGCTATAAACTATTATAAAACCAATAGTCCAAAATCTCTTAAACTATAAACCGGCTCGGAATACCAGAACAGCTCAAAATGTTCCATTGTAGTCTCAAAATCAGCTTTGGTTTCCTGAAAAGTATAAACCTTAGTATTAGAAACCGCAATTTTCTGCAAGAAAGCAGAGAGCCATTCTCCTTCTTCCCGACTGGTTTGGATGTTGAAGCTTTCCTTTTTATCATGGAAAGTTAAGATCATCATTTCGATTGCCTTATTTTTTTTATATCTGGAAAAATGCTCCTGCTCGGGCTTCCCTCCTAACCAAATTACCTTAGCAGTTGGTTTCGTATTGAGTTTATGATCATCCTTTAAAGACTTTTCAATGAAATCTGCTGAAATAGTTGTTCTGGGAATCTTAAAATCAAACCATTCCTGTAATTTATAATCGAAGCAAATGCCATGCATAAAATTAAACAGTGATTTCTTTAAGCCGAAACTAAACCTATCATGGTCGATACCTGTTTTATCAATATAATTGATATCATTATTAGCGAATGTTCCTATAGTTTCGGTTTCTTTAACTACACCAAATCTTTCTGGATACATGCCAACAGGACTATGAGCAGTCATCGCGAACTGATGCCAGAAGCCTGATTGCACTACTCCTGCTTCGAATAATTGCCTGACCATTTCCAGACTGTCAACAGTTTCCTGAATTGTCTGGGTTGGGTAACCATACATCAGGTAAGCATGAACTAATATTCCTGCTTCAGTAAGGTTCCGGGTAACCTGAGCTACCTGCTCAACAGATACTCCTTTGTCAATCAGCTTTAACAACCGATCAGATGCGACTTCTAAACCGCCTGACACGGCGATACAACCTGAGGCTTTAAGTAAAATAGCTAAATCTCTGGTAAAGCTTTTTTCAAAACGGATGTTTGTCCACCAGGTTACGGTTATTTTTCTTCTTAAAATTTCGAGTGCAACTTCCCTCATCAGCGCAGGCGGAGCTGCTTCATCTACAAAGTGAAAGCCATTCTGACCGGTATTCGCACTCAATTCTTCAATTCTATCTACAATCAGTTTAGCTGCAACAGGCTCGTAGACTTTAATATAATCCAATGAAATATCACAAAAGGTGCATTTCCCCCAATAACAGCCATGCGCCATTGTCAGCTTGTTCCAGCGTCCATCACTCCACATCCGGTGCATCGGATTCACGATCTCTATAACTGAAATATAACGGTCTAAATGCAAATCACTATAATCCGGCGTACCTACGTCAAATTGCTTATAATCACTTCTTAACGCATCGTTCTTATAAACTACTTCACCATTCTCCAGTACAAATGTTCTTTTATACAGGTTAAATGGAGTATCATTTATAATGGCATTAAAGATCAGTTCTAGCGGTAGTTCTCCATCATCCAGGGAGATATAATCAAAAAACTCAAATACCCTGTTATCAGAAAGGGAGCGCAATTCTGTATTGGCAAAACCACCACCCATTGCTATTTTTATTTCAGGATAATGTTGCTTTACAAATTGCGCGCACCGGAAAGCGGCATACAAATTTCCTGGGAAGGGAACAGAAATAACAAATAATTTAGGCTGAATATCGGCAATTTTATCTGCTAAGATTTTAACGAGAATTTCATCCATATACGTATAGCCTTGATTCAGGACCCCATACAGCTCATCAAATGAATTTGCGCTCCTGCCTAATCTTTCGGCATAACGACTAAAACCAAAATTGGGGTCGATACACTCAATAATGAAATCCGATATATCTTCCAGATACAGCGTCGCTAAATGTTTCGCTTTATCTTGCGTTCCCATTGAGCCAAATGCCCAGTCCAATTCCTCTAACTGCGTAAATCTGGATGCCTCTGGCAGATAATCCTCCTGGCATATCTGCAAAGCTAAGGTTGGGTTTTTGCCCTGTAGAAAAGCGATTACCGCATCGATTGATTTGATATATTCCTCTTTTAAAGCAATAATCCGTTTCGCATTTGGACTTTTGGATTGGTCGGCCCGCCCCTCTGCATGTAAAAAAAGGTTTTCTAATCCTTTACGTGAAAATAAGGCAAGAATCACTTCAATACCCAGATCGGCCTGTGTTGAAGAGATATTTTTAGTGTTCAAAAAACCCTTGATATAGGCAGTGGCAGGATACGGCGTATTCAGCTGTGTAAAAGGAGGTGTAACAAGGAAAATATCTGTTTTCAAAATTGGATTGTATTTCGCTGCAAAATTATCCATAATTATTTAGTAAACAGCATCTGAATTTCCCTGAATTGCCGGCCAGTTCAACTGCCCCAAAAATATAGCCTATTTTTTCTTTCGACAGTTCTATACTTTGATTGATTGAATATCTGCTTTATTTGAAAAGCAAAGGTGTAAATTCTGATAAGTATCTGCGCCATACCTGGTAACTATGCACCCCGTCCGACTCCTTATACTCAAAGCTGATATTCTTAGTCTTCAGCCACTCGATATACTTTCTGACTGACGGTGTTAGATAATCATCTCTTCCAATTGCAATCCAGATCAGCTTAAGCTTTTGATTAATCGATTCATCCAATTTGGGGAATGCCTTTGCATAATCCGGATCGAGCAGAATTACTGCCGGGCTGAAGCCTCCTACATAGTCAAAAACATCCGGGTGGTTCAGTCCGATATCAAGCGACTGTCCTCCTCCCATTGACAGTCCAGCAACAGCGCGGTATTTTTTTGTTTTGCCCACATTATAAAATCCTTCGACCATCGGGATGACCTCTTTGAGGGTTGCTGCGACAAAAAGCCGCTCGTTCTTTTCATAGGATTGCTTATTTCGTACCCCACTTCCGGGATCAAACATCTCCGGAGCTCCATATCCAAGTGTGTTGACAATTATCATAGGTTTCGCCTTTCCTTGCGCAATCAGGTTGTCCATAATGATATTCTCACGTCCTGCGGTAACCCATGCGCTCGTTTCGTCGGTAATACCGTGGAACAGATATAGAACCGGATAAGGTTCCGGACGTTTAGGATCATAGCCTGGCGGTGTGTACACACGCATGTCACGCTGGTCACCGATTATTGCAGATCTAAAAAAATGCTGACTTAAAACCCCGTGAGGTACATCATTCACTTCCCAGCTTAAAGTCGAAGGTCCTGGTACATGTACCAGGCTTTGACCTAATGCTCTTTTAAATAAAGGTTTTATGTAAGGATTGTTTGGATCGGGCATATTATTACCATCCACAACAAATGAATACCGGTAGACGTCAGGAGCGAACGTTTCCAGATAACTCCATACGCCAGCGGTATCGATAGACATTTTTCTGGGCTTGGCGTCATCCATAATCAGCATTACTTTCTTTGCATTCGGCGCCAGAAACCTGAACGTTACAGCACCAAATTTATCAACCTCAGGGGATTGGATGTTCTTCTGTACCGGGGTCGCTGGTATTGTCTGTGCAACTACATCTGCCTGTTGTATCATACATAGGAATAGATAAATAATTGATAGATTATGCTTTAACAGGCTTTTTAGCATTGCATGAATGGGTTATTAAGCCACGAAAGTAGGTCTGTGTTGTTAACTCAACAATAGCGTTTCATTATCATTATTTAACCTCTGGAGCGACTATGTTACCCTAATATATTTTGGAGTTTAAATACACCGGCAGAAACAATTTTTAAGCTAGTTTAGTAATTGATTTAGAAACAGATCTCCTTGCAAATGTTTTCATCCATAAATTTAAGTGGGTGCAACTTAAGTTTTACTCAGGTGTCTTATAAGAGGAATTAAACCTGTTCATTCATGAAATACTATTTAATCGTTGTTTGCTTTTTATTAATTAATACCTGCCTGTTTGCCCAAAATAAAAACCTTAATGACTTTGTAAAAAAATATGCCAGCGAGCATGATTTTAATGGAACCATATTGGTGCAAAAAGGGTCAGCACCCCTCCTATATCATCAAAGCTTTGGAATTGCTGAACGCGCATTTAACAGTCCAATAACCAATGAAACGGTATATCAGGTCTGCTCAATTACCAAAACATTTACGGCCGTTTTAATTCTTCAGCTGGTTGAAAAAGGAAAGATTAATTTAGATAAAAAAATCATAGACTATCTGCCCGCCTATAAAGGTGAAGCTGGCAAGAAAGTATCTATCCACCAGTTGTTAAACCATACCTCTGGAATGAAGAATATAGATACTGCTAAGGACGCCAATTTCATGAAATACGGTATAGGATTCTTTCATGTCCCATATACTTTAGATGAAATTGTTAACAAATTTTGCTCAGATCCACTCGTTAATGAGCCGGGGACAAAATTCGATTACAACAATGGGGAATACATGATCTTAGGCAGAATTCTGGAAGAGCTGTATAAGATGTCATACGAGCAGATTTTAAATCAGCAAATTCTCATTCCTTTAAATATGAGTAACTCCGGCTTACTTTCGCACTATAAATTGATAAAAGGCTTGGCTACACCATATTACAGAAGTGCAACCCAAAATATAATTCCTAATCTCCCTGTCTTCGTCGAAGATTTTTCTGCTTCCGGGGCCATGTATTCTTGTACAGCAGACCTAATTAAGTTTAATAATGCTCTTTTTAATTATAAACTGATTAGGCAGGAAACTCTCGATCAGCTGCTCACTCCCGGATTGGATGAATATGGATATAGTGTCTGGATTAGAGGTGGTAAAGGACCAGACGTAAAATATAAGCGTATGGAAAGGTACGGAAGGATTATGGGAGCGAACGCTGCTTGGTTCCACTATTTAAATGATGATGTGACAATTATCATATTATCCAATACGAACTTTACCGACTTAGGTGATTTTGCCAGAAAAATCGGACAATTCATTTTTTAATTGGGTTCATCTAATGAATTTTAATCCGCTATTTTTACCATTCAGATCTGAGATCGTACCAGCCCCTCACTTTGGCTAATAACTATGGTAATAGACTATAAGAAAATTGACTTATTTGGGAAATCATTTATCCAAAAGATAGTATTACAACCTCCTTTTAAATTTGCATTCCCTGTATCAGAACAAGCCTGCTTTTTATATATGCATAAGGGTGAGATGCAATATCAATTCGATGATGAACACGTAAATATTCCAACTAATTACTCGTTATTTCTAAATTGCATAAACTCGGGACGACAAATACATAATGCCGGTTCAAATAGTAATGGAGAAATTGTAATCGTTACTTTCCACCCGGATATCTTAAAGAAAATATACGAAAGAGAACTTCCTATGTTGCTTCAACGACCAGGGAGTATAATATCCAATCTGTCAAGTGAAAAAATAAATAATGACTTTCTGATACAGAAGTACATTGAGGGGCTCTTGTTTTATTTTGAAAACCCATCCCTGGTAAATGATGATATCTTAATTTTAAAATTGAAAGAAATCATCCTGTTACTATCACAAACTCGCAATGCCGAATCGATACAAGTAATACTATCACAGCTTTTTTCGCCGGTAACCTATACTTTCAAACAAATAATAGAGGCGCACCTGTTTTTACAGGTTCGGGTCGAAGAATTGGCACGAAAGGCCAATTTAAGTGTTTCATCATTTAAAAGAGAATTTGCAAAATTGTATAGTGACACCCCTGCAAATTATATTAAAACCCAAAGGCTGGAAAAAGCTGCAGAACTACTTTTAGCTTCTGGTAACCGGATCACAGACATTGCCTTTAATTGTGGTTTTAATGATTTGGCAAATTTCACTAAAAGCTTTCACGATAGATATGAGGTTACGCCAACTAATTATCGGCTAAAACTAAAGCACAAGCCATAAGCAGCGATCGCCGCTGCCCATTATGGTTCTTCCAGCTGATTTTCATTGATGTATTCAGAGCACCTCTATTCCTGCTTTTCAGGAGGCGTATCTTTCCTGAGAATCCCCTTTTCTACACTATCATTTAATAAGTGCTCAGCATAGGTCCAAATTGAAGACGAACCATCCTGAATGGCTTTTTTCTTACTATAAACAGTATGATATTCCACGTCAAATTCCGCCCAGGTACCACCATTATTAGTGGAATTTTGCAGTAGTGGTTCAAACCTGTCCATAGTTCTGGCAAATTTAGCATCGTCAGTGATCCCTTCTTCAAATTCTTCCCATATCGCGATAAATTCTTGAGCTTGTAATTCCGGTAATATTCCAAAAATACGGTTCGCAGCCAAGCGTTCCTCATCTGTATTGGAGTGGTTTTTTGAGGTGTCGTAGATAAAAGTATCACCCGCATCTATTTCTACTAAATCATGAATCAGCACCATCTTCAGTACCTTAAGCACGTCAATCGGCTTATCAGAGTGCCCTGCCAAAACTAGTGTCATCATTGCTAAATGCCAGCTATGCTCTGCATCGTTTTCATGCCTTTCACTATTAAATAATTTAGTCCTGCGCTGGATATATTTTAATTTATCAATCTCTTTAATAAAAGCCACTTGTTGCAGCAGATCACTTGTAACCATCACTTTGAAAATCTATAATTAGAAATATACGAACGAAAATGCCAAAGTTAGATAAATTGGCTGGAGAGTGCATGACCCAAATTGCCAAATAATTGAGCCAATCCACAAAGTTCCTTCCTCTTTCCTTTGACACCTTTGTGATATGAATAAATGACTATTTAACTATATGTCAATAATATCCTATTCAAATCAAACAATCATAAAATCTAAATCATGGGACTTTCAAACTTAGGGATCTTTCACACAATCGTTGGCATACTTGCCATTGCTACTGCAGTCATATCGTATGTAAAATACGGCAAAATCAATTTGGCAGAATTATATGGGAAGATCTATTTTTACGGAACTGTAATTACTTCATTAACCGCATTAGGTATTTCAAAACATGGTGGATTTAATCCAGGACATGTCTTTTCGATATTAATTTTGATTTTAGTATTTGTAGCATACTTTCTCTATTCAAAGAAAAAAGGGAGCAACCGGAGCCGGTATTTTGAGAACTTTTTCCTGTCATTCAGCTTTTTTCTATCGTGGCTTCCTACCATTAACGAAACTTTTACGCGTATTCCAACCGGCCATCCTTTAGCGAGCGACTCAACTGACCCGATAATAGGTAAAACACTAATTATTATCTTAGTATTATTTATTGTTGGCTCAGTTTATCAATTTAGAAAACAAAAGAAAATAAACACCGATGCAGGTCTTTAGACAAAGGTTGAATCACTGGGATCAACACTCAATTCCTATGTGCTTGCAATAACAGAAGTATTATCATTAAATTTGCCGCCGAAATGAACACCGTGCTGAAGGCCGGGAATACTTTAAACGATTACGAGAAACAAATGGAAAAGAACGATTTTGCCTCGATCTGGCTGGAAGAAAGCGGGAACCCTGCTATAGAAGAATTAGCACAACTGAATCTAGATATTGCCGGTAAAACCGAGAAAACGTTAGCTGATAAAGGACTGTCGGTAAATGACCTGGCTGTCTCCCTAGATATCAATTCACAAGAAATAGAAAGGTGGTTAAAAGGCAGACATACTTTTAGTATGAAGATAATACAGGAGATTTCCGATATACTCGAAGGTTATTCCATACAACCAGAATGATCCAGTAATCTGCAGAAGATAGCTCTTCTTACGCCCCTCCTACAATCTTAAGTTACGAGGGGCGTAAACGAAATCCTACCCTTTCATCTGGCTTTCAAAATTTGCACCCCTTCTGGTGCTGCTATAATAACTTTAGATGCTATTTGATAAAATAAGGAATGATCTATAACGCCTGGTAAAGATTTAATCGTCTTATTTAACTCGCCGAGATCCGGCATGGTATCAAAATATACATCGAGCAGAAAATTGCCATTAGCTGTGATCACGGGGTCATTTGTCTTGTCATTTATACGCAAGCTTAATTTAAGCTGATACTTACTGTATAAAGATTCTACAGTGCTTTTAACAAATGTCAGTGCTTTAGGAAGTAGTTCTACACACAGAGGAAAAGTTGTATTGAGAACGGGAACAGATTTATCCTTATCCACCAGGATAATGAATTCCTGTGCCATAGCAGCGCATATTTTCTCTTCAGTATGAATACCGGCACCACTTTTTAAGGCATTTAGATTTTCATCAACCTGATCACAGCCATCGAAATGATAATCTATTCTACTTAAGTCAGCATAGTCCAGACAGGCCAAACTGAAATTTTGAAGGAGCTGAGCTGTTGGCAATGAAGGAGTCACAAAACTCATGGAATCTTTAAAGGCTATTTCCTTGTAGATCAGATCGACGAGGTGACCTATAGTAGCCCCAGCGCCCAATCCAATAATCTGATTCGGTTTCAAAAAGGGTAAAGCCGCTCTTGCAGCCTCTTTTTTTAATTCGTTCATTAGATGTTATAAAAAATTTAAAAGATCAATTGCTTTCTGATATGAATATTCAAATTATCCAGGCAGTTATTAGTTCGTAATTATTGATTAAACTACCAACCTTTCTGCAGGTTTTTGTAATTTAACGTTGAATATTCGAAAATCACATGAAAAAAGTACTGTTTTTGCTATTACTGATGCATCAGGGGTGGGTACAGTCAGCTGCGAATTCTTTAAAGCAGCCCAAACAACCTGTCGACAGCATGTCTGTATACAATCAGCAGCTTCATCCAAAAGAGATGAAGAAGGACCTTGAGGTGTTCCTTGATATCCGTAAAAAAACTAATTCTGGTCTTTATCGATATCGGACTCAAAAACAGATTGATAGTATCTATAAATGGGCTTTTAAAGAGGTGCGTAAGCCGATGTCCACACTCGATTTTTACAAAATAATTTTGCAGCTGACTGATTTTGAAGGAAGTTGCCACAACTATACAGAACCTCAGGCCAGCCTGGTCAGGTATTTTAATCAGCAGCGCGGCTTCTTTCCGTTTGCGCTTAAATATATTGAGGGAAATATGGTTTTTAACAGCAAAACAGACAAAATCCCTGTAGGGTCCCGGGTGACTAGTATTAATGGCATTACAGACAAGAAGCTGATGCAGTCCTTTTATAAATATTTAACGGCGGACGGTTTTAACCAGACACAAAAGCTATCGGGAAGTGTAAACGGAAGTTATGGTTTACGTTATCTTTATGAGTATGGGATCAATGATAAATTCACCATCGGATTTATCCCCCCTGGCACGACTGAACAGCAAACCGTGACGGTACCAGCTGTAACGCTGGAAGAAAGAAAAGCCAACCTCACCTTGCGACATAGTGCGCCTGTCGATAGTATAATTGATTACAATGTGCAGCCCAAGTACAGTTTTAAGATGGTGAATCCATCGACTGGTCTGTTAAACCTGCGGATATTTTCCATGGCATCTGGAACAGACGATCCGGCATTTCCAATATATGTTGCGTTTATCGACAGTGTATTCCGCTCACTTAGCGACAACAATATACCTAATCTGATTCTGGATATTCGTGGCAATCCCGGCGGCAGTGATCCTACTTATGAACAACCGATGATGTACCTGACGGATTCCACTTTCAAAGAAAATACCCGGGCCTATACTATATTTGATAACGGGATTCCATATGAAAAATATTTTTGGGGAATATCTACTGCAGTAAAAATGGATTCGGCAGATAAAGCTGACGGGAAGCGAATGCTGAAGGACTATTTCCCCGCATTACGGAATGGTAAGAACTTGCAGAACGTCAAGTATAATCCGGTTTATTACCCAAAGCAACCTGGTTTTAAAGGGAAGCTCTATTTACTCATTGATGAAAATGTAGCATCTGCGGCTTCTCACCTGGCTTCGCTGGTAAAAGCTTATGCACGCAACGTAACCATTGTTGGCGTAGAAACAGTTGGAGGATATTATGGTCATAACGGCCATATGTCATTAATATATGAACTTCCCCATTCAAAATTAAAGACTAAGTTCTCTACGGTTTTTGTTGAGCAGGATGCACCGGTAAAGTCAGATCAGCCAATAGGCAGGGGCATTATTCCCGATGATACAGTCTGGCCTACTTTCAGTGATTTTATGCAGAATCGGGACACGCAAATGGAATATGTGCTCAAACTAATCGCTGAGAAGAATGAAATATTCTAACATATTGATCTGTAGGGGTATGTGACAAATGAGCCCCTGTGCAATTCTTATTAACCTGGATGAGCTTATAAAGTTTGGGCACAGAAAAACTTAAACCTGATTTTTGCAAGGGGCTCAGAAGGCGTAAAATTCTTATTTTTTTGTATAGTTTGAATACTCCGAAATGGTCTGTATATCAGCAGACTGACCAAGAAATTTAGCTTGAATACCGAGGTTTGAAGTCGTAGTCACGTAGCGCTTCGCCTGATCATTCCAGGTGTATTTTAAGGTAAGATCTAATTTATCGGCTTTAAGAATCGCGATTTTAACCGGTTTTTCATTCAGTGCTTGTATTTGTTCCAGTTTTTTAGTTCTAAGATTGATAGTCATATATGACCTGCAATCTTTTAAAAACGCAGCTTTTTTAGCAACAGTTCCGGGATCCACCTTGTAGCTGATAACCAGCTGATCTGATGTTTGCTTCTCGATCTTGTAGCTTGCGTCGTCTATTTTGCTCGCGTCGTCTGGTTGATTCTGATTTTTTCTAAAAGAATTAATCTCCGACTTCGATGGAGATTTCCCTTCTATAGAAACTACGGTCCATTGCTCTTCTTTTGGATTGGATGGGTCATAGGTTGCCACGGTAGTTTTTTCTTTACCAGCGGCAATCACTGTTTGTTTCAGTTCGTAGGCAAAGTCTTCTGGTTGCTTAAGATTGTTCGGATCAAGAATACTTTCATCGATATTGTTTTTGGAAAAGGCATCTAATACTGCTACTTTCTGAGCAGAAACATGGAGAGATGCGACTAACAGACATACGACTAATAGCGTCTTTACCCCATAATTTTGAAATCCGGACATTGTTTCTTCAATACTTGCAACTTTAATTTTATGACCAACTATTTTCAACTTTAAGTCGGCCATTGCATTTGTTTTTGTCATCATTTTGATATTATTATTGTTTTGATGCCTCAAAGTTATCGGTAGCTAACTTCGCTAATACGACTACTTAAGTGAAACAACGAAAATATCTGCTGAATTGACGAACGGGTCTCTTGAGTTGACCCCGGCTAATAGTCAAGCCACGTTTTAAACAAAGGAGCTTTTGTTCTGCTGACAATAAGGTCATCATCTGCGCAGTTTTTCACCTTAAGTTTAAGCTTACCGTTGAAGAAATTATGAACTTTTTCTATCGAATTGACATGTACGATATACTGACGATTTACTCTAAAGAAGTTTTTAGGTTCTAATTCCTGCTCCAAGGTTTCCAGGGTATGCGGCACGACATTTTGCTCTCCGTTGAAAAGAACTGCATAACTAATATTCAGATTAGAATAGAAAAAAGCGATATCCTCGACACTCACTTTTTTATAGCCGTCCCGGTAGGGAAGCAGAAAACGAGTTCTGTAGTCCTTTGGCTGGATCTGAGCAATCAGTTCCTCAATCAGGGGGTATTCCAAATTTGATTGCTGCACAGACTTTTCAAATTTGACAATGGCCGCTTCCAACTGCTCTTTCTCAATTGGTTTGAGCAAATAATCTATGCTGTTGTATTTAAATGCTTTGATAGCATACTCATCGTAAGCAGTTGTAAAAATTACCGGGCATGTCACCTCTGCCAGGTTAAAGACTTCGAAACTTATACCATCTGCCAGTTGTATGTCCATTATAATCAGGTCGGGACATTCATTTTCAGAGAGCCAGTCTACGGTTTTCTTTACACTAGTTAAAACACCAACGATCTGAATATTTGGTCTGATTTTTAGCATCAGGCGTTGTATCCGGTCTGAGTTGGGTTTTTCATCTTCCAGAATTAATATCTTCTTCATTATATTCAATAATAAGGGGGACTTTTACAGTGAAACTTTCATCATCTCTCTCTACAACTGGCTTTCTACCACCTAATAAAGCATATCGATCGATGATATTTTTTAAGCCTATGCCAGTAGATTTATTTTCTTTAATCAGCGGTAGTAATATATTCGAGACCACCAGTTCATCGTCATCATTAGAATAGATGTTCACAACTAAAGGATTATCTTCTTCTGTACGGTTATATTTTAATGCATTTTCTATGAACAGCTGAAGCGTAACCGGAGGTATCAGCATGTCGAGTTTAGACTCATCAATATTAATCTGAAAGACACTTCCGCCCCCCATCCTATTCTTAATTAGAAAAAGATAAGCATCAAGAAACCTAAGTTCCTCACGCAGACTGATCAGTGTTTTTTTAGAATTTGTTAAAAGATAACGGTATACTTTAGCGAAATTCTCCGTATAGTCATATCCTAGCTGCTGGTCTTTCAATATCAATTCTGCGAGTACACTGAGGTTATTAAAAACGAAATGCGGGTCAAGTTGTAATTTAAGTGCCTCGAGTTCTATTTCAGCCGCCATCTGTTTATGCTGTGCAGCCTTAATCTCAAATTCGGCTGCCTTCCTGGTGGCCGTCTTCCAGTTTCTCAATAAATAATCACCAGTAGTGAGGGCACTAACTACCAAAGCCCAAAGTATGATGGATATAATTGTATATGTCGCCTCTCTCAGGCCAAGTGCCGGTAATCGGGGATCCACAGCAACTCCAACTATTATTAAATAAGTTATTGATAATAATATGATAAAGAACAGTACTCCTATAATCTGATAAAACACCTGAGTGAGCAGACGTCTGAAAGGATGGATCATCCATGGGACTTTTTTATTGAGCCTTCTGTCTATCAGCATACTTATTGCGAGAATAGCTATACAAAAGGCCAAATTTATAAGAACATCGGCTACTATTCTGAAAACTGGTAAATCAATATATTTCTGCCAATACGAATAAGGGAGTATAACGAATGTTGTCGCATAGGAGCCGATAAAGGTAAATGCAATCAATAGTAAATTCTTTGAGATACTCTTCTTTATCATATTAGATATCTTTTCCCGCCATTCAGAGGTTAAAACCAGTCGGGGTAGTCCGCAAAAATAACAAATAAAGATAGCTCTGTTGAAATCTGCTCAACCTATAACATCAGATATTCCTATTCACTGGCACCTGTGTGTTTTTTGGAGCTGTTCGTTTTCGATTAGACAAGCAAAAAAATATCAGTGCTGAAAATAATATGATTGCCCAAGGAAAAGATGAGGCGCCTAGTTTTTCCAGCAAAACCCCGCCGGTAATACCGCCGATTGCAATTGCCAGATTAAATACAGTCACAAACATAGATTGTGCGACATCAGAATTATCACCGGCCCGATCTGCCATATCCTTTTGAAGTAATGTAGACACACCTCCAAAGGAAATTCCCCACAAAGCTATGCCAAAGTATAATAAAGGTTGGAATTGATTGGCTATAACTAGTGAAAATGCGCCCATGGCAAATGCCAGCAAGCTTACTTTTACAAGAAGAATAAGCCACCTGTCAATTAAAATACCTACTATACCAATTCCTATAAGGGATGATACACCAAAGATCAGCAATATTAAATCAACCCTGTCAGTGAGGCCAAAATCAGAGAGATAAGGGGAAATATAAGTATAAAGAATATTATGGGCCAGTATCCACATGAACATAATAAGCAATATACGCCTTATACCCCCGAGCATAAATACACGGTAAGCACTTAATTTTTTCTGTGGTACCAATCCTTTGACATCAGGTAATGCAATGATCATCCAGATCATAAGTAATAAAGATAATGCAGACATTGTCCAGAAAGCACCCTCCCAACCAAAAACTTTACCAAGCCATACCGCCAATGGAAGACCTATTGCTAAAGCAACTGGCTGTCCGGCACCCACTACCGCTATAGCCCTTCCAACCATACCCGGGTGTACGATACCCCTTGAATACCCGATCAATAGACCCCATGTAATTCCCGCTGCCATACCCGCTATAAACCGGGCACATAAAGTAAGTATATAACTAGTCGATAAAGCAGTTATTGCATTAAATACAAAAAAACCGACCGTGGCCATTAATAGCAATCGTTTTCTTGGCCAGTGAAGCGTCGCTGAAATAATTGGAATTGCCGCCATTACAGACCCCAGGGCATAGAGTGTAATCAGCTGCCCGACTAAAGATTCCTTTATCCCCAGGCTTGCTCCTATCTCTGGTAGTAAACCAGCCGGCATGGTTTCGGTCATTATTGCAACAAAACCCGCTAAAGCCAACGGAACTAATTTTAAAAATGGTAGCTGTTTTGATAACACTGAATCTTGATTCATTTTAGTTCTTTTAATTGTGTATGCTATTTGATTTGTGAATAGGCTCATTTCTGGAGCGCTACATCGAGCAAAAATAGACCGGAAAATCAGTTTGTTATCAGTACTATTTTGGTATAATTAGGTATGTTTGTATGATGAGAAAAGAAAGTATGCACCATCAGGTGGAAATAATCTACAGCCAGACGGATCAGTGTCCGATGACAGACAGCTCATTTAATTTTTTCCAGTTCGTTCATATTGTGTCTGGGAGCGGATCGCATGAAGTAAACGGAAATCGTATAACTTATCAGGCTGGTTCATTTTTACTGATTACACCAAATGATTATCATGCTTTTTATGTAGAAACACTAACCGAATTTCTGATTATCCGTTTTAATAAAGGCTATATTAAAGAATACCAATGGAAGAGTATTGATCATATCGAATGCCTGCTGCATAATGCGTCCCATGTATCTGGATGCATTATTGAAAATGCGAATGACAAATTACTTGTTAACTCAATCGTAGGATCAATCCTGCATAATATTAAATACAATGATCTGTATAATAATGACCTTAATCAACATTTAATCAATGCCTTGATTGTAATAGCAGCAAGGAATATAGCTAAATTTAAACCCGCCAATATTAAAGAACACGCGAATAAAAAGATCGTCGACATTATAAATTATATCCAATCGAATATTTACTCGCCAGGGCAATTGAAAGCACCTGTTATTTGCGGTAAATTCGGTGTATCTACTAATTATCTAAGTGTATATTTCAAAGAGGCATGCGGCGAAACTATCACGCATTTTATTGCAAATTACCGTCTTCGTCTCATTGAATACAGATTAAATTTTAGCGATTGTAGGATTAATGAGCTTGTAGAGGAATTTGGCTTTGCTGACGAAAGTCATATGAATAAGTTTTTTAAAAGGCATAAAGGAATGAGTATGAGCACCTATAGAGGCGCGAAAGATGCGTTAGTTATAAGTGCCTGATCTGATAAGCTCTGGCTAAAAAGAGAACTCCGGTCAGGGCTAGGTTCATCGCTAAAACAGTCAATATGAAAAATGGTGTATGATGAGCTGGCAAACTACCCAGGTAATCCGTTAGCGGCACTTTATTAATCACTGCGTAGGTAAGCAGAAAGAAAAATATCTCGAAAAGTTTTTTGCCCCCTGTTAATATACCAAGCGCTACAGCCAGTAATACAATTAGCGTTGCCCCATTGAGCAGGCCCGCAACACCATATATATTAGAAGCTGATATACTACGAATAATGACGGGTAAAGACAAACTTATCGATAATAATATACCGGCTATAATTTGAGCAGGCAGCATACGCTGTAAGGGTTTATATGATGCATACGCAAAGTAATGAATCCGGTTAGTTTTCTCTTTAGTAACCAGTTCTGACCAGCGTGTCACCTGCAAAAACAATAACACCGGCAGCAGATAATTATAGGCGAGATCAAAGGGAACTAAAAACATAGCTCCCCATAAAGCTGCATTCAATAACCACAACCATTTATTACCCTGCCTTATCAGTAATAAAAACTCAGTTCTGATAAGCGGAAAAATCCCATAGTTAAATGACAGTGGCGGTAATATACCCCTGGTTATTCCTGCCGGATTAATTAACTGGACGGGTTTAAGGGATGCTAATGCCTGGAGTTTCTTTTTTTTATTGGTTACAGCCTGATTGAAATCAAACCGGTGAAAAAAAAGAGAGGATATATATATTAAAAGTAATCCAAAGCCTATCCAGACCACGCGACTGAATATAAATACAGATGTCCAGTTAAGGCCCTCCCATTCAAAAAATTTATAGGTTTTGTGCCCGTTAAAAATAAAGCCAAATGATACAGACTTGATATTTTCGTGAAAATTGGTATTAATATGTTGGGTAATACTTTTACTGATTAGGCTTAAACCAAATGGATCAAAAACACCGGAAGAGTCATTACCGCCTTTATTATTGATAAATGACATACAGACACCGCATAATAGAAAGTATATTATAAACTGCAGAATACTACGCTTACCCAGAAAAACTTCTGCTGTCACAGCCAGAGCGGCTACTACAAATAACGCCGGTATAGCGAAGAATAAATAAGGAAGAATAAAGTTACCCAGAATAAATGGCTGGTCTGTTCCGCGCACGAGAAACACAACAATGCTTACCATAAACGTAATACCGGTAATAGTTAGCAATACCAGGTAATTACTGATCTGCTTGCTTAGCAGATATTTAAAATTAGTAAGAGAGGTGGTGGCTATAATAAGACCTACTTCTGTTTCGATATCTTTTTTAATACCACTGTTAACCAGCACGAAACCATAGAAAGATAACATAACAGTAGTCATAATCCCTGATACGTAACCTACCCAGGCTGAGTTGTAAACTCCCCGGTACCCCGAAGCGCTTAAGGTGGTATAACCTGCGGTATCCGGTGGCACAAATGAGTAAGCTATGAAGACGGTAACCGCCAATGTTATCAAAAATGAATAGCTACGGGTACGCTGCAGGTAATCGGCTTTTATAATGTTGTAGAGATATTGCATAGCTTAGCCGTTTTTATGGGTTAAAAACAGGTAAGCGTCCTCTAACGTGGCTGTAACGGAGATTGATTCAGGAGCTACATTATCTTTGGTACTGATATAACGTACTTTTATCCTATCGCTCTGACGGGCCGTATCAATCACTTTGTATTGATTTTTAAATTGATTAAGTGTATTACTTTCCAGCAGCACCTCAAATATCCGGCCCTCGGCTTGTTTGATAATATCATACTGTGGTGCATGTGTGATTAGCTTACCATCCTGCATAATAGCAACCTCGTCTGCAATAGTCTCAATATCTGATACAATATGCGATGACAGGATAATAATACAATCGTGTGCCAGATCGTAAATTAGCTGGCGAAACCGCATCCGTTCTTCCGGATCGAGTCCAACCGTGGGCTCGTCAAATATCAATACTTTAGGATCATTAAGCAATGCCTGTGCTATCCCGATCCGCTGTTTCATACCACCTGAATAAGTTCCTATCGGCCTTTTGGCATCGGCGGTAAGGTTGACACCCTCCAACAGCAAATCTATACGCTGCCGAAGCCTTTTACCACCAATACCTTTCATAGCGGCTATATACTCCAGAAACTCATAGGCGTTAAGATTAGGATACACACCGAAATCCTGCGGTAGATAACCGAGTACTTTGCGAATTGTATCCGGTTTCTGAACAATATCCGCACCATCTAATAACAATGTTCCTGATGAAGGTTTACTAATAGTCGCAATGATCTTCATTAGTGTTGATTTTCCGGCGCCGTTCGGGCCTAATAAACCTAAAACTCCTTTATTAATGTTAATGGAGTAATCCGTAAGTGCAGGTTTCTGTGTATTGTATTTTTTGGTCAGGTTTGTTATTATGAGAGCCATGTTAGATGATATATGCTGCTATGACACTCATAAGCAGAGGTATGTTACGTAGGTAAGGAAATAAAATCGAATTAGATTGGGCTTTCCATTTGTATTTATGACAGACATATGTCGCACTTAAATAAAATATGTCATATTATTGCGACATGGAAGTGACTAAGAAAAGAATCATTGACGCAGCGATAATTGTGTTTAACAACGACCCGTCCGGGACACTTGACATGGTAGCGGACAAAGCAGAAGTAACCCCGCGTACACTCTACCGCTATTTTAAAGACAGAAAAATATTACTTGAAGCTTGCAGGCAGGAAATGGCTTTGACTTGTAAAGCTGCGATGAATGCTGCCTTTGAAGCGAGTACTGTTCCGTTAAAGCAATTGGAATTAACCTTATACGCAGGCATAGATTGTGGGAGTAAATATGCTTTTTTTGATAAAATATACCAAAGATCTGATTACCAACCATCAGCAGGTGATGAAGAAAACCGCGAGTACGATGATATTAATAGCAGGTGGCTTGCACTTATCATTGCTTTACAGAAGCAAGATATCATAACCAGCGAACTCACTCCTGAGTGGATCTATGAATTATTTAGTGGTATGATTAATACTACGCTCAGGTCAATAAGTTCTGGTAATGTAGCGCCTAATAATATCAAAAAATTTGCCTGGTATTCTTTCAGTAAAAGTATTGGGATCAGTTAATCAGCGCATTAAACACTTTCTTGGCGAAAGTCTCGCTGAGCTTAACCATTATTAATTCAGCTAAAGGACATCAATTTTTAAAAAAATGGAAAAAACTACAAATTTTGACGTGATTATAATCGGCGGAAGCAGCGCCGGATTATCTGCTGGTATGTGTCTTGGACGCGCATTACGCAATGTACTTATTATTGACAGCGGAAAACCATGTAACCAGCAAACGCCACATTCACACAACTTCCTTACGCAGGACGGTTCTACACCGAAAGAAATCCTTTCTATCGCAAAGGAGCAGTTAACGCAATATAAAACAGTTGAATTCCTGACAGATTTAGCAGTCAAAGGAATAAAAACAGATTCTGGCTTTGAAATTAGTACGCGATCAGGCAAATCATTTCTAGGCAAAAAGCTGGTTTTTGCGACCGGAATTAGCGATAGTATGCCTGCGATTGAGGGTTTTGCAGAATGCTGGGGAATTTCTGTCATACACTGCCCCTATTGCCATGGTTACGAATATAGAAATGAAAAAACCGGGATACTCGCAAATGGGGACCTAGGATTTGAAACCGCTAAACTAATATCTAACTGGACAAAGGACCTGACGTTATACACTAACGGTAAATCTGACTTAACCGCTGCCCAGACTGAAATTTTGAAGGAGCATGGTTTTACTATAGAAGAAAAAGTAGTGGAACGGATCGTTCATGAAAATGGCCAAATCGAAAAAATCATATTTAATGATGGTGCAGAGGCTAATTTAAATGTTTTGTACGCGAGACTTGGCTTTACTCAGCATTGTTCAATTCCTGAAGATTTAGGCTGTGAGATGACTGAACAAGGTCATATTAAGGCAGATATGTTTATGAAAACTACCATTCCGGGCGTTTACGCTTGCGGTGACAATATAAGTCCAATGCGCTCTATTGCCAACGCCGTATATAATGGTTCAGTTACTGGTGCTGTGCTTAATATGGAATTGATAAATGAGTCTTTTTCTTAGACACTACTCTCTTTGGGTAAACTTCGGGTTATCCCCGGACGACAAGGTGTGTTTCGTCATTGTATCGAACCTCGTTAAAATTTCCTTCATTATTCCTTCGTTATTTCTTCAATTCCGATTGAAGGAACAATGAAGGAAGTCCGAACAAACCCCGAACAAAGTGTGCAGCAAATGTTGACGAAACCAGCACATGACTTTATTAACCTTTGGTTAATGTTGAATCCTGGACATGTCAAAGGCGCTGCCATTATTTATGGCTATAGTTTTACCAGAAATTACAATTATATTTTCCGCAAAAAGCTCATTGATGGCTCGGAATAAGGACTCATATGAGGCCCCTATGAATGCGGCGAGGTCTTGTCTGCTTAATTCAATATTGATAAATCCTTCTTTGTTAACACCGAACTGTTCCTGCAATGAGAGTAAAGCCTGAGCGACCCTCCCCTTTACACTCATATGTGCAAGGTTTCGCATCCGTCTTTCAGACTCCTGGAGCTCACTGGCAAAGAAAAGCATGAGCTGGATAACGAATGCATTGTTCACATTCATGGTGCTTTCTAAAAAATCCATTTCAATAAAACAGACAATAGCTTCTTCGATTGCAGTGGCCGAAACAGGGTAGTACCCAGAACCACCTAAGCCCAAATGTCCCAGAACATCTCCTTGTTTTGCGAAACGAACGATGAGTTCCTTTTCATCATCCCATTTTTTATGGATCTTCACAGTTCCACTATAGACAAAATAAATTCCTTTAACAGGATCTCCCTCTTTGAATACTTGCTGACCTTTATTCAGTTTTAAATTCTTCTTGTTTACATCTATTGCAGGTTTCCAATCCTTTAGACAGAATCTGCACAAAAAGCAGGTATTCAGATCGCATTTATTTTTCCCTTTTATCATCCTGTTTACAGTCTTAACTGTGTTAATAAGCCTTGTGGCAATATTACCAATAATCTTTATTATTCTTCAACTACGGCAATCTAACTAACTGCCCGTGTATAAATACTGCCATTTACATTGCGCATGCAATACAAAATAAGATAATTTACAAACATAAATACAATTATATATTACATTTGCAATGTTAAATCATACAAATAAAACGACACACTACCTTTTAAAATGAAATACTCTACTTCCAAACGGATTTTCACATTACAGGATACAGTTAAAAACCCGCTGAAATTTAATCCCTTTGTCTACAATAAAAATTTCCTCTTATGGACCTTACTCGGTATTATCGGGGGTATTATAGCCGGCGGTTACTGGATTGTGCTTGAACATTCCACTGCTCTTCTAGCTATTGTTCAGGGAATTTATGTTATTCCACTGATGACTATAGCAGGCTTAATAGCAGGTATAGTTATCCATAAACTCGGTGATCCGGGCGAAATCGATTTGATGGTAGACAATATCCATTTTAAGGGTGGACGACTGGATCCGAAAAATAACCCTTCCATGATCCTTTCTTCTTTAATTTGTATTTCTGCAGGTGGTAGTTTAGGCCCAGAGGCTCCCCTCGTGCAAGTTGTCGGTTCTACCGGCACCTATATTGCGAGAAAACTAGGTTTTAAGGGAGAGGATATACGCTCAATTACGATCGCTGGAATGGCCTCTGCTTTTACTGCCCTTTTTGGAGCACCGCTGGGTGGAAGCCTGTTCGCTTTAGAAATTTTAGATCACAGACATGTAACTAAATATTACAAAGCTTTTATGCCCGCCTTAGTAGCCAGCTGTGCGAGCTACCTGGTCTTTATATTAATTACACAGCTCAATCTCGGCCCCACCTGGAACTTCCCGGCTTACAAAGATCCAAAAGTTAGCGACATCTTTTATGCGGTCGGCTATTCGTTGGCTGGTGCGGCTACAGGGTGGATTTTCATCGCGTTTGTCAAGAATTTCAAACTGGTTTTCAAAAGTATTAAATTAGCTGTTTACTATAAGTTAGCTATCGGAGGCTTCTTCCTGGGGACCATAGCTTATTGTATTCCACTTACACGATATTTTGGACATGACCAGCTCTCCCAGGTTCTGACCGGTAATTTTACGATAGGGTTCTTAATAGTCTTACTACTGCTGAAGCTGGTTGCCATTGCAATTACAGTAACTTCCGGCTGGCGTGGTGGCTTCATAATCCCGTTACTCTTTGCAGGCACTGTTTTGGGATTAATTATTTACCAGGTTTTCCCTGGGCAAAATCTTACTTTGATAGCGGTATGCTGTATGGCGGCTTTAAATGCCTGCGTTACACGTACACCTGTGAGCATTATAATTCTACTCGCCACAATGACTGGCTTCCAAAATATTGCTCCCATTATATTTGCCAGTTTAACGGGGTATTTTCTCTCCCCTAAATCACCATTAATCAGCGCTCAGCTAGGGATAGAGAAAGTAACTATCGGTTAGTAAACGTAGCGAGACTGTTACACGCTGACTGACAGGCCTTTGTCATGAATGATTATTTTTGAATACTAAGCCTGTGAAATATGAGCAAAATAAATAATAATGACATCAGTCAGGAAGTTTTTGATTTGTATGATGACTATGCACACAATCGGCTTGACCGGCGTAGCTTTATGCAGAAACTTTCTATTTATGCTGTTGGAGGATTAACAGTGCCGGCATTAATGAGTTTCCTGATGCCCGATTATTCAGGGAATGTACAAATTCAGCCTGGCGATCCGCGTTTGAAATCGGACTTTATTAATTACCCTTCGCCAAAAGGCGGCGGATCTATTAAAGGCCTGCTCTCTAAACCAAAGGATTCCAAAAAGAAATTAGGAGGCATTATAGTCGTTCATGAAAACCGTGGTCTAAATCCTTACATTGAAGACGTGGGAAGAAGAGCTGCACTAGCAGGATTTATTTCATTGGCTCCGGACGCCCTTACTCCTTTGGGTGGTTATCCCGGGAATGACGACGAAGGTCGTACTATGCAGAGTAAACGGGATAAAGGTGAAATGGAAGAAGATTTCATTGCTGCATTTAATTATCTGAAAAATCATAAAGATTGCAATGGTAAAGTTGGCGTAGTAGGTTTTTGTTTTGGAGGTGGTATATCCAATATGATGGCCACTCGTATACCGGATCTGGCTGCTGCAGTCCCGTACTATGGAGGGCAGCCGTATATTGCCGATGTGCCTAAAATAAACTCCCCGCTGATGCTTCATTATGCTTCTTTGGATACAAGAATAACAGAAGGCTGGCCTCCTTATGAAGCAGCTTTAAAACAGAACGGTAAAAAATATCAGGCATTTATCTATGAAAATGTAAATCACGGTTTCCATAATGACACAACGCCACGTTATGATAAGGCTGCTGCAGAACTTTCATGGAAACGTACAATCGATTTCTTTAGTGAAAATCTGGCATAAAGATAAAACTTGTTAATGCGCTGGCTTTGAATTAAGATAATTAGAAGCCAGCGCATAATAATCCACATTTACCCACTTATTTACTTTTAACTGTAGTGGAGAATAATGCTTATTGCGCTTCTATTTGAAATCCCGCGCAGCTGGAAATATTTCTCCCTGGATTACCTTACTAACTGATGATTTTTTATTTTTCCCACGATAAATACCGTTATCTTCTTCACTGGCACAGGATATGGTCTGCAGCAACGAATCTTCTTCCTTAACAGTACCCAGATCTGTTAATAATGCTGACATATCGTAACAATGTTTAACGACCACATGAGTTACTTGCCCTTCTCTCTGCAGCTTCCCTTCTACCATTAGCAATTTAGACCTGACAATTTCTTTCCGGTACTTTTCAAATAATTTCTTAAAAACAACAAGGTTCGCAGTACCTGTTTCATCTTCAATAGTAATAAAGCAGATACCATTCGCTGTTCCGGGTCTTTGCCTGATTAGAACAAGCCCGGCAATTCTTACCAGGGTTCCATCTGGCCAAAGCTGAAGCTCCCGGGCCGATAGAATACCGCCTGTAAATAATTGTTTACGCACAAAGCCAACCGGATGAGCCTTCAGTGAAAGAGAGGTTGTACTATAATCCTGCAGCACATGTTCCGAAGCTGACATTTTCGGCAAATTAACAGGTTGTTCAGCAGCGCTCTCAGAGGGCTGTCCCTGAAACATGCCTACAGGCCTGTCATTTAGAGACGAGATCTCCCATAAGGCCTGACGCCTGTCCAGGCCTATTGAACGGAAAGCATCTGCATCAGCTAATTTCTCTAGTGCTATGATCGAAATTCCTGTGTCCAGTAATGTGTGAATGTGTTTATAGGATGGATATCTCCCTCCAACCAATACCCTCATTTCTCCCTCTTTTAGTCCTTTTACCTGACGAAACCCAAGTCTGACTTTATAATATTTACCATTACGTTCTTCCAGCGTATTATCCCAGTCAGAAAAATTAATATCGACCGGCAACATTTCCACACCGTGTTTCTGTGCGTCAATAACGATCTGCGCAGGTTGATAGAAGCCCATAGGCATGCTGTTAAGCAGCGATGCGGCAAAAATATCAGGATAATGACATTTAATCCAGGAAGATATATAGACCAGTAAGGCAAAACTTGCTGCATGACTTTCCGGGAAACCATAACTACCAAATCCTTCCAACTGCTTAAATACCCTTTTTGCAAACTCTTCCTCATAGCCATTTGCAACCATTCCTCCTACCAGCTTTTCTTTATACTGGCTAACCAGGCCTTTCGCTTTAAATGTTGCCATACTGCGCCGTAAACCATCTGCTTCTGCAGGAGTAAAGCCTGCAGCTACAATAGCTATTTCCATTGCCTGCTCCTGAAATAAAGGAACTCCACATGTCCGGTCCAGAATGCTCTTCAACTCTTCTTTAGGGTACTCAATCGGCTCTTCCTTATTCCGCCTCCGCAGATAAGGATGTACCATATCGCCCTGAATAGGTCCTGGTCTCACAATTGCAACTTCAATCACCAGATCATAGAATTTTTCCGGTCTTAACCTGGGCAGCATAGACATCTGCGCCCGGCTCTCAATCTGGAATACGCCTATAGTATCTGCATTGCTAATCATTTCATAGACTGCCTTATCACCCTGTGGAACGTTAGCTAAAGTGAGTTCAAGATTGTAATGCTCCTCTGCAAGGTCAAATGCTTTCCGGATGCAGGTAAGCATTCCCAAAGCCAGGACATCTACTTTCAGAAATCCAAGGGCCTCTATATCATCCTTATTCCACTCTATATTGGTCCGGTCTTCCATTCTTGCATTCAAGATCGGGCAGAGATCGGACAGTTTATCCCTTGTAATCACGAAACCACCGGTATGCTGTCCAAGCTGACGGGGAAACCCAATATATTCTTCGGTCAGCTGCAGCACCTTCATCAGATGTTTATCATTAGAATCAAACCCCTCACTGGAACCTGATTTTCCCTCCAGCCATTCTGGTGTAAGTTCATACCTGGATTTGGACAACCGGTCAACAGCATCTGCAGATAATCCCATAGCCTTGCCGACATCACGTACTGCACCTTTCCAATGTACCTGCGTTACCGTTGCAACAATACCAGCACGGTCCCTCCCATATTTATTATAGATATACTGCATAACCTCTTCACGACGTTCGTGTTCAAAATCCACGTCAATATCAGGCGGTTCATCCCGGGCATCTGACATAAAACGGGCAAATAATAATTTGAACTCCCTCGGGTTAACCGAAGTAATACCCAGACAGTAGCAGACCACAGAATTGGCTGCCGAACCCCGACCCTGGCAAAGAATGCGTTGTTCCCTCGCAAACCGGACATAATCATAGACTGTGAGAAAATAAGAGGCGTAATTTTTCCGCTCCATAAATTCCAGTTCCATATTTATCGTTTTACGGATGTCTTCTGGTATTTCGTCTCCAAAATGTTCTTTAGCTCCCTTCCAGGTCAGTTCGACAAGCTCCTGCTGCGGAGAACGGCCGTCACTGGTAATTTCTTCGGGATATATATATTCCAGCGTATCCAGCGAAAACGTACATACCTCCGTAATCTTTTGGGTAAGTGTTATAGCATCTGGATATTGACGAAACAAACGGATCATTTCATGGACAGGTTTCATATACCTTTCTGCATTCTGAAACAAACGTAATCCCGCAGTGTAGATCGTACATTTTTCCCGGATACAGGTCAGGATATCCTGCAGTTCCCTACGCCCCCTGTTATGATAGTGAATGTCATTTGTAGCCACCATAGGTATGTCAAACTGCCTGGAAAGCAACGAAACACGAAACAGCCTTTTACTGTCATCGCTTTGGTAAGACCGGATTGCAGCTATATAAAGCTCTTTTCCGAACATCTGTTTATATTCCTGAAGTGCTGATTTAAAATCTGTATCAAAATCAAATTGAGTATTCAGCGTATCTGGTGGTAATAAAATAAATTGAATGCCTGCTGCATATTTATATACATCGGCTTTGTATAAATGACACTGGCCTTTTTCCGCGCGCATATTACCTTCAGTTAGCAAGCCTGAAAGGCGGCCATACGCATCCCTGTCTTTTGGATAGGCCAATAAACTGGGACCATCCAAAAGATTCAGGCGACATGCAGGAATAAAACGGATACCTTTCGCTTTTGCGGCAACATGTCCCCTCACAATACCGGCCAATGTATTGTGATCTGTAATGGCAATAGCAGTATAACCTAATGCTGCTGCTTGCTCCACTACTTCTTCGGGATGCGATCCTCCGCGCAGAAAACTGAAATTAGTCGTAACCTGTAATTCTGTATAGTGCATATTGTTCTGTTTAAGCAAAAAAGCCGTGAACAAACCATTCCGGCTTGTCCTCACCATAATTCCCCAGTCTGAAAAGCCAATAACGGGCCCCTGTATCATCTTCTACACAATAATAATCCCTATGTAAACCCTGCTCCAGCCACCATTCCTGTTCTATACGCTCCGGGCCGTCTGCCTTGCGTACCTTATGCACTTTTCCTTTATAGCGAAATAACATGGGTGGATAATCGGGTATAGGTGCAGTAACCTCAATTCGTTCTGGAAGTGGCAGCAAGCAAACCGGCCTGGGCAAGTCTGTTCTCCAGATCAGTGGATTTTTCTCCTGTAAAGAAGCAGCAAGCCTGACAGACCGCTCCGGCCAGTGGTGTTCATCTGGCAGATACCGGTGTATGGCATTAATTCCGACCCTCACACCGATCCGGTCCAGCAGATTCATGACTACCTTATTTGCGGAACCTTTTGTAATATTCCAAAGCGTTTCCTGTTCCATTGAAAGTATCTCCACAACAGGGGCTTCCAGCAGAAATAACTCCAGACCTAATCCGGGTCTGATCGTGTTTATTTTCAGTTCGAAAAGTTTAAATAAGTGTGAGACATTCCGGGTCGGATGATTGGTGCCAATTTCAATCTGCTGCATTTTACCATCAACACGGCAGCCTTTAAAAATTGCCTTACGAAGCCCCTTACCTTCCTGTAACAGGCGTATGCAAAGGGCTTCCAAAAGATCTTTCAATGCAATTTCAATTCCAGCTGCGGTACGGATCGGCTCCAGAGACGGAAGTCGTTCCTGATAAGGCTGGACGGGCCGGATAGGCTGTATTGTTTCTTCAACTTCTCCTAATGCCTGTGCTAACTTTTCCAATAATATCGGGCCAAAGCGCCTTTTAAGTGCATTATGAGGCATGCTGACGAAACTTCTGATCTGATAAAATCCTAATTTATGCATCCGCTCCAGCACATTGGTATCAAGCCTTAATGCAACAGGTGGTAATGGTAATAAGGCTTCTGCCTGCATACCCGGCTCTATAATAGCAGTAAGACGGCCATACCTGGCAATAGCCCAACAGGCACCTATAGTATCAGCTATTGCCGCACGTACCTGATATCCGAAGCTCTTAAGTTTGGCTATGATCTCTTTGAGATACTGCCGTTCTCCCCCCCAAAGATGGGCGCATCCACTTATGTCCAGAATCAGACCATCCGAAGTATCTAATGCCACTATTGGCGTATAACGGATACACCATTCTGCCAATTCATTTAATAGTTTATCTTTTCTTGAGGTTTCCTCATTAAATACCTGTAGCGATGGTAATATCGCTCTCGCATCTGCAACCACCATGCCTGGTTCGATACCCAATACTCCGGCAGCAGGACTGGCAGCTTTAATGATTACACGACCGCGATCCGGAGCAACCAGAACAAACGGTTCATCTTGCAGCCCGGGATTATGACGGACGAACCAGTCTGTCATCAAATGATGAAACCAGATATTTATAAATCGCTTTCCCATATCAGGCTGTTCTTCCAAATGGTATTTCAACCACCGGATTAGGTTTATCTAGATTGCGGAACTGACCAGATGACCATTCAAGTTCCCATATTCCGGGTTTACCATTCCGGATCTTCAGCAACTCTACGCTCCACCGCGGATAACCTACACCAGGCATGCCTTCTTCCATAATACTGGCAAGGGAAGTAATTTTCCAGCGAGCAACAGCAGTTGTATGATTGATTTTCAGAGGATTAAAGCAGTGCATCAGTCCTGTTACTTTACTTTGCTCTACAGCAAGCTGAAGGCGGCGGGATTCCGTGAAAGTGATTCCGTTTAGCTCTCCTACCACAACTGAAACTGCATCACACTTTAAGGCCTCTTCTATAGTCCATAACACATCTTTTTCTCTAATAAGATCTATAAAAATGACCTGGTCTGGATCTATACCAAAGATCTTTAAAGCTGGCGCAAACACTGTTCTTCTGGCACCGATCCAAAGACAGATGCCTGTCTGCCCCACAAGTCTCCCTAACAGACCAGCCATAAATCCAGTTGTAGCTGCAGCATGCTCTGCTGCCGGACTCAAAAATTCGTGTATTGCACCTGTTGGAAAAACACTGTTGGGAAATGCCATTTCTAAAGCACCTAGCCCAGTATTTACACCCTGGGCTGCGGTCTCCCTGAATCCTTGCATTGACAGAATTTGTTTTTGCAGTTTTTCGATAATCTCACCTTTATTCGCCGGTCCCATAATAATTAAAATTAAATAGTTACATTTGACATTATTAATGGCAAATGTTTGACACCAATAATAACAATACAAAATGAATGATCAAAAAGTTTTTTTTGGAAGTAATATAAAATTCATGCGTGAGCGCACAAAAATGAGCCAGGAGGATCTGGCTGGTGAATTAAAAATCAAACGCTCTAAACTCAGTGCAATTGAAAATGGCCAGACAAAATTACCTTCGGCTGAAGACATCATTAATTTCTCAGCATACTTTAAAATCAGTATTGACAGCTTATTCAAAATAGATCTTTCCAAGTTAGGGGGATTGAAAATGCGGGAACTGGAAGCCGGAAATGATGTATATATAAATGGAAGCCAGATTCGGGTTCTTGCTATTTCAGTGGATAAAAACAATAAAGAGAATATGGAGTATGTGCCGGTCAAAGCAAAAGCCGGCTATCGTGCCGGCTTTAATGATCCAGAATATATTGCTGCTTTACCTAAATTTAACCTGCCTTCATTACCCGAAGGAAAGACCTTCCGTATGTTCCCTACTACAGGAGATTCTATGCTTCCTTTTCCCGATGGCTGTGAAATTGTATGCCAGTATCTTGAAGACTGGGAAAGTCTAAAAATACAGACACTATGTATCGTAATTTTAAAAGGTGAACAGGATTTTGTTTTTAAACAGGTTACGTTACAACCCGATGGTTTGCTGATGGAATCTTATAATAGCCTTTATAAACCTTATGTCGTACCGGTTTCAGAAGTATTGGAAATATGGCAATATTACAGTTACCATACCATTGAGATTCCAGAATCGAAGGACATACAAAACATAGCCGCACTCCTAAAAGAAATGCAGTCCGACATCAGAATCATTAAAACTAACCTTTAAGATATCACAAAGTTAAACAGCATAAAAAAACAGCCGAACAATTTCTTGCCCGGCTGTCAACTCAAACCTAACCTAATTCTATTTCCAACCGCCACCTAAATCGCGGTAAACATTTACTACAGCATTCAGCTGTTCTTTTTTCGTTTCTATCAGTTCTAATTTAGACTCTAATGCGTCACGCTGAGTCATGAGTACTTCGAAGTAGTCTGCCCTTGCAGATTTAAACAGATCATTTGACACCTCAATAGATTTGTTTAATGCATTTACTTGCTGTGATTTCAGACCATAACTTTTCTCCAGGTTACTTATTTTGGAAAGCTGATTGGATACTTCCAGGTAAGCATTTAAGATGATCCGCTCATAATTATACATCGCCTGAAGCTGTTTCGCATTGGCACTGTTAAACTCTGCTTTGATCGCATTCCGGTTAATGAGAGGCCCGGCAAGATCCCCTGCCAATGAATAAAGCACGGACTCAGGAAACCTGAAAAGATAAGATGGTTTGAATGCCTGCAACCCTACTGCTGCAGAAATATCCAGAGATGGATAAAATTCTGCACGAGCGACTTTCAGGTCCAGTTTCGCAGCTGTAAGCTCCAGTTCCGCCTGCTTAATATCTGGTCGGTTCGCCAGCAATTGTGAAGGAATACCCGAATTAACGGCCGAAGGTAGTAAATCCAGAAAACTACTTTTATCCCTTTTAATCGGTTCAGGATAGCGGCCAAGTAAAAGATTTATTTTATTCTCTGTTTCCCGGATTTGCTGAAGGATATCAAATTCCAGGCTTCTGGATGCTAATACCTCTGCCTGAAACTTTTGAACAGCCAGTTCAGTTGTTCTTGCAGCTTCTTTCTGGACCTTTACTATTTCGAGTGCATTTTTCTGCAGCTCTATGTTCTGCTTTACAATCTCTAACTGACTATCCAGCGCCATCAATTCATAATAGGAATTAGCGACTTCGGCTATAAGGTTTGTCAACACGAAGTTTTTCCCTTCAATACTGGATAGATACCTGCTCACTGCAGCTTTTTTTGAGTTCCGTAGTTTCTTCCAGATATCCACTTCCCAGTTTGCGTATGCTGAAAGTGATAAATCTGTGAGTGGATCCGGAACTTCCTTGCCAGGTGCAATATCTGTACTGGCATCGCCCGCACCCTGACTGGTATATCTCCCCACTTTTTCAACACCGGTGCCTACTCTTGCACCTACTGTTGGCAGGAGTGCTCCTTTCCTGATACGAATTTCATTCTTAGCAATTTCAATTTCCTGAAGGGTAACCATCAGTTCCTGGTTATTTTTCAACGCCGTATCAATTAGAGCAACCAGATTCTGATCTTTAAAAAAAGACTTCCAGGGCATGTTTGAGACATTCACTGTATCTTTTGTATTGCCGTAAAATTCAGGCACAGCTTTACTAGCTGGTAAAGTTGCAATGGCCGGCGCCTTACAGCCTGCGGCCGCTGCGCTAATACCTATCGCAAGTATATATCGGTTTAAATGGCTTTTATACATTATGATCGATTTCTTCGGTTAATGGATTCTCTTCTTCATCTTTAACAAAACTGTGTTTCTCTGCAATTCGGCCGAATATATAATACAACCCAGGAATAACAAGCACACCGAAAATAGTACCTAGCAGCATACCTCCGGCAGCGGCAGAACCGATAGTCCTGTTACCTATTCTGCCCGGTCCTGAAGCAAAAACTAAAGGAATTAGACCTGCTATAAAAGCAAAAGATGTCATCAAAATCGGACGAAACCTAACCGCAGCTCCTTCCATCGCAGCCTGCAGTACTGTTGCTCCGTCGCGATGTTTCTGAATAGCAAATTCAACGATTAGCACTGCATTTTTTCCCAACAGACCGATGAGCATAACCAGTGCTACCTGTGCATAAATATTGTTTTCGAGCCCAAATAACTTCAGCAGGAAAAATGCGCCAAAAATACCTGCAGGAAGAGAAAGAATAACCGATAAGGGCAGGATAAAGCTTTCATATTGCGCAGCTAGAATAAGATAAACGAACCCCAGACAGATCATGAATATATAAATAGCTTCATTTCCTCTGGACACTTCATCTTTGGAAATCCCGGCCCAATCTATACCGTACCCTCTTGGTAAGGTTTTCTGAGCTACTTCTGTAATTGCATTTATAGCTGCACCACTACTATAGCCAGGTGCCGATGAACCGCTGATTTCAGAGGCATTATACATATTATGCCGGGTAATTTCAGACAAGCCATATACTTTTTCCATCTTCATAAAGGCAGAGAATGGAACCATCTCATCACGGTTATTTTTAACATACAGTTTCAGTATATCTTCCGGTAAAGCACGGTATTGCGGCAATGCCTGAACCATGACTTTATATTGCCTGTCGAATTTGATGAAATTGGTTTCATAATTACTACCGACCAGTGTAGATAGTGTATTCATCGCATTTTCAATAGTCACACCCTTCTGCTGGGCAATATCATTATCTACCCGCAGCATATATTGAGGAAAGCTGGCACTATAAAAGGTAAAAACTGAAGACAGCTCCGGACGTTTGCTCAATTCTTTCACAAAATCTTTACTGACTGTTTCCATCTTCTTGAAATCACCGGATCCTGCTTTATCCAGCAAACGTAACTCAAACCCACCTGCGGCTCCATAGCCAGGGACAGCTGGTGGCTGAAAGAATTCTATAGAAGCACCGGTAATTTCTGAAGATTTTTCTTCGAGGTCTTTCATAACCTCTTCTACAGAATGTTTACGTTCATCCCAGCTCTTCAGATTAATCAGACAGGTTCCAGAGTTGGAGCCGGTTCCTTCTGTCAAAATCTCATAACCAGCCAAAGATGAAACAGATTGTACACCTTCAACACCCTCTGCTATTTTCTGCAGTCTTTCTGCAATTTGGTTAGTCCTTTCCAGTGACGAACCCGGAGGGGTCTGAATAATCGCATAGAACATCCCCTGATCTTCATTCGGAATAAAACCAGATGGCAAGCTATTATTCAAGAAATAGATGCCGGTACAGAAAGCAATCAACAGACCAAAAGTTACAGCCCTGCGGTTAACGATAATGCCAAGTACTTTCTGATATTTCCCTGAAAGACGGTTAAAACCATTGTTAAATCCATCAAGAAATTTATCCAGCCCTACTTTCTCTTTTTTCTTACCATGGTTATTCTTAAGCAGCATCGCACATAATGCCGGTGTAAGCGTTAGTGCTACAATACCGGAAAGAATAATAGCTGTAGCCATTGTGATGGAGAACTGCCGGTAGAATATACCCACTGGCCCAGACATGAAAGCGACAGGGATAAATACTGCTGCCATTAAAAATGTAATCGCAATGATGGCCCCGCTAATCTCATGCATAGCTTTTTTAGTCGCCTTAAGTGGTGAAAGGTGTTCTCCCTCCATCTTGGCATGCACCGCTTCAATCACAACAATGGCATCATCTACGACAACCCCAATAGCGAGCACCAGTGCAAATAAAGTAATGAGGTTAAGTGTAATTCCAAAGAACTGCATAAACACGAATGTTCCGATTAGTGATACCGGTACAGCAATAGCAGGAATTAACGTAGACCGCCAATCTCCCAGAAACAGGAAGACTACTAATCCAACCAAAAAGAATGCTTCTACCAATGTGTGAATTACCTTTTCTATCGAAGCATCGAGAAATTTAGAAACGTCATAACTGATCTCATAATCCATACCTTTTGGAAAAGAGCTTTTCTTGATCTCATCCATTCTGGCTTTAATATCCTTGATAACCTGACTGGCATTACTGCCATAAGACTGTTTCACAGTGATAGCGGCTGAAGGATTTCCGTTCAAATTGGAATAAATATCATACATAGAACTACCAAATTCCACTGTTGCAACATCTTTTAACCTTAGAATTTCGCCATTAGGGTTAGAACGAAGGATAATATTTTCATATCCGTCTTTTGTTGTAAACCTGCCTGGATACTTCAATACATATTCAAAAGACTGAGAACGTTTCCCAGAGCTTTCCCCTGTTTTACCCGGGGAAGCCTCCAGACTCTGCTGATTAAGTGCTTCAAGTACTTCGTCAGCAGAAATTTTATAGGCTAGCATACGGTCTGGTTTGAGCCATACACGCATTGCATATTCACGGTTACCCAGGATATCGGCAACACCGACACCGTCTACTCTTCGCAATTCAGGTAAGATATTGATGTCGGCAAAATTGAACAGAAACTTCTGATCCATTTTGGAATCCTTGCTGTACAGGTTAATGTACATCAGCATATTAGACTCCTCACGGGTAATTTTCACACCTTCACGTACAACAAGCGGCGGGAGTTTATTTACTACCGATGCTACCCTGTTCTGTATGTTTACTGAGGCCTGATTTGGATCAGTACCCAGATTAAAGACAACCTGGATAGAAGCCTCGCCATCGTTCCCGGCATCAGAAGCCATATATTTCATGCCCGGCACGCCATTAATTGCTCTTTCTAATGGTATGATAACGGATTTAATCATGAGCTCACCATTTGCTCCGGGATATTCTGCGGTGATATTCACCTTTGGTGGTGAAATGGAAGGGAACTGTGTGACCGGCAGATGGGTCATAGCCAGAATCCCCAGAAAAACTATAATGAGTGATATCACTATAGAAAGGACCGGCCTTTGTATAAACTTGTTAAACATTTGATTTTCTTTTAAGATGGAACGGAACTGTATTTAAATAATACTTCAGTTTAACCGGTTATTCTGCTTTTAAGCGTAAATGAGAAATAACTTGCTGGGGCGCCAGGTATTGGTAATGAATTTTTTCATCATCCTTTACTTTCTGTACGCCGTCTAAAAGGATTTTATCACCTATAGTAATACCATCTCCTATTACATAAAGATCCGGCATTTCACTGTTCACGGTAATATTCCTTGACCGTACCTTATCATTCTTGTCTAAGACATAGACATATTTCTTGTCCTGAATCTCATAAGTAGCCTTCTGGGGGATAACCAAAGCATTATGAAGAGGAACAACCATTTGAATTTTACCGGTTTGCCCATTTTTAAGGAGCCTGTCGGCATTTGGGAACCTCGCCCTGAAAGCAATGTTTCCAGTTTCGCTATTAAATTCACTTTCTATAATCTCCACATTTCCCTTATGCGGCAAAAGCTGATTATTTGCCAGTAACAGGCTCACTTTATTCTCGCCACGATCTTTGACGTTGGTCTGATAGTCCAGATATTCTGGCTCCGAAACGTTAAAGTAGGCAAACATCTGGCTGTTGTCTGAAAGGCTGGACAGTAATTCGCCCTCATCTATAAGACTTCCCAATTTAAGTGGAATACGGTCAATCGTGCCATCAAATGGTGCTCTGATCTCTGTAAACGACAAATGAACCTTAGCTAATGAAACTTCTGCCCGTGCCTGCTCCAGTTTTGCCTGAGCCATTGCCTGTTCATTTTTAGAAACTACATTTTTATCTGCAAGGGTCTTCGCATTTTGCAGCTCTATCTCAGCAGCTCTGGCTTCGGCCTGTGTCTTTTGCAGTTCTGCCTCATAAAGTTTAGGCATAATGCGAAACAAAACCTGCCCTGCTTTTACAAATTGGCCTTCATCTACATAAATATTCTGCAAATAACCCTTTTCTTGTGCCCTGATTTCGATGTTCCTTACCGATTTGATTTGTGAAACATACTCTTTAGTATAGGAAGTATCTATTTTGACCGGGCTGGTCACTGTAAACTTACTTTCTTCTTTTTTTTCTTCTTTTTTGGATGTACAGCTGGAAAGGTACAACAGGGCAGCAAAGCCCGTTAACACGACTATTCTCTTCATGGTATAAAATGGAAATGAGCGATTGAATGGATTGGAATGCCTGTGAAAAATAAATTCCTCACAGCATCAATAACTAATTAGTATTGTTGCTCAGATCCTTAGTACCCTTTGTGTAATATAAAGTGGCGAAGATTGTATGTAAGATTGTTGAAGGGCTTTAAAAGGCTCTTCATATTCATTAGAGATGAACTGTTTATATAGTGTTACATACCATTTATTAAGTAGACTGTACTTACCGGATAAGAATTTATAACTATCTGCTGCATCCTTAACATCGTCGCCATGAAGAGATTCATCTTCCAGATCGACTTCAGAATTTTCAATGATACTAGAATCCTGATCTGCACTTTTAAATTTTACATGATGACTTTTTGAGTGCGTATGTCCAGGAAGCCCGTTTGAAGAATGAGGTTGTGTATTTGCATAAAGATCATACCCCCCGCCTAGCAGCAGAAAAAACAGAGATACAAAAAAGACTAATACTCTCATCGGGTGGCCAAAAGTAATGAAAGATTGAAATAAAAAAAATAAATATCAATTTGATTAAATAAAAGATAGCTAAACTGATGCTGACAAACAGTTGTCACCAGGCCTTTTTACTTTTGATGTGTAAACCATAAAAAGATACAATATTATGAATACTATCGCGCAAGTAATCAGTCCGGAAGATTTATTAAAACATTGGCAGGGACACCGGAACCTGACCCGAAGGGTAATTGAAGCATTTCCTGAAAAAGAATTCTTTGAATTTTCAATTGGTGGAATGAGATCATTTTCAGCATTAACATCCGAGCTTCTGGCTATAGGTGGGCCCGCACTTAAGGCTATTGTAGAACGTAAGGAAAGGCCTTATCAGGAAAGTTCCGAAAACCTGGAAAGCAAATCTGATTATCTCCAAAAATGGGATGAAGAAACAGATGAAATTAATAAATACTGGAGTAAGCTGACAATTGGAGATTTTAGTCAGACATTCAACCTGTTCGGTCAGTATAATTCTCCAATCGTTGAAAATATACTTTATTTTATAGATAATGAAATCCATCACCGCGGACAAGGATACGTTTATCTGAGAGCCTTAGGTATCGAACCACCTCATTTCTGGGAAAGATAATTAGTACCGGGCTCCATAAGTATTTATTTGAAAGATCATTAGTCTTCTTCGGATTAAGTACTTGTGGAGTCCTTCTTTATATCAGACTGCATTTTATCCAGTAGCGCTGAAACTCTTGTCTTTAAACGTTCGGGCTCTAAGATAATGGCATAATCTCCAAACATCAGAAACCAACGCGCAAAACCATTTTCTAAATCCGGTGAAAGAAAAGTCATTTCTATATTTGACCCAATTATCTGCTCGGATACAAGGCCGTGATATTTTTTCTCGTATTCAAGATATTTCGCTATCTTTTTATCAACCAATATCCGCACTTTAGTAGTCGGACAGATTGATTTATCCTTTTTTAAATATGTTTCGAGTGGCTGATGTACGATGGTAAATGGTATTTCTGTTGTATAAATCTCCTGAATCCTATCTGCCCGAAACTGCCTGTAATCATTACGCAGATGACAATACCCCAGCGTATACCAGTTATTGTTATCATGAAAAACTCCTACAGGTTCTATAGTTCTTTCAATAGTTTCTTCTGCATCGGCCGTTTTATACTGCAAGATAACCTGGCTCTTCTCAGCGATGCTTTTAAAAAGCAAAGCTAAAGTATTGGGCGATTTTTCGTTAAACAATTGGGATGCAGGTTGCATCAGGACATTGGATTCGATACTGGAAACCCAATCTTTATCTGAGTTGTGCAAAACGGCTTTCAACTTGAAAGTCGCTGATGCATAGTGACTGCCAAGCTCTTTATCGATAAATTTTTGCATCAGTTTCTCAGCAGCAATAAAACTACTGGCCTCTTCACGTGTAAACATAACGGGAGGTAAACGGTAGCCTTCCAGCAGAGAGTAACCAATTCCAGCCTCACTGTACAATGGAACGCCTGATGCTTCCAAAGTTCTAATATCCCGGTAAATTGTACGCAAACTAACCTCAAACCGTTCCGCTAACTCATGTGCTTTAACAATTCTTTTAGATTGTAATTGAATAAGGATCGCTATAATTCTATCGAAGCGCTTTGGCGTTTCATTCATCTTTTAGATATTTTGTCAAATATAAGTTAAAGATCGAACGAACGCTCCCACTGCCGGTTTAATTGCCTGCCAAGCCAGATACAGCAGACAAATGACCTGAATTTTTAACATTGATTATATATTATTGTATTTTACGTTGACGATATAATTCTAAGTAAAAAACAGGAAATATCCTTTTAATAATCTGAAAGCACCACTTATCAAGCATGCATGATAAAATCAATATTTACTCTTTTATTAGTCACTGTATTTATATCCTGTGGATACCGGAAACATATGACCAAAGCTGATTATTCCCTTTATAACCCTGATTTTGAACTAGTAAACACCTCTCCATTAAGAACTGATGGTGTATATGTCCTGGTAAAAATCTGGACCAATCAAAACGGAGGTACTGAAAGAGTTGCAACTGAACGAAAAATCTATAAGTTTTACCCAGGCGGACAAGTAAACCTGATTTTAGATCCGGAACACAAACTCACCACTTGTGAAGCTTACGTCCAGGCATTTAACGAACGGATCGAAGAAAGCAAGAAAAAAGGAAGCGCGACTTTGTTTGAAGGTTACTATAAGATTGAAAACGATAAGATGGTTTTGCAACGCTGGGTAACACCAAGGAAACAGTTTTCTTATGATTATTTCCTTCTTGAAAAAGATGATATCATCATCGGGATTTCTTCCACCATAAATGGTAAAGGTCAGATTGCAGCTAAATATTTCACAGAATATTATAAAGCTTACTATAGTTTTATTCCTACTGAGGATAATTACTCAATACCCAACTGGTGAATAAAACCGATTATAAAACTGTATAGTTTTTCAAAAAACTATATACTCCTTCAGCATTTTGCAAAAAAATCTATCAAAACACTAGTTTAAAAACACCAATTAATTCTCCGCAATTTAAAACGCAGGCTTTCCTCAACTTACTGAAAAACAGACAAGTATAGTCAATAAATATTTTTTATCTGTTGTAACATCAAATATTGTTTAATAGCTAAATTTAGTAATTGGCAGTATTTTTGTTTTAATTTTCAGTATCTAATTGATCTGTATATCCTGTGAAAACGCGCATAATCTACCTAGGAGTATTAGTATTTATTGTTTTAATTCTGTTCCTGTTACCCATTGTCAGGGTTCCAATCTCCGTATCTTCCAGAGGTATTATCCGACCTGAACAAGAGAACACGAAAGTGGTTTCACTCGTGAGTGGAAAAGTTGTAAAAAGTAAAATAATAAATAACAACCAGTTAGTTAAAAAGAACGACACCCTCCTTGTCATTATTTCTGATGAACTTGTTAATCAGGAAAATCACCATAACCGGTTATTGAGTGACTACTCCAGCCAATACTCAGATTTAACCAAACTGGTTAGCAAGCAATATACGGGGTTAACTACCGGTCAATATCAAAAAGAGCTGTCAGCAATGCTAGAAAAGCTAGCAGAAATTGAGACACAACGTAAGCTCTCTGGCAAAGAGCTGCAAAGGAATAAACATCTTTTTCAGCAGGGTGTGATCCCGGAAGCTGAATATGAGAAAAGCCTGTTTAACTATGAGCAGCTGGTTGTTCAGAAGAGATCTATTGAACAGCAACAACTCGCACAATGGCAGGCGCAGAAATTTGATATTCAGAGGAACCTTAATTCTGTAAATACAGATCTGAGAGGTGTGAATATTGAAATTAATAATTATATAATTAAGTCACCCGTTAATGGCCGTTTGGTAAATTATTCTGGTGTAAAACAAGGTAACTATTTACTGCAGGGTCAGGAAATAGTAGAAATATCTCCTGAAGACAAAATAATTGCCGAATGTATGGTCTCCCCTTCCAATATCGGATTTATTAAAAAAGGACAAAAAGTCAAATTTCAGATAGACACCTATAATTACAACCAATGGGGAATGGTTGATGGTGATGTTTTTGATGTCGACAAAAATATCGTTTCAAATTCTCAGACAGGTGAGCATTTCTTCAAGGTCAGGTGTACTATAGACAAAGATTTTCTGGAACTAAAAAATGGATATAAAGGAAATATAACCAAGGGGCAGACTTTTACCGCTAGATTCTATCTGATCGACCGTACGCTCTGGCAGTTATTATTTGATAAAGTAGATGATTGGTTTAACCCCAAAATAATATAAGAACATGCAGAAAGGTTGTCTGATCAAACAACATGATATAAAAGATTGCGGAGCCGCCTGTTTGTCTTCTGTTGGTGCGAATTATGGTCTGAAATTGCCTATTGCTAAAATAAGACAGCTCTGTCATACTGATACCAGAGGAACAAACGTACTGGGCATGATCCAGGGTTTGAACAACATGGGGTTTAATGCTAAAGGTGTTAAAGGTGGTGTAGATGCTTTAGATAAAATACCTCTGCCTGCTATCGCACACATAGTGGTACAGCAGCAATTACATCATTATGTGGTAATCTATAAAGTAGATAAAGGTATTGTAACAGTAATGGACCCTGCTTACGGCAAGCTGGTAAAGTATACAGTTGAGGAGTTTGCTAAAGTCTGGACTGGGGTATTGATCCTGCTGGAACCTAATGAATACTTTGAGCAGAGAAATGAGAAAACTAATAATTTCAGTAGATTCTGGAATCTTATACAACCACATAAATCTATTGTTTTCCAGGCTATTTTCGGCGCCATTGTGTATACAATCCTGGGTTTGTCTACTTCCATTTATATTGAGAAAATTACTGATTATGTACTGATTGATGGTAATACACGTCTGTTAAACCTGCTATCGGGAGGCATGGTGATCATCTTGCTATTCCAGATTTTTATAGGCTCTTTTAAAAGTATTTTGATTCTTCAAACTGGTCAGCGCATAGACAGATACCTCATCCTGGGATATTATAAACATCTTTTAACGTTGCCACAGAGATTTTTTGATACAATGAAGGTTGGTGAAATAATCTCACGTGTCAATGATGCAGTAAAAATAAGAGCATTTATTAATGATGTATCTATTCAGATGCTTGTTAATATTTTTATCATTATTTTCTCTTTCGTTCTCATGTTCACCTACTATTGGAAACTTGCACTGATAATTGCAATCGTTATTCCCTTCTACTTCCTAGTATACTGGATTTCCAATAAACTGAATAAAAAGGTAGAACGTCGATTGATGGAAGAAGGTGCTGAACTCGAATCGCATTTGGTAGAGTCTCTGAATGCAATCAGAACGATCAAAACTTTCGGTGTAGAAGGATATTCCAATAATAAGACCGATACCAGATTCAGCCTTTTATTAAAAACGATCTATAAATCTGTAATGAATAGCCTGTTCTCGGCAAATGCGGCAGATTTCCTGTCCCGTTTATCTACTATAATATTAATGTGGTTTGGAGCAAAATATGTAATTGACCGTGTGATCACCCCTGGGGAGCTTCTATCATTCTATGCATTGATAGGCTATTTTACAGGTCCGGTTTCACAATTGATCGGCATGAACAAAACAATTCAAAATGCATTGATCGCTTCCGACCGTCTGTTTGAAATTATGGATCTTGACCGAGAAGAAAATGAACAGGATAAAATCGATTTAAAGCCTGAAAATGTAGGTAATATCTATTTCAGAGATGTTTCGTTCAGCTATGGATCCAGGGCCGATATATTCAAGAAGTTTAACTGTGTATTTGAAAAAGGTAAAACATCTGCAATTGTCGGGGAAAGTGGTTCTGGTAAAACGACTATCGCTGCGTTGCTTCAAAATTTGTATGCAATTAAAGAAGGGAAATTATTAATAGGCGATTACGACGTCAATTATATCTCCAATTTCTCATTGAGGAATATGGTATCGGTAGTACCTCAGCAGATTGATTTATTTTCAGGCAATGTTATCGAAAACATTGCTGTCGGAGAAGACTTTCCCGATGTCCAGCGGATTTTAGATATCTCCAAAAGTATTGGTATACTGTCTTTTATAGAAAAACTACCGAATGGTTTTCAGACCTATTTAGGAGAAAACGGCGCATTATTATCAGGTGGCCAGAAACAGCGTATTGCTATCGCAAGAGCACTGTATAAAAATCCGGAGATTTTGATATTGGATGAGGCTACTTCTTCTCTCGACACAGAGTCAGAACAAATAATTCAAAAAACACTCAAAGCCTTTAAAGACCAGGGAAAGACTATGATTATTATAGCCCACAGACTGAGTACAATTGCACATGCAGATATTATATATGTATTAAAAGATGGTCAGATTCTGGAGCAAGGGTCTCATAAGGAGCTGTTAGAAAGCGGGGAATTTTATAAAGAGATGTGGCGCAAACAAAGTTTATCACTTTCAAACTAAGATCGCATGTTAAGAGTTTATCTGATTATAACCATATTATTGGGGATTCAAAATATCATGTTTGCCCAAAAAACATGGAGTTTACTCGACTGTATTAGGTACGCTGAAGAAAATAATCTGAATATTAAAAATAAGAGGATCGAAAATGATATTAAACAAATAGGTGTCAAACAGGCCAAAAACTCAAGATTACCCGATATAAATGGCTATGTAAATGCATACTCGAATTTCGGGCAATCACAAGATGTTTTTGGTAATACACAAAGAAATGATAACCTGAATAACAGCATGGGTGTTGCTTCCGAAATCACGATTTTCAACAAGGGAAAGCTTAAAAAACAGATAGAGCGGTCTAAAATAGATGTTAGATTATCTGAATTTGATGTAAAAATAGAAAACAGAAATTTAATTATTGAAGTTATACAGGAGTACCTTAACGTATTACTAAACAAGGAGATTGTGAAAATGACCGAAGCTGCCGTAAGTTATTCATCCAGACAATTTGAAAAAGCCGTAATTACAACAAAGGCTGGAAGTACTGCGCTTACTGTCCAGTATGAGGCACAGGCAAATCTTGCACGTGAAAAGCAAAAACTTGAATCTTCTCGAATAGATGTAAAAAGATCACTAATGCAGTTAGCGCAGTTACTTCAGCTAAATGATTATACTTCATTTGAAATACAGAATAGCGAAGTCAGCGAGACTGAAATTAATGCAATGATTTATAACCGCCAGCATTTACTGGAGAAATCTTATCGCGTGCAGCCGTCTCTGTTAAAATATACTGACCTGATCAAGGGAGTAGAATACGATACTGAACTTCTCAGAACACAGTACTACCCTACTGTATCCGGAAGGGCAACATTGGGTACAACCAATTTCAGCGCTATCGGTGCAGGGCAGCATTTCAACTTTTTCAGGCAGACAAAGGACAACTTCGCTCAGCAAATAGCACTTACTATAAATATACCTATTTATAACAGACGAAAAACTGAGCTTCAGATTAAACAAAATGACTTCCTGAAAAACCAAATGCTAAACCAACAGAAGCTAGAGAAAGAGAATATCCGAATAGAAGTCGAAAGTGCCTACTTTGACTGGCTATCCAATTATCAGAAATATTTAGCGGCAAAGGAAGTCGTTAGCAGTAGTAAAATTGCCTTGGAGTACACCGAGAAGAGTTACGAAGCGGGACGCAGCACGATATATGATTTAAATAATTCCAGGAACAACTACCTGCAGTCCCAGAGTGATCTGATCAGTTCGAAGTACAGCTGCTATTTCAATAAAAAGCTTTTAAATTATTATATAAGTGAGACAGTTAATTGAAAAATCTAATCTTTAAAAACAACATTATGCAACTATTTAAGTATATCGACAGAATTAATCTGATTGATAAGTTAATAAAGCAAAGAAGAACCGGAACCCCAAGTGAATTGGCTAAAAGATTAAACATTTCGGTATCCAGATTAGCAAGGATGGTAGAATATATGAAAATTAAAGGTGCGCCGATATGTTTCGATAGAATCTGCTGTAGTTATTACTATAAATATGAATATTCATTCCAGATCAAAATCCAGATTGAATCCATTGAAGAAGCAGATCTAAAAGCCATATCTGCTGGTCAATCTTTTTTTTCAAATAATTTTCCCAATGCTTTTTTTGTGCATTGAGTAAAGCTAATTTAGATATGTTGATCAACACAAGGGAATTTCGAAAACCTTTAACAGAGTAGAAACTTAAATTTTAAATTAAAAAAAATGGAAAATTTACAATTAGCGACATTAAACGTAGAAGAATTAGATTCAGACAATTTAATGAACACTGACGGAGGTTTTATTCCTCTTGTAATTTGGGGTGTTTCATTTACAGCTGCACAGGTAGCTGGTGGTGCGGGTGCAGTTTTTCTAGCCGGAATGGGCATAGGCGCCGCAGTAGCCGCACAATAATTTAAAAATTAACCTATTTTATCATTTAAACCTAATACCTATGAATTCATTAGAAGCAATTGATGAGAAAATCTTTTCTTTAAATAGTTTAAGTCAGGAAGAACTGACGGAAACGGAAGGCGGAATTGCTCCTCTTCTTGTAGTTGGCGCAATCTATGTAGGATCTGCTGTTGCAGGGGGTCTTGCCGGGTACGGCTTGTATAAAGCTCTGGACTGGGCATTAAATTAAAAACTAAAATATATTATTATGGATTTAATAAAAAATAAAAAGAACGTAATCACATTTGCTTTTTGGATTTTCTTAGTATCCATGTTAATAGGAGCTTATGTAGCTTATAATTCGCACATGTAGGGTTTATTCCCAAAATGTGTATTTAACGAAAAGCAGGGTTTATTACCCTGCTTTTCGTATTTAAGGACCAATCTCCAGCATATTTGAGTCAAAAAATGTATCTTATCAAGACTTACCAGTTTATACTATGAAAATTGACAGAGATTTAAAGCTTGCGGTATTAATTGATGCCGATAATGTACCCTACGCCAACGTAAAAGAAATGTTCGAAGAGATTGCAAAATATGGTACACCAACTTTTAAAAGAATCTATGCCGATTGGACAAAACCAACCGTTTCAGGTTGGAAAAAAGTTCTGCTGGAAAATGCAATTACGCCTATCCAGCAGTATAGTTATTCAAGTGGAAAAAACTCGAGTGATAGTGCACTTATTATCGACGCCATGGATATTCTTTATACCGGTAAAGTTGATGGTTTTTGTATTGTGTCAAGCGACAGCGACTTTACCCGTCTGGCAACAAGGCTTAGGGAAGCAGGAATGAAAGTGATTGGTATAGGAGAAAAAAAGACTTTGCTCCCATTTATTACAGCGTGCGATAAGTTTATTTACATAGAAATTCTTAACCGAAATCCGGTTCCATCAGAAGAGGTTAGTTCGTCTCCGGAAACATCAATTAATAAGACAACTGCAATACAGCCACTGAATAAAGTAGACCCATCAATTATTAAATTATTCACGGACAGTATAACAGATTTGGCAGACGAGGACGGATGGGCATATCTTGGTGATTTAGGCAACCTTATGATTAAGAAAAAACCTGACTTTGATTCCAGGAACTATGGATTTTCAAAACTGCTTCCGCTGATTAAAAGCACGAACCGTTTTGAAGTAGATGAAAGAGATAGTGGTAAGCCAAATATCAAACATATATATATTAAAAAGCTTACCAGCGCTACCGAAAAAGTAACCAAACAACGCAGAAATGGCCGGAAAAGGGATTCAGGTACATAGACCTGAATTATACCAGTTCCGGTGCTTCATTTCCTGAAAGGCTTTTCATAATAGTTTCAGACGCTGCTTCGCAAAAATCTATGCCTGAATAATCGGGGTTAAATCCACCAATATAGGGCACAGCCATAATATAAATCCGCTCATTAGTTTTACCATAACGGTCAATAATCTGGAAATTATCATTAATTGTTACACCAGGCACTATCAGGTGATACTTTTCATTATTATCTTTTATTACCATTTCATTCCCCTTGTCCTGCTCTGCCCTCCCGGCATCTTCAGATTGAAATTGTAACATCGCAGGGCTAACTGCACCGGCATTGACCAGCCCTTTAAATGGGAAATCCTGAAATGACAGATGCGGTTGGCCAACACAATCGACAAAAGTCTGAAAATGTATGCTGATATCATTTCCACTTTCATCCTTATATAAATAGACTGCGCCGCCTGTTTCTCCAGGACTAACCTCACTTTCATTGCCAACTGCTACAATACTTAAAACACCAGCGTCATGCAGCGCAAACAACTCTTTACAAGAACTCTGTGGTACAAATGCGATTACAATTGAAATAAGTGGCATGAGCACATTCTGCAGTCTCTGCATATCTTCGGCAGAAAGATATTTAGCGGGATAATTCATGGCATAACTCAATATTGCCAGCATCTCCTTCCAATAAATAGATTCCTCTCTTTCAATAGATTGTTCGGCCTCCACATATTCTTTTCGGAATAACGTAAACGGCTCGATCTCTTCGCGCATACCCATCATTGTATCTACGAATTCTTCTAGCGCCATATCCTTAACTTTCGCATAGAATGCCGGAGCTTTTTCCCTAAAGAGCTGCTTGAAGTTTTTTTCAAAAATATAGTCCAATGAGATAAATCCACCATTATGCTGAATGTTATTTCTCATTTCCTGACGACTGATTAGCACTTCTTTTCCCAAATGTGAATCTTCCAGGTGAAAACGGATCGCCGGCAATAATCCATTTCGCGAATGCATCACCAGACGAAATTCCGGGCTATCTGAGTTTAATACATAACTCACCCTTCCATTATTATCAGTTTCAAATTCTCCGTTGAACCGGGCCATAGTCCTGATTGCATCAATAGCCGTAAGTGAAGAGCCTTTAATTCCAACAGGATGATTGAGTTGAAGCGCAAGTTTTTTAGGTGGATAAGGTGAATCATAATAACCAGAAACCTTACCCTCGTATTTCTTTGGCCAATTGTGCCCTGTGCAAATTATAATTGTATCGAAGGATTGCTTACCGGTATCTGCAATAAAAACATCGACCTTCCCCTGAGAAGGATGGTCTATAATATCGGTAACCTCACTATTCAAATTTACGATTGTACGGATTCCGATTTTCTCCGCTTGCTGACGGAGTAATTCGAACTGAGCTGACAAATATTTACCAAAAAAAAGGCGTGGCAAAACTTTGTATTCATTAAAGTTAAGTGGATCGATGCCAAATAAGTTTAAAATCTCCTCCGGTGCAGTCTTCACCCAATCTTCAATAGAACTGAACAGGACAGGAATCTCATTATCTGAGACATTTGTGATGTGCTCGGAATTCGCCCCCTCAATACTGTATGGCATGCCCGCGCCCAAATAGCTTTTTCTTTCAAAAATTTGTATCTCAACGTTTGTATTACCGGACTCTAAAAGTCTTTTATACATAAACAAACCAGCAGGTCCTCCACCAAGGATAGCAATTCTTTGCATTAAGTTTTGGCTCATAAGTTAATGAGAGTGCCTGTTTATTCAGGCGAGACTCAGGCACATATAAGAACAAAAACTGGAAATTGTTTGCCCGATTTTTATAATTCGAATTAAATGCTATCCCTGTCCAAGTTTCATTAAATACGAATACAATACAACGTCGAGTCCATAGATGTCCTTTCTGAATTGTAAACCCCCTAACTCGTCTGCCCAGCAGGTAAAATAGGTGAGATGAACCGGTATTTTAACGGGCAAAGCAATATCTTTTGCTTTTTGATTAGCCGTTAGTGCCATTTCTTTCTTAATCAGTTGAAATTTTTCTCCCTCTCCAAATAATTGCTGCGCAAGTTCCAATGGTTTTTCTAATCTGATACACCCATGACTCAAAGCTCTGTCCGATTTATCAAAAGCTGCTTTTGCGGGTGTATCATGTAGATATACAGAACTTTGATTCTTGAACAGAAATTTAATTTTACCAAGCGAATTTTCCTCACCCGGACGTTGCTTAAATGTATACTTTCCTCCAGCGGAACCATTAGACCAGTCAATGGTCTCAGAATCTTTAATCAGTTTACCGTTTTCGTATACGTCTATGTTATTATTAGATAGATAATAGCGGTCTGCAGATGCATGCCTGGATATTTCTTTGGTTGCAATGCTTTCCGGAATATTCCATACTGGATTTACCTGCACGCTGTAAATCATACTGGATAATTGGGGCGTCTCGCGGGAAAATGGACGATCTTTCTTGAGATCCTGCTCATCATATTCCTTCAGATCCACTGTCTTTTTGAGATCTCTCCCCTCACCGACACAGACTTTCATATTCAATAATGACGTACCTTTTTCCATAACGTCCAGACGGTAATCAGGAATATTCACCCAGACACTTTTCCCCTCTCCTTTTTCAACTTTCCATCGCATGCGTTCCATATTTACCGCCAGTTGTCTGGATGTCTCTTCTTTGCTCATACCAGGCGCGATAACACCTTCATTTAAGGCTTTTTGCAGGGCTAAATACGATTTATCTTTAGGCTGAATGCTGTCCAGATATTCACTAAGATTATCCAGTTCAAAAAGTTTAAGCATATCGTTGTCCTGCGGACGGCTGGTCTGGGTATAATAATTTGCATAAATTCTTTTTGGGCTTATTGCACCAAATACAATCGCATTACTATAAGACGTTAAAGAATTTGCAGCCGCGATTTCCATCTCTTCGAGGGTTTGGCAAGCATCTTCTATATCAGCAACTTTACTCTTATCATAAACCCTGTTTATTAGGGATGAGAATAATTTTGCATCAAACATACTGGCTGCTAAACCGTGGTTTCCCGCTTTAGCAAGATAATTTGTCAGCCCTTTTAGTTGCCCATCCGGCAAGTATCGTTTAATAAGAACAGGTTCATAACCATTTTGCTCATAAAATGACGTGATTAATTTGGGGTTGCGCAATTGTTCTTGCTTCGCATTCAATACCTTTTTGAGAAAGGTTGCCATTTTTTCATCTGGTATATCTTTGAAAACCTTGTTTTTTGTTTCCTTAAAGACAATTTCACCAATATCTGAGCGATTTTTCTTACAAGATTGGAACAGAAAAAATGAGCAAATAATACCAGTCGTAATAAACAGGTTAAGCCCTGAAAGGAGTCGCTTCTTCATAAATATGTTTAAGATTTAAATATCATTAAACGTCGGCCGGGCTAAAAGCAAAATATAAAAAATGCGATTAAACAAATTCAACGTCTATTTTTAAAACTAAACAAGACCAGGATTTATTTGTTAGAAAAAAAAACTGAAATAATCATGAAAGAAGGAAACTTAGAAAGATTTATTGATGCCCAGCAAAGAGACTATCCGATAGCGCTAAAAGAGATTAAGGCAGGAAGAAAGCAGGGTCATTGGATGTGGTATATATTCCCGCAATTACAAGGACTGGGAAATACAGAGACCTCAAAATTTTATGCTTTAGCCGATCTTAACGAGGCAGACACCTACTTAAGCCATCCTTTACTGGGAAGCAGATTAGTTGAAATTTGTAATGAACTATTAAAGTTAAATGAAAACGATCCAAACACTATTTTTGGTCATCCAGACGATCTAAAACTCAAATCCTCCATGACATTATTCGCAGAAATACCATTGACAAACCCTGTATTTATTCAAGTATTGAATAAATTTTATGACGGAAGCAAAGATGATAAAACATTAAACCTTCTAAAAAACCGACAGAATATCTGATTAATTAAGAGGTTTCCTCCGTCTGGGCTTCCAACTGCGTTATCAAAGCCTTGGCTGCTGGCCCCGCAGATAATGGATTCTGCCCGGTTATCAGTAAACCATCAACTTCTATATGGCTCATAAAAGGAACTACGGAGGAATGCAATTCTGCACCCAATTCTTTGAGACGATCTTCCAGTTTATACGGAATTTTATTACTTCGTCCAACCATCGTTTCTTCTGTGTTTGTAAAAGCTGAGATATGTCTTTCGGTCAGAAATCCTGGCTGCAGTTCCGCTGCTTTAATTAGTGCAGCCGGACCGTGACACACCGCTGCAACGGGCTTTCCCGAATGATAGAAATCGAGTATAAGTTTCCCGCTGGCTTCATTTGTAGCAAGATCCCAGATTGGGCCATGCCCGCCAGGATAAAATACTGCATCATAGTCTTCAGCATGAATCGTACTTAACACATTTGTCCGCTCAAATGCAGTTTTAGCGATTTCATCGTCTTGAAACCTCCGGTTAGAACCGGTAATGTTTTCAGTCAATTCACTCATCGGATCAACTGGCGGCCTGCCACCGAGCGGACTCGCAAGCGTAATCCGGTATCCTGCATCTATAAATTCATAATAGGGATCTGTAAATTCTCCGAGCCAGACGCCTGTTTTACTATCTGTATTTTCCATCTGTTCGTGAGATGTAAGCACAATTAAGATCTTTTTCATCAGTCTTTATTTAATATGATATAGCTGGAAACACAACCAGCTATATTTGGTTTTGTTTTCACGTTATAAACAGAAGAAAAATACTCAATATATAAAGACAAAATAATCCTGAAAGAGCGGGCTACTTAATATTGGTGGGTTTTGGATTTAACAATCTCAAAGCATTAAAAACTGCCTGATGTGTTACTGTGGCGTGATCCTCGCTAGGTAAATAGTCAAAATACACTTTTAGATTTTCACTTTTGGTTCCTTTTATTTTTTCTGCAAGGAGATTGGCGTCGACCTCCATTACATGAGGAGCCTCAGATGGGGCCAGGCCTTCTTTCCCTACCCCTATATAAATTTTGGTCTCATCCGTAAAACTTTTATCCAATATATCGCCATTCAAGCCAAATAAGGAACCGTTATCCCACCACAAGCTCGGGCTAATGATTATATAGGAGTTGAAAAGTTTTGGTTTTTTCAATAGGATCTCAGTTGCTACCAGTCCTCCTAGAGATTGTCCTATAATGGTTCTTGAAGAATTTGTATGATATTTTTTTTCAATATAGGGCTGAAGTTCTTTTTCAATAAAAGCTATAAATTTATCAGAATGACCGGAAGTGGTATATGTCTTTTGGTCGGACTTGATAGTAGTAGGATAGGTAAAATCTCTTTTTCTATCCACATTAGCTATTCCTACAATGATTGATTTAGGAACCCTGTTAATCCACGGAAAATTGTTGTAATGATATAAACCTACGACTTGTATGAAATCTTCGTCTGCCGACCCATCAAGCAAATAGACCACCGGATATTTGGTGCTGTCTTTCGGATTATATCCTTCCGGCAAATAAATATTAAGCGTTCTATTCTCTGAAAGAGTAACAGATTTAATAGTCTCTATATTACCAAGAATAAATGGCTTAGCGGTTACCGTATTGTTTTGCGCTGAGGCAATGTGGAACATCAAAAGAAGGACAATACTACAAATGGTTTTCTTCATCCACCAAAACTACCCAAATTATAATTGATACTAATTATTGCTTAACCAATTTCAGCTAACGGAATAACCACAGCTGCTCTATATGAATCAGCTGTGGGTTGTCAAATAAGTGATTAATTGTTAACTAATTTCATCGCTCCTTCGCTGTAGCGTGCCCCCACATTTGGATAACGTTTAATTAGCTGGTTGATGTTGGCTAAGTCATCACCGTTCAATGAAATATCAACTGCGCCTGCATTTTCCTGTAGATACTTTCGTTTTTTTGTTCCCGGAATCGGGATAATATCTTCACCCTGAGCAAGTACCCAGGCTAAAGCAAGTTGCGCAGGTGTACAATCTTTATGCCGCGCAATGACTGCAAATTCCTGCACCAATTTATTATTGTTTTCAGCAAATTCTCCTTGATAACGTGGCAAAGATCTTCTAAAATCTGTATCATCGAGATTTTCAACCTGTAAAGTACTAGTTACTAAACCTCTTGCTAATGGAGAATATGGAATTAATGAGATCCCCAGTTCGCGCACTGTGCTTAAGATCTCTCCTTCGACATCGCGGGTGAACAATGAATATTCACTTTGTAAAGCTGCGATCGGATGTGTTGCATGTGCCTTACGAATGGAGGCCGGAGACGCTTCACTTAATCCAAGATAGCGAACTTTCCCTTCTGTCACCAGATCTGCCATCGCGCCGACCATCTCCTCCACCGGGACATTCGGGTCTATACGATGCGCATAATACAGATCAATTACATCGATATTTAGGCGCCTTAAGCTAGCTTCAGCTGCTTGTTTCAGCCACTTAGGTGAACCATCGAAATACGTCCCATTACTGTTCCCTGGTCGTACGACATCTTCCTTATAACGAAATCCGAATTTGGTTGCAATAAAAACCTTATTCCGGTTCGGCACCAATACTTTCGAAATTAACTCTTCATTCGCTCCATTAGCATACATATCAGCTGTATCCCAGAAATTGATTCCAAGATCTATTGCCGTTTCCAGTGTCGCAATACTTTCCTTGTCGTCTCCCGGACCATAAGCGAAGCTCATTCCCATGCAACCTAAACCCAATGATGATAATTCTTCTCCTGTCTTACCTAATTTTCTGTATTTCATAATTGATAATTATTATTTGTTCGAATTCTGCGGATTATTTCCCATCCTTAATTGGCCGGGTAAATCAATGACTCAAAAGTACAATACAACGAATAGCGGCATTTATAATAATCAAGCAGATATTTATAATAATCAAACAACAAGCTAAACTTGTTTTAAAACCTTATAAAATTCAAACGCCGGCATCTTGTTTAAAAAAGAATACCGGCGTTTATTAATAAGTTTTAGTATAAAAATTAGCTCCAGGCTTTTCTCAGGAATCTTAACCAGTTACCATGCATTAAATTGTTTATATCTGATTGTGTATAACCGCGCTTTTCCATTATAGCGGGGATGTTCTGCAAATCAGCTATGCTCTGGATATCATATGGACACTGCTCCTTGCCAAAAGCACCGTCGAGATCCGATCCAACGCCCACATGTAAAGTATTGCCCGCGATCTGGCAAATATGGTCAAGGTGATTAATCATTACTTCGAGATTGCATCCAGTCCCCCTGGGTGTTGATTGCCCTCTTACCCATCCAGGAACCATCATCCAAGCGTCTAAAGCAAGCCCGATTACGGCTCCTCTCTCGATTAATGCTTTAATCTGTTCGTCGCTATACTGACGGTTGTGATTAACGAGTGAACGGCAATTATTGTGTGACGCCCATATATGACCATTGAAGTGATCAAGCGCCTCCCAAAAGCTATCATCACATAAATGCGTCGCATCTAAAATGATATTGAGCTTCTCCATCTCACGAAGCAACTCATGCCCTTTCGGCCCCATTAAACCTGTAGCATCTGTTCCCTGGGCATATCTCCCGGGGCCATAATGCGCCGGACCAACAGCCCTTAAGCCTTTAGCATGCGCTTTATGCAAATAGTCAATATTAATTATAGAGTCTGCACCTTCCAGACTAAGTATATAGCCTATTGGTTTACTGGCATCTGAAAGTTCATTGTTCGTCCATCGGGAGATATGCTCGTTCAAAAGCTCAAGGTTATTAATCTGCACCATCTCTCCACTGTCTTCCATAGCGTTGTACCAGGCAAGCTGGCCCTGGGTCTGTGCCCAGGCCTGCTCCGGAGAATGCCAGCCAGGAAGGTGGTTGTCAGGTGCCACATATCTTGCGATTTGTGTCGCTACTACAAGTCCAATTTTTCCTTTCCTTAATTCTGGCAAAGACACTACTGCCTTGGCCCTGTCAGGTTTATCTGATAAGCCTTCTTCCCTTTGGTTAATGGATGTTACCGGTAAACGCAGATCACGGTTCCATTCCAGGGCATTCATACTCAAATCTAAATGTGCATCGATAGTAAACATACTTCTGATTAAATAGTGATTTTTCTAGTTCTGGAAGTTATCTCCCACTCATCGTTAATTTCCTGATTATAAATGACACTGGCATAGTTATATAAAGCGACAGTAGGGCAAATATGAATAGGTAATCCATATAATACATCACCTATAGAAAACCCATGTTTAGCACCCAGGTCAAGAACCAGATGCTCCTCACTCTGGCTCACAAATACGGCATCTGGCGCATTTAAAAAGAAGACCCTTCGCTCCAGTTGATTTTCTGCAGCGATCGATTTATGACCGAGATCCAGACTCACAAGGTTGTCTTGTGTCAGAGAAATAACCCTCGTAATTACTACTGCTGCAGTTAAATATAACTGTTCTGCAAAAGCATCCTGATAGCCCTTATCCCAAAGTATAAAAGTTCCCGGGCTGCATTCTACAAAATCTTCCCCGGCATAAAAAGGAAAAGTCGGGGTTCCGCCCGCTATAATTACAGGCCGCGGCATCCCTGAATCAAGCACTTGTTTTTCCATTTGACACAAGGTTCTCCAGATTGGCAGCCACTTTTCCTTTCTTACCTCATAGGATGCGTCGTGAATATGCCCGTCATATGCATGAAACCCTTTAACGATCAGACCGGGTGTATCAAAGGCCTTTTTATATATTTCTAAGCATGCTTCTCCGGGTGAAATCCCTGTGCGGTTCATTCCTACATTCAGGTCAGCAAAAACGTTCAGTTCAAGTCCGGCAGCTATTGCGGCAGCAGCATATTCCACGATTGAAATTTCATTGTCAAATAAACAGGAAAACTGTGTGTCAGGATAAGACCTGATTAATTTAATAAACCTGTCTATTTTCGGCCCGGTAAGCTGATATGCCAATAGAACGTCAGGTGCCTTACACATACCCAGCATCTCGGCCTCAGCAATTGTAGCACATTTAAATTTAGTAATACCTGCATCGATCATTAACAAGGTCACAGCTGCAGATTTGTGCGTCTTAACATGCGGCCTTAATCTCGATATATCCTTGATATTTCGTTTTAACCGCTTTATATTTTCTGTAATCCGATCCGCGTAAAATACTAATGCAGGAGAATCCAGCTGTGCGATGTTAGTAATAGTGTACCAGGGTTTCTCTTCCAACATATAGATATTTAGTCGTGCAGTTCAAATAATGCTTCAATTTCAACAGGGATATTATCGGGCAAAGACCCAAATCCTACGGCACTTCTTGTACCGATACCATTTTCTTCACCCCAAACCTGTGCAAAAAGTTCGCTGCAGCCATTAATAATAAAAGGATGCTTTTCGAAATCCGGTGTACAATTAACCATGCCCAAAACCTTGATAACCCGCTTTACTCGATTTAAGCTACCTAAATTCGTTTTAATAGTTGAAAGCATAGTCAGTCCAACCTGTCTGGCAGCCAATTTCCCGTCCTGTTGATTAATATCATCGCCGATTCGACCAATAATCAGGCTTTTATCTGGATTTACCGGCCCATGTCCCGATAAATAAAGATATTTTCCATCTATCAGATAAGGTTTATAAACACCCAGTGGAGTCGGGGCTGGAGGTAAAACCAAACCTAATTTTTCAAATTGTTCGTCTGCATTAAAATTTTCCATAAAATATATCTAAAGTATTTGATTTAGTAAAAGTACACCCAATAAGCCAACTACACCAACAATTGATTCCATTGCTGCCCAGGATTTAAAAGTGTCCTTCATACTTAGGTTGAAATACTCCTTAAACATCCAGAATCCAGAATCATTGACATGAGAGAACATTAAACTACCAGCGCCAACAGCAAGAACCATCAGGTTTGGATCGGTATGGGTTGTATTCATCAGGGGCAGTATAATTCCGGCAGTCGTTAATCCTGCAACAGTTGCTGAACCAACGCAGAAGCGTATAATGGCAGCGATCATCCAGCCTAAAAACAAAGGCTGCATGTGCAAATCCTTTAGTAAAACAGCAATCTGTTCGCTTACCCCGCTATCTACCAATACCTGTTTAAGTGCACCAGACCCACCTATAATAAGCAGGATCATTGCAACATCTTTTATCGCATCAACATAAATCCCCATGATATATGGTATTTTTTTACCTTGAAATACGCCAAGGGTTAATGTGGCAGAAAACAAAGCGATAAGCATTACAATAGTTGGACTACCCGCAAATGCAAAGAATTCTGCCACTGCCGGATCGGAGCTTGGAATCAAAGCAAACACAGTTGCACCCAATAAAAGGAGAACCGGTAAGAGCGCAGTAAAAAAGCTGTTGAAAGTACCAGGCAGGGATGATTCAGGAACTTCTACGGGTACAAATGACGCTAACGGATTAGATGGTATATTTTTTAATACCCTGGAGAAAACAGGTCCCCCGATAACAATAGCTGGTATCGCGACGATCAGTCCGTATAAAAGCGTCAACCCCATATTCGCTTTAAACTGGATGACCAGTGCCGATGGCGACGGATGTGGCGGTAGAAAGCCATGTGTAACAGATAACGCAGCAAGCATCGGTAAACCGATGTAAATTACAGGGAGCTTATACTTATAAACAATCGAAAATATAAGTGGAATCATCAGCACAAATCCAATTCCATAAAACAATGGTATTCCAATTAGAAAACCTGTAGTAACTACACCCCATTGGATGTACTTTTCACCACAGATATCCATCATAACCGATGCGATTTTCTGAGCTGCCCCACTTTCAGCAACCAGCTTGCCGAGCATTGCACCGATAATTATGATGATGGCCAAAGAACCCAAAACATCTCCCATTCCTTTCTCGACAGAAGCAGTTACTTTACCCAGAGGTATGCCAAGGAGAATGCCTGCCAGAATAGACACTACCAGGAAAGAGATGAATGCGTTGATTCGCAAGGCAGAAACCATTACGATCAGTAATAAAATACTTAAAAGAACAATTATAATAGTCATATTTTCAATTAGTTGATATAAATTTCATCTGCAAGCAACATTGCTTTTCCCCCTGCACCATAAGATCCTTCAGGAATAGTTCCTTTATTGCGTGCTTTTACCCTAACGTATTGTATTGATACAGGCTTTATCCTGGCTCTTACTGTATTGACACCTTCATTTTTAAATTCTTGCTGTCTGAATACTTCGGTGAAGGTTTTTCCATCCGATGAGACTTCAAAAGTCAGAAGATCAGGCTCCCACATTTTTTGCCAATGGTATTTTAATAAACTGATTCCGACTACAGACACGCTTACTCGCTTTCCAAGGTCTACGGTAGCAATTAGATCATCTCCGCTGAACCCAGTCCATTCCCCATCGTTATACAATGGGCTTCCAGTAATCCCGTTAACAAGAACACCCATATATTCAGGTGTGAAATTTCCAGCTGAGGGGTTTGAGAGTCGTACACTCCTGCCAGTAGCTTTATTGATATTGAAATTTTGCGTAAATACTCTCGTAGAATCAGCTCCCGACCCATATACCGCTGCCCGTATCGTTTGGCTCCTGTTGATAATAATCGGTTTTGTATAAAAAAAACTATTCCGCCCTGGTATATCTCCATTCGTTGTATATCTTACTTCTGCACCAGGCAAATCCGTCTGCAAACTCAAGAATGGCTTGTTTGCCTTAAAAACTGTTTGGCCTTTGATTTCATCAAAATGTCTGAAATAGTTTACATTAAGAGTCTGCAGGATATGTTCCTGTGATCTTAATCTTTTCAGAAAACCTGGATAATCCCGCTGAGATTTACCGGACCATGCTATTTCAGCCAACGCCTGCATACGCGGAAACATCATATATTCTGCCTTCTGATCGTTATTGATATATTCAGACCAGAGATTAGCCTGTACTCCTTTTATATATTTAGCTTCGTTTTCATCTAATTCGGCCGGTATTGGTTCGTATCCGTATAACTTTGAAAGGGGGGTATACCCTCCTGCTGCAACTTGTTCGTTTTCATAAAGCGACTGATAGTAGTCCAGATAAACAAATTTTTCAGGAGTCATCACTACGTCGTGCTTCATCTTCGCTGCAGCAATTCCTCCTTCGAGTCCTCTCCAACTCATCACAGTTGCCGAAGGTGCAAGCCCTCCTTCTAAAATCTCATCCCATCCAATTATCTTACGTCCCTTGCCGGCAAGATATTTTTCTATTCGCCTGATAAAATAACTCTGCAGTTCATGCTCATCCTTTAAATTTTCATCATTAATTCGTTTCTGACACGACGGGCATTTCTGCCATCTTGTTTTAGGACATTCATCCCCTCCGATGTGAATATATGTTGATGGAAAAAGTAAAAGTACCTCATCGAGTACCTTTTCAAGAAAATCGAATGTTTCCTCTTTACCGGCACAGTAAACGTCTTCGAATACACCCCAGTAAGTTGCTGTTGGATAAGGTCCGCCAGTACATCCTAACCCCGGATACGCAGCGAGTGTGGCCTGTGCATGGCCCGGCATCTCAATTTCAGGAATAACTGTGATGTTGCGGTCGGAAGCATATTTGACAATTTCTCTGATCTCATTCTGTGTATAGTATCCACCGTACGGTTTTCCATCAAAAATATGCGGATCTGATCTTTTATGCCCGAGAATCGTCTCTGAACGATTACTGGAAATATCCTGAAGTTTTGGGAATTGTTTTATTTCTATCCGCCAGCCCTGGTCATCCGTTAAATGCCAGTGGAAAGTGTTTATTTTGTATAATGCCAGTACGTCAATCCATTTCTTAATTGAAGATACGGGAAAGAAATGTCTGCTTACGTCCAGATGCATACCCCGGTAAGTAAATCTTGGATAATCATTAATGGTCACCAGGGGAACGGATATTTGTGCATTCTTGTCTTTTTGCAACAATTGCTGTAAAGTCTGCAAGCCATAAAATGTACCGGCGGGATCGTGTCCTGTAATTATTATACGCTTATCGGTCACTTGTAAATTATATCCCTCCGGCTGCACAACCATTTTAGAATCTACTCGCAATTCAATATTACCGTGAGTGTCGGCTGAAGTGGTGGTTCCAAGACGGAAGCCGGCAATAAGATTTAAATATTGATTAAAGAAAGTATGGCTCTGATGACTTACTGCAGAATCGTAAAAGATGTGTGTACTCTTTTGGATAATAAAAGAACCTGATTTTACAGACATCTCTGCCGGTACGGGTATAATAGCTATCCGGGGGTCCTTTTCCTGAGAAAACACTACATGAGAAAAGAATAGAACAAGAAAAATTACCAAAAAGGTAAATCTCGCGAATCTAAAAGGGTTCATAAGTTTATATTGGCGCATTTGCATGCAAAGCTTGGCTTAAGATCGGTTTTATATTTGAAAATCCTAATATTTTGAAGATCTAAATTGATTTACTCTCAATAAAAAAGCTCAGATCCCATCGGGATGCTGAGCTTTCAAAGGATATATTTTGAGTCTGGTTTACGCCCAGGCTTTATCACCTTTTTTATAAGGTACAGATCCGTCGTATCGCCCAGGAACAGGGGTATAACGTAACGCCTTTGTACACCCAGTTTCAGAGCTAAAGTATCCGACCAGGGTCAGCTGCTTCATCATCGTAAAATAATGTGCAGGCAGATCTTTTTGTTCTTTCATTTTCTGCTGATGTTCTCTGGCTTCCTGATCCAATTGAACCAATAAAGTATGCCGCTGTTCAGGAGTAGCTTTCATGAACACCACGCCGTTTACTTTTTCCGAAGCCGTGTCCAGCAGGTCAATTCCATCATAGAAAATCTTCCGGTTAATATCTTCGTAACAGTCGGTCACCATAAGTGCCATAAAAGATCCCACATTAGCAGATTTAGCACCAGGAGTTTGAGTTGCAGGTAAGATGGTGTCAGCAACCTCATCCAGGAATTCCTGATCTTCAGGCTTAAACAATCCGATGGGTTTAGTATAGGTTCCCGGTCTTTCGCAACCGGTTAATAGGGAGCTTCCCCCAATCAGTGCACCACCTGTCACAACTGCTATCATTTTCAAAAGTTCTCTTCTATCCATATACTTAGAGATTATTTTTTTTGAGTTCATTAACAGCGTAATCGACAGCTCTCGCCGTTAATGCCATATAGGTAAGAGATGGATTCTGACAGGCAGAAGAAGTCATACAGGAGCCATCTGTCACAAATACATTTTTACAATCCCAGACCTGATTCCATTTATTCAAAACTGATGTCTTAGGATCACGGCCCATTCTCGCTGTGCCCATTTCATGAATTCCATGTCCCATAGCATGTCCACCATCCCAGCTCGTTATATTCTTTATTCCTACGACATCGAACATGGCCTCCATCTCTTTGCGCATATCTTTGCGCATTTTCAATTCATTCTCTTTTAATTCGGCATCCATATTTAGTACTGGTAAACCCCATTTATCTTTTTTATTAGGGTCAAGAGTGATCTTATTCTCGTGATACGGAAGGATCTCACCGAATGCAGTAGCACCAATTGTCCATTTACCAGGTTCTGTCAGTGCATCTTTAAAATTTCCGCCAATATTTAATTCGGCAACTTCCCTGCTCCACCCTTCCCGGCTCGCACTTCCCTGGTAACCGAATCCTCTCAGGTAATCTCGTTTATCTCCGGAGAGATTTGCAAACCTCGGGATATAGAACCCATTTGCACGTTTTCCAAATACATATTGATCTTCAAACCCTTCAACCGTTCCTTGAGCGCCAATATTATAGTGATGATCCATAATATTGTGTCCCAATTCATTACTACTGCTACCTAAACCTCCTGGCCAGATATCAGTTGCAGAGTTAAATAAGACCCATGCTGAATTTAGAGCTGAAGCACAAAGAAAAACTATCTTGCTGTTAAATTCATAAGTCTGGTTATTTTCGGTATCGAGCAATTCCACGCCCCTTGCCTTTTTCGTATCTTTATCATATAGGATCTGCGTTACCAATGAATAGGGTCTTACTGTAAGATTCCCGGTATTCATTGCTGCGGGTAAAGTAGAAGACTGAGTACTGAAATAACCACCGAAAGGACATCCTTCCCAGCAACGGTTTCTAAACTGACATTTGGTTCTTCCAGGAATTTCAGCAGTAAGATTCGCCGTTCTTCCTATAATAAGGTGCCTGTTATCTTTATAATGTGCTTTAAGCCGTTTGGCTACATCTTTTTCTACGCAGTTTAATTCCATTGGTGGTAAAAAATGTCCATCCGGTAAATGCGCGATGTTTTCTACCGAACCACTTATTCCAGCAAATTTTTCTACATAGTCATACCACGGCGCAACTTCTTCATATCCAATTGGCCAGGGGACGGCTACACCTTCTCTTTCATTAGCCTGAAAATCCATGGGACTTAAGCGGTAAGATTGTCTTCCCCATAAAATTGAGCGTCCACCCATTCTATAGCTTCTCCACCATGTAAAAGGTTTAGTCTCTGTGTAAGGACAGTCTGTTTCGTTCGCCCAACCGTCCATTACTCCCTCGGATGCCGCCCAACCCCGGTGTATTACCGGATATTTTTTTCTTTGCTCAGCGGTAGTACCACCACGGTGTTCAAATTCCCAGGGGTTCTTTTGTGCAGATTTATAGTCTTTGACGTGTTCGTAAGGTCCGCCTCTTTCAAGCATCAGAACTTTAAGTCCTTTTTCACAAAGTTCCTTAGCTGCCCAGCCTCCGCTAATGCCGGAACCTATAACGATAGCATCAAATGTTTGATTTCCCATGATCAACGATTGTTAATTTTATACATACAAGCTTATTTGGTTTTTTAAATCTACTGATTAAAAAAGCCTCAACTCAACTGGTATATTTTAAAAAAAATATGTTATCTGATCATTATTCAGGCAAAATCATTAATATTATGAGCAGATAGTTGATAAATCACCCTTTATTAATTAAGCTTTTTAAACGCATTTGAATATATGAGGACACTGATACAGAAGATACACATTGAAGAATATAATTCTTTCGCCTGCCGCACCTACAAAACTCCTGACTTTGAGACTGCCTGGCACAAACATCTCGAATGTGAGCTTATATTGATAACCGCTGGAAATGGTACAGCTTTAATTGGTGATTATATTGGGGATTATAAAAAGGGCGATATCTTTTTCCTCAGTCCAGATCTACCACACTGGTTCCGCAAATCTAACCAGGAGACGGTTGGAAGCGCGATTGTTATTCATTTTAAGAAGGATTTCCTGGGACGTGTATTTTTGGACCTGCCAGAATTAAAAAACATATCCAAATATCTGGATAATAAAGACACCTGTATCCAACTGCAAAACGAACTTTTGATTTCAATTGAAGAACTAATCAGGAAACTAGAATATACTGAAGGAATTGACCGCCTGTTACTTTTAATTACTTGCCTTCAAATAATAAGTGTATCCCCCGAATACAAAATTATCACTAAGGCTTTTGACGCTATGACCGGGGGCGAAGAAAATTCAGTTATCGAAGAAATTATTGATTACTCGTTTAAACACTTCCTGAATCCTATCTCTTTACAGGAGATTGCCGGAATAACGAGCATGTCCATACCAACTTTCTGCCGGTTTTTTAAGAGAAATATTAAGAAGAGCTATTTTGAGTTCATCAAAGAAATTAGAATTGGTCATGCCTGTAAATTACTAAGGGAAACTAATAAACCAGTTTTAGATATTTGTTACGAAAGCGGATATAATAGCTGGGCTCATTTTAGCAAGCAGTTTAAAGACGTCAGCAGAATTACTCCTAGTCAGTACCGAAAACAGCATATTGAGGTTTAAAATGCTGTATTTAAACGAATGATTTCCTGGCTTCATTTGGTGAAACACCAGTTTTCTTTTTGAAGAAATTCGTGAAATATGGTGGGTACTCAAAACCCAGACTGTAAGCGATTTCTGAAATATTCCAGTTACTATGTTTTAATAGTGCCCACGCTTCCGTAATCAGCCTTGCAGCGATGTGGTCTGACGTTGTTTTTCCTGTAAACTCCTTTACCGCCCTATTCAGATGATTAACATGGACGGACAGATGAAGAGCATAGTCCTTGGGTGTTTTTATTTTAAGGTAGCTGCCGGGACTGTCGATCGGAAACTGACGCTCCATAAGTTCAATAAAGAGCGATGTGATCCGCTCTGCCGCATTGTGATGGCGTTGGTAATTACCAATGGGGTTTATCTTCATGGCCTCATGAATAAGCAACTGAAGCAGGTTACGTAAAACATCATACTTATGTGCATAGTCCGACTCCATCTCCTGCATCATCTTCCTGAAGATAACTGATATTTCATCTTGCTGTTCCTCATTAACAAAGAAAACAGGGTTACCACCAATTTTAAATAAAGCAGATTCATGCAAACTTCCCAGGCGTTCTGATGGCGTGAGAAATGCCTCACTAAATAAACAGAACCAACCAAGCTGCCCCTGTGCATCCCCCTCCCACGAATACGGGATGAGCGGATTAGAGAATAGTAAGGCAGGTTTATCTATTAAAACCCATCTGTCCGCAAAAAATAATCTTCCCTGGCCGATAAGAAGTGTTACTTTATAAAAATCACGCCTTCTGTAAGGTGTAACTATAGAGCAGTTTTCACGCGAGAAAACATTAAAATGTCCCGACCCGGTATTGTTCAGCGACAATCCATAAGGATTAGCCTGTGGTACTCTCTTATAAAAATCACCAATATTTTCTGAATTGACCATGTAACAAATTTATAAAATACAATCGGAAATAAGATTTTGGTAAAAACTACATATAATGATTAAACCATATCCTCCGGTTTAAATTTCCATCTTCTATGTGACCATAACCAATACTCGGGTTTTTCTTTGATGACCTCTTCCAGATACTTTACATGCGCGTGAGTAATCTCATACGTATTCGTTTCTTTCGGGTTTTTAAACATTGGTATAAACGTGCATTGGTAATATCCCCTACGAATTCTTCTGACATCACAAAACACGACAACACTATTCGTGAGTTTTGCCAGTTTCTCTACTCCGAGAAATACCGCTGTCTGCTGATTTAAAAAGTTAGTAAAATATTTTATTTCCGGCTTAGACGGGGTCTGATCTCCAACAAGGACAGTAATTGTACGTTCATTTTTATAGCTAATGAGTTTACGCATAGTACTCTTCATCTCTACTAAAGTTGCTCCGAACCTTGACCGCATCCGAATAACTATATTGTCGAAGAATTTATTACTTAAGGGCTTATACACAATAACACGCCGCTCAACGAATAGCTGACTGAATCGCAGGGCACCCATCTCCCAGTTGCCATAATGTCCCAATATGCCCAAAACACTTTGACCTCCAGCAAAATAATCTGTAATCAACTCCGCATTAGGAACATATACTCTTTTTTTTACTTCAGCTTCAGAAATAGTTAATAGTTTTAAACTCTCCACTATAAGGTCAGTCAGGTAACGATAGTATTTAATACGGATTGATGTCCGCTCCTTTTCTGTTTTTTCGGGAAAAGCGTAAAATAGATTTTCATCTACCACCTTACGTCTGTACCTGAAGATATAATAGAGTATTACAAATATAATATCAGCCATTATGTACAGCAACCAGAATGGTAGTAATGAAAGGAGATAGAAAAATCCAAACGTCACTACAGAAAAAAAATGTTTAATCATTTAAATAAAAATGTTGATTAAGCAAAAATAAAAACAGAAATAATATTTAATGATATTGAAACCAGATTTTACTTAACGTAAACAATCAATTTCAAATTTTTGAGACAATAGTTATAATGAAACATATAATCATATACTAAAACTGTTATTAAACAATAGCACCTTATTACATTAGCTATCATGAACGAAGCCATGATAATATCAAACAATACACTAGCAAAAGAGTTTAAGAATCTTATCCAATTAATTGCAGAAAAATATCAGCCTTATCAAATTATATTATTTGCCGAAAAAACCAAGTGGGAACAGGCAGAAAGTTGCTTTCAAAGAACCGACTTCGTGCAACGATTTGATTGCTGCCTGCTTATAATCACCCAAAATACCAGGCGTTCGCTTCATGATTGCCAGGAATTCTGTAATCTGCATTTCGAATTTGGAGATATAATAACTCTATGCCATGGGAAGCAGGCAGTTCAGGATGCGGTCTTTAGCTATAATAGTTTTTTTACTACTGTATTGAAAACAGGCAAAGTATTATATAGTATGGATGGAGCCCCTATTTCAGATATTAGTATACCTGATCAGCTTCCCCGGGATGTAGAAAACACAGAAATTCAATTTGAGAAAAGATATGCATTAGCTAACGCTTTCCTTTCAGGTGCTGAAACTTGCCTTAATAATGAGCAGTATGCAATTTGCACGTTCTTGCTACATCAGGTGGTTGAGCAATGCTGTATCGCGATGATTACCCTATTTATGCAATATCGCTCCGATATCCATCACCTTCATCGTCTGCTCAAACTATGCCGGTGCTTCTCAGACGATCCTTACGATCACTATCTGGCAAGTGGAGCGGAACGAAAAAAACTCTTCGATATATTGACCAGAAGTTATTCAAGGGCTCGTTATAGTGAAACATTCAGTGTAAAAAAAGAGGATGCAATAAACCTTTATAAATTAGGCCTTGACTTCACCGCGCTCACTAAAAAGCTATGCAAAAAGAAACTTGAAGCCCTTACCACCGAATTTACAATAGTTGAATGCTGATTATTCAGGTTTTTTTGCTTCCAGGATGTAGAATTCCCGTTCTACATCCATACCGGCATTACTTCTTATTTTTTCGGTAAAAGAGCTGAGATTTCCGAGTTCAAATCCAGCGCTTTTCAGGATATCAGAAACCTCTGACACGTGATAAAGCTTAAAATTATAAGCTGTAAAAGGTAGTTTTTCCATGAAATCGCGACTGGCAAATGTAAGATATAAATGTCCTCCAGATATCAGTACCCGGAGTATTTCCCTGGCATATGCGACAGGGTGTTGCCAGAAATATAGAGTATTAACGCTAAACACTTTGGTAAAGATTGCATCCTTAAAATTCAGAAAATCGCCATCTGATAATCCAAAGTCAGCTCTGCCTTGCTGAATAGGTAACTGATTAAGTTTAATCGCCTCATTAACCATCGTAGATGAAATATCGACCCCGTTATATCTCACAGTACCATTCAAACTTAATATTTCAGGCAGATGGCTTCCGTTACCGGGCCCAATCTCCAATATGATGTCATCCGGCCCTATTTTCAAAGATTGGATCGTTTGGCTAATCATATTACTGTTGCTTTGTGCCATCTGATCAGCAGTTTTTATACCATCATCTCCGCTTGGGCAATGCAACTGCCCGGCTAGTTTTTTAAACTTATTTCTTTCCTCAGATTCCGCCATCATACTCTAATTACTGTTCAAAAATAATGATTTCAATTTTCAAAGAAAAACAATCCTTACCTTTAAGAGTAAACGTTTAAACTAGTTATCAGGAGAGCACACCGGTCATAAATGGTATAGCTTCATCCGAATGTAGCATTGCTGTAGAGTCCATAGTTATCATCGCAACCTCAGCGGCTCTGGTTCGCATTTGTTTTTCATAAAATGCTATTGCAGTCTGCAAATCTTCAAAATCTTCGTTAACCAGACATTGGCTTAATTCCAACGCGTCAAGCATCGCCATGTTTACGCCTTCTCCTGCGTATGGTGGCATCAGGTGTGCTGCATCTCCAAGCATTGTGATATTGGCTCCAGCTTTCCAATTCTGGTCGAATGGCATACAATATTGTGGTCTTGGAATGAATAAATTTTCAGCACTGGTAATCATTCCGTCCCATATGCCACCCCAATCGCTATATTCTTCTTTAAACCATGAAAGCAGTTGTTCCCGATCTGTAAAATCCAAGCCACAAGTCTTTGTCCAGCATTCTGCGGCCTTAAAACCGAAATAAAATGCAGTGCTTCCATCACCTTTTGAACTCAAAATGATTGACTGATCGTTGCCAAATGCAAACACCTTACCTTCTTTTACCAGGGCATGAATATCCGGTGCTTTTTCTGCGGAATCATGGATCAAGCCTTCTATAACTGTAATCCCTGAATAAAACGGCTTAATTTCAGTCATATACGGGCGAATTTTTGAATTAGCTCCATCAGCACCGATGACAATATCTGCAAAAACTGTATTTCCATTTTTAAAGCTGATTTGCCAGCCGTCACCTGAAGGTTCCATATTTACAAATTGACAATTCCAGATAATAGTCTCCGGAGATAGTGAATTAATTAAAATATCCCTTAACGGGCCACGGTCTATTTCCGGGCGAAAATGCGCATGACCGAATGTAATTGTATCATCTTTCAACATGGTATGTTGATCTGTCAGGATATTCCCTTTCCTATCAACTATACGCAATAAATCTGCATTTGGACGATAGTTTTTTATAAATTCCTCCATTAGTCCTGCATCCTGCAATGCTTTTAAACCGGATTCATTATGCAGATCCAGGGTCGCTCCCTGCTGCCTCACATTCTTATCAAGGTCTCGTTCGTAAACTTTTACCATTACACCCTTCATCTGGAGAAGTCGGGCTAGTATCAAGCCCCCCGGACCACCGCCAATAATAGCAATACTTTTTCCTTTTGTCAATTTATTACTCATCGTTTCTATTTTACTAAACCAAAGGTCAGAAGACATAAACAATTAAAATAGCTATATTAAAGCGAAAAATAGTCCTAAACGACCAAAATATGATATTGGAATTTAAAGTCAATGGAGATGTCGGTTTATTGCAGGCGTTTGCTGACATGCTGGGTACGACGGTAAACGATGGAGTACTTACGATACCAGAAAATATGGGTTCCGGATATCTCAGAGGTATAGATCTAGGAAACCGGTTAAAAATAATGATCAGACTGTATCAGCTGAAAGACGACTTTACATTCAGAAGACTGGTAACCGGTAATGTCAACGAAATGGTTGTGCTGGCGTTTCACAATTTCTTTAGCCAAAAGCAGGGTGAACATCACTCTTCGCCATATATCCAAATCGCATCTGCCGGAATGGATTCAGAGATTTTTCTTCCTGCAAATTCAAAAGTTGACACGATAATTATTGCTGTCAAAAAAGATCTGCTGGAAGAATTGCTAAAGCCCGGTCCGGATGATGCCTTTCTGCAAAACATCATATCAGGACAGCAACCCTATATTTACGAGCAAATTATATCGCCCGAAATGCATTCAGTAGCAAACGGACTCATAAATGAACAGATACCGAAAGAACTACATCATTTTCACAGCAGACTTCAGGCGGAACAATTAATATATCTTTTATTTTCAGAACTGTTACGAAATCAGCGGGCTGCTGCATACCCGTTAAATGTAAATGATGTGAAGAATATATATAAAATCAGGAATCAAATAATTGCAGACCTAAATATCTCTCCGAATTTATCCACATTAGCTATTGCTGCAGGTATGAGTGAGAGTAAAATGAAAAGACTCTTCAAACAGATTTTTGGCAATAGCATTTACAGCTATTATCAATCTTTTCGGCTAAAAGAGGCCGCCTACCTAATCAGAGAGAAGAACATGTCCGTTTCCGAAGCAGGTTATAAAATGGGATTCTCCAATTTAAGTCACTTCACCAGGATATTCGAGAGATACATCGGACAAAAACCAAAAAAATATTCCACAACACAAGAATTTTTTAACTTAAAGTAGCCTAAAACAATGGCCCGGCTTAGTTTTTGTTAGTTTGAAAATTCTATATGACTACATCAGCTCTCCTCCTTCAAATTACCTCCGCGGGTTATTTATTTCTGATAATCTCATTGCTGTCTATTGGACTTGCAAAATTGTGGCTCGTAAAAAAGAAGAAATCGGGAAACGGCATTTTATTCCTCGTTTCCATACTTATTTGGTTTGCATTAATGTTGCCCGGTATGATTAGTCTCACATTCTTTGAAAATGGCAACACTCTTATACGAGCTGCAATTACTCTATTCTGGGTGTTAGCCGCAGGTCTTGGCTGGCTTTATAGCAGGTCTAAAAGAACTTTTTCTGCAATTTCCGTAATGATGTCGTTATTTGTCGGAATAGGTTTCCTAATGTTATTAGGCATGATGGGTGGAATGGGTTATTTTATCTACCTACGAATTTTTACTCATGAAAAAGACGATGCTCCTGTCTGGGCAGTCTTCCTTTGCATATTTTTTCTGGCTGTACTTTTATTAATTCTTTTGGGCAAGTTATTCGAAGGAAAATCCCGTAAAATTGATAAGACTGAATATAATAATCTACAGGAAGCACTACAATTTCCTGAACTCGTTTTTAATCTGGACTTGAGTGGACAGAATTTAAGGTCATTTCCCACACAAATTTTTAACTTCCCAAATCTCGCCGAATTAGACTTGAGCAATAATCAATTTACAACTCTTCCAACTGAGATTGGAAAAATGAAGAAACTGTCTAAAATAAGATTAACTAATAATCCACTTACTGACCAGGAAAGAGCCAATTTGCGCAGAAGTCTGCCGCAGGAACTTGAACTGATATTCCGAAATTAAAGCTGAAACAATATCTATGAACGAACTATTAAAATTCTTCAGCAGCCAGCAGATCGATACACCGGTCCTAATATTTCTTCTTATTTTCAGTGAGGGTATTGCATTATTTTACACATTGATTTTCAATGGATTATACAACATTGACATCCGTCCTAAATACCTATTTTTCATTACACATCCGCTTCTGGTTGTTATAGCGTATCTGGTCCGCCCTGGGTGGGCTTTACTAATTGTAAGTTTATTATTTGTATCAATCTTCTTAATCGGAGTAATTGGAATGGTCATTTCAATTTTCAGAAGTAGTAAGGAGAATAAAGAAACCGACAAGCGTTTTAATGATAAATATCAAACCCCGAAGAAGGGCAAATTTCAACGTTCGATCCAGTCGATAGGTGTGTTTGGATTTCTAATAATAGGGTTCTGGTTATATTCTGAAGGCAAATTATCATTATTGCTGCTCATCATACCGCTAATATTTATTCTCGATTCAATCTTTTTCCCAACTTCCAGAACACGCTTTTACAAATTACAGGCGATATTACCGACTTCAAAAATGAATGCTGTAGCAATGGGTTTGGTCGAAGTTGCCGGGGACCTTATTGAGTTAGAACCTTTAATCTCACCTCATTTTCAAACACCCTGTATAGGGTACTCCATTCGTATAGAACAGCGTAGGCGTGATAAAGATGGAAATACCACATGGAGTAATATATTTTCTGAACGAAAAACAAGTACTTTTAGAATCAAAGATGAAACCGGCTCTGTCTTAGTTAATGGCGATGGGCTCGATTACTATATACAGCGGGTAGACAAAGAAGTAGAAAGTGGTGATAAACGATATTATGAAACCTACCTTAAAAATGACGATTATCTTCTGCTGATTGGAAAGGCGACCAGTAATAACGGTGAAACGTTAATTCAGAAAGACGACCATCATGGGGTATTCGGGGTTGCATTTCCTCATGAGGTGGCCATTAAGAATAAGTTTACCCCTTTATACAAATCCTTTTTTACTACCTTATTTTTCATTACACTTATAATCATATATATCATTATATCTTAAGCAATTATGACTGCACAAAACATCGCATTAATAGTCGGATTATTACTCGTAATAATCGCCCTGAGTTTTTTCATCGGCATATTTAACAAGCTGGTCATGCTTAAAAACAATATCGAGAAAGCATTCATGAATATAGATGTGATTCTCAAGCAACGAGCCGATGAAATTCCCGAACTGGTAAAGGTCACTTCTGCTTATATGGAACACGAAAAATCTATGTTAACGAATCTAACCAGATTACGAACTGATTTCATGAATTCGACAACAATTGATGAAAAAATAGCAAATTCTAGTGAACTGGCTAAGGCAACCAAATCCTTATTCGCTGTTTCTGAAAATTACCCTGCGTTGTTGTCGAACAATAACTTTCTTGAACTTCAAAAGCGGATTTCACAAATGGAAGATAAAATAGCAGACAGACGAGAGTATTATAATGATAGTGTGAACCTTTATAATATCGGAATACAGGAGTTTCCAAATTTACTTTTGGCCGGATTACTAGGGTACCGTCAGAAGAATCTGTTTATCATTTCGCAGGAAGAAAAAGCTTACAATGGGATTCAACTTTAATCAGTTTTTCGGATATGAAAGTGGTATTAACCAACATCCTGAGCAGGTATTGATGTACGGTTTTGCAGCAATAATTTTTGGCGTTCTAGGCCTCACGTTTGTTGCGTTTATCCTCAGGAAAATAAAATTAATTGCAGTAATCGACCATCTGATAGCGCCACTGATTATATCCTTACTTGTATGTCTGGTAGTTGCGATATTACCGACATTGATCCTTTACCTGCTCGCCAGTAATATCAGTGGTGTAAAACTAATCTATTGCTGGATTACAATTTTCACTGGTATAACTTTTTTTTGCTTCTCAAATTACCAGACTATTAAAAATTGGGCAAATCATTGGACAAGAAAGTAACTGTACGAAATTGTTCATTTCTTGTCCGAAAATGTACAATAAAAAATGAACACTATACATAAACAGCTAATTATCAATTATTTAAAATAAGAATTGATAGTGGCATAGCTTTTAGATGATTAGAAAAAAACGTATTATGTTTCGATTGAATCTAAAAATTGCGTGGCGTCATCTCTGGAAAAACAAAACATATACCTTAATTAACATAACAGGTTTATCCATAGGCATAGCTGGCTGTATGCTTCTTTTTGTTTTCCTGAATTATCAGCTGAGTTTTGATAAAGGTCACAAAAATGGGGATAGGATCTACAGGTTTGTCACCCATTGGAACTATTCTGGCAATGAGGATTATTCAAAAGGAATCCCGTTACCGCTTGTTCAGGCAGTCAAAGACGAAATTTCCGGTTTGGATAAAGTCACCCCCGTGATCGGCAGAGGAGGAATTATATATATCAAAGATGAAAGTGGTAAGATAGTACTCAAAACACGGGAATCTGTGTATTATACCGATCCGGAATTCTTTGAAATATTCGATCTTCCTTTTAACGCCGGTAATCAAAAACTGGCGTTGTCCGAACCTAATACGGTCATTCTTTCAGAGAATATGGCAAAGAAATTTTATGGAAGCACTGACAACGCTATGGGTAAGAGCTTTCTTTTTGGTAAAATAAATCTGCTTGTTACCGGAGTATTTAAGGATATTCCTAAAAATAGCAGTTTGCCATTAGAGATCGTAATCAGCTATGAAACGTTTAACAGCAAAAAATTCATTAATTGGGATGGAGTCAATTCCGCGATGGAATGTTATGTTCTGTTGAAAAAAGGTTTAACCCCTGCTGATTTAGAAGCGCCAATCGCACGTTTTAATAAAAACCATTATCAAAACCAGCAAATTTTAGGAAATCAGGAAAATAAATTACAGTCGCTGGCTGATATTCATTTTAATGACAAGTATGGAAGTTTTGCAGAAAGCTCTATCACCAGAAAAGAAATTTACGGACTTAGTCTGATTGGTTTATTTTTAATACTCACCGCTTGTATCAACTTTATAAACCTTGCTACCGCACAAGCTGTTAACCGATCAAAAGAGGTCGGAGTTCGTAAAGTCATGGGCAGTGAAAGAAAACAGCTGGTTATCCAGTTCTTAACAGAAACATTTTCGATTACTTTGATCGCTTTATTAATCGCCTGTGTCATTACAGAACTAAGTCTACCTGCAATGGAGAATCTTTTCAAAGGCAAAGTCGAACTGAGCTTATTCAGTGATCCGATAATTTTCCTCTTCATGGCTGTATTGGTAATTACCATCAGCTTTTTAGCGGGCTTCTATCCTGCTGTTGTTATCTCAAATTTCAACCCTATTCTGGCAATAAAAAATAAGATTTCGATAAACTCTAATGGATTGAATCTGAGAAAAGTTGTTGTTATCTTCCAATTCTCTATAAGTATTATACTGATCATTGGTACGCTGGTTATCGTGAAGCAAATGAAATATTTACGAGAAAAACCATTAGGCTTCAACCCAGACGCAGTGGCTTTAGTCAATTTGCCTTCTGACAGTCTCAGTCAACTGAAATACAGTTCATTCAAAGAAAGACTACTAAAAATCGCAGGCATAGAAAATGTTAGTTTTTGTCAGGGTGCGCCTTTATCAAATGATATCACAACTTCCGATTTCAGTTATGACGGAAAGAAAAATCAGGATTTTGAACTTAGAAACTCCAAAGCAGATGAAAACTATATTGAATTATTCGGTTTAAAACTGATCGCAGGAAAAGTTTTTAAAAAAAGTGATACTATAAATGGCTGCGTGGTCAATGAAACATTCTTAAAAAAGATGAATATCTCAGATCCTGAACAGGCTATTGGAAAGGAATTGATTACCAATGGTTATAAAATGCCAATAACAGGCGTTGTGAAAGATTATAACGATCTCTCATTACAGCAGAATATTTCGCCTATCGCCATTTATCCTCAAAAAGGCGAATATTATACTGCGGCAATTAAAATGAATAGTCTGGAGTTAATGCAGAGCATGAAGGATATTGAATCTTTATGGAATGAAAACTATCCCAACTCAATCTACAATGTTAATCTTCTAAATGATGAAATGCAGAATTACTATGAAAATGAAAGAATTACAGGAATGATTTTCAATATATCTACAATGGTGATCCTTTCAATTTCTTTTATCGGCCTTTTCGGACTGATTTCTTTCGTTGCCGTGCAAAGAACTAAAGAAGTTGCGATCAGAAAAGTGCTGGGTGCATCTACAACCGAGTTGGTTAATATGCTGAATAGTTCATTTATGACGATGGTATTAATCGCCAATTTTCTTGCCTGGCCATTGGCGTATTTATTCGTTTCGCACTGGCTTTCAGGCTTTGCTTACCGGATACAGCTTAATATATGGCCATTTTGCTTTGCATCACTAATCTCCGCACTGATTACATTATTGACAATAAGTATCAAATCCTATCAAACAGCAAAAGGAAACCCGGTTAGGGCGTTGAAATACGAATAATGAGATTATGGAGCCTGCCACACAATCAAGCATTACGTTTTTGCTATCATGTGAAGCTGTCTCCTAAAAACAAGGCATCGAATTAGACGCGACTGATTCTATTCGTCTTCAAGGTTAAGAGTCAATGCCCTAATTACATTTCAGTTTAGCGTTTTATTTTTTGCGGAGCAACATTAGTCCAGCTGCAGAAAGCATCAATAATCCAGCTGCAATATATTTTCTATGTGCTTTTGGTTTTCCCGGGACACCCCACCCTCCATGTACCGCGTTTCCATATTTAACAGTATTAAAAACGTTCCCGTCAACCTTCTCTATGGGTTCTGAGCGGTTCAGATAAGTACTAATCACCTTAGCGGTAATTCTGCTGGTTAAAGCTGGAAATACAGCATAGGCATAGCGGAGTAAAATGGAAGCACTTCCTACCATAACTTCAGATTTTGGATGGGCTGCGAGTTCTGCTATCGCAATTGCAAGCCTTGCAGGATCATAAACAGGAGGTGCAGGCCGAATACTCTTGCCCGTATAATTTGCGGCATGCTGAATACCTGGTGTATCTAAAAATGCAGGATAGGCATCGCATATATGTATCCCGCTAAAGTTAACCAGCTCAGCGCGTAAGGACGCCGAAAACCCTCTCAGACCAAATTTACTTGCAGAATATCCAACACCATAAGGAACCGGCAGAAAGCCTCCGATAGAAATATTATTAATCAATACTCCCCGCTCCTGACTTTTAAAATATGGCAGTACTGCATGTGCTCCATGAATATATCCCATTAGATTAGTACGAATAACCTGGTCTAGCACTTCAACCGGAGTATCTTCAAAAGAACCTGCTGCCAGTACGCCGGCATTATTAATCCATATATCAATATTTCCACCGAAATCGGCAGCCGCTGAGGCCAGGTTTATCACATCTCCATAACTGGTTACATCTGTATACACACAAATAGCCGTTCCACCCATTGATTCACATTCTGCTTTAACTTCCTCAAGTTCATCGATGTTTCTGGACGCTAAAACCAGATTATCCTTTTGAAGAGCAAATTCATAAGCTATTGCTCTTCCTGCACCGCTAGAGGCACCCGTAATTACAACTGTTCTATACATAATTTGAATTTTATGTAAAACAGGTCCGGTATTAAATGGTTTTGGAATTAATGCACATAAAGCTTTTGTATCCCCTCTATGAAGTAACTAGTACGTCTGGTTGTTCCTGTATCTTTTCTTGTCACTTCCTGATCGGTCCCCTTAAGTTCTTGTTGCTGATATACTTCATAATGCCGGCTTAATTCGTTTCGTTTTCTCCACTTGAGGAAATCAAAACTATAATTCCGGCATTCTTCTGTGATTTTCTCCAGTTTTTTTAAAGGAATATATTGAACAATACTCTCCGGATGAACCTTCGCCCGAAATAGCACCTCATTTTTAATGATATTTCCAACCCCGCTGAATATCTTCTGATCCAGCAGTACATCACATATTTTCTTATTAGGATGTTTTTTCAGCTTTTCCAGTGCGCTTACTGCACTCCATTGCTCATTCATCACATCTGCTGTCCAGTCATACAATGTATCAAGGGGTACATCAATGCGTTGCACCGTACATACATAAAAATAAACACTGTCATCATTGAAATGAAGTGCCAATTTTGGATTCACTTTTTTGGGCTCATGAAACTGGTAGCTTCCAAATAATCCCAGGTGTATTCTGATGCTGAAATCACTAAAACAAATAAAAAAATTCTTTCCCCATGTTTTAAAATCCAGAATCTTCCGATGGGCAATTGCTTCCATATCCACATCAGCATAACCAGAAGCCTCAGCTACAACTTTATTTTTGAGATAAGACATCTTTTCTTTTAGAATAACAATAGACGGACCTTCAGGCATACTTAATTGAATTGATAAAGTAATACCTACAATCTTTTAAAGGGTGCATTTGTTTTCAAAATATTAGTTAATGGTTCTGTAAGTGTACCGATTATATAACTTACAACCTCGCATTAAAGGCCAAACCAAACGTGTGATTCTGATATGCAGGAATAAGATTATACTGCTGCGCCTTAGTTCCAACCACAAGTTTTTTAAGTTTAGGATAGATTATATAGGCGAGCTTAGTGGATATAATCCCTACACCTGCACCAGTGATCACATCACTTAACCAATGTTTATTATTATACATTCTTAGGACCCCGGTCGCGGTCGCTACTGTGTATCCTGCATATCCATACCAGGGAGAAACGTCTTTGTATTCCTGCATCAGAAACTCTGCGGCGGCAAATGCATTAGCAGTATGGCCAGATGGGAATGAATTAAAGCCACTGTGGTCCGGACGTTCCCGATTGGTCATACGCTTCACGGAAAAAACTGTTCCGCTCATAATCGCCTCTGAAAGCAAGTAAATACCGGTAGCATCTACCAACGAATGTTTACCCTTAATACCGGCCAGGTTAAGTCCATAGACGGCGACAGCGGGTGCAAATTGCAGATAATTATCTACATGAGCGGCAAATAAAGGATGGTCTTCCTGCAGCTCATTCCGCGTCGAAAAATCCAGATGACGGATGGGAGAATTACAGGAGAGTGATACCAGCCCATATCCGACTAGCACGGCAGGAATAATAAAAGAAGAAACTTTAGGCCGGTAAGCAAGTGAATCAATTACCTGTGCTTTGCCAATAACGGGGCAAAGAATGTAGAAAAGAAGAGATAAACACAGAAGTTTAATACGCATAAATACAAGATTTACCGCTAAACTATATGCCAATTATGGAGAAAATCTGTATTCTACTTCCGGCCCTTTGTCCCGTACTTTACAGATTCATACCACCAGAAACTTCAATACGCTGAGCATTAACCCATTTTGCATCTGCAGTACAAAGAAAAGCTACAACCCAACCAATATCATCTGCGCGCCCTACCCTGCCTAGTGCAGTAGCATTAGCCAGATATTGATTGACCTGTGTATTATCCCGTACAACTCCACCTCCGAAATCTGTCTCAATAGCTCCTGGAGCGACAACATTTACAGCGATACCTCTTTTACCCAACTCTTTAGCCATGTACTTTGAAAGCACCTCAATTGCTCCTTTCATGCTCGCGTATGCCGCTAGTCCGGATCCCACAAAGCGGGTTAATCCTGTTGAAATATTAATTATTCTACCACCATCATTAATCAGTGCGACCCCTTTTTGGGTGAGAAAGAATACACCCTTGAAATGAATAGCCGATAATAAGTCAAACTCATCTTCTGTGGTATCCAAAAAACCACCACCGAGCCCGACCCCCGCATTATTGATTAAAAAATCAAATTTTTCAGCCTGAAATTTATCTTGCAACTGAGATGATAACTCTACAAAAAAGGAGTCAAAGCTCTTTACATTGCCTGTATCCAGCTGGACTGCCAGTGCTTTCTGTCCATTCTTTTCAATCTCGGCTACGACGTCCTGCGCTTCGTCCTTTTTAGAATGGTATGTTAATATTATGTCTATTCCTTTTTTAGAAAGACTTATTGCCATGTCTTTGCCTAATCCACGGCTCCCACCAGTAATTAATGCGATTTTGTTTAAAACTGCCATTTGATATGAATTAATGATATTATAAACCCAAAAGTCGATATTTTACCACATTGCTGCTTGCAAACATCAATCCATTGTTTGCAAAATTCAAATTATCAAATTCAGGTTTAGATCAGGAACGAAATTCTACTGGAGACAGTTTGGTTTGTTTTCTAAAGAAATTGGAGAAATGTGCAATCTCTTCAAATCCAAGACAATAGCTTATTTCTGAAATGTTCCAGTCTGTTTGTCTAAGCAGTAATTTGGCCTCCCTGATTATCCGATCTGATATAATTTCGGTTGTCGTTTTTCCTGTCTGTTCCTTTAAAACTTTATTCAGGTGATTGACATGTACAGACAACCGGTCAGCATAAGCCTTAGCTGTGCGTAACTGGAGTTTCTGCCCGACTGATTCGATTGGGAACTGCCGCTCCAGGAGCTCTTCAAACAAAGAAGACACCCTTGCAGAGGCAGTATGCATTGGATATGAAGCAGATACTGGCTGTAATTTCTGACCATAATGAATCAGTTCCAAAATATAATTACGTAGCAAGTCAAATTTGAAAGTATAGGCTGATGATAACTCACCGATCATCTTTTTAAAGATCAGTGCAATTTCAACACTTCTTTCGGAAGAAACCTCGAAAACTGGGTACCCTCCCGCTTTAAATATGGGTAATTCGTCAATGGAAACACCATTGCGGCCTGGATTTAAGAAATCTTCCGTGAAAATACAGAAATAACCAGATTGGTCTGGCCCCATAGGAATCCAGTTATAGGGGATTTTAGGCGTAGCGAACAATAATGCGTATTGATCAATCTCGATTATTTTATCTGCATACTCAGCTGTATTTTTCCCGCAAATCAGGCTGATTTTATAATATGCACGGCGGTTATAAGGCATTTCGGGTTTACCTTTCATTTGAGCAATAAGCGCTTTAAGGTCGAACACATCGAAATGTCCGATTTCCTTGCTGTTCAAATCCGGTGCTCCGGCAGAAACATCCTTATAGAAATCATTTACCGATATTATTTTCATTTTGCCAGCTTAAATTCAAATGTAAAAAATAACGACTGAATACATACGATTAAAGCGAATCCTGAAATGTTGCAAAGAAAAAAGGTGTGAGCTCAATATACACCTATTGACCTCACACCTTACGAAATTATTAACAAGATATCTCTACGTAGTTTCAGCCTGTTTTTTCTGTCTCTGACGAATCTTATAAAAGCTGATAAAACCAATCACAGCCAGTGCAATACTAAAAACGTCGATAAAAAGAATATCTACGGCACCCGATGCATAGGTATTCCAGATCCAGTTACCCGTACAAATTCCATTCGCTATTGGAATACATAAACTGAATATACTTCCCAGTAAAATCGTTTCCCGGTTTGTGCGGTTCAGATCTTTACGAATAACATAATACATTCCAAGTATCAACCAACTATAGAAATAGAAATGGTAGATAAAGTCCTGATCCGCTGCGCCATTAACCTTTACTGCAACGAGGGTTAATGCAGTTACAGGAAACATAGCCAGGCAACCGGCCAAAAATATATTTGCAAGCCAGAAATTAAACTTACGCTTGTAGGCCGGAATATTATTTTTGTCTCTGGCAACTAGCCAGACAAGTATGCCGGAAATAATAACCACACATCCCATTATACCTAATACGAAGTAAATTATTTTCAATGCATACCCCCCATAATCTCCAAAATGCAATCTGTAAATCAGACTACGAACCTTGTCTACATACGTTACATCAGTCAAAGGTGACTTATGAAAGACTATCTGATCATTTTCTACCTTATAAATAATTTTACCGGTACCAGCAAAACTTTCCTTTTTATTTGCAGTACCTTCTATAATGATATGCATAGACGTATCACCATAGTTTTTAATGGAAACATTCTGAATGAAGGGGTCCTTCCATAACTTCTTAGTACGGTCTACATAAGAGTTCACATCTACTTTCTTATTCAGTGCATGATAAGAATAGTTGTATTCCCGTGAATCAGAATAACCTAGGTCCTGATACAGTTTATCTGCTTTTCCACCGTAAAAAATTGTGCTGAACGGCGTAATTATTACCACATTAAAAATCAGGATAATACCCGTTATAGCGTAAATAAACTGATATGGGAAGCCAATCACTCCCAATGCGGTATGTGCGTCGGTCCATACGGTCTTTACCTTTGACCAAGGCCGGAATATGAAAAAGTTAGATACAATTTTATCCCAGTGCAGCATTAAACCTGTAATCAAGGCAAACAAGAAGATAAATGAAACCACTCCCGCCAATAGATAACCAAAAGGGGTTCCTAGTCTAATAGGTACTGAATTTAGCTGTGCTAAAAAATGGAGTCTGTATAAAAACTCACCCATATCATAAGATTGCTGATAAGTTGAAGAATTGCCGTTGATGAAGTTGTATTTAAAATACGCACCATCCCCGCCTCTGCCACGACCTCTGCCTCTTCCTTTTCCAACTTCTTCAGCATGCTTTTTCTTCGGTACAAGTGTACTGTCTTTAGAGGCAGACATATCCACATAACTGTCAAAGGTATGTTGCTGAAAGTATAGTGAGATGTCCCTGCCGGTCAGATTATGTTTCTGATTTAAAGAGTCCAGAAGTTTATTGTAAACAACAGGCTGATTCTCGTGTGCGCTGTAGGAAGTATTACTTTGCCATGCTGAAATCTCTTTTTTAAAGAAGGAATAAGAGCCCGCAAAAAATATAACATAAAGCAGAGCACAGATTATAATACCGCTTATCGTATGGGTGTGAAAATAAATATTATACTTTCTGATATTCATGATTTAGATTATAATTTCAATAAAATTGGAAGAGCGAAAAGGACGGTTAGCAATATATAGTATAGCCATATTTTCCAAGCTTTTTCAGCTAAAAAAGCCAGTAATAAGAGAACCGCCCAAAGAATATATCCGGTAATTCCGGCAGTAATAACTACATCTTTAGGCTCAAAAATGTAACCGAACAAATGATGAAAGGATATCATAACTGCATATCCTCCGATTACACCAGCTGTGATTTTAAGAAACCTCTGGATAGGAGATTTAGTCAGGTATTTTTTATTAGCAGGCATATTAAAAGATAAAAAGTTCTAAACCGGCAAACAGCACGTATAAGATCACTACATGCTTAGTCGAGAGATAATGGAAAGGAAATAAAAGGACTATTAAACTACCCATGGCCATCAATATCACAATAAAGCCAAAAATTCCTGAAGCCAAACCATTTATACAGATCAGAATCAGGCAGGAGATTAACATCATTGAAAAACTTATAACTCTGGTCAGTAACGGTTGTGAGGCCATCTTAACCACCCAGTCAGTTTTCGTTTCCCATTTGCTTTTTTTGGAAAGATTATACAAGAGCAAAAAGGCAACAAAAAGCAGTAATACGATTGTAGTATACATAAGATTTAAATGATGATTAGCCCGCCAATTCACATCAGCGGGCTAATCAATTGAACAGAGAGATTAATTCTTATAATTTACTGATGGAAGTAATTGTACCGCCTTCAACTTTAAGTCCTTGCGTAGCAGTCGCTGTCACTGCATCAATTTTGTATACAAAGCTGCTTCCGTCTTTTAATGTTACCCCCATATAAGCCGTTCTGCCATCTTTAGGCGTAAAGTTATGATCAGTTACACTTCCGATCTTATCAAGGTCAGGCATACCGGTTACCGCTTTAAACGTTTTATTATTTACATTAACGATCCCTATATGAACGCCTGTATTATATGCGCCTTTTTCTGCGGCTGTAGTTGCATTCACTACAAAATTCCCACCACCAATGTAAATCCAGTTTGTTATGTTCATTCCACCAGATGCATCTTGAAAATTAAAGTAATAGTTTTGATCAAATTCTGTAGTACCAGCATTAATACGTGTAATTGCTGATGGCTTTTTAGAGCTAAATACACCTCCGGTAGTTGCCACAGAACTTGAAAATGCATAAGTATCTCCATTTTCTAATACGCCCAAGCCGTCCACGAAATATCTTCCGATGAAGCTGGTACGATTGTCTTTGATAATTTTTTCTAGTTTCATGCTCGGATAATCATAAACAGCTACCCAGGCACTGTCCGGATAATTTGTACCGAAGCCGTCTGCACAACAAGCCTTAATAGAAAAATATGGTGCAAACACCTTATTGTTAACTTGTTTTAACCAGGAGAAATGTGCTGTTTCGCCATTACCTGTTAAATTGGCGACATCTAACTGGCCTTCACTAGTAATTAGCAATTTATCTGTATCTACTTGGTACCAGTTTGCTTTGTTGCCATATGTTCTCGGAATTTTCACCAATAAAAGGTCATTATTTACCGGAGCAAATGCCTGAACCGTTTCAGTTTGGAAATTAGATAATTTAGATAATTTCCCGTTCTGAATATTATAGGTAGTTACAGCACCCGGGTTTCCCTGGCCATACAGCATGCTGAAAAATTTATTGTTTGTTGTCACATAATAACGAAACGTACCATCCTGCTCCAAACCATTTCCAGCAGTAGAAAGTGTACCGGATTCTAAGTTATCGGCTGTAAGCAAATAATCTGCGACTCCTGTTGAGGCGACCGGAGTAACTGTTAATATATAATTCCCTTTATTCTCTGATATTAGATCATTCGATTTATCTTTTGAACAAGAAGAAATTCCGGCTATAAGAGCCATTGCGTAACATGCATTTTTTAAAGTAGATTTCATTTTCATTTATTGTTATGGTGTTTGATGAGATTTGTATTGGTCTTGAGACCGTTGTTTATTAGGCAGTCTTGTTAATGAAGTATCTTAATTTGAGGTAGAATGCTCTGCTTGGTTTCTGTAAACTGAAATTATCATAAAGCAGGGCATCATTGAGGTTCTTACATTCAGCTGAAATGTTATAACGCCCATTTTTTAAGCTGTAAAGCAAATTGACATCATGTGATAATTGCTTAGGGATACCATATTTATCACCAGATGTACCTCTGCTGGGCCAGTATAAATAAAAGGCATGTACGTAAAGCAAATTGTACCCAAAACTTAGGTTATTGCCCTTTTTGCCTACATTTTTAAATGAAAAAGCAACGTCACCATTTCCATATAAGAAAGGAATATTAGGCATTCTGTCCTTATAAACAGGACTTAAAACCGGAGGATTTCCCTCATATTCCTGTTGATTTATAATATTCTGATAGGTTACATTTACACCGGCTGTAAGCCAGTCTTTAAAAGAATACCGGGCCTCTATATCGCCACCAAAATTGGTTACCCCGTCTCTGTTGCCAGCAACTAATTTGCTCTGGTTCTGGTTAAACTGGTAATAGATAAAGTTGCTTGCATTCCTATAAATCGCATTTGCTGATATGGAGAATCTGTTGACATCCTGCAATGAAAATGAGTACATTAAACCAACATTTACATTGTCACTAACTTCTGGCTTCAGATTCGAATTTCCTTCAAAATTTTCTACATCTCCGAATATCTCAGTAGCTTCAGGCATCCTGTTTGCTTTTTCATAAGATGCTTTCAGTTGAAGATTTCTATTGAAATTATAGCTGGTCGCCAATCCATAGCCAAATTGGCTTTGAGTAGTTGTCTGATTCAAATTTTGCTGCCCTACAATGGAATTCTGAATAATATATTTACTGAAAAGATTTAAACTCCAATGGTCTGCCGTATTAAACATATAGCCCAGCCCCAAAATGTTTTTATTTGTTTTCTGCTTCTGCTCATAGGCATTATTGGATGGGTTGATCTCATCAGAGCCCTTGCGGTCGAAAGTAGAAAACACGTTACTTAAAGCAAAAGAGTGATTGTCATTCAGCTTATAGTTTAGCATCGTTGTTGCTAAACCGGCGTTATTACCATATTTGTACATTGTTCTTGTTCTTTCAGAACCTTTACCCTCATACTGTTTGTAATTTCCAAACCAGTCATATCGCCGATAAGCCGTATCAATATTTTGTTCTTTACCGAAATTGTAATTCGCATTAAAATTCAGATCCAGACCTTTGATCAGATCCTTTTTCTGGTATTTTAACGTAGGCATTATCATATTACCACGACGGTGCCATTGTCCGAAAACAGAGACCATCCTGGCGCCGGTCTGAATCTCTTTATAGTTTTGCCCGAGCGTTACGCCAAATAATAATTTATCTGCAAAAGATTTGTCCACTACACCAACATTGGCAATTACAGTTTCGTTATGGTACTGATCGTGAAAGCGTTTTACCCTTGTTCCAGGAGAATATTGTCCAGTATTAATGTCAGACGCATCTACAGTAACTTTATAATTATTGTCAGAAAAATTCTGAAATGCATTTAATTGAACTGTAAATCCAGATTTGGAAGTTGCCGCAGCATTAATAACACTTCTATGCGTATTGAATGAACCAATAGAATAGGATACGTCTATATAATTACGAAAGCGGTCTCCGGTTACAATGTTAACAGCTCCACCCAGTGCATCTGCACCTAACCACATAGGTACGACTCCCTTATAAACCTCTATACGCTCGGCAATATTAATCGGGATATTATTAATCTGAAAAGAAGAACCGAAGTTATCCATGGGTACACCATCCAGAAAAAAACGAATATGGTTTCCAGAAAAACCATTTAGCGAAAGATTAAAGTTAGAACCCAAGCCTCCTGTTTCCCTGACACGGACACCTGCGACCCTGTCGAGTGCACCTGCAATATCCAGGGTAGAATTATGCATTTTAGTCGCATCTAATGCCGTCACATTGAAAGCCTGCCTGTTAACTTCAGTTACTTTTGTCCGGCCCACTACGTCAACATTCTTTAGTTCATGTGTGGTAGCATCCATTACAAATTCAATTCTGTTTTTTTGTTTTTCGCCAATAGTTATGGACTTACGAATAGGCTTAAAGCCGATATATACAATAGAAATCGTATAAGATTTGGGTATGATCTGATCAAAGGAAAACTCACCTTTATTATCTGTAACCCGAATATATTCTCCGATTTTAACAGTAGCACCAGGTATAGGTAAACCATCGTCCGAGCTTACCGTTCCTGAGAATTTTTGAGTTGCATTCTGCTGCGCAACTAACTGCTGATTATGAAATAAGATCAACAATATAACAAGTAATAATTGCTTAATTTGCATATAACTTTTAATGTCATTTAGGAGTTGACGCTTGTAAAAGCGTTGTACGACAGTTTCAGCTGTCTTACAGAATAGAGAGCCCCATGGTTTGAGATTGCCGTCTCTTTCCATGGGATCTTTGAATTAATATTTATAGCACATACATTACTGTTGTTGCACCCTGCCATGTACTTTCATAGGCGTTACCATGCAGCTCACCCTCTCCTTTTTTGAAATTAGTTGCTTCCAGAACATATTTCCCTTTCCAAATTGGTGAGAAAGTTATTTCACCCGCTTCATTTGCGGTGAATTCTTTAGCCCAGCCGTTTTCTGAAGTCACGATTACTTTACCCTTAGCTTGTGGAGCTCCGTCCATAAACACTTGTATTTTCGTTGGCGATGACACTTTAGCCTGCGTTTGAGAAGTAATAACTTTTAAAGAATTTTCGATATGATTGTGTCCGGATACAGCCGATTTACCAACGTTGACAGCAGCAACAGAAGAAAATTCATATTTAGTTTTACCCGCAATTTCCTTCGCATCGTGTACTACAGTCAGATAATATACGCCATCTGTTTCAGGTGTGAACTGCGCTACAAAGTGATCATCTTTTTGGCTAACAGTGACTTTTTCACGTTTCTGATCGGGACCTGTAAGCCATAATGTAAACTCTTTTACATCCGAATACCATTTATTAACTGGTTCGATCTCACCAGTAGCAAATTCACCATAAAAGATCTTAACTTCCTGGCTCTTTCCTTTCTGGCCATTTGAATTTGCTTCAATCCACAGGGCGTGCGCATAACTAGAGTTAGAAATAACCAGCATGACAGCCAGTACCAATAAGGTTTTAATTGTTTTCATAATATTATTTTATAATTTGTTCGCATTGTCAATTATGTCTCCTAAGGCTCTATCCTTATTTAGATTTAATATAAACAGCGCGAATATAGGATACATAATCCGATGTAGAAAGACTTTTCTTGTTTTTTTTTCCGCTACCGGGAGACAAAAGATGATGTTTATATAAATGATCATGTATAGATCAAAAACACTATAATATAGATTTATAGATAAATTACTCTATATATTCAAAATATAGACTAAAAACACTATATTGTTGTTGTATTTAACTTACCGTGATGGAAACACAAGCAGTAATTACCGGAGACATTATCAATTTCACTAAATTATCTCCGATAAAGAGAAAGCAATTGGTTGAAAGTACAGAAATTCTGATCAAGAACTGGACGAAGAAAAAGAGCAACGCTGAAATGTTCAGAGGAGACAGTTACCAGGTACTTTTTGACGACCCGACTAAAGCAATTATTAAAAGCATCCAACTAATCTGCTGGTTTAAAACAAACTCAGATCCTACGGCTCATATATCCATAAGCAGCAGAATTTCTATAGGCATCGGAGCAATCTCCTATCAGGGGAAAAATGTACTGAGTTCAGACGGGGAAGCATTTCATTTGTCAGGAAGAAATTTTGATAAGATGAAAGAACATGAATATCTGACCATACATACCAATGATCAGGAGAAGAACAAAGGCATAGAAATTATTCTTAACTTCATGAATAAATATATCGGCAGCTGGACTACCGGGCAGGCAGAGGTTATCCTTATGCTGCTTGACGGTCATACCCAGCAAGAGATTGCAGCTGCATTATCACTCTCCCAGCCTTCTGTAAACAGCAGATTAAAATCTGCCGGCTGGAAAGAATTTGAACCTGCCATTAACTATATTGGAAATTTAGCTACACAGAAATAATGGAAATATCGCTGTTACTGAGATTACTGATTGCACACCTGTTGACAGATTTTATTCTTCAGCCCAACAGCTGGGTGAAAGACAGAGAATTAAAAAAGGGAAAATCGGGCAAGCTTTATCTTCATGTCGTAGTGACGACAGTAGTCGCTTATATCTTATCCGGAAGATACGATAACTGGATAATCCCCACAGTCATTTTCAGTACACATTTATGCATAGATTATATCAAAGCAAAAGCGGGAAAAGATAATTTCACCAGCTTCATCGCAGATCAGATCGCCCATGTTTTTGTAAGTATTATCCTTTGGTTATCTGTTGAAGGACGCTGGGGTGAAATTCCACTGTTTACACATCAGTTATTTAAAAGGGATTTATTCTGGATCGTGGCAACCGGATATACTTTTGTCAGCTGGCCACTGGGCATTATCATTGGGAAGGCAACACAAAAATGGAGAGATCAGATCAGCCGGGAGAAAACCAGAAATACAACTCCGGAACAGCTAATCATCGAAGACAGTATTCCAGCTGAAATACCAAAAACAGAAGAACAGGAACTTGGACTTGCTAATGCCGGAAAATGGATTGGTATCTGCGAACGGATTCTAATTCTCACATTCGTACTCATGGCACAATATACGGCGATTGGTTTTCTAATGACAGCAAAGTCTATTCTCCGTTTCAGTGAAAAAGAAGTAAACACCCAACTTAAAACTGAGTATATACTCGTTGGTACATTGGTTAGTTTTGCGTCTGCTGCATTAACCGGTGTATTAATTAATCTCCTTTTATAAGGTGCAGTTTACTGACGAAGCCCACCTGTTTTAAATAAATCATAAGCGGTCTGATAATAAGCTATAGCCTTGTCTGTTATAGCCTGGGGCAATGAATGAGGTATCTGTTCGTTTCCGCTCTTCCGGTAAAGAAATGTTTCGACTTTCTGCTGCGGCCCCAGAATAACCAGGCTGTCATTTTTAAGATAGGCTAACTTTTGATAAGTACCAAATACCGCACGCGGTGAGTATGACGGATCCAGCACATCCTGACCAAAAAGATTACTTTGATAACTCCAGCCAAACAGCTTGAATAATGTAGGGTAAAGATCTATCTGCGAACAAAGTTTATCAATAACCTGCTTTTTTTTTCCTGGCAGGTTGAGTACCAAACAAGGAATGTGATATTTACTGATATCTATCTCATTTTTACCTGCACTGCTGGCACAATGGTCTGCTACGATTATCACAACTGTATTTCCATACCATGGCTTTTCAGCTAACTGCTTCAGAAACCTGCCAATTGAATAATCTGTATAACGTACAGCAGCCTCCCTGCTCCCCCCGGCTATATCAATTCTTCCCGCTGGAAAAGTAAAAGGACGATGATTAGAAGTTGTCATCACGAAATTATAAAACGGCTTCCTGGTTTTATAAGCTTGGTCTGCCCCCCTGATTACTGCATCAAACAGATCTTCATCACTTATTCCCCAGGCATTTTCAAAATGCACTTGTTTGCCCTGAATAAGGGTACGTTTAGTCAGATACGAATCACCCATTTTAATATTTCGTCCCCGGTCAGTAATGTCAAAACCGTTACTTCCGAAATATTCATTCATATTGTCAAAGTACCCGTCCCCACCATAGTAAAAAGTACGGCTGTAACCCGCATTTTTAAAAATCTCACCGACGGTGTTTAAATTTTCATTATGTGCTCTTCTTACAATACTATTCCCTGGAGTTGGCGGAATAGAAAGTGTAAGAGCTTCCATGCCCCTTACCGTCCGTGTCCCTGTAGCCAGCATATTTGTAAAGAGCAAATTGCTGTCTGCAAGTGCATCAACAACCGGCATGAGATTTTGATTATTTCCGAAATGTTTCATGAAATCAGCGCTTAGACTCTCCACTGTTATCATAATCACATTTGGCTTGTAAAGGATTCCATTTCCAGCTATATTCCTCTTAATAGTATGGCCAACAGCTACAAATTTCCCGTCCTGCAAATCATTTTTCATCAATTTATAGGCCTTATCCTCCGGTATCACCGCATAAAAATCATTATAGTTCAGCTCATTATTCTTAAATGCTGCAAAGAAAGAATAGATCCCGGCTTTGGAAAGCTCATTACTATACCGGTTGGCACCAGATTCGGCCGTTGAATTATTCAGAAACAATACATACAGCATGAGTATACCTAATAACGAACATGAAATACCCAGCCTGCTTTTAAATGGCATAACTGATTGAAAAGAATTTCTAAAAACCTGCTTTCCCGAAAAGACAAATAAGACCACTGCCACCAACAGCAATACGCCAGAGAAAAGTAAAGGCAGCGGGTAAGATTCATTGATATTATGGATAACTTCATAAGTATAAATGAGATAATCTACAGCAATAAAATTAAATCGGCTTTCAAACTCCTGCCAAAAGGTGAGTTCAGCAAAAAAAGAAAAGAAAGAGATGAGTAATAACAGGAAGATAAAAATGTAAGTTATCGTTTTATTTCCTCTGCTATTATTCCACCTCACAGGTAAAAATAGAAGATAAAGATTATAAAACAGCGTTAAAAATAGCGAAACGCCAAAATCATACACAAAACCCAGAAGGTACAAATGCAATATATCCGTTAAGCTGAAACTTGCTTTGGAGACAGAAACTACCAGTAATCCGGTACGCACTAGAAATGACACCAGTAAAAAGGTAACTATAAACGCAAATAATACGCTATATCTACCTTTCATTAGTCTATTAAACATAAAGATGGTCTTTTATGCAATAGTAGAACTCAATTCTGGATTAATTCTGAATTAACGGGCGAAAGCGAAATGTAAAATTTATTTTTTGTTATCCAGATATTTTACAACAGCCATCAGATCTTCATTACCCAAACCCGACTGCATCGCAGCGGAAAAAGTATCCAGTACCGGATTTGCAAGCGGTGAATCAAGACCTGCTTGTTTGGCAAGTTTGAGATCCTTTACAATATACTTCAGCGCAAAGGCAGCAGGGAACTCACCCTTAATTATAGAGGGTGTTTTTAATTGCGACATCTTGTTGCCACACGCCCCCTCGTTAACGATCTGAAGCATACGCTCCTTATCAATACCATTACGCTGGGCGAATAGCACTGTCTCTGCCAGGGCTTGCGTCTGGACAGCCAACAAGTAGTTAATTGCCACTTTAGCAGAACTGCCAGCCCCATGCCCACCAAGATGTAAAGAAAGTTTCCCTAACACCTCAAATAAAGGTAAGGCCTGCTGATAATCTTCAGACTCTCCACCTACCATAATAATTAAAGTACCCTCAGTGGCTGGTTGCACGCTACCTGATACCGGAGCATCCAGAAAACTTACTGCATGGCTTTGGCACAATCCAGCCAGATAAACAGAAGTGGCCGGAGCTACTGTACTCATATCAATCAGTAGTTTTCCTTGCCCGATACCTGAAAGCAGCCCATCTTCATATACAGATTTAACTGCGTTATCATCCGCTAACATCGTAAACACAATATCGCAATCCCGGGCCAATTCTTCTAATCCGGCCGCCGAAACCGCGCCAGCAGAAACAAGTTCATTTTCTTTTCCCCTGCTGCGGTTAAAAACATGTAATTCGTACCCCGCTTTAAGAATATTTGCCGCCATGACATTTCCCATATTTCCCAGGCCTACCCAGCCTATTTTCAGGTTTTTCATATTTTATAACTTTTCTAAATTCTTCGCTTATTATTTAAACTGATAAATCAAATTTACGCAACACTTTATTTAAAACAGCATTTCAGACAAACTGACAAATCAGCCAATTTTATAAAAAGGCATGATTTTGGTTGAGAAGCATCCTGAACCTATTCATGCTAAAAAAACTACTGTTACTCAATCTGGCTGCCGTCTCCACTACATTTATTGAAGTACTGTGGGCCGCCCCGGATAACCCTTCAGGGGTTGATATGAACCAGTCTCCTCTTTCCTATATAGAGTATTTGTGTCTTTATGCAGTGGTTATCATCAGTTCAGTTTTTTACTTTGCTGAGAATAATAAAATTACAAAACGCAGGCAGTCCTTCATCTATGCGGGTGCCCTGGTTATATATTGGTATGCCGTTAATTATGTAGAATTCGAAACCCGCGTGGCCAGCTGGAGTACATATTCCACCGTGGAGACCTGGATGCATGTAACGTTAATCTCGACAGTCCCGTTAAGCTGCTGCATTTTACTCTTCTTAATTTCAGTCTATTTTATTCAACATACAAAGCAGACCAGGCAGCTGGAATACGATTAAGGCCCCAATGCCAAATCAATGCACATTTAACTGTCTTTTTTCCAGAATGAAATTAAGAATATTAAGCCCATAATACCAGAAATCAAGATACCTGCAAAGCCCAGAATTGGAATCTCCCAAATTTTCGGACCTTTATCTGCCTGTATAATTAATGATGAGGCAATTGCAAAACCAGTAATGATCAATGCATACGAAAGCTTACTGAAACCATTAACTACAGCATTCTTAAATGCTGGAAAATCTCTGATCTCCTGCACTATCTTCAACTCACCACTATCCAGTTTGTTTACAATATTTTTCAGATTCTCAGGGATTTCTGTCAGGCCTTCACCAAAAGTGCGCAATGTCTCCATCCCCTTGTCAATCAAATATTCCGGACTTAATCTTTTTTTGATAATCTTAGCCACATAGGGACGCATACTTTCCACTATATTCATTTCAGGATCAAGCTTACGTCCTATTCCTTCAATCAAGACAATTCCGCGTACCAGAAGGTAAATATGCTCGGGCATCAGGATCTCATTATCATTCAGAACTGCGGAGAAGCTTTTGAGAATTACTTTCACGTCTATATTGGCCAGGGAATTTCCACTGAGCAACTCAAAAACTCCATGGATGTCACGCTCTAACTTTTTCTCATCGGTGATATTAAAGCGAACAGCCATCCTTTTAATCGTAGGGATTAATCTTTTCGCATCCCTTGCCATGAAATGAGCGATAAAATTTTCAAGCAATTCTTTATCCGAAGGCATCATACTTCCCATCGAACCGAAATCTATAAATGCAATTTGGGCCGAAGGCAATACGAATAGATTTCCAGCGTGTGGATCGGCATGAAAAAATCCATGCTCCATTATCTGAGTCAGGTACAAATCCAATCCGGTCGCCGCAATTTCTTTTGGATCAAATCCTTCTTTCACCAGTGCATCCCGGTCTGTGATTTTTAATCCGTGTATATACTCCATACACAAGATATTATCATTCGATAACTCCGGATAAGGCAGCACGGGATGAAGCTTTTGGTGGCCTTTAAAATTTCTGGCAAATTGTACCATATTCGATTCTTCGCGCAAAAATGATAGTTCGTTAATGATAGCTTTTTCAAAAGCTTCCAATACCTGCACCAGATTTATTTTTCTGAAACTCTCATTATAATTTACAAGTAATCGCGCGAAATCTTTCATAATCAACAGATCAGCTTCTACGATTTCCCGGATACCCGGCCTTTTGACCTTAATAATAACCTTCTCTCCTGTAATCAGTACTGCGGTATAAACCTGTGAAATTGACGCAGAGGCAATAGGAACAGGGTCAATATCACTAAAATAATCTTCCGGTATAATATTCAGTTCATCTGCGACCCATTGCTTCACGTCCAACTCTTCTGGTTTGACCTTGTCTTGCAGTTTCTTCAGTTCTGTAATTAGCTCTGCCGGCAAAAGGTCTTCCCGGTCACTAAAAGCCTGTCCAAATTTAATATATGTGGGGCCTAGCTCTTCCAGGACGATTCGTATCCGTTCATAAACATTTAAAGAAGGCACTTGAGAATCCAAGCCAGAACCAGCAGGAGGCTCCACAGTGAAATGATGCCTAAAATTAGTTCTAACCATTAATTCTTCAAAACCGTATTTTGATAAGATACTTAGAAGAACCGCCGTTCTTTTAATCTTCTTCTTTTGATTCTGCATAGCTGGGTCTTAAAAAGTAATAACAAAAAACCAGCTGTTTCTGTTTACAATGACACAAGAACCCAAAAGCAGAACCGGCAACAAAGTATAAGATTTATAGAGATGCTGGATTGAATAACTTAAAAGTATGATTTCCCTCAATCATCTCGTAAGTAAACTTATAGCCGTACTGTACACTGATCTCAAGACAGATAGCCAGCCCCAAACCAGTTCCCTCAGAATCTGCAGCTTTATAAAATCTTTGGAAGTGCTTCTCATCAAGCTCTTCAGACCTACCCGTATTACCGACAAGAATGAAATCACCTGAAGACTTTACCCATACACGTCCACCCTGATAATTGTGCCTGACTGCATTACTCAATAAATTATTAAAAAATATATCGGCAAGATAACGGCTCATGACAAGAGATGTGGGATTAATGTCCAGATCGAGCCTGAGATTTTTCTTCTCGAAAAGTTCCTCAAACTGCCGCGCTTTTTCCTGCAAGAGGTCATGCATAGGATAAATTTTACTTTCAGGAAGTTGTTTATTTTCAATCTTTGTCAGTAAAAGCAAGGATTGATTTAGTCTAGACGTCCGGTTTATTGCACGATATACATCGTCCAGTAACCCATACTGCTTATCATTAAATTCGCCTGTTTGTAAAAGTGTATCCAGTTTAGATCTGATAATAGCCAGCGGTGTCATCATTTCATGAGCTGCACTATCTGTAAAGTTCTTCAATTCTTTATAATCCTGCTGAACACGTAACGCCATCAGATTAGCAGAATCAAAAAGTTCGTCAAATTCATCTACTTCGCCTTTTTTAAACTGAAGCTGATGAGATTTAACAAGATTGAAACTCTTCATCTGATCAAGAACTGCATAAAAAGGTTTCCATAACTGACTCAATATAAATCTGTTGATAACAAAAAGAGTAAATAACAACAATCCAGTCACTGCCAATGTAATCAGCAGGATCATTCTTACCAACCCCTCGGACTCCAGCCTGGATTTAATAATAGTCACTTCGTAGGTCTTGCCGTTAAGATCCAAACTGGTAACCAGCCCCCTGCCGGGCTCAACAACATGTTCAGGCTCATTTTTGTAAATCGTGTTTTTAAATTCTCTGATGCCAGTGTCAGCAGGATGTAGCTCCTTGAAAGACACCTGTTGATCAAGATAGTTTCCGGGCAGAGGCAATTTCTTGTAAATTGCTGCATACCGTATAATTTCCTCTTCTTCTACTTCCAAATCTTTATCAAGCTTGGCATTTAAAATCAGATGGATCAAAAAATAGTAGATTATTCCAGTAAGCAGTAAAACCAACAATGAAATAACGAGATTGACGCGATTATACCGACTGGAAAGTTTCATAAGATTCCAAATTTATAACCTATCCCATATATCGAGTGTATGTATTCTATAGCGCCTGCAGCAGTTAATTTTCTCCTAAGGTTCTTAATATGACTGTAGATAAAATCGTAATCATCTGCCAGGTCCATATCATCTCCCCATAAATGTTCTGCAATTGCATTTTTGGTCACAACTTTTCCTTGATTAGAAATGAAATAGATTAGCAAATCATATTCTTTTTTGGTTAAGATGACAGGCATTCCATGCACCAGAACACGCATAGAACTCAGTTCAATCTGAATTTCCTGAAAAACGATCTGCTGCTGACCATCAAATTTCTTACGGCGAACTATAGCCGCCACTCTTGCACGGAGCTCAGAAAGATGAAAGGGTTTTACCAAATAATCATCTGCCCCCATATCCAGTCCTTCCAGCTTATCATCTAAAGAATGTCTCGCAGAAATGATCAACACTCCTTCTTTTCTCTTTAGAGATTTAATTTCCTGCAATAACTTTAGCCCGTCGCCGTCAGGCAGACCAAGATCAAGAAGTATACAGTCGTATTGATATAATCCTATTTTTTCAGATGCCTCCCGAAATGTCGAAGCAACTTCGCACCGAGAACCGTCTTCCTGAAAGTAACTGCTAATACTCTCCTGCAAAGGCTTTTCATCTTCTATAACTAGAATTTTCATGATCCGGTATTTTTGTTGACTTATAATAAAGCTACCCGAATATACCGGATTAGACAAAAGATTGTTGAAGAACCACTGTTAGCAGGAAAATATTTAGCTTTACCCCCTCTTAAACCATTCAGTGTTATGTCCCAGGAAAGAAATCCATATCAGCAATTTAACCATCAAATCTTAAAAGACTGGATTAGTAATGGCGTGAAATACATTAAACTGGTTGAACTGCAGAGTAGTCTGCCGGTGCAGTTTTTCGAGCTGATCCCTGATTCTGAAATCCCTGACTCTGAGGAAACTATATACCCTATAGATTCAGAAGAAATCACCGAGTTACTCGAGCCACTGGCTAAAGTGAAGTTTCTAGTCCATGAGATTTATCTGGAAGAGGAATTTTAACTGTTCCCTTCGGCCTAATTAACCGAGTTAGTTTCTGATATAAATGATCTGGATTAAAAGGCTTTGACAGATAATCATTCATACCTGCCTGAATGACTTTATCTGTAATATCTATATTTGAACTCGCAGTTAAGGCTATAATTGGCACAGCAGATTTGATAGGATCCTTTAAACTACGGATGCAGGTGGTCGCCTCATAACCATCCATCTCTGGCATATATAAATCCATTAAAACAATATCAAAATCCATTGTTTCCAATAATTTCAAGGCAATCAACCCATTTTCTGCAATGACTGGCTGGATACGCCACTGTTCTAGTGTTTTTCTGATCACCAATACATTAACCGGATTATCCTCTACAACAAGTACCTTAAGACCAGCAAGTTCCTCCCCTGACACCGTATGCTCGGGCAAAACAAATTTGCTCGCAGGTTGAGAAATAAAGTCAATATCAAAATAAAACTGCGTGCCCTTATCTGGCGTACTATTAATCTGAATACTGGTATTAAACATGGTCAGAACTTTTTTTACGATCGGCAGTCCAAGTCCGGTACCGCCGAAATAACGATTTGTAGTGGAACTGGCCTGTATAAACGGTTCGAAAATTTCCTGTTGTTTCTCGGCAGCTATACCAATACCTGTATCGGTAACTTTAAAACGTACAGAGACCTCCCCATCAACCTGATTTATGATAACAAGAGCTAACTCAACGGTCCCTTTCTCTGTGAATTTAACTGCATTATTTAATAAGTTTAATAAGACCTGGGTTAATCTCGTAGGGTCACTGATTACACGGATCTGTCCGAGTTCTTCAGGGTAGATCAGATTTAGATCTAACATTTTCTCCTGTGCTCTGGGTTTGATACTCAGGATATTGTTTTTAATAAGAACAACCAGGTCAAATGGAATATTTTCCAGCTCTACCTTACCGGATTCAAATTTGTTAAAGTCAAGAATATCATTAATAAGTGAGAGCAGGTTCTCTGCAGAAAATTTAAGCACCGCTATATTCTCCTTTTGGTCTTCCCGGGGGCTTTGCAGCAGTAGGGCATTAGAAATACCTATTACTCCATTTAATGGCGTTCTAAGTTCATGAGACATCGTCGATAGGAAGTCCATTCTTGCATTTGATAATTTACCAACCTCATACAACGTGTTTTTCAATTTTTCATTAAGCTCCTTCAGCTCATTTTTTGTTTCCGTAAGCGTAATAAAATTCTGATTAAAAGCCTGAAAAAAATAATGATGAAGAAAAAGGATCAGAAAGAAATTATAAGTAATAACAAAAAGATAAGTTAACTGGCTTACCTCATGGGGCCCTGAAGTTAAATAAAAATAAGTTTTATAATCGGTAGCGGTATATAATAAAACTGGAAGTATATTAATAACTGCATAAAACCATCCCCACTTTAAACCATGCATATAAAAGCCCAATACGCAGGCCAGCCAGATAAACTGGAGCGTTTCTATATTAACCCCCTGTACATAAATAGTCAGATTGCTCCATATTGCGAGTGTAATGAGGCCAAGAACGATATGGGATACTATTTTCCAAGCGTAGGTATAATAGGCAATCGCAATAAGTAAAGGACTTGCGGCGAAAATTATACTAACCCGAATCAGATGTAGTGTTTCTCCTCCCAGGATATAGGCTACAATTAAGGTAGCTGTGAATATTGTATACAAAACCAGTATATAGGCAAGCATTTTTATACGGGCCTGATTAATTGGATTCTTCTCCCTGACTAATAGCCGGTTAAATATATTCCCGATACTGATGAACGCGTTAATCATAATTGGGCTACAAATTAGGAATTTAAAATATACAGCATGTGTTTCGTTTCACAAAAATTACATCGCGATAACACTGGCATCCCAAAAATAAACTAAAAAGACATTTAATCCGGCATTTATTAACCACTGTTTAATTCATGCCAACCATAAGTCCGGATTTCACCCCAATTTCCTTCCGACTTTTTTCGCGGCCAACCGAAGGAAGTCCGAAGGAAATCCGAAGAAAGGGCGGACAAATTCCGGAATTAACCTTAACGAAACCATAACAATACTAAAAGCTTCATCGCAGTTAAAACATCTGTCAAAAAAACTTATTCTGCAATCCGACTGTTTTATACGGGTATGATTTATTTATACAAATAATTTACAAAGAATAATTAGAAAATGGAATACAGAAGACTAGGAAAATCGGGATTACAAGTTAGTGCATTATCTCTTGGTAGCTGGCTGACTTTCGGACAGCAGATTAGTGATGAGACAGCAGATGAATTGATGGGTGTAGCTTATGATGCCGGAGTCAATTTTTTTGACAATGCTGAAGGCTATGCAGAAGGAAAATCAGAAATCGTAATGGGCAAATCTATAAAAAACCATGGCTGGGAAAGAGACACTTTTATAGTATCCAGCAAGGTGTTTTTCGGAGCCGAGAATAAAGGACCGAATGGTACAGGACTGAGCAGAAAACACGTTATTGAAGCCTGTAATGCCGCTTTAAGACGGCTACAGGTAGATTACCTCGATCTATATTTTTGTCACCGCCCGGATAAAAACACCCCTATAGAGGAAACGGTATTTGCGATGAACACTTTATTACAACAGGGTAAAATCCTTTACTGGGGAACGTCAGAATGGAGTGCCGCAGAAATTATGGAGGCTATCAGCGTCGCCAAACAGTATAACCTGATTGGCCCAACAATGGAACAACCTCAATATAACTTACTGGAACGCAAAAAAGTGGAGAACGAATATCTGCATCTATTTAACAACCATGGTCTGGGTACAACTATCTGGTCTCCATTGGCGTCCGGTCTGCTCTCCGGTAAATACACGAAAGGCAGTACTGGTGACACCCGCCTGGACATGAAAGGTATGGAATGGTTGAAAGAGTCTGTACTTGCTGAAGAAAAGCTCGATAAAGCTAAAAAACTACAGGAATATGCAGACGAGCTGAATATTCCCTTAGCCAAACTTTCCCTGGCCTGGTGTCTGAATAACCCTAATGTAAGCACTGTCATTCTTGGCGCTTCTAAAACTGAACAACTGAAAGAAAATCTGACGACAATAGATATATTACCGAGAATAAATGACGAGGTTATAGAGAAGATCGAATCTATCATGCAGACCAAGCCTGTATTATCTCAGTTTTAGGTATCTCTTACAAGTTCATTTCAACAATCGGAAAGATTCATGAAGACATTATGGAAATACCTGAGGCCGCACAGATCCCTCATTTTTCTGGCGCTACTGCTTGCGGGTATTGCGCAGCTGCTCAGCCTGATTGATCCTTTGATCTTTGGTAAAATTGTAGATGATTATGCAAGTAATCCAAAAGGGCTGGCTGAAGAAGAACTGATACACGAGGTTTTATACTGGCTGGGTATTGCCGCGCTGATTGCAATCGTTTCGCGACTATTTAAAGCGGTCCAGGAATATATTACCAGAAAGATTGTCGCACGATTCGGAATGCACATCTTTAACGACGGACTCAAACAAACGCTCCGCCTGTCCTTTCATGAATTTGAAGAGAACAGAAGCGGCACTACCCTTTCTGTATTACAAAAGGTTAAAACCGATGCGGAGCGTTTTGTCAACTCTTTCATCAATGTCCTGTTTTCCTCCATGGTTGGAGTGGGTTTCTTACTTTGGTACAGCCTGAATAAAAATGGGCTATTAATTCCAGTGTTTATCGTAGGTGTGGTGGTTCTGGGCTCATTGACTGGCTTACTGTCCCGACGGATTAAAACTGTACAGCGTTCTATCAACAGGCAAACGGATGCCCAGGCAGGAATAATCACTGAGAGTCTGCGAAATATAGAACTGGTAAAAAGCCTGGGGCTTACTTTTCCGGAAATCAGGAGGCTGAATGAGCAAACAAGGAAGATATTTAACCTGGAAATGTATAAGGCAAGAAAGGTAAGTTCCTTATCTTTCCTTCAGGGGGCAACTCTGAGCGTCCTAAAGCAATCGATTTTATTCATTTTGCTCTGGCTCATTTTCCGTAAAGTATTAAGCACCGGCGAGCTCATTGCTATGCAGTTTATATCTACAGCGATTTTCGTCCCTCTACAGGACCTGGGAAATATGATTCTCCAATATCGTGAGGTAGATGCCTCTATCAAAAACTTCGACCGGCTGATGAACAAACAAGTGGAGCGCAGACCTGAAAACTCAGTGGAGCTGGGACCTTTGGAAAGCCTTGAATTTAACGAGGTGGTATTCCGTCATAAAACGGCTGGTTACAACGCTATCGATAATATTTCATTCCGTGTACAATCTGGTCAAACCATTGCTTTTGTTGGCCCTTCTGGTTCCGGAAAATCTACATTGGTGAAATTGCTGATCGGACTGTATCCTCCCGTGAGTGGTAAAATTTATTTTAACGATGTTAGCTCTACAGAGATCAGATATAACCCACTTCGCAGACAAATCGGATTCGTTACGCAGGATACCCAGCTTTACGCCGGCACCATCAAGGACAATATGCGTTTTGTAAAACCCGGTGCTACAGACGAAGAAATTCATGAAGCTTTAAGGAAGGCTTCAGCAACAGCACTAATTGCTAAAGCTTCACACGGCGTAAATACAACGCTCGGTGAGAATGGCATGAAGTTGTCCGGTGGGGAGAAACAAAGAATCTCTATAGCACGTGCCTTACTTAGGCAACCCCGGTTACTCATCTTCGATGAAGCTACTTCCGCACTTGACTCCCTGACTGAAGAAGATATTACACAAACTATAAGAGAAATCTCTGCGACCAGGGAACAGCTTACGATTCTAATTGCGCACAGACTCTCAACGGTTATGCATGCAGACGTAATTTTTGTATTAGAAAAAGGTAAAATATCAGAAACAGGCTCCCACACCGACCTTCTTCAGGTAAATGGACTCTATGCAGCCATGTGGAGGCAGCAAATCGGTGAGCGAAGACAATAGCCTAACAACCTGTCATTTAAATAATTGTAAATTATTTTGATAAATAAACAATAAAAATTTCACTAAACATTTTACTTTAACATATCTTTTTCTATCTTTGCACCTCCTTCACAAAAAGGATTGATTCCGTAGCTCAGCTGGTAGAGCATTACACTTTTAATGTAGTGGTCCTGGGTTCGAATCCCAGCGGGATCACAAGAAACAATATCAAAGAAAACAAAAACCCTGCAAATCAAATGATTGCAGGTTTTTTGTTTTTACAGGTTATATCAAAATATGCACGAAATCGCATATAAAATGTGCACCATTCGGTGCGTCGTTCTTTTTAATATCAAACTCCCATAATTCGTATTAAAACATTGATATTCAACTAGTTTAATAGATTAACATCTTGTATGAATGAAACTGCAAAGCTATTTTTGTTTCACCTTAATGTTATCGTTATGAAAACTAATTTTAGCATGCTTTTCTTTTTGAAAAAGCCAAAAAACTACACAAAAGTGGCTGTTTACTCTATCTTTTTAAGAATTACGGTGGACGGGATTCGTGCGGAAATATCCACAAGCAGAAACTGCGAACCAGAGCGGTGGAATGCAAAAGCTGGAAAAGTCATCGGCACAAAGGAAGATGTTAAAACTTCGAATGCCTATTTGGAAAATATGAAAGCGGAGGTTTATGCAGCCCATAGCCAGCTAAACGTAGACTGAGCTGTAATGACCGCTGATAGTGTTAAATGCAAATTCTTAGGCAAAGCCGAAAAAACACACACCATTATGGAGGCCGTTAAAATCCATAATACAAACATGGCCGCACTTGTAGAAAAGGAAGATTATGCGGAAGGCACTCTTAGGCGATTTAAGGTACTGGAAAAGCACGTTAAGGCTGAGAACAGAATATTCAAACTATTGACTCCAAGGTGGGGATCCAAAAAGTAGCCACCTTTTTTTTCTACAAAGTGGCCACATATTACGCGCTAAAGCATCCACTCAATTTCGCTTAGAAGTGACCATTTGACTGATTTTAAAGGGTTTTAAGCGTTGAAATTGTTCTGGATTGATGTTTAACCACTGTGTTTTAAATGCTTTACAACTTCTTAAACTTGCGTAAAATTGAAAGATTGTTGGCTGCTCTGATGTAGTGCGATTCTCGTTAAGAATTTTGCTTATAAGCGGATGAGGTATAGCCTTTTGCGTAGCAAAAGAGGTTTAGAAGAGCAGCTACTTGAAATTCCCTGGATCCCAGATCACGAAAATCGTATTATCAATGAGATAGGTTCGCTAAAGCTGAACAATGGGTTTGGTGGCCAGTTTGGAAGAAAAAATGGTGGTTACTTTTGACGAAATCTACAGGTAATTACCTGATACTGGACAATCACCTCGCCCAGCACAAAATCTTCCGCGGTCCATTTTTTGAGCTATTCACCAGACAGAACTCAAGCCGAAGACAAAAAACTGGTTGATAACGCCTTTGTTTCTTATAGCAACAGGTAGCTGATGTTCTTGAAAAACGCTGTCTCAAGCCGATACTATCGCTACTTGGCAGACCAGGCCCAGCGGTGATGCACTTCGATGATAGCAGCAAGAATGTTCCCGATGGCTACATACGGGTAGACAGTACCGTTTTCCTTTTTGAGTACAAAGCGTATTTCTTCCCAGAAAAATTGGCAACTGAGCCCGATTTTGGAAAATTGAAAACCTATTTTGACCAGCGCTTCATCGTTAACGAAAAGGGCAAGGAAAAAGGCATCCATCAATTGAGAAAGCAGATTTCTATTATACATGATGGCGGGTTCGATTTCGATCCGGAAGTGAAACAGCTTTTAGAAACCGGTGATCTGACCATTTTTCCCATAATTGTATTCAATGACTTCTATTTTAGCATAAACGGGCTGAATGTACATCTCGCGCAGACGTTGACCCACAGTTCTTCCACTGGAATATGAGCAAAAACTGATTATAGCGCCCATGGTGATGATGAACCTTGAAACCATCCTTGACATGGTACTGTCAAAACAGGACATTACCTATATGGAGGAATGTATTGTCTCCTATTTGGACTATAAAATAGAGGCGGACGAGGCAGCACATGGTGAAAGGGCCTTGGAAATGTTCTATGAATCTAACTCTGGATTCGATGATGCCTACGCGAGACAAGAACGGCAGGAAGTCAATATCGATCATTCAGATCTAATCCTTGCTGAATTACTTAATCTTGCAGGGCTAGAGTTTATTGATTATTCTGATGATTAGGTATTTATTTTTTGCCTAAGAAATTATTAATCTTTTAAAACGACTGTGCCTGCTCTTCTTTCTCACCCTTGCTCAGCCCCGACTTAGTCCTTTTCTTACTCTCGGTAATCTCCGCCTTCACCTCTTGTTTGGCACACTCAGTTGGATAAACCAATTTATTTGAACCCACGTCACCGAACCTATAACTCTAAGATAATTAATGATTTAAAACAAATCTAAGTTCCGGCGATATCGAGTCAATCGGCTGTAACATGTCCATCTAACAGATTAATCCTTATAAATAGGCATAGCTTTAAATCTATCTTGAGCTTTTCGATTCACTAACTCTTTCTAATAGCAATACAGAGCACACTTAATAACTTGTGAAGTTTAATTGTAAAAACTTAGACAGTACTACCATTAACTTTTAATTTTACCTAGTGCTTTATAAGTTTGATACACTTGTGATGCCTTCAACAGATAACATTTTTCCTCTGTCACAAATCCATCCAAATGGTGCTCTATACAGTACCTAGACAAATCATCAATTTTATTTATAAACCCCCGACCATTAAAATTCAATGAAGTGTTACAAAGAATACCATAACCAGTTAGTTTCTTAAATTCAGTTAACAGCTTAAATAGGCTTAAATTTGTATTTTGAGAAACCGTCTGGATACGCGCTGTCTTATTCACATGGGTTACCGCCTTAAGTGCATCCGTTCTTGCTATAAAAGTGTAAAGCATATGAGGACTAGGATATTCGCAGCCAAACCATTCAGCAGCATCTTCTTCTAAACAAACAGGAGCTATTGGACGAAATTGTTCTCTTTGCTTTATCTCATTCAGTCGTATCCTAGTGCCTTCGCTGAAAGGTGCCGCTATAATGGAGCGATTACCCAACGCCCTTGGGCCAATCTCATATTTACCATTTACCCAGGCCAGTATGAGGTCGTTGGCCAGAATATCCGCGACAAAATTATCATTAACATCGTAGGTATCGTATTTTGTTTCATCGAAAAATTTCTTACTATCGAAGTTTAGCCCAGAATAGACACTCCAATCAATTTTTGGATTTCCAGTGTAGTAGAACTGAGCATCGATCGCCGTTCCAATAGCAGAACCAGAGTCGTTGGCTACCGGAGGCACGAATACATCGGAAAAAAGACCCGATTGTTTCCACTTAGTATTCCAATCGCAATTCAAGCCGCATCCTCCTGCAATAAGTAATGGAAATCCTCTTTTCATATTTTTATCAGCAAATTGATAAAAGATGTCAAAAATTTTATCACTATAAATGCCTGCAAAGTTCCTAAAATCTAAATTATCAAGACCTATATTATAATAGCTAAAATCCTTTAGATTTTCATATGTACTCAAATCTTTATAGGGACCACCCAGCAGAAGTTCTAAAATATTCTTGTCTTCTTCAGAGGGTTCCTTTCGATCTGAAAATGAAGCCAGGGCCATGAGTTTTCCAGCATCCTCGAATCTAAAATATGGTGCCTCTTTAGGAAAAGTAGGATCTGCTAAGCCATATAATAAACTATAACGGTTACCCACTTTTTCCAAGACATTGGAAATTAATGTTATATTCAAGTCAGAGTCAATCTCATAAAATGTACCTATTGCACCTTCCCAAACTAAAATGTAACAAGGTGTTCCTTTAGGCAAGTTTGATAGGCCATAAGCGCAAAGGATATGAGACCGTTCGTGTGTCGACGAAAAATAGTGCACATCATGTCCTAAAAATTTTTTTTTATCTATAATCGTACCGTGACCCGATTCTCCCCTGTATCCTGAGTGGATATTTGAGCCATTTAGATATTCGTAATGATCTCGTGGCCACCACCCTCCAACGCATATCACATCGGGAATTTCATCAAGCTCACCTAAAACACGAAATACGTCGTGATTCGATATCGAAGAATATCTGTAATTTGAGTTTTTCTCTGACTCGATAGAGAATAACAACTGACCATCTTTTACGTAGGCAATTGCTCCGTCATGTCCGGGATTGTAAGAAAGTATTTTCATGATAATTAAGAGTTAGTTTGCATATTTGCTTTGATTGAAATTGATCTGACAAAAGTCTGCGCAGGTAATCTACTTTGTTTCAGGCTTCCAGCCAATTCCTTAGATCGACATGGCCAAACGTTCAAATGCGCAGCCATAGGTAGCTGCGGGATGGGTGTCGGGTTCCAATCTACTCTACGATGTACCAGGTAGTCATCCACATACCAACATATTTCGTGTGGTGCCCATTCAATTGCGTAGCGATGATAATCTTTAGATGCGTCAAACCCCAACTCTATGTAGGTTGGAGAACCTCTATAGCCATAATCAAACTTAGTCCCCTCTGCTCCCGGATTATAAAACACATTCACCATAAGTCTTGTAGGCTTATTTCCTGCAATTTCGATATCGATTTCTTGCCTCGGTGAGTCACGGTAAAGGAAGAAACCATTGATGACCCCAGGCACATTCGATGCTTTAAAAGTTGCTTCAAATCGACCGTAAACGTATCTGCATCTACTGGTTATCGCCGCAGCGCTATACTCCCTAACACCTAGCATTTCTTTTTTCAGATTCAAAACAAAGCCAGCGTCTGGAAGTGACACAAAGTTATTAGGTCGAAATAAAGCCAAATTATCTGTAAATGTGTCATCTCTGAGAAACCAGTGATCTTGATCGAGTGAGTCACTAATTTCATGCCCTACTAAAATCGCCGAGGTTAGCTCAACACCATTGCTCTCAATGCCTTGCCATATATTAGTAGGTTCAATAATCCATGGAGATTGATCTCGCTTTGGAACTGTAACCTTCAGCGTTTTACGATTACCATTTGACGTCGACAAAATCTGTCGTTGCCCTATGTCGTAAAATTCTGGAAAGGCATAAGCGGGTGGTGAGCATCTGAGATACTCGCAGATTAGCTGCCACTTATTCGGTCTATCCTTATCTACTATTATAATATCTCTTTCTAAACCAACAGTTCCAATCAACACCTCCAAATCAATTGAGGTTTCTACACCTATCGTTGTAAATATAAATTTGGCATTAGGATAAAGTATTTTAATTCTAGGAATTTCAATACCAAGGCTATTGATGTTTACGTATGCATTGAAAATCCTATTTACTTTTCCTTCGAGTAACATTTCCAATTCATGCTGTGGAAGTGTATCCAAATCGCTACAACACCTATATCCCAACATCGAAAGTGCTACTGCTATAGAGGTTAAACCTGAATTTTTAGGACCAAAAACAAAGACAGGATATTCTGTTGGTTTTATATGGTACAGCGAAGCAGCTTCGCTAGTGATGACTCCTATCTTTGTTAACGATGGGAGTATCGAGTAAGAGTTTGTTGAATTAAAATCAGGTCTTTGATCAATGATGGACTTCCTAATAGCGCAAACGTTTAATTTTTTAAACTGATGATTCATCCATAAATCTACCGGTCCCTTACAAGGTAGCAGCTCAAGTAATCTCTCTGCTCCCTTTTTTGAAATAACGTACCCAGAAAGATTCCAAAGCCCTCTCTCCGGTTGAAATAGCATTTTTGAAAGGAAAGTTTTAGGCGCACCATGTTTTACCTCCTCATATGACAAATAGAGAAGATCAAAATTATTACCTTCATGTGCCTTGTCTGTAATTTCAGCCCAAGCTTCATTCAAATCTTTTGCAAATCTAGTTCGCAACCATATATCATCCTCCAAAATTAGCACGTGACTATAGCAACCATCAGCAACCTTCTTCCATATATCTATATGTGATTTAGCCACTGCAATTTCTGGACGGCTCATTTTAATCACATTATCAAGTTCGAGACGCGTCGGTAGTGCTAAAGGTTGCGGTTCTACGAATAATTGGTCATTTAAAGTATATTCAGGATCAATATCAAAGTCTTTTACAGGATCTTTTGAAAAGTATTTTGCATCTGTTGCAGGATGTCTATTAGCATAAGTGGAGAGTAGCTTGCCTGAGCAATCTACAACCTTTGATAGTTCGTTATTTACCTCAACTAATCTTAAAGGTTGACGTTTTAGATTAATAATATAAATTTGTTCGATGGTAGGCAGATTGCCATTATTTGAGTTTCCAAATGCAGTACATTTCCTAGTAGGAAGAAGCCTGCGGCATTTCAATGTAAACATGAACAATGACCTAAAAGGAGCAGTTAGTAGAGCGGTTTTTCTCATTAATACTAGGCGTTAATATTTGTTATAATACTTACTGTTTGAAAGCCTCCAGTTTCTTGTGTCATTTCTATAGCTAAGATCCCACCTACTTTCCGCTGTGTCTTCCCAATCTCCTAATACCAGAATTTCTTCCCTAACATCGAAATCTTGCGTCGTTAAATCAAATATGGATTTGGTGAGATTACCTGGCCCAGTTGTCGATTGTATTTCTGGCAGACTATCTAAGGAATCTATTTCTAACGAAGCAGTGGCCTGCTCTAGCGCATATTCTATTATCGGATGTCCAACACTGGAAATTACTGGGTTATTGTTAAAATAGAAAATCCAACTTGTTGCATTTGCTCCTTCTTTTGTGAATTTTTTTGGCGGCACCATCGAGTCGGTAGTCATATCATAACATAATGGTTGAATTTTTAGTAGACCATTATCAAAAAGATGATCGATGGGAGCTCCACTATAGACATCATCGGCATCTATATAGCAGCCGCCCTCCAACATAATATAGCAAAGCCTAAAATAATCTGATTGCATAGCAGGATGATAACATCTTTCGAATGCCCGCTCGTATCTGGCCCCAAGCTTTTGACTTATAAAATTTTTAGCTGCGATCTTACCGAAAAGAATTCGTTCAAAGCCGAATTGATCGACTTTTTTCCAGCTTTCCATGCAATCTTTAACGTCTTCTGGAAGACGGTTTAAATCATCCCAAAATTGCACAATCCGCTTAGGTATGACTTTGTCTAATGACAAACTTGATTTAACACCATTAAATGGCTTCTGCACTAACCCTCGAATGAAATCAGAACGTAATTGATGGTCTTCCGGTAACATACTAATTGTATCCATAATTATTCAGATATTGAAATGACATCTAGAAAAACAAAATATTCTCGAAGAGAAGTTCAACTGGAAAACAGCTCCTATATCATATCCAATGTACGTCCACTCATTGCCATCATCACGGGTGATATTCTTTGTCCAGATCAGGTCTGGGAAATTGTATTCTTGCATAACGGGTTTAGTTGTATTGAAAATCGTCAGATTTCTGCTATTGTAACTGTATGAACTCACAGTTGCTGAAATAATCCCTCATCATATCCTCTTCTGCTTGATCTACCACCAATCTCACGACAGCAAGGTTAGAGATAGCCCTTGAACAGGCGACATAAAAAAGCTTCTGGTTTCTGAGCCTGGTTGCCGGGTCATGCTGTCCATCATAGATGCTTTTGAAGTTGTACCTATTCCAAAGATATTCATCAAGGACCACGATCACATTTTTGATACCGGAGCCCTTTGTCTTGTGCATTGTGATGTAACCGGTTTCCTCGTTCAAGTAGCTGTAATAGTTCAGTATCTCTTCGAACGGAATGTCATCGGAAAGAAAACCGATGGCAAAATTTTTCCTTTTCAACTGTTGATGAAAGTTGTTGAACTCTTCATCTGTAATTACGATGCCATGGTTGCTTTCCAGCCTAACACGAGTATTCGATCCACTGTTATAGTGGCCCTCCAATAACTTGAAATTTCCATCCGCCTCAAGCTCGGACAGAAGCTGTTCGCGCGCCGCAAGATAGTTCATGTGGCGCTCTGATTTTCTGATGAACTTTTTTTCAATAGCATAAGTCAAAGCTTTCTGCATACTAAGACCACTTTCCAATAGATATCGGAAGTGTTCTCTAAGCACCTGTTTGTCCTTTACCAACCTTATGACAAATCCCCTTTTCTTCAATGCCACTATGAGCGGATTATATGCCTTGGTCTGATACGCCCGGCATAGTTCGACAAGTTCGGAAACCTGGATCCGAGCCAGCTCCTTCTCGATCTCTTCCTTTACCTCTGTGTAACGATCGTCGAAGAGTTTATATAGTTTCTTAAATCCAACTTCGGATGATATGGACTTGTTGGTTAGCATCAGCACCTTGGTATCGGGATGGTCGAATTGTGCCCGGCTTTGGGCGATAAGTTCATTCAGAGCATCAGCATACGTCGCCTTTTGCTCCGCCAGTGAGAATGGTCCAGGCTTGGCACCGAAACTATAAAAAAAGAACTTTACCTCCCCTATCCGCTGATCGGCTGTTTCACCGTTCTTTAGCGCAACTTCCTGTTCGATTCCATCGTTGCGCAGGATGTTGATATAGTTAATCACGCCCTGCGAACACCTGAAGTTGTCTTCCTTTTCGACTTTTCTGAGCAGTCCCTGATCGACATATTGCTGTACGTCGCCTATGACGTCCTCATAGATGCCCTGCATAGAGTCACCGAAAAGTCCAACGGTGGTCTTGCGGTTTTTTGGCAGCAGTTCCAGGAAGATGCGGATGACCTCGGGCGCCGAATCCTGATACTCATCTATGAATATGAAATCGTATTTATCGCTGATGATCTTGCCAAGCAGAGCGAATCTTTCACAGAGTGCGCATGAAATGGTGAGCAACGAGTCGTGCGAAAAGCTGAGTTCCTTGAGCGAATCGAACCTTGACTCGTTATAGTGTATCAACTTGTCGTCCTGCACGTCGATAATGTCAGCAATGATCTGATTAAGGGCCTGTATATCGCCCTGCAGTTTTTCATCAAAACTGCCAGGACTTTTATCGTATTCCCTTTTCCCGGTCACCTTCGGCACGGTCTCTCCCGTGACGGAAAATAGTTTTGTTACATATTTAGTGTAAACTTTCTTGTATTCATCGTGTCCCGGGCCTGTTGGCTGCTGGAGGTAGAAGATCTGCCCAATCACTTCTTTGATGTTTTTGCGGTAGTTCCTAATCAGCTTGTTCAGGAAAGAGTGGATGGTAGATATCTCAAATTGGTCGCCCACCCTTGAAATGATCTCATCAACGGCGATATTGGTATGAGTGATACAGGCGATCTTTTTGTCGGGATATGTCGAGGAGACATAGCGGATGATTTCCTTGAGAGATTGGGTCTTGCCACTGCCAGCTCCGCCCTGCAGGACGAAGTTTGTAAAATCATCTGCCTTCAACTGGTTGGCATCGATGATCTGTTTGATGGTTACTATCGCCTGGCTCATTGTGCGATCCATTTTAGTCCCCCTAAAATGTACTTGGGTGTATTCCACTTGATGTCTTTGGTCAACGCAAGGTAGAGGATGGAGGAAGCAAAATCAGATTTACCGCTGCTTTTGAGTACTTTGCCGGTCAGCTCATAGTAGTCCTTCCGATCGGCCTTGAGTTCGGTCCTGTTCTCCATCCCACCGATATCGGCCTGGTTCGCAACGAGCTGTTCCAGATTGGTGCTCATGAACGCATCCTCGAAGCTCCTAGCATGGTGGCCATTTTCTGGAGACTGGTAGGCGACCGCTATATCCGGGCTAATCGTTTGTGCGGTGCAATCCTTGATGGTCTTGAACCAGTCGTCGAACTTATTCAGCTTATCGGCTTCGGTCTCACGCTTGTCCATTGCAGGAAGCTCCGGTGCGGCAAAGAAATATTTGATGGTCACGTTACTGGTATTCAGTGCCCTGTCGGTATGACATGCGCACCAGGCGCGCTTCTTATCCCTCTGCAAGATCTCGGTGCCGTCAAGGTCGGTGAGGATCAGGGTTTGTATGCCCAGAAATTCGATAAAGTGTCGGAACACCCTTGCGTTTGCACCCGCCTCGAGGATGGAGATGTTCTGCGAGATCAGGGGAACGTAGCCAGGTTCGGATTCACGTGAAAGATCATATTGTTTGATAAAGTACGGCAACAGGATCTTTTCCGAAGTTCCCTCGATGAAGATGATCTTCTCGGCAAAGAAAAGTTCGGATGCGTATAAGGTGAGGTACTGCTTGAGGAACTTGAAATGTTCCTCTTCCCCTTCGTATTTCTTTCTAAGCGCCTGGTGGAAATTTTTCACTTCGATGTTTCCGTCCTTCAGCCTGAAGTAACGCAGGTCGTCGAAATCGCACTGGGAGACAATGTGGGAGGAGTGCGAGGTGATGAAGGTCTGCGCATTCGGGATCAGCTTGAGTATTTCCTTGATCTTGCGCGCGAAAACGTATTGCATTTGCGGATGGGTGTGAGCCTCTGGTTCCTCGATAAAAAGGATATTGATGCTGCGCGCCTCCTGTTCGAAGTATTTTCGTTTGACCTCTATCTGCAGCAGCAGGAACAGTATGTTCAGGTGGCCCAAGCCGTTCATCGTTTCGGGCAGATAGCTGTTGGTCTCACCGTAGATGACCTTGGAATAATTGGCAAGTATAGCCTTGGATTCCAGATTGGAGATGACATTCAGCTTTCCGTCTACGAACTGCTTTACGTTGTCGAAGTACGAGGAAAAGTGCTTTTCATATGTCTCGTTCAGGCTGGCATCCATTTCCAGCATCTGGTCGTTGATCTTTCCGAAGGCTTCCCTTGCGAATTTGTTCTCGCTGTTGAAATAGTTCGTTGCCAATTCGGAAAGCGCGGTGCGCCTGCCTCCGGAATTGTCGGAACTGGAGACGTTGCGCTTGGCGTGGATGACCTGGTAGTTGAACACCCTGCGGATGTCGGAAATCTTCTTTTCCACCAGCTCGCTACGGTCGTAGACCTTTACGTCTTCGTCCTGGCTATAGACATAGTAGCGCGTTTGCAGATAGTCGGCGAGGTTCTTTTCGATATAGTCCTTTCGGTTCTTTTCGCTGATCTCCCCAAGATCCTTGATGAGTTCGGTGCTGTTGATGCTGCATTCGAATAGTAGCTTGACGATGTTGTTGGCAGGGTCGAGGTCCAGGATGAAATCCGACAGGTGTTCAAGGTCGTCGTGTTCGGCGTAGGCGATGTCTAGGTACATGCGAATGTGACAGTCGCTGAGGTCGGCTCCCGTGAGTACGTCACGAATCTTTGTCCTAAGGGTGAGTGAAAAGTCATTGAAGTCGAACATAATGTTCTCGGGGCGGAAGAATTTATCGAACAGCATGATGAAAGAGGTTTTCCCGGAGTTGTTCTTGCCGATCAGCAGGGAGAGGCCCTGTTTCTTTTCGATGCTGAGTTCGACCTCGGTTTCCTTCAGCAGCCTGAAATTTTCTATTTTGATCTTTTGGATGTACATTGACGTTAATTATTTGGTTCCAATTTATCTTAATTTGAGGGATTGCCTGGTTTAAATTATATTGACTAGGTCAGATCTTTTCATCCTATTGAATTGTTTAACCAATACCTTGGTAGCGTTCCGATTTTAGGACTCACTTTAATAAAGTTCAGAAATACTCTCGACATATTTTCCGACCAACAAAATTATTTTGTCATTTGGTAATTAAGCTAATGCATGAAATTTCCCAGTTGAAAATTTTATGATGCTTAGTGATCTATAATGTAAGAATTTCTTATTGTAATGCCAGATGCGATTGTGCCCAGTAGACAATACATTTGCGCTTATCTTGTAAAGAATGATTAGCTGATTTGAATTTTGCCATTGTTTGAGTCGTTAAGGCTTCCAAGTTAGCTGTTTCTTTTTTATTAAAAAATTTTTGCACATATAAATCTTTTTTGTTGTAGATTTCGGTAAACATACCCGACGTATTTCGTTCTAAACTGTCCACATCAGCTAACATTTTCACTAGTAGTCCCGATTATCCTCAGCATCTATATTTCTGATTTTTATTCCCACTTCCGGAAATGGGCCTTCCCAAGGCACCTCTTTTGCGTAGCGAAAGCACACTCTCGAAGCTAAACCGTTACTAAATATGTCCATGAGAACTTAGGCTTACAGCGTTTACAAAACCTACCGCTAAAACCAAATTTAAAGCTTCAGGAAAGGGTGAGCACGGACGAACAGGCCGACCGACCGTGAGCGGGACCAGGCAGAAAGGCTTACCGCCTACTGCCAAAGGCTGCAGATCGAGTAAGCACGAAGCATTGATCAGCGAGGAATTGTTCACTGAAGTACAGGAGGTCATGAAAGGCAGAAAGAAAAAACCTGCACTTAGATAGACCTTCGACGAGAAACTCCCCCTACACGGCTTTTTAATGTGTCCAAAATACGATTGGATGATGACAGGGTAGCGCATCCAAAGGACGCAGCGCGTATTACCGCTACTACCATTGTGAACATGAATGTAAGGTACGATATACTATTTCACTAGTGCACGAAACTTTTGAAAATGAGCTCAGGGCGCTTATCCCAAGGCCAGGCATCATGGAAATCTATTAAGAGATCATCCTTGACATCGTAGCCGTTGAGGAAAACGCTTGGGAAACCCATATCAAACGTTGTCTAGCACTGATTACAGAGCAAGAGAACAAAGTGAAAAAAGCAAAGAGCCTCCTACTTTCCGAAATCATTGACATCTGTGAATATCAAGAGATCAAAGAAGACTGTGAAGCCAAAATTAGCAACTTTAAAACGCGCCAATTACAGCAAGGTCGAACCACCGAGGAACGAAAAAAGATTGAAAAAACCACAAAAAGGCCTTGGAGAACCTTAGGGACATCATTCTCCTGTATGAGGATTCTGACGTCGATCACAAGCGAACGATCATTGCAACGCTTTTTTCCAATAATTGGCTGTTTGATGGCAAAAAACATCGAATCGGCAGAATGAGCGAGGGAGCCGAGTTAATCTATATGATAAGCAAGGAGTTACAAAAGAAAAAAACCGGGAATAAAATTTTAAAAAATTCTATTCCCGGTATGGTACTCCTCCGCCGGAGATCGAACCAAAATCTTCGTTTCTACGCGAGAGAGGCATAATACAAAATAGACAAAACCAAAAACCCCTCTCTAAGTGCTTTAGAGAAGGGTTGTACTCAGCGCCGGAGTCGGACCGAAAATTGATTACTAATTTAAAATCCTTCTGATTTTTAAAAAGAATGATTATATTTACATATAGCAATTGAAGCTTAAACGTATTAAGAAAAACGTGAGTGATTCAATGAGTAGAATTTCAAAACCACTCTAAAATATTGCAAACCCAGATTTTTGCACTAGGTGCAAATCCCAGCGGGATCACTCAAGGAGACAATCAAAATTGATTGTCTCCTTTTTTGTTTCATCCAACCGACTGTTTATCGGACATTTATTACGAATCATAAAGAGTTCGCATCGGTTCGGCATTTAAATCCCCATCAAATACTATTTCTGCAAGAATATAATCAGGTAAGCCGCTAATTAATTAATGATTTGATGTTCGATATCCCTTTCAGCGATACTTAACTATTTAGTCTGTGTCGGGCGAACCTCTATTTTACTGGGCAATACATTTGCATTCAATTTCAGTAAACTAACAATCATTTCACCAATATCTGATGGCTGAATTTTCCAGGAATCTGCTTCAGTCGGTTGGTGATCATTGAAATGAGATGTTACCGAACCCGGCATAATGGTAGTTGACTTTATTCCATATTCCCTTAAATCCAGCATTGCAGCCTGGGTAAAACCCACAACACCAAATTTTGAAGCATTATAACCCGATCCGCCTGCGAAGAAATTCGTCCCGGCCAGACTAGCAATAGTGATATAATAACCCTTATTCAATTTGAGTTGCTCCACTCCTGCTTTAAGTGTATGAAACACACCGGTAAGATTAGTAGCTATCATTGCGTTCCAATCCTCCAGACTCAACTGATCAACAGGCCCAAATTTTCCTACTCCCGCATTGGCAATGAGTACGTCAAGCCGGCCAAACTTTTCCACTATTTGTTCTACCGCGCGGACCTCATCATCGAAATTTGAAACATCAGATGCGATAGCAATTACATTATCCGAACCAAGCTCTTCCCTTGCCTTTTGCACATCTTCCAGCTTTCGCCCCGAAATGGCTACCTTCAACCCGGCGTCGATCAAAGCTTTAGCAATTCCAAATCCTATACCTTTTGTTCCGCCGGTGACGTAAGCTACTTTATTGTTTAAATCTTGCATATAAAATTTGTTTTATTGACTGTGAAAGTAATCACTCTCAAAACACGCTCCAAACCCGTTGGGTTTCTTTAATTTTTCTTTTTGATTCTGACTAAAAAAATAGAAGTCTTCCTTGCTAATTATGATATAAAACGGGCGTAACGAAGATCGACATCTTTATTTGTAGAATCCCATAGCTGTGAATACGGCGGATTAGAAACTACGGCATCATTTTCATCAAAATACGGCCAACAGTCTTCCAACGTATCGCCATTGGAAGTTAAGAGAGGATAAATCTTGATTTTGATAATGACTTCGAATCCCAGCGGGATCAGGAAAACCCTCACATTTCTGTGCGGATTTTTGCGTTTAGAAATAAGGGGCGGGATAAAAAGCTGAGGCAGTTTTAGCATCTTTCGCATACCGAAAGACAGGCGAGAAATGAGCCTCATGAAAACTAATGAGTTAAGGGAAATGCTTATTTTGAGGAGCTAGCGGCGCTCAGAAACATTTTGCCATTCACGGTAATCCAGGTGAAATAATTGTATGGCCACTCTTTTGATTTATTAGTAACCATTTTAGACAGTTGCTGATCGTCAATTCGTTCTATATGAACTTTACCACTGGGATAATGGCATTGGTATAACGATTGATTTGTTGTAAAGGCTATCGTTTGCTTATCTGGTGACAAGGCTGCAAATTCCCCTCTGATTCTGTCTTTTCCTGGCCGCGTTATTTCATAAGTTTTGCCGGTTTTCTGGTTAAAAACATAGTCATTGTCGACCATTAAGATATCAGGTCCAATCTTCACCATATCACGGTTTTCCCATTGCCTGTCGCCCTCTATAACAGTAGGCCTGTCTATACTATAGACCTTTAAACCCGATTTTTGAGCTGTGAATAAATAAAATCTATTTCCTATACTATATGGACCGGAAATACGCGCAATAAAACTTGTTTTGGATGGATTAATATAGGTAACATCATCAAAGTCGTATTGAGAACGCTCCTGAGAAGGGTAGTCTGATGATTCGGAATCGCTGGGTGGCGCCACCTGTGGATTTATCCTGATAACTGTATTATTGTACAGCACTTCATTCCATTCTTTGAATTGTTTAGATCCGAATATCCCCCCTACCCATTTTTCTTTCCTGCTTTTTAGATGCCGTTGTGAAAACACAGGTTCTCCTACATTTGGATATTCATTTAAATCAACTTTTGTATCAAAAAGTGTAGCTTGATATACTTTTTCATGCTTACAGGATGTAAATATGATCAAGGAGAAACAAAGTATAATCTTATATTGAAAATGATTATTGGTCATAATTTTACTATAGCCCATTACTGGCATTGTCTAAGGAAGTCAGAACATTTACTTTCTTACAGTTATCCCTGTAAACACGTAAACTTAATCCTTTATGTCGTTTGAAAAATTTATTGATATGACTTTCATCGGCAAACCCAAATTCATCTGCTATTTCATGAACTCGTTTATCGCTGAAACGTAATCGATGCTCCATCAGTCGAATTCGGTATGAAGAGATATACTGTTGTATTGATTCATTGCATTGCTTCCGGAAATAACTACCAAGATAAGTGTCAGACAATCCGAATTTCTGAGCAATTACACCTATTTTAAGCAGTTCAGGGTTACGTATATTTTCTTGAATATAATCTGTTATTTGTAGTATTCGGATGTCTGTATTTGGTGAAATGGATTCGGGTTTGATAACTGATATGTTTCGGGCCGCAATCACAATAATAGCATTGACTAAATGACGTATTAAATCTTCTCCATAAATAGACTTCTGTCCCACGGTGTGCAGTAAATTCTGCATCAAACTACCAACAATGAGCTGATCCGCTTCATTGCTTAAAATAGAGCCCGAAAAATGAGAGGCATAATACAATAAACACTCAATATGGTCTATACTTTGCCAACTATAACTTTTCACATAAGATGGTGCAAAGCGCACAACCATAAACTCACAGACCTGATGCAGATCAAATGAATGACAATCACGAGGTGTGATTAGAAAAAGATCTCCGGTTTTAAAAGGAAGTTGATTGCCATTGATTCCATGCATTCCATTTCCAGATAATACGTAGACAAATTCGAAAAAATTGAATTCTCGATCCTGCAATGGACAGCAATCTATCTTTTCATAATATACTTCCAGTGAGTTATGAATATTTTCTCTTGCCATAACGCAAAAACACCTAAATACACTGGAAATGTACCAGTAATACCTTTTAATTTCAGTCTATTTTTGCCGAATAACTATTAAATACATGAAAGCAATCGTATTGAAGAGATTCGGAGGGATAGAAAATTTCATTTATCAAGACATAGAAAAACCTGAAATAAACGAAAATGAAGTGCTTATTAAAGTTATAGCAATTAGCATTAATCCAGTAGATATTAAGGTTCGCAATAGAACAGCGCCGTTGGCAGAGGATTTAGCACATTTTGATCCTTTGATTTTAGGCTGGGACATTTCAGGAGAAGTTGTGGATGCTGGAAATAAAGTTACCAGATTTCGTATTGGCGATGAAGTATTCGGAATGATAAACTTTGTTGGACATGGAAGGGCTTATGCAGAATATGTGAGTGCTTCGGAAGAGCACCTGGCTCTGAAACCGAAGAATATTAGCCACACTGAGGCCGCTGCAAGCGCAATGGCAGCCCTAACCGCCTGGCAGGCTTTTGACCGTTATGGGAAATTGAGATCCGCAGACAAAGTTCTTATCCATGCTTCTGCAGGTGGGGTCGGTCATTTTGCCTTGCAGATTGCTAAACATATTGGAGCTTACGTAATCGCTAGCTCATCGGCATCCAATCGTGATTTTGTGCTGGAACTGGGAGCAGATCAGCATATCGATTATCAAACTATTCGCTTTGAACAAACACTTGAAGACATTGATTTTGTATTAGAATCCGTTGGAGCTGAAAATTTTCAGAAATCAGTACGCGTTCTAAAACCCTTCGGTACTATCGTTGCTTTGAATTCCGGGTATACCATTGACGATGAACGTAGTGCTCAGGCTAAACATCTCCATGCCTGTTATTTTATGTCCGTTTATTCTAATTCTTCTGATATACAATACATCGCTTCCCTGCTGGGAACTGGCCTGTTAAAACCACATATTTCTCATGTATTTGACTTTGACGAAATGGCAAAAGCACATCTTCAAATCCAAACCGGCCGTACGGTGGGGAAGGTTGTGGTAAAACTGTAAACAATATAGATATGGAAAGTACGATTGAGAATGTTGATCCGGCTCTTTGGAAAGCGATTGCTAAAAGCCCCTATCATCAAATAGATTACGAAAACCTGTTAGAGAACAGCCCCACGGAAATCAGGAAAGAGGAAATTAATTTGTCATTAAAAGAAGAACCTCTTAAGATTCCGGAACATTTGGATGTCAAGGATATATCCGTTCAATCTGCTGATAAATCCAGAAAGATCTGCTTAAGAATATACAGACCAAAAGGAAAGCAGGATTTACCAATGTTGTTGTATTTCCATGGTGGTGCGTTTATCTATGGTACTCCCGAACAATATGATTTTATATTCTATCGCTTAGCGCTGGATATTGATTTAATGATAATTTCAGTGGATTACCGGTTAGCTCCGGAACACCCATTTCCAGCAGGTATGGAAGACGGTTATGATGCGTTACTATGGATTTCTAAATATGCTGATCAAATAGGTGGAGACAAAGATAATATCCTGATCGGTGGAAGCAGTGCCGGTGCAACAATTGCGGCATCTATTACACAGCTAGCAAGAGACCGAAAGGAGGTGGAAATCCGACACCAATACTTGCTATACCCTCCAATGAGCCAGCTTTTACAAACATCATCTATGACTAAACTAGCAAATGCACCAATGCAAACCAAAAAGGCTGCAGAATGGATGTGGAAACATTATCTGCAACATAAAATAACTCAGCCGCCAAAATATGCAGTTCCATTATTAGCAGAGAGTTTCGAGAACCTCCCAGATGCAACCATTATTCTTTGCGAGTTAGATCCGCTAAAAGATGAAGGAAAAATGTATGCCAAGGAATTACAGAAAGCAAATATTCCGGTTCATCTGGTAGAAATAAAAGGAGCCGTACACGCTTTCGATTTCTTCTCCTGTCCCCTCTCCCATAATTTTTATGCGCAACAGATTCAAATATTCAAGCAAATTTTAAATCAATAGAAATGAAAAAAATATTAGTTGTCAATGGACATCCGAATAAAGAAAGTTTTAACACTGTCATTGCACAATCCTATATGAAATCTGCATTGGAAGCCGGTTCAGAAGTGAGATATATTGCCATTGGAGAACTGAATTTCAATCCGAATCTACAGTTCGGTTATCGCCAGCGAATGGAGTTGGAACCGGATTTGGTAAAAGCATTGGAAGATATCCAATGGAGCGAGCACCAGGTATGGATACATCCTTTGTGGTGGCTTGGGATGCCAGCAATTATGAAAGGGTTTTTCGACAGGGCATTTCTTCCTGGCATCACTTTTAAAAGTGGTAAAGAAGGGAGTACTGCAGGATTGCTGACTGGTCGGACAGGAAGAATTATTACAACGGCAGGAGATCTGTCCCTTGATGTTTATGAGGACATCTATGCGTCAAGCGGATTAGTTCAATTAAAAAAAGGAATTCTGGAATATTGCGGAATATCTTCTATTCAGGATAGTTTCATCGGACCGCTTTACGAATTAGAGGAGGATGACAGAAGAAAATGGATAGCCCGGATAGAAAATTTCGCTCAATCAGACTCAAAGAGAAAAATTCCGCTTAATGCCTTATAAATAACATTGAAAAAATTCGGTCCCCAATGTTATAGGACGTCGGGATGTTTAGCAACGAGTGTTTAGTCTTTAAGCTTTAGCACGAAGCCGGTTCGGTGGATAGCCATAGGTTTGCTTAAAAGCAGTGCTAAAGTTGGATATGTTTTTATAGCCTGATGAGCGGCTTATCTGCTGTATTGTCAGGCTTGTATCGAGTAAAAGTTTAGTTGCCATATGCATCCTCGTCTCTTGTAAGTAACCGAAAACAGTATTATTGAAAATGGCCTTAAAGCCACTCTTCAGTTTCGTCTGATTGATTCCTACTTTACGTGCAAGCTCCATAATCGTAAAGGGATTATTAAGATTCTCCCGGATCAATACAGCAGCATATTTGATTCTTTCTATATCAGGCCCTGTCAACCGGTATTCCGCAACAGTATGTTCGGTACTTTCGTGCATAAAAGCAAGCAACTCATAAATTTTTGACTCCAGGTATACCTTTTTAGTAAAACCTTCAAAGGGACATTCCCTAATTGCCTGAATCGTACTATATATTCTGGGATTTATTGCAATTTCAGAATTCGAAAGTGTCGTGCTGAGGTTTTTATGTATATTATTTAAAAAAGTGTCCACTGTAGGGCTCTCTCCCATATAGTTTGATAACAGAGACAATGGCAGATGAATATCAAATGTGCGGTAGCATATATCTTGATTGAATGCTATTTTAGCCCGGTTTTCCTCCGCAGAAAGAAAGGTAATATTACCAGTCATTGCCGGAGCAAACTCTCTTTTAATGGCGTTGTTATGATAATATATATCGTGGTCTGATATATTAAAATGCATTTCCAGCAAATGCGCATCCCCTTCCCCATATATAGTAATGTCTTCATTGAGGTGATAACTCCCCTGAAGAATATACAGACCGTCCTTTACTAAATCTTCCTTATACGAGATCTGACCTTTAAGGGTATGCAGCCTGGTCTGTACCGGACTTATTAGATCTGCCTGAGCTAGTTCAGCCCCCGCTGAGCTAGCAGAAGCAAGAAATTCACTAAAATCGTTACCCTGAAATATAAACCCCATTTAAACTTCCATTTTCAAAACAAATACTTCCTAATTCATAAATGCTCCCCAGACCAAAAGAAATACATTTGCACGACAAATTTAGTTTATAATTAGTTTAAATAAAACACCTTGATTAAAGTTCTACTTACCTGTTTTCTGCTGACCACTTGTTTACTGGCAACCGCCTGCCCGGTATTTATGCAGGTGAAGGATAAAAGTGGCAAAGCGGTTCAGGGCATTACCATTGTTGTCGATGGTATTGTCAAAGGAAACACAGACGCTACCGGAATGCTGACAGTTGAACTGGAAAGCGGCCACCATAATCTTCTGTTCCGTAACAACTCATTACTGTTAAAACAGACGGCCATAAATGTCGACTGTAAAGAGGAAAATCGATTTGAATTTGAATTGAGAGATCATAACGGCAAGTCAATAGTACTGGAAGAGGTCACAGTAAAAGCGATAACCGCGAAGGAACTGAATGCACAATCACCATTCTCTGTACAGACAATAGATCTTAAAAAATCTTATGAAAAAGGCGGAGACGTCGGAGAAATTTTAAACCGTGCTTCCGGAGTTAGATTACGGAGTGACGGCGGACTCGGCGCTCCTGTGCAAGTCAATTTAGGAGGATTACAGGGAAAGGCAGTCAAATTATTTAAAGATGGAATCCCTATTGAGTTATTCGGACACGGCTTTAACCTGGGAACTATTCCGGTAAATATGCTAGACAGAGTAGAAATATATAAAGGCGTAATGCCTATATATCTTGCTTCTGATGCCTTAGGTGGAGGAGTCAACTTTGTTTCCCGACATGACAATAAGAATTTTGCGGAATTGTCCTATGAAGTTGGTTCATTTAACACACATCGGGTTACTGCTAATGCTTTATGGAGAAATAAAGCGAAAACATGGTATCTGGGAACGAGTAGTTCTTTTAATTATTCAGATAACAGCTACACTATTAACGCCCCAATGCCTACCAGCCCGGTTACTTTTAAGGATGTCAGGCGTTTTCACGATGCCACAAACACTTACTATGCCGAAGGCTATGCAGGTATTCAAAATGTAGCATGGGCTGACGATCTGCGCCTTACCTTGATCAGTTCCAGCTTTTACAAGGAAATACAGCATGATTCGCAGATGGATAAAGTGTATGGCGACCCTTATTCGAAAGAAAGAAATTACACCGGTTTGCTGACCTATAAAAAGAACTTTTTAAATGAACGGTTGAAAACAAATATTGTAGGAACATATAGTTTATTCAAAACTAAGTTCATCGATACCGCGACCGTAAGGTATGATTGGGATGGTAAGATCATCGGCAGTAACTTAAAACCCGGCGAGATCAACATGGGAAATAATCAACATATTGATTACCGTTTTTTTTCTTCACGCGTAAATCTTTCCTATGAGCTTTCAGACCGGCATACCCTCGATTTCAGTGAATTGTTTTACCAGCAAAACCGCAAAGGCAGTGATCCGCTAGGTGCTATTTCAGCTATCGAAGGCATTGACGTGCTTAGCGTACCCGCGGTTTACCGGAAGGATAATACAGCATTGGGTCTTCGCTCAAATTGGTTGGGCAAGGAAATGGAAAGCATTATTGCGGCTAAATACTATCATTTTAAGACGGAAGGTTATACAACAGACAATTTTGGAATGGGATACCGGTCTTCCGGAAGTGGGCAGAGTCTGGGTTATATGGGTGGATTGAGGTGGAGCCGGGGTAATTATCTGGTTAAAGCTTCCTATGAATACGCCACCCGCCTACCCGATGAATACGAAATTTTCGGTGATGCCAGACTGATTAAAGAAAACATGGACCTCAAGCCGGAGCGAAGCCACAATATCAATGTGAACGGACAGTACCGGATAGAAAATGGAGATCAGGTCTTCACGTTCTCCACCGGTCTTTTTTACCGGAAGGTAAAAGACATCATCTTCCTGCAGCTTGATATTCCGTTCAGCAGGTACATTAACTATGAGCAGGCTAAAGTAAAAGGTATTGAGCTGGAAGCCAGTTATGCGCCCTCCAAACGTTTTGATGTCGGAGCGAATGCCACTTATCAGGATATCCGCCGGATCGATATCAAAGAAGCTATGTTTAGAAATCTTGAGAATTCGAGAGTGCCCAATGTCCCATTTTTGTTCGGTAATTTCTGGTTGAACTACTACTTCAAAGACGTACTGCATAGCGGAGATCGCGTGGAATTAAATTGGAACGGAAATTACACCCACCGGTTCTTTTTACACGCTATTCCAAAAAACCAGGAACCAGGCCTGTTTGAGAAGTCTGGCAATATTCAGACCTCTTTGATAATTCCAAGAGACGGCAGGCTGGGACAGTTTGCAAACAATGCCGGAGCCTATTATCACTTCGCAAAGCCTAAGCTAACGCTGTCGGCTGAGTGCAGAAATATCGGAGATGTTAAGCTATATGATAATTTCAACATACAGAAACCAGGCAGAGCACTCTATTTCAAAATACTATACCAATTTTTTTAATCACACTATACAAATTAAGAATTAATATGAAACGTAACAAATTTTGCGTAATGATGATCGGTCTTTCTGCACTGATGGTTTTTGGCTCCTGCAGCAAGGATAACGATGTCGAACCAGCACCTCCTGGCGGCGATCTGCCAGCAAATGAAACCTGGATTATTTACAACGCCAACGCCAACTGGAGTGGTGGAATTTACGCGCTGAAAGATAAAAAAGCAAGGGAAATAAACCTTTCCGGCATGCCTTTTTTCCAGGTAAGCAGCTCATTGGGTGGCAGTGTTCTTGGAAAAACACTCTACAAGGTTAATAGTGCCTCAAATGCGCAGGGAATTCTGAAACTTGGTCTTAATTCTGCAGGTAATGTAACCGAAGATAAATTTCTACCATCGCTTTCCTCAGCGTATATCTCTAACTACCTGGTGGCAAGTCCAACCGAGGGCTATTACTGGGATGACGTAAGAGGAGGATTAAAGGTACAGAAATTCAATCCGACTACTATGGAACGCACGGGTGAGATTGACTTTAGCTCCTTATCAGAAGGTCTGCCTAATGAATCTGCAGGGCAACTGATCCTGGCTAAACGTGATGATAAGCTTTACGTAGATTTATTATTGGGAACAAAACAGGCCGGAGACTGGCAGGTATCACCAAAAAATAAAGAAGTTGCTCTAGCGGTTTATGATCTGACCAATAACAAAATCCTGAATGTTACGAAATTTGCCGGAACTACAAATCTGGGTGTATTTATAGACCACGTACTTTGGGGCCTTGATGAGAAAACCAAAGATCTGTACTTTGTTGCAGTAGGTGACATGAAAAGGCAACCATCAAATTACTCTTCTAAAATTGTACGTATAAAAAGCGGAGAGACACAGTTCGATCAAAACTTTTCTATTGATATCAAGTCATACCAGTTCCCTGCTGAATTTAACAGACTGTTTGTATACGATAGTAAGATTTATACTACTATCCCTTCACGCGGTGTTTCTTATTACGGTGGCGCACAGCACGGTGTCTCTTACAGAAGTGATGTCTGGTTCTGGAACGAAATTGACGCAACAACGAAAAAAGCTAAACGCCTACCGATTCCAGCTGACAGCTTCTACGGTACACAAAACCCTTTCTTGCACAACGGCGAGATTTATTTCCTTTCTAACAACACTTCAGAAGGCTATTCTGGCGTAAATCAATATAACCCTGCTACAGGAACCGTTAAGGAAACTTTTCATTTGAAAGAGAGTGGAAGACTAAATGGGTTCAATATCATCGCTGATTAAGCGAGCTTGGAAGTTTTAATAAGACACGAAAAATTATGAAGATGAAAAAATGGAATATTTTATTGCTCACTTTTGCAATTAGTCTGATGACCACAGGCGCGTTTGCCCATGCAATCTGGATTGAAACAGGTAATACAGGTCAGATCGGCAAAGCGCAAACTGTGAGAATCTACTACGGAGAATTCGTTGACGGAGAACGCGATAGTGTAGCCAAATGGTATTCAGATATTAAAGATCTGGAACTTTGGCTGGTTGGGCCGGATCAGAAGAAAATAAAGTTAAAAACTACCGCAGCCGCAAATTATTATGAAGCGAAGTTTACTCCGGGTAGTAACGGGGCATATACATTAACGATAAGCCATCAGGCTAAGGAGTTAGGCGGCGAAACCAAATATCATTTTCTGGCTAGCGCAGATGTTATTGTGGGTAAACCGGCAGGTAAAAGCACAGTTTTTGTTAATAGCTTACAGCTTCAAAAAAGTGAGATTACAAGCGCTCAGGTGAACAAGCAGATAATGCTGAAAGCTTCTCACAATAATAGTGACGCTGCTAAAATGAAAGTTTCTGTTTTTTCACCAAATGGATGGTCAAAAGAATTAACTACTGACACCACAGGCAGTGTTTCATTTCTCCCTCCCTTCCCGGGCAGATATGTGATCGAAATTTCGGACATGGATAAAACAGCGGGCGAACATTATGGCAAACCTTACCAGGAAACCTGGAGTGGCGCCACTTATAGTTTCGAAGTTAAATAATCTAGTAATAAAAAAAGGAACCGATCGTAGCTGTTGTGCAACAGCCACGATCGGTTCCTTTTTTTATATTAAACCAGATTTATTTATCTAATTAGATTCCAACAAACTTAAAAGGCTCTGCCGCTTTAAAATCCGAATTAGACAGGCCATTTATAGCCGTGCTCTGTTTCAGAGCGAGCTTCATAGATTTTGCACCCTCTTTTAAATCAAACTTTTTAAGGTCGACCCAAAAAGTACCTGGTGTTAAAACATTCTCGAAGTAGTACACGTTATTTTTCTGATCTGCTACAGATCTCCAACGGGTTGAGGAAATATTCGGTTCTGCTACTGAACTGATTCCAAAAGGTACAGAGCAATTTCTAATTACACTGAATACGCTCGCAACAGCGATCCTGGTATCTTCCGTTTGTGGAATAGCATTAATATAGTACGAAGCGCGGACAAAACGATCAGCAGCTCGGTTGGTACCCGGCAACATCATTGTTCCCGGAATCCCCTGCCAATAGCTGTTCAATGCCAGCTGCTCTCCGAAGATTGGAGAGTTGGTCATTACTGTATAAGAGGCATCGTGATGGATAACCAATTTTCCATTAATGTATTCAAATATTGCATTGTCTCCGGAAGCGTCGGAAATGGATAAATGAAGTGTCGTAAACTTTTTAGTGCCGGGAATATAATCACTGACTATAACGAACGATTCGTCCTTTAATGCAGTTACAGCATCATTTACATTGGCAAAATTATCCAATACGTACTGCGCCCAGGCCGATATTGCAACCCCCTTTTTATTTCCAGATGGATCAAATTTTGGATAACTGGACTCCACCAGCCACAATACATTTGCTACGAGTCCTTTCTCGTTTAAACCGTCAACGGTCGCAATATCCCAGGCACTTGAGATGACACTTCCATATTTAGAAGTCCATTTCAGGGATTGGGGTCCGACTTCACCATTTCTGACTATCCCTCTGGGAAATACCCATAAGTTAGCAGCAATATCATCCTTCCAGTCCATACTGCGCGCTGTAATTACGGTTCCATTTGGACCTTTATACACCACTCGTGTACAAGCAAGAGACTCCTTCTGATGCAAAAGGAATACTACAAAAACAAAAGAGAAAAGATACTTCATATTTACAGATTTAATTAATAACCGACTAATATTACCCCTTAAGATATGTGCGGATGGATACCGTACTATATATTTATAATATGAACTAAATAATGTACTGATATTGCCGTAGCATTTCACATGAAGATAAAGAATGTTTTTCATACAAGATATTAATTTTATCCATTTATGATCGAATTTCAATAGTCATTCAGCAAACCGACACCTCAAACTTAACCAAGGGTTAATGGATTCATGGTCGGGTTTCGCCAAGATCTAGTACATACTTTGTTCACTGTTTCTTCATACTTCCTTCATTGTTCGTTCATTCGAGATTGAACATATATTGAAGGAACATTGTATGGAGTTTAAACAAAACCTTACGAATAGACGAAACACAGCTTATCGTCTAGAGAGAATTATAAACGTCCTCTCGCCTCATTCCCTCCGGCGTCAATATTGTCTTTGTTATTTTTCTTCTTGCCTTTTGAAAAATTATAGGTAAGCCAGATTCCAGCATACCTTGCCCAGTCGACTTTATTTCTGATCACGTTCCTTCTAAACTCTGGCGTATTAATCTCATAATGTGGTTTGTATAGATGGAATGGATCTTGTAATTCCAGCCTTGCGGTCAGCCGATCCCCGAAAAAACTCTTCTTAACGGACAAATCCATTTTAGCAACGTTAAACTGATCATAGATTCCATAAAAACTATTCCTGCTAAAAGACCCTGAAATTTCCATAAAATAGTTGCCTGGCAGATTAAACTTACTAGAGGCCCATACATTCTGAGATAGTTTCGACCGGTGTACCACAGGTGTTGATTGAATGTCTATTGTGGTGTATCGCAGTGTGGCATTGGTATTAAATTCCCACCAATTTGTAAGTTTTAACGGGATATATACAGACATAAATACATTATTATTGTCGCTGATATTCTCATCTTTTGAAATAATAAGATCGCCAACATTTGTGACATTAGTAGCGATAGCATTACGCGTATTCTGATATCCGGTAGTGATAGAATATTTATTTTTCCATAGATATTCCAGCTGTAGATTATCACTGAAATAAGGCCTTAAATCTGGATTGCCTTCCCAAATATTGTTGAGGTTAGTGTAAGTTATAAAAGGATTCAGATCTCTGAATCCAGGTCGGTTTATCCTTCTGGAATAAGAAAGTGTTAGGGAATGGTCTGCTCCGATTTTTCTATTTACATATGCCGAAGGAAAAAGGTTCCACTGATTACGACCGATAGTTTTTCCAGTTGTTATTGATAACCCGTTATAATTAGTTTGTTCAGTTCTCAAACCAATCTTTATATCCCATTGGTCAAAGGATTTTGCAAGGGTTCCATAGAAGGCCAGAATATGTTCATTGTATAAAAATCTGTTTGACTGTAATGTATCCAGGCTGGATTGTTCACTAAGCCCCTGTCGATAATCCATTGAATAATCCGTTTTGGAATTCGTGTATTTACCACCAGCACCTAGTACCCACGATTTAGAAAAATATTTTTCAAAATCTATATTGATAACATGAACCGAAGATTTACCCCTGGTGTCGGTAAATAAACTATCACGGGGATGAGATTCTATCCCTCCGACATTTAAAAACTGGCTTTCTATGGCTGACGGGTCTCTTAAGCCATAATATATGTAACTATAACCTGCATCTAATTTGCTGCCCAGGGTATCGAGTTTGTTCCGGTAAAAGACATTTGTCATTTGGTTAGTGTAACGAAACCTGGTATCCTTGCTGGTATATAAAGATGAATCAATAGAATTTGTGTGAGCATTAGCTAAATAGTCGATATTAGTCGTTGTTAGATTACTAATATCGCCGGGGTTGGAAAACTTATTATAACTGACACCGATTGTTTGTTGAAGGTTGAGGTTATAATCAAGTCCGATATTGTAACCAATAGAATGATAATCTTCTTTATATTTCTCGGTTTGAGGGCTATAAATACCCGTAGATTTGAACTCCTGTATTATACTATCCTCATAAAAAGCAGGCGCACGCCGATAATTGAAACCGCCCTGTACGTTCAGTTTACCAGCCCTGTAGTTCAAAAACGTTGAACCCATGCGATTATGAGAACCATTATACCAGTAACTGCTACTCACATTACCGGACAGTCCATACCGGTATTCCGACTTCAGTACTATATTAATAATCACCCCACCATTTTGGGCGTCATATTCAGCACCAGGAACAGCTCTTAATTCATAAGATTTGACGGATTCTGAAGGAATAGAACGTAAATAAGCAAATAACTGATCTCCCTGCAACATGACTTTTCTATTGTCTACATAGACTGTCACACTTTCTGAACCGCGGAATAGAATATCTTTTCCTTCTACACGTACACCTGGAATAACGTTAAATAACCTGAGGGCATCCTCCCCTTTCTCATATACACTACCTTCGACGTTCAACGTCAGCTTATCGGTAGATCTTCTGAGCAGCGGCGTTCTACTCCTGATAGTAACTCCGTTTAATTGTATAGATTTTGTTTTTAGAATGATATCAGGCAACTCAAGGGAACTTGTATCTCCGACATTCACTTTCAATATCAAGCTATCAGTTCCGGGCGAAAATACTTTAAGCAGATAATCTCCTTGTTCATACACTTTCAGATTAAACCTGCCGGCTGTATCTGCAAGAGCCGATGTTATAAGTTGAGAATTGGTAGCCTTATTGATTTGTATTGTAGCGAATTCAACAGTTTTACGGTCCGAAGTGAGTATCCTCCCTTTTAACATATACGCTATCTGCTGTTGTTTCTTTAGTAAAATGTTATTGTTGATTTGGCGGAAAGAGAATCCGGTATTTTTCAGCAGTTCATATAGTGTGTTTTCTACTGTCCGGGTACGGAACGCTATATTAAGATCGGTAATTCGCTTTATTTCGGATTTTCTGTAATAAAAGCGAAAAATTGATTGTTCCTCGATTCTTTTGATACCGGTGAGTAAACTTTCATCTTCCAGTTTCAGGCTGACTTTATAATCACGCATACTCTGACTGCTTACCGGCACAGCCAGAAGGACCTGAAATGAAATTAAGATAAAAAGAAATACGACGGTACTTACACGCATCAACCAGATTATAAAATGTCTATTTAATAATAATACACGAGCGAGATAGGCGCACGTCGTCCCCATATTCCACAGTATTGCAGAATTTTTCATAATTTTAAAATGTTTTAAGTGATTCCCATTATTTAAAGCCCCGGAAACTCCGGGATACCTGTAGACCGATGGCCGTCGGTTTACAGGCTTTTTAACTGAACCTGCCTCCTGGAAGCATTTCAGGATATATATAGCTTAGTCGTTATTCATTATATATTTTTCTTAACTACGGTTAATTACAGCCTTCGCCATTGATAATTATATGATTGCGGGAAGACTTCTGCCAGGTTGAATTATTGAAGCCACATATCACGTCAAGAATATCATCCAGCTTATCGCCCTTTAATGCGGTACCGCTAAACCGGCAATCTTTCAGTTTATCATTCTTAAAAGTAATCTTCACATGAAAATGCTGCTCCAGCTGTGTCGCTGCCTCAGCAAATGTTACATCGTCAAAAAGCATATCATTCTCCTGCCATGCAATAACGGATCTGGCATCAACTGTTTTTTCAGCGGCCTTTCTGCTCAGTAGATCAAGGCTTATCTGTTGGTTAGCCGTAAGAATGCTTAGCAGTTTACCGTCATCAGCTACGCTGACTTTACCTCTGGTTACGGTAACTTCCAAGGTGTGCTTTTTTTTATCTTCTTTAATATTAAAAGCAGTTCCAAGCACCCTGGTGACCACATCGCCCGTGTGGATTAGAAATGGTTTGGCCGCATCATGTTGCACATCGAAATAAGCTTCTCCTGAAAGGTAGACCTCTCTTGAATCTTCGTTAAAAACTTTGGGATATCTGAGTTCAGCGCCCGCATTTAACCAAACGGTAGTACCGTCTGCAAGAGTTATCTGCTTTTGCTGGTGTTCAGGAATGGATATTGAAGCTAAACTTCCAGACAGGATTTGGTTCTCCAATAATGGCCAGCCTAGATATAGACTGAAACTAACGATTAATACCGCCGCCACACCTGCAATTTTGTACCAAAGGTATTTCCTCGAAGCCAATGGTATAACCTGGGGTGAGTTCTGCTTAATCGTGTCTTTAATCTCAACAAGCATGTCTGAAAGCCACTGGTCTTTATCTGTTCGATCTAACTTTTGCCAATCCGGATCGGCATTTCCGTTATCTGCCAGCCATTTTTCGACGAGCAGATTTTCTTCTGCAGAAGTTTCCTTATTAAGATAACGGACTATTAAAGCTTCGATATTATCGCGGTTCATTTTATCGGATTTGAGCAATAGCCGTTTGAACCGCCATTTAGTACTATGCCTAAATAAAATATTTTTAATAAATTTTATTGGAAGATTAATGCGGATACCAAAGTGATGACACAGAGACAGAACAGACAGGTTAAAACCCTTCGTAAATGCTTTAATGCAGAGGTCAGCTGGTTTTTCACTGTTTGTTCGGAGAGCTGTAATTTACCGGCGATTTCAGTGATACTCAGGTTTTCTTCACGACTTAAATGATAAATCTCTTTCACTCTTGGGGAGAGTTCTTCTAACGAATTTCCTATCCGTAGTTTTAGTTCTTTCGCAGCAATTTGTTGTTCAATTTCTGATTCTAAACTTATATGTAAAGCGAGTATCATTTCAGAATAATCTTCGTGAGTGATATTCTTTCTGATTTTGTCAATAATGCGGTAACGAACCATTGTGAATAAATAAGCTTCTAAACTCCGGTCTACCTTTAATGATTTCCTTTCCTCCCATAATTTCACAAAGAGGTCATGAATGATGTCACGAGGATCATCAAGATGGTACAGTTTAGAACTTGCAAATCCAACCAATTTCTCAGCGTAGCGGTGATAAATTTCTGTAAAAGCGGCTTCATCATCTTGCTTTAAAAGATCGACCAACTGGAGATCGCCTGATAATTTATATACAGCCATTTAGATTTGATTAACCATTTCGCCCAAAACTACAGGAAATGGCGTACCGGCACAACCCTTAATTAATTAAAGTTAAATTGTAGCGTTTAACAGGTGGGCCCGATGATAAGGTTTTCATCCTTCATACTCAATATCAAGATTAAACTGATATAGCAATCCAGCTAAATTTAGCGCTGAGAATTTTGCCTGTTTTATCTTATTGACCGCAGGATCTAAGCTGAAATTCCTGGCCGTCCGGAAATCTGCCTTCTCTAAAATTGACCGGACAAAGGTCGCTCCTGAAAGGTCGCAATTGTGAAAAGTACTAGACGTTAAATCAGCCTCTTCAAAGTCGGTCTCTTTAAGAGAACAGTCTGTAAAAGTGGTCTTTCTCAGTTTAACACCGTAAAAAGTCGAATAGTCCAGATGGCTTTGTTCGAAACGGAAGGAAAAAAGGAATTTATTACACTTTGAAAAGTCAATACCTAATATTTTACACCCCGTGAATACAGCATCTTTAAATCCAGTACCGGTGACAATGGTCAATGAAAAATTGCATTGCTTAAAATGACAGTCCATAAAATCATTATGGCTTAAATCACTTTTAGAAAAGTCGCAGTTTACAAATTCACAACCGATGAATTCCCGGTTAGCCAGACGTTTTTCTGCGTAATTAATATCAGTAAATGTTTTGTCTTCGTGGGTGATAGTTTCCTCGGAATCGCTCATAACAAAAAGGTGTCTTAAAAATTTAAAAGTTTATCAAAGATCTTATATAAATCCTCAATAGAAGTTTTAGCTTAAAAATTTTTTATAAATAGTTGATTTTTTATAAATTTATAGTTGAGTTATGATGTTGTAAACCTTTAATTGCATATTCCATGAAAAAAAATATACTATCTGAATTAACTCTGGATGAACTAAATAAGCAAAAAAAATCAACACGTGGAATACTAATTGCAACGAGTATTGTAATGCTAATCCTCTCCAGCGTAATCTTGTATCTGAGTATTGCCAAACACAATATGTCACTAATTACATTCATCCCTATTTTCTTTCTGAGCATGTTCCCAGGTTTTATCAAATTAAGCCAGGTAAATTCTGAAATAAAATCCCGTAATCTCAATAATTAAGGCACTCCTGCCTGAAGATAACAGCAACGTTAAAATTAAACTGTTATTATTTTCATTGTAACCTGTTTCCCTGATTTAGGGTCTTAGATGCCATACCGCATTTTAAACCCAAAATTCATGAACCCGCTTAAAAAATCCAGGAGGCTACCATCCATTTTACTTTTTTTTATATACTTCATTATAATTTCTTCTCTGGCTGCTTTTATCACAGTCAGACAACTTCCTGGAGATACATCTCGCTGCGATTACTGCCAAAACAAAGAAGCCCGGAATTTAAGCGACTCATTAGACGTATTACTTAACCAGGTTCAACAATCCTTTGGCAACAATGCCATCAATTTAACTTTAGGGGTTGTAAAAGACGGCCAGGTTTTTCTAAAAAAGAACTATGGTTATTCCAACCCGGAGAAAAAGACTGCCTTCTCTGACCATTCTCAAATTTATCTTGCATCGACATCTAAATCATTAACGGGTACGCTGGCAGCGGTTCTAGATCATAAAGGAATTATAAAACTGGATCGAACCCTCGCGGATTATTTGCCAGAGCTGAATTTTGAGGATAAAAATATACATCCCGATCAAATTACCATTGCGTCCCTGATTACCCATACGCATGGCATTAAGAATAATGATGCTGTAGTTTGGACGGCATTTATAGGTCATAAAGGAAATGAACAGCTAATGGATATACTAAAAAAATATACTACTGCCCTGCCAGATACCAGCTTTTATTATTCCAATTTAGGGTCTGTTATTTATGCTTTGATAGTGGAAAGGCAGACTGGTAAACCCTGGCAGCAGGTTATGGCCAATGAAGTTTTTAAGCCCTTAGGCATGCATTCCACAACTGCCTATATTTCCAAAGTGAATCCGCATTATCTTAGTTATGTAATTGACGACTCAGAAGGGAAACAAACAAGTGTATTTGACAAGGCAGATAATTCAATGTCAGCTGCAGGGGGGCATTTAAGTACTGTAGATGATTTACTGAAATATCTTCAATTTTTCCTGAGTGATGGAGATTCTACTCCAGGATTGTTAAGTAACAAGCAATTAATGTTTGCCCGATCTCCAATTGTAGTACAAAGTAACAGATATCAGTCATATGGGAGATATGGATACGGATTAGGGTGGGAACAGTCGATCTTTAACGAGGAAAAATTGGTCTCACGCCTTGGGGGCTATAGTGGCATCTCTTCGCATCTGTCATTTATCAAAGACAGGAATATCGGCATTGTGGTCTTAAGTAATAAAAAAGGAATGGAAGCCTTGCCCCATTTGGTTGCAAATTACCTCTATAATTCAATTTTGAATAAAAAAAATAAAGACAGCATCCTCAAAGCCAATCTGGTATCGCTGAAGCAAAATTTCGACTCGGATCTGAAAGAGACAAAAAAAGTTAATGAAGCAATGCGCGTCAAAATACCAATGGACGAAAAATATGCTGGTATTTACAAAGGCGGCGAAAGATCGGGTTATATGGAAATAAATAAAAAAGGCAAAGTTTCCTGGGGCAATTTGAAAGGGCAGTTATACATGTTATCAGATAGTACAGGGCTAATTAATTTCAGAACAATGTTGAGGTCCTTTTCTGTGAAAAAGGACCATGGCGCCGTGCTTGGCGTTTATTCTAATGAAAGGTATTTCAGCCGCTGATTAATAGGCTTTAAACTCCCTCAATTCTTCATTTTTTAATCTTTTATTCATATTTCCGGTAAAATCTCTTTTTTTCATCTCACCAACCATCTGAGCAAAGTAAAAACCATGTCCTATTATAATACAGTTTTGATTCTCACTCAGAATATGATCTAAAAATTGATTTATACGTGCCTGAGAACTCCTTTTCGTCTCTGGTTGATTTGAAGAATTAAAATACCACTGCAATCTGCCCAGGACCATCCATAAAAAAATTGGTAGTCGCAATTTTGTACGAATGAATGGCTTTATAGGAATTTCGTTTAAAAGCGCTGTTGCTATGACTTCAATTTCTTTCTGAAACAAGTTATTACTGGTTTGTTCCGTTCTTATTAAGCTACTGATGTAAACAGGTTGTTTTTCTATTTTCAATTTTTCGCCGGACTGCACAGGTGAGTTATCATACTCCTTGCAGGCAGATACGAATGAATCTGCATTATAAAATTTGTCCCAATTAAATAATACTTTGGAATGTCGTATAAAAGTTATTTTCATAATCTAATCATTTTAGGAAGGCTCCGCTCCCATTAAGATTTCTGACTATCAGGATCAAGCCACGCCAAAAATAAAAGATTGGACTGGTAACTTTGTTTTGTAAGTGTAAATCGTATGAAATGATGTATTCATCGGGACAATTAGTTAAATTTAAATGTACTCGACATTTTGAGCTTTCTCAAATCATAAAAAAACCGATTTTATGGCTACAGTAGCACTTCGAAGTTCCCAAGGTAAATGGGTTATGGTCTGTACCATAATGGCTTCCGCAATGGCTTTTATAGATGCTACTGCACTCAATGTAATCCTTCCATCATTACAGAAGAACTTAAAGGCTTCGGGTCCGGATCTCTTTTGGATATTAAACGCTTATTTATTGATGCTGGCCTCGCTCATTTTAATCGGCGGTACTCTGGGCGACAAATTGGGACGCAAAAAAGTATTCATGATCGGCATATTTATCTTCATTCTGGGTTCTGTTGCCTGTGGATTTTCATCTGGTGCAACTATGCTGATCATCTTCAGGCTAATCCAGGGAATTGGCGGCGCATTAATGATTCCAGGAAGTTTATCTTTAATTTCTTCTTCAATCAATGAAAAAGAAAGGGGAAAAGCAATTGGAACCTGGTCTGCCGCAACCACCTTAGTTACCATGGGAGGACCCGCACTGGGAGGCGCGCTGGCAGATGCTGGTTTATGGCGCTACATTTTTTTTATTAATGTCCCTATTGGCCTTATCGTACTTTTCTTTCTGACTTCAAAAGTTAGCGAGAGCAAAGAGGAAACGGCGCACACAGGACTCGATTTCTATGGGGCCATTACTATCGCTGCCGGGCTGGCAATGTTAACTTTTGGATTCCTGCGTCTGCCGGCGGTTGGTTTCATTCATCTTCAGAGCTTCGGTTCAATTGCAGGCGGAATTGTATTTCTGTTCGCTTTTATTGGGATAGAACGTAAAAGCAGCCACCCAATGATGCCTTTAAGTTTATTTAGTAATCTCATTTTTAGCGGAACAAATCTGCTCACCTTTTTCCTTTATGCAGGCCTTGGTACAGGTATGTTATTTATCTCACTAAATATGGTCCAGGTACAAGGTTATACACAACTGGAGTCGGGTCTGACCTTTCTGCCATTTACTTTTTTTATGGTAATTAATGCGCGTTATGCAGGCAGCCTGGCAGACAAATACGGACCAAGGATATTTCTTATCTCAGGCCCTTTTTTAGCGGGAACGGGGTTACTGTTACTCTCTTTTATCGGGCAGACCAGTGGTGCCTCTGATTACTGGACTTCCTTTTTCCCTGGTATCCTTGTTTTCGGTTTTGGGATGTCCCTCACCGTTGCTCCGCTTACTGCGGCGGTTATGGGCTCTGTAAGCGACAACCTTAGCGGCACCGCATCTGGCGTTAATAATGCTGTCTCAAGGATAGCTGGTGTTTTCGCAAATGCAGTTCTGGGTTCTGTAGCCGTACTTTTATTTTCTGCAGCTCTGCAGAAAGAGATTAAGACGGACACATTTGACCTGCAGCAAAAACAAACTATAATAGCTCAGGCAGCTAACCTTGGAAACGCAAGTGTACCTGAAGGTTTTACTTTAACTGAGGGACAAAAAATCAAGAAAGCGTATCAGGCCGGTTTTATAAACTCCTATAATGTAATTATGAAAATTTCGGCTGTACTCGGATATACTGCATCTTTAATGGCTTTGATATTTATACGAAAAAAAGCAACCAAAATTACTCCAGATAATAAACAGTCTTTATCTGCCTGATGGCGATTTTTGTATACTTTTGCATAAAAACTAAAAATATGTCTTTTGAGTCCCTGGGTCTTTCATCCGCTTTATTGAAAACATTATCAGATCAGAATTTCACCATTCCTACTCCTATACAAGCAACAGCTATACCAGCGATACTAGATAAAAAAGATGTATTAGGCATCGCTAAAACCGGTTCTGGAAAAACAGCTGGTTACGTTTTGCCCCTGCTAATGAATTTACAGCATTCACTGGGTGTGAAAAACCGCCATGCAAATGTATTGGTTTTAGTACCCACACGCGAACTTGCAGAACAGGTAAAGGATGTTTTTAAGCTTTTCAGTAAAGCAATTCCCGAACCCATCAAAACACTGGCTGTATACGGAGGCGTCTCAATTAACCCCCAAATGATGGCCATGCAAGGTGTAAATATACTTGTTGCAACCCCGGGAAGGCTATTGGAATTAGTAGACTCAAATTCCGTCCACCTTTCAGCTATCGAAACTCTGGTTCTCGATGAAGCAGATAAAATGCTTAATCTTGGATTTAAGGAAGAAGTGAATAAAATTATAGCTCTTCTACCTGCAAAGCGTCAAAATATATTGCTATCGGCCACGCTGAGTAATGATCTTAAAAATATTCATCAGATCTTGTTGCATGAGCCTGTGATTATAGAGATCGAAGCCGAACAAGAGTCACTGGATCTTATACATCAGACAGCCTACTTGGTTCAAGAAGAGAAAAAGGGTCCTTTTTTACGCCGTCTTATAAGTCACCATGAAATGAAACAGGTCCTTGTATTTGCCTCTTCAGTTCATCAGGTCGATGTAATCGTTAATAAGCTGCGTAAAAATAATATTGATGCAAAAGCTATTCACAGTAAAAAAAGTCAGGGGGCCAGAACTGAAGCATTATCTCATTTTAAATCAGGCAAAATCAGTGTTCTTGTAGCAACCGATTTAATGGCAAGAGGCATTGATATCAATTTTCTTCCATTTGTAATAAATTACGAATTACCACGGTCGCCTAAAGACTATATTCATAGAATTGGCAGGACCGGTCGTGCCCAGGCACCTGGTGAGGCGATCTCCCTTGTGAGCCAGAATGAGTTACATCATTTCGAGGTAATCCAAAAGAAGATGGGTAAAAAGATTGAATTAATAGATATCGAACGCCAGGGGTATACAATCTAATTTGATAGTTCTGTTATCAGATTGCTGGCAGATATAGAAAAAACTGTACCTTAGCGGCAATATGGGTTACGCAAAAGAAAGAGGAAAGCTTGAAAAGCTGTCGGCAAAAATTACTGGTCTGACGATTTATGATGATAGAAGTCTTGCCATTATAACGGATATATATGAACAATATTCGCATACAATTAGGATATTAAAAAACAAAGACCCTGAGAACTTCAACGAACTATATATCAATGATTTACAACAGGTAAAAGAATTCAAAAAGTCGCTTAAAGTGAGTGAAGAAGATGAAGATCGTCAAAGTAAATTCTTAAAATATAAAGAGGTGCTGATGGCCGCAATGGTTAAAACTATTCTGGTTACAAACACTATTCTATAATTCGGTTCATCGGGGATAATCCTGGTGGTCCTCTGCAAAATAAAAATATCAAAAACCCGATAATCTAATGATTACCGGGTTTTTAATTTAAACTGGGTTAAACCCTTCATTTTGCTGTTATTTCCACCAATGATAGTAATTATGCTGCCCGTCATAGATAAATCCTGTACGAGGATATAATCTATTTCCTGTATCATTCGTTTTTTCGGTTTCAAGCATTAAACCACAAGCATCAGTTTCTTCACACCATTTTTTACTACGCTCGATAAGTGCCCCGGAAAGTCTCCTTCCCCGATAATCCGGATGAACAAACAAGTCGCTTAAAAGCCATTGTTTCTGCAATTTAGTGTAATGGAATAATTTGTATAATTGAACAAATCCTACAGCTTTATCATCCACTATCGCAAGAAAAATAACTGACTCACTATTCAGAAATCTCTCTTTCAGGAATGCCTTGCCTTTTTCAACGTCAGAATCCTGGCGGTAAAAAATGCGATAAAGGTCAAACAATACTGCAACTTCATCCAAATCCTCTAAACTTGCTTTTCTAATTTTGTAATCCATTTCATATTTCATTTAGTTTACAAAACTATGCGGTCACAGGACTACATTTGTAATCCAGTTTTAACATCAAAGGTAGTCCAGCATGTTTTCATACGAACATATTATTCCAATAGAAAAAAAGAGTAAAATTCCTGTCTACAGGCAAATAGCTATTTCGATAATCAATGCAATAAGAAATGGCATTTTGAAACCCGGAACGCACCTTCCCAGTAGTCGCGAATTGGCCAAAACCTTATGTGTACACCGTAAAACGGTCATTGCAGCCTATGAAGAATTAAATACACAAGACTGGATTGTGATCATTCCCAGAAAACATGTTGCAGTCTCACAATACATTCCACTACTTAAACCACAAAAGTGGGACGAGGAAAAGATAACTTCTTCTTACGGACATGAGTTTAAACTCCCATTTGATACAGTGAATGAAAATGTAAATGAAGAAACTATATCTACTGCTTTAGACATCGTCATAGATGATGGATATCCAGATGTAAGGCTCTCTCCGATAGATGAATTACTGAAAACTTACCGCTCCCTCACTTATCGAAAGTACGGGATAAAAAATGCCAATAAGGGAACTACGCAAGGAACATTAAAACTGAGGGACGAACTAGTTAATTACCTGTCTGAGACCAGGGGATTGAATATTTCTGCAGCAAATATATTGATTACTCACGGAGCGCAAATGTCTATTTATTTATCTGCACATCTGCTTTTAAATCCAACTTCCACTATTATCGTCGGCAAGCCTAACTACCCGATCGCCAATATGGCATTTGAACGAACTGGCGCAAAATTAATTGAGGTAGACGTCGATGAATACGGAATTGACACAGATAAGATTGAAGCTATTTGCGAGAAGACAAAAATAAATGCGGTATATGTGATACCACATCACCACTATCCAACAACGGTAACCTTAAGCGTGGCTAGAAGGATGAAGTTACTAGAGTTATCAAAGCAGTTTTCATTCGCTATTATCGAGGACGATTATGACTACGACTACCATTATACTTCTTCTCCCTACCTACCGTTAGCAAGTGCTAATCATAATGGCAACATCATTTATATTGGATCATTTTCTAAAATACTAGACCCTTCAATTCGTATCGGCTTTATGGTAGCGCCGGCAAACTTCATAGTGCAATGCACAGCCTTAAGAAAAGTAATCGACTTTGGAGGAGATGGTTACATGCAAAACTCCCTGGCGACACTCATTAATGAGGGCGAGCTCAAAAGACATCTTAAAAAAGCAAAAAAATGTTATCTTAAAAGAAGGGATTACTTAGACCAATTGCTGAATGAACATTTAGCAAAATACATTTCTTATACGCTTCCCACGGGAGGAATGGCTATCTGGATTAAGCTCAATCCAGATTTTCCGGTTGAAGCAATGACAAAATACAATCTCAAGATCAATAGATTAGATTCAGCTCAAAATGCATTCCGATTTGGGTTTGCGTCCTTAGATGAAAAAGAGCTTGAAATGACAGTCAAGGCTTTGAAAGAAAATATTCTCAGTATTGAAAATACCTTGTAAATGCATACAGCGGGTCGGGTCTCTACGCGACCCGCTGTAAATTACACTATAAAGGTATCGCTGCGATCTGATGATTGTCCCTGAAGCCTACAAATTCTTCCAGTGTGTACTCTGGACATGCCCCTTCACGCGCAGTAATAAATGCGCCCAACGAAACCGCCTGACGCATAACCTGATCTGGTGACGCACCCTTTTCTAATCTCTTTGATAGAAAACCAGCCAGAAATGAATCTCCACTGCCCACTGTATCTTTTACTTCAATAGGGATTGTCGGGTACAAATAGAAATCATCTCCATTCACATATAGAGCACCTTTGCTTCCTTTGGAGATTATAACCTCCTGCATACCAAAAGTATCCTGCAAATACCTGACGCAATCTTTCTCACTGCTATAATCTTTACCAAGAAACTCTACCATCATGCGGAGTTCTGCTTTATTAAATTTGGCGACCTGAGTTTTATGTAATAGTTCTTTAATGACATGCACATCATAGTACGGAGGGCGTAAATTGATGTCGAAAACATTGAACTTACTTGCTTCTATTAATTCAAACAGCGTGTTTTTTGAACGTTTATTTCTAGTGGCCAAGGTACCGAATACCAACGCGTCTGCGGTGGTCAGCAGTTGTTTACTTTCCGGGATAACTTCGATGAAATCCCATGCTACGTCTTGCACGATGTCATATCGTGCATCATTATTTTCATCCATTGTAGCGATAACGGTACTTGTAGGATGCACTTTGCTAATCTGTATACCAGCGACTGACATTTGCCATTCTTTGATTTTATTCAGTAGTTCATGCCCTAATTCATCATCACCGACACTACTAATCATCGTAACATCTGCCCCCATCTTAAAAAGATGATATGCAACATTAAAGGGTGCTCCTCCGGCTCTTCTGTGGCCGCCAGGAAATATGTCCCATAGTACTTCTCCAAAACAGGCTATGGTAGTTCTTTTTTCTTTCATTATAAATTTAATGTGAGTTTAAGTTGTTCCGGACGAGTTACTATAATCTGTGCCTTACCGTTATACATTGAAACTTTCCCATTGATAGTTACCTTTTTATGCAAAAAAAAAGATAGTATGTCATGATCAAAATTCTTGTAATCATTTTTAGCGATGAAAACAGAAACAATCTGTCCGGGATACTTTCCCCCGATATTAAGTAAAGTGTGATTATCAAAAGCCCTTCCGTCATACACCGAATCAACTAACACAACCTCCTTACCTACAGCCTTTGTGATTTCTTTGAGATCCAATTGGCTAATTACAACATCTTGTTGTGCTTTCAACGAGAAAGACACTGCTAGGAGCGAACAGATTATTAATAGTATTTTCATATGCTTAAAGATACTTGTTATCAAACTGAACCTGTTTAATAGTATCAAAAAATAATCGTCTAATCATCCGGATGCGCTCTGAATATTCTTTGGAAACTCAGAATGCCTCACTATTTCATTAATTCACGATGCTTTGCACCCCATTCGTCCAGCTTTAACCAAATAGGCAACAGCTCACAGGCAATCGGGCTTAAATTGTATTCGACTTTCGGAGGGACCTGCGCATAAACAGTACGGATAATCAACCCATCTTTTTCGAGTTCTTTTAACTGCAAAGTCAGCATTCTTTCCGTAATTCCGTTTATCGCATCACGTAATTCTCCAAAGCGCAGGGTCCCGTTTTTCAACTGGTGCAAAATCATCATTTTCCACCGGCCCCCTATCTTACAAATGGCATATATAGAATCGCAATCCTGAGTAATTCTCGTCTCATTCAACATATTTGTTGAGTTTAGCTTTCTTTCTCCCATTATCTACAGAATTGATAATACCGCACTTTAGCATACATCTGACAAAAATAGGTGTTTATTTTAAAGCGACCTTAATTAATAAGTTAAAGTAAGTCCTCCGCCATAACCCATATCACTATCATAATGCGTGGATAATGAGAAAGCTCTGGTCATTATATACCTGAAACCAGCCATATATTCTTTATCTGTATTGACCATGAAATTGAAACGCAGCCTTTTAGTCAAAGGGACATCTTCCCGGGTCAACTGAAATCTTAAATTGCCTTTGTGGTCTACGGATGCATCGGCCACAACCAACATAGGCAAAGTGTACTGCAAGCCTATATGGAATACTTGCCTTAAGTTTTTAGTATTGTTCTGTCCGAAAATATTCCTATTCTCAGGTTCAATTATTCGTTTACGGAAGTCCCACCCTACATAAGGAAAGAGCCACTGCATCTTACCGATATACCTTCCAAAATGACTTTCACTTTCGTAACCCATCGACTTGTCAAAACCCACTCTCCATTCCGTAGTAAACCTGTAACGGGTATTCGCGAGCATGATTTCCCCGTCGCTGCCGTTACTTTCAATACCTATTCTCGCCATGGGATGAAACCCGTTATCCTCCCTGAATAACATCCGCTGCGCCATTTTAGGATTAGGAATTTCCGGATTTACAGGTGAATTTTCATAGCTGAATATTCTGCCCATACCGCTCATCATATGGTATAGTATATGGCAATGAAAAAACCAGTCGCCCCCTGATTCTGATGCAGCAAACTCTATCGTATCTCTTTCCATCGGCATAATATCAATGACATTCTTCATCGGCGATCGCTCGCCCTGCGAATTCAGCAATCGAAAATCATGACCGTGTAAATGCATAGGATGCCGCATCATACTATTATTATATAGAATGATACGCACATTTTCGCCCTTTTTGATTAGGATCTTATCACTTTCCGAAATAGTTTTATTATCTAAAGTCCATACGTACCGGTTCATATTTCCTGTTAGATCGAATTTCAATTCTTTCCAGGGGCCTTCCGGTAAAACTGTATTCTTTTTTGCACGCAACATGTCGTAGTTTAAGGTAACCATTTCATTTTTCTCAGGGTACATCACAGTATTCATATCCATGGTCTGATTTTGCATTTTCATGCCATCCATATCCTTCATATTCCCTTTCATATCCATCATATTATTCATCATCTTCATCCCGGCAAAATAATTAAGCTTCGGCATGTGCAGAGCCGGTACCTTCTCACCCTCACCCAACCAGAGCGATGTAGATTTTGTACGATCTTCCGGGGTAACCAGAAATTCATAACTCTTATTCTCAGGAACCGTTACGACAACATCATACGTTTCAGATACTGCAATGATCAACCTATCTACATCGACCGGCTCAACATCATTTCCATCCGTTGCCACTACAGTTATTTTACCGCCAGAGTAATTAAGCCAGAAATAGTCTGAAGCCCCGGCATTAGCGATACGCAACCTTACTTTGTCACCAGCTTTAAATTGAGGATGCAGATCCTGATTCCTGCCATTCACCAGAAACGTATCATAGTATACATCACTGACATCCATTGCATTCATGCGTTTCCACTCATTATTCACTTTGGTTTTGAAACTACCAGATTTAATAGCTTCTGAGTAGCTCTGCGTAGTGCCTTTTTGTACAGCGAACCAATCATTTGCATTTTTTAGATTTCTATGAACTTCTTCCGGCTCCATGTTTGTCCACTCACTGATCACAACAGGTATCGTTGGAATATCCCACTCTTCTCGCTTATTAATGATGAAAGCGCCATACATTCCGATCTGCTCCTGAAAGCCACTATGGCTGTGATACCAATGTGTACCGCTCTGGATAATCGGAAATTTATAGACATAAGTAGTATGCGGTTTAATGGGCATTTGTGTCAAAAACGGAACTCCATCCATCTTATTTGGTAAAAACAGGCCATGCCAGTGTAATGAGGTTTCCACCTCCAGATTATTGTGGACATAAATCTCTGCGGTGTCTCCTTCTGTAAAAGTCAGTACCGGCATCGGAACCTGACCATTTACAGCGATCGCCCTTTTTGGTTTGCCTCCATAGTTTACGGTTGTATCTGCCACATATAGATCATATCGTATTGTGCGGGATTCTTTCTGATTATCTACTTTTCTAAAGCTTTCCATTTTCGTTGTGCCGAGATCCTGAGCGGAGACCGATACATAAAGGCATAATAGAAAGACCATTAATATATTTTTCATTTGTATAAAATTTAATGTACATACTGTTCCAGCCGTAGCAAGAAGCTATAGCCATTGCTTTAACTACATTAATTCTATATCTGAAAACTCTGAATAACCGTCCTGATGTCCCGTTTCGGGGGGCGATCGCTATAATCCGTATAGAAATTACAGTGCAACTCAATATCTGTTGCAGGAACAGGTAACTGATAAAAATACGCGGGTAACCAGATTACCGGCAAGGAGATCTGAACTTTGCCTATCTCCGGAATTAATTTACTCTGAACCACCAGATCATTCACCAGGCTTTTGCAACAGAAGTCATCTGGTGGAAGATTAGTGTAAGATTTCACATTAGAAAGGTGGTGATGAGTAATATTGCTTTTAGGCCTGTGATTTTCGTTATGGGAGTTATTTTCCATGCTTAATGCGCAACCTATTCCAATAACAGTATTGAGCAAAAATATGACTAACAGAAAGATAGCTCGACTTTTCATAACTACACAAATCTAGACTAAGAATAGAAAACAGATTTACATAATTCAGTTCTTTTTTTACATTTTCCGGCGAAAAAAAAGATGCCGTATATCAAAAACTAATTGCAAAGATATTGATTGACAGACCTTAACAAAGAGGCAGTAAAGGTTATGGGCATCGCTGGGTGAAGTGCATCACGGAAATTCTTTTAAACAAGAAAGGCGCATCTAATGCGCCTTTCTTGTTTAAAAGAAGAGATTTTATACTCCGTAAGTCGTAGAAGAAGTTTCTCCCCCACGTCCTGTCCAGTTGGTATGGAAAAATTTACCACGCGGCTGATCAAGTCGTTCATAAGTATGTGCACCAAAATAATCACGCTGTGCCTGCAGCAGATTAGCTGGAAGACGCTCACTTCGGTAACCATCAAAATAGTTAATACCCGCGCTGATACAAGGTACAGGTATTCCATTCAATACTGCAGCTGAGACGACACGGCGCCATCCGGCCTGTGCATTCAGGATTTTTTCTTTGAAAAAGTCGTCAAGAATAAGGTTTTGTAATTTTGGATCCTTATCAAAAGCTTCTTTAATCTTACCCAGGAACGAAGATCTAATGATACATCCTTCACGCCACATCAACGCTATACTTCCATAATCAAGACTCCATCCGTACTCCGCAGCAGCAGCCTGAATCATTTGATAACCCTGCGCATAAGAAATAACCTTAGAGGCGTAAAGGGCGTCACGCAGATCATTAATAAAAGCTTCTTTGTCACCCTCAAATGAAGGAGTCGGCCCAGTTAAAACTTTAGATGCTGCAACACGCTCCTCCTTTAATGCAGACAGACATCTCGCAAATACAGACTCCGCAATTAGTGTTAAGGGAACGCCAAGTTCGAGCGCTACAGTGCCCGTCCATTTCCCTGTACCTTTCTGTCCGGCAGTATCCAATATCTGATCAACCAGAGGAGCTCCATTTTCGTCTTTAAAAGCAAGGATATCACTGGTTATTTCAATCAGGTAGCTATTCAGTTCACCTTTATTCCACTCATGAAAGACCTTCTGCATATCATCTGCTGACATTCCAAGCATCTCTTTCATTACCTGGTACGTCTCATTGATTAACTGCATGTCACCATATTCGATTCCATTATGCACCATTTTCACAAAATGCCCGGAACCACCGGATCCGATCCAGTCGCAGCAAGGAGAACCGTCTTCCACTTTAGCAGCAATTGCCTGAAAAATAGGCTTTACAGCAGGCCAGGCAGCCTCGCTACCACCAGGCATAATAGATGGGCCTAATAAGGCACCTTCCTCACCCCCGGAAACACCTGTTCCTACATAAAGCAGTCCTTTACTCTCTACAAATTTAACACGTCTTTCCGTATCGGGAAAATGAGAATTTCCGCCATCTATAATGATATCTCCCGGTTCCAGAAGTGGAATCAGAGTATCAATAAAATCATCAACAGGACGTCCGGCTTTGACCATTAACATCACTTTGCGCGGACGCTTCAGGGAACCTATGAACTCTTCAACAGACATTGCGCCAAAAATATTTTTACCTTTGGCCCTGCCATTTACGAACTTTTCTACTTTATCAACGGTCCGGTTATACGCTGTTACATGAAAACCTTTACTTTCCATATTGAGAATTAGGTTTTCGCCCATTACTGCAATACCGATAACGCCTATGTCAGATATCTCTTTCATTTTTATTTATACAATGGTTAATTTTTTGTTAAATTATAATTTAACTCTAATATATCGTAATAAATCTGCTAATTAATCAAGCTATACTACTATGCATTTAACAGAAGAGCTGGCAAAACACCTCAGATACGTTCATTTCGGTGGAAATTGGACGACTTCAAATCTGAAAGACAATTTGAAAAATGTGACCTGGCAGCAGGCTACAACCAAATTACAATCATTTAATACAATAGCTGCACTAGTCTTTCATATCAATTACTATATCAATGCAGTTGAAAAAGTACTGGCGGGCGAAACACTTCAGGCCAGTGACAAATATAGTTTCGATGTGCCACCTATAAATTCTGAACGAGATTGGAATTTACTTCTGGAAAAAGCCTGGACGGATGCCGAAAATTTCGCTTTGCGTATTGAAAAACTTCCGGACAGTATCCTATCAGAGAATTTTACTGCAGAAAAGTATGGAAGTTATTATCGAAATATTCAGGGAATTATTGAGCACTCTCATTACCATCTCGGCCAGATTGTAATCCTAAAAAAGCTTCTGCAACTGTGATTTAAAATATAATTTGGATATTTACAGGATGGAAGATTACCTGTTCGAAATCCAGTTAAAAGTCAGAGATTATGAGTGTGATATCCAGGGCATTGTAAATAATGCCGTGTACCAGTCTTATCTCGAACATGCCCGTCACGAATATCTGCAATCCAAATCCATTTCATTCAAACAACTAACCGAAGAAGGTAAAATCCTAATGGTATCCAGGATTGAGATGGATTTTAAGCGATCACTTACCTCAGGTGACAGCTTCCTTGTTAAACTAAAGATTGCCAGACAGGGAATAAAACTAATATTTTTCGAAGATATCTACCGTTTCTCAGATCAGGCACTTTGCCTGAAGGCCAAGGTCGAGGTGATAGCACAGATAGATGGCAAGCTGAGTCGGGGAGAAATCTTTGATACCCTTAACCTTTAAACATCCGGCACACCAGTTCGGCAATAATGCAGTAGCTGGGAACCGTCAGTTAAAGGACTCCGTGATTACGCTGAATTTTTAGTTCATTGAGATCCAGCTGCATTTGGGCTTTGCGTATTTCCTCGTCACTAAAAAACTTTTCCTTTCTCAGCTGAAATAACTCCTTACGCTGCAGCGCGTAAATATCAAATAACATGTGATGATAATATTCAATTTCGTTCAGCTCTGTCTCATCACACTCCAGTGAGGCCAACTGCCCCTGAGTTCTGGAGATATCATTTTCCAGACTGGATTTATAAAAACCAACCAACTCATTTTCTAAAATAGCATGCTGATACTTTTCATCGATTAAATTTAGTGCAATTCTGTCCAGTCTTAGTTTGATACCCGCCTGCTGCTCCTCTTCCCTTACCAAATGATCAATATCTTTTATTTTAATCAGCTTAATCATAAAAGGTAAAGTCAATCCCTGAAACACTAGCGTAACGAAAATTACAACAAATGTTATAAATATGATCAAATTACGCTGTGGAAAAGCAGTGCCGTCCAGCATGAGTAAAGGAATCGAAAGTGCAGTAGCAAGGGATACCACGCCACGCATACCTGCCCAGCTGATTACGAACGGACCTTTCCATCCTAAAGTAGGTTCCTGTCTCGCTTTCGCATTAATCCAACGCGGAAGATAAGTCGCCGGATAAACCCACAGAAACCGGAGCGCGATGGTAATTGCACTGATAATCAAACCATACTTGATCCCGTCGGCCACAGAGTAGTCACCCAGGCCCATAATAATCTCGGGAAGCTCAAGACCTATTAAAATAAAGACCAGTGCATTCATCACGAAAATCATTGTAGTCCAGACACCAAGCATATTCATGCGGGTGTCTCCGGTATTAAATATCTCATGTGAACGATACGACATAAAGAGTCCGGCACTCACAACGGCCATTACACCAGAAAAATGAAACTGCTCGGCAATCAGAAATAGCAAGTAAGGCGTCATTACTGTGATGGCAGCATCTATAGCTGGCGTAGTAGGCAAAAAACGATGAATAAAGTATACAATATGGGCCCCCGCCAAACCAACGACCACACCCATGCCGGCAACCAGAAAAAATTGTCCTGTCGCTTCCTGCATCGAAAAAGTTCCTGTCAGTACTGCTAGTAAAGCAAATTTAAATACGATAAGAGAAGATGCATCATTAACGAGACTCTCCCCCTCTAAAATCGTCATCAGTCGCTTTGGGACACTCATACCCTTTAAAACCGTTGCAGCTGCAACAGCATCAGGTGGCGAAACAATACCGCCAAGTAAAAAACCCAGCGCGAGTGTGAATCCGGGGATGATCGAAACCGAGGTATAAGCTATAATAGTAGAGGTGAAAAAGACCAGCCCAAAGGCGAGTAATCCAATCGGTCTCTTCCATTTCCAAAAGTCATTCCAGGACGTATACCATGCGGCTTCATATAACAGCGGCGGTAAAAAAATCAGAAAGATCAGGTCCGGATCAAGATGAAGCAGCGGTACACCTGGGATAAAACTTATCCCTAATCCGGCAATAACTAAAAAAATGGGGTAAGCGACTTTTATTTTCTGCGCAAGCATCACCAGCAGGAATACCAAGAACAGCAGTCCCAGGATAAGAAGTAAAGTGTGGTGCATAAATTGTCTGAAAGCTTAGATTATGATATATTGAAATGAATATCGTTGACGCATACAAGTTAATTAAAATTCGAACACAAATAAAACTATAACTTATCTTTAGCATCCGGCAGGTTCCGGCAGCATTTTATTTTAAGAAGCGTACCCAAATGGAGTTAAAACCCAAAATCTACGATTATATTATAGCCGGAACAGGAGCTGCAGGCCTTAGCCTGCTTTGCCATATTCTTTCCAATGACAACCTAAAAGATAAAAGCATCCTGCTAATCGACAGAGACCTGAAAGATAAAAATGACCGGACCTGGTGTTTTTGGGATACTGGAGAAAGTCCTTTTGAGAGCTGTTTAAAGCATACCTGGAAAAAACTATCCTTCCATTCCCCCGATTGTTCCAGATTGCTCGACATCAAACCCTATGCCTATAAAATGCTCGATAGTCTTTCGTTTTACAACTATTGTTTCAATCTGATTAAAGACAAGACTAATATCAGTTTTATACAAGATGAAATTCGACACGTAGACCAGGAGAAGGGATTGGTAGCTGGCTTGAAAGATAGTTATCAGGCTGCATATATATTTAACAGCATTCTGTTCAAAAACATCAATCAGCTTCCCGGAAAACACTATCTGTTGCAACACTTCAAAGGAATTTTCATACAGACTGAAGTCCCTGTATTTAATGCCGAAGAAGCCACGCTCATGGATTTTAGAGTTCCACAGCATAACGACTGCAGATTCGTGTATGTACTCCCGGTGAATAACACAGAAGCACTAATAGAATATACGGGATTTTCAAGCGAAGCTTTAAGTCAGGAATGCTATGACCTGGAACTGCAAGCCTATATTCAGGAATATCTGAGTATCAGTAAGTATAAAATTACACATGAAGAATTTGGGATAATCCCGATGACAGATGCTGCGTTTGACAAAGGCAGTAAAAAACTCATCAATATCGGCACTGCCGGAGGAGCAACGAAAGCATCTACCGGATATACATTCAGCTTTATTCAGAAACAATGTGCCAAAATTGCGGATAATCTTGCTGCAGGCGTGCATCCCCTGGCACAAAGTAGCAAACGACTTGATAAGTATCGATTTTATGACAGCATATTTTTACGCGTGTTATCAGAAAAAAAGATCCCTGCAGTATCTGTTTTCAGTGCTATGTTCAGCAAATTGCCCGCAGAGGTTATCCTGTCATTTTTAGACGAGGAAAGCAGTTTATTAGACGATATCCGTTTAATGTATACGCTGGATAAAGCTGTATTCATGTCAGCAGCCTTAAGAAACTTTTTTTAAACCGGCCAAATTGACCAGTAGTTTATCCTAACAATTTATGAATAGCCGCATGCTGTAGTAACATGATAGTTTTACCATCTTTGATTTCACCGCTGGTTATCATTTCCAATGCGCGTTCAAAATGGATTTCCAGCACTTCGATGTTCTCATCTTCAGCTTTAAGTCCGCCGCCGGCACTCACTTTCATCTCCGCAGCATATTCGGCTGTAAAAAAATAAATAAGCTCTGTTACTGAGCCTGGTGACATATAGGCCTCAAAAACCTTATTTATTTTTTCTATTCTGAAACCAGTCTCTTCCTCTGTTTCTTTCCTGATACAATCTTCAGGATTATCCTTATCAAGCAAGCCAGCGCAACATTCTATCATATATCCGCTTTTATTACCGTTAATAAACGTCGGCATTCTGAATTGCCTGGTTAAAATAACCGATCTCCGTTCCGTATTATACAAAAGAATAGTAGCTCCGTTTCCCCTGTCGTAAGCCTCTCTGGTTTGAACAGATACCGTTCCGTCGGAATGTGTGACCTCAAAACTTATTTTATTCAATACATACCAATCATCAGATAGCACTTCAGATTTTGTTATTTTTATCGTATTCATACACAGGTCATAATTGATCAAGATTTCCAGATATTGTTAGATGCGCTTTACAAGTATATTGACAATAATTGCTCCCACTCCTGCTCTAATGTAACATCGGGACGTGAAACACCCGATTTGCGATACCAGTAATCGGCATTCCAGATATCCCCTTCCTTTCTGTGCAGGTATGCATGAACGTGAGATGAAGCCTTGTCTTCAAGATGGTCAATCTGATCGTGTGCCTTTTTCCAGTCCCCGCGACCGTCATACCAAAGCGCCAGTAAATGAGGTGCCAGATCTAAAGGAAGTCTTCCTTCAGAAACAGACTGTTTGAAATCCTGAATATTTGCCATTTTATTTCATTAAAGGCTACCAGCCTATTCCATAATCTTCACCATGATTGCTCGAACCTCCCCAAAGACTCTGATGCTTCCAGTCGAAGTAAACTGCATTAATCGGCCCGCTCGTTCTATCACTGTAAGTTGGCGTGTAACCCATCTTTTTGAGCGTTTCGCGATCTTCTGCTTTGGTGTTGCTGTTTAGTAAAATCTGACCCGGTTTAGGCAACCTGTCTTCTGTTTTGGTACCGCCTAATGAAAGCCATAGTTGGTTCGTATTGAAATTCGGCGCTTCAGCAGCTTGCTGTACGTTCATACCAAATTCAGTCATATTTAAGAAGAATTGCAGCAGGTTCTGGTCTTGTGTATCTCCTCCCTGTACAGCAAAAGAAACATAGGGTTTGCCATCTTTTAGAGCAAGTGAAGGCGACAGTGTTACCCGCGGACGTTTCCCGGGAGCAACTACATTAAAAGGGTTAATAGTAGAGTCGAGTACAAAACTCTGCATCCGCTGACTCATCCCCATACCTGTATTTCCAGCTATAGTGGCGGGTAACCAGCCTCCACTCGGTGTAATGGATACAATCCAGCCTTCTTTATCGGCAGCCTCAACTGAAGTAGTACCTAACCATAATCTTTCCTGATATACCTCATCCTTTGAATTATTGGTCAGGTCATGTTTAGGGGCAAAATTACGCTGGGTAGTATCCATCTCAAAACCTCTTGATTTCAGCAAGTGTAAATAAGGGTTGGTTTTACCTTCAAACGGATAAGGATCGCCGGGACCAATATTAGGATTGTTTTTATCAAATGAGATAAGTTTGGCGCGTTGACGAGAATACTCCTTACTTAACAGACCTTTCATCGGTTCCTGAGGACCGAAGTTAGGGTCACCGTAATAAAAGTCGCGATCAGCAAAAGCAAGGTTCATCGCCTGATATAAAGTATGAATATATTTAGGACTGTTAAAGCCCATAGTCTTGAGATCAAAAGTTTCAAGGATATTTAAAGCCTGCAGCATAACCGGGCCCTGTGTCCATTGCTTTAGCTTATATACGTCAACTCCTTTATAACTAACCTTTAAAGGTTCTTCTTCCACAGGTTTCCAATTAGCCAGATCAGCCATGGTGATCAGACCTCCCTGCTCTTTACTGCCCCTTACAAATTCCTGTCCAATATCACCTTTGTAAAAACGGTCATATGCAGCCATTAACGCTTGTTTCCTGGTTTTCCCCTGTTTAAGCGCAGCTTTTTCAGCGGCGACTAATTTCGACAATGTCTCAAACAAATCTTGCTGAACAAAGATCTCGCCCGCTTCAGGTGCTTCTCTCTGTTCGCCCGGGTGGGTTAGCAATACCTTTTTACTATATGGCCATTGTTTAATTTTGTCTTTGTTCTTTTCAATCATATTGGCTGCCTGCGCTTCAATAGGATAACCCTTCGCCAGATCCATAGAAGGTGCGAGTACCTGTTCCAGACTCATCGTACCATAATTGGCAAGCATATAAATCAGTCCTCCCGGTGTCCCTGGAGTCGTAGCTGCAAGCGGGCCATATTCAGGTGGGAAATTATATCCTTTACTTTTGAAGAACTCTGGGGTTGCACCAGTGGGTGCTACTCCCATCGCATTTATAGCGATTACTTTTTTCGTTTTAGGATTATAAAGCAATAGCTGCGTTTCACCGCCCCAGCTTAAAGTATCCCACATCGTACAGGTAGCTCCGAGCATTGCACAAGCAGCGTCAACAGCATTCCCTCCCTGCTGGAAGATCATAGCACCTGCTGTAGCAGCCAGTGGCTTTCCGGTAATGGCCATCCAGTTCTTACCATGAAGAACCGGTTTTTGCGTCTGTTGTGCGAATACAGGATTTGCATAGCAAAACGAAGAGATAACAAGGGCGGATAATAATCTTTTCATAAAATTTTCAGATGGCTAAATTTAGCTAATTAATGCAGATGCGAATTAAAAGATCAGACCGTTTTTGTCACATTCTGGCTACTCTGAAATTAGACGATCTGCTATCAGTTGTTTAAAAATAGAAATTACACCGGGTACCTGTGCAGGCTCGGAAAGGTACGTTTCCAGGTTAAAATAAGCAACCTCTTCAATTTCATTAGTTGGTTTGATTTCTTCGGTCAGCTTATAGAGAAAACAATCCTGCTCCATCTGTATATTTGTGTTTTCTCCGAACGCAGGAGCAGTAATATGTGTGTACAGCTTTAAATTATTCGCAACCAGATCTATATCAAGCTCTTCTTTTATTTCCCGCTGTATCGCCTCCAGGGAGGTCTCCCCCTGATCAATTTTACCACCGGGAAGATACCAGGCTTTCTTATTCCTGCTGTAGGCGAGCAATAGTTTTTCATCACGTAATACCACGAGTCCTGCAGTATGTAATTTAATTATATTAGTATCTATCATTTCTTCCTTTTCTCCAGTTATTATTGTTATTTGTTCTACCCATTACAGCTACCCTGGAAGTATTTCCCTGAATAGATTTTATCCTTCCGAAATCCTCATCTCTGTCAAACTTATTAAAATATTCAATTTTCACAGGACCTACCAATTTCACTTTCCCCTTCGGATCGTTGATGTCAAAACTGTTATAATATTCAATTTTAATGTCTCCTATTGACTTCAGTAAACCAAATTTATCGTGGATATCAAATGTATTATAGTAAGTAAACTGAAGGTTCCCGATCGATTTAATTTTGCCGGTTGGATCATGCATATCAAACTGGTCATAATAACTCACCCTGAAATCAGGTCTATCTATACTGTTTCTTCCACCGGACCTCGCAGATTCCATACTTTCAATCTGCCCGCTGTCATCTATTACAACCATTACATCATTATCCAGCAGCAGTTCAATATACCTGAAACTATCACGATTGTTGTCAACAAAAAAACGGGCACTGGTAACAGTTTGCGCCTGTGAAAAGAATACCGTGCAGAGCAGCAGTACGCTTAAAAAAATCTTTTTCATAAATCCCGGGTTTACATTTGTGTATCCCAAAGATCAAAAAATCGGCGAATATCCGAAATAGACAATATCAATTTAAAATTATGCTTTCCACCGCCGGTGAGACCATAACCAGTAGGCCGGATGCCGCTCAATCGTCTGTTCCAGCTTGCTCGAAAAGGTATGCGTAATCAGGTTTTCAGTTGTTGTTGAAGCTGTGTCAGTGATTAGGGATAAAGAAATCTTCCAGCAGCACCTATCCTGCGGAATCATATCCAAATAAACCACAACAGCATTAGTTGCTCTGGCGAGCTTCTCTGCGCCATTAAACATCAATGTCGGTTGATGGAGAAAATCAACCTGGCATTTAGCCTGTTTTCCAGGAAACTGATCGGCAATAAACAAGGAGAATTGCGGCTGCCGCGTCTGCCTTAATAAGTGTCTTAATGCATGCTTTGCTGGGATCAACTGCATACCATACCTGCATCTTACACGGGTAACTAATTTCGCCATTACCGGGTTGGACAAAGGTTTATAAATTGCATTCACTTGAAAAGGCAGCAGTAAAGGCAACACATTAAGGCATTCCCAGTTGCCATAATGCCCCAGAACAGCGATAACGTTTCTTCCTCCTTTAAAATATTCTTCCAACACTTCCGGATTAATAAGCTTCACTTGTTTAAGCTGCTGATGACTACTGATAGAAAACAATCTAATAATTTCAACAATCATTGATGCAAGATGCAGGTAGAATTCTTTGGCCAGCAATTCAATTTCAAGGTAAGATTTCAGGGGCAGCGCTCTGGACAGATTTTGTAAAACTACACTGTACCTGTACCTAAAAATTGTATAGGACAAAAAAAACAACGGTCTGCCAACTAATGCGTTCACAATTAAATAAGGCAGCATTCCCAGTAAGTAGATCGGAGGAAAAATAAGGCAGTAAATGAAATTCAGGCCATGGTGTTTTGTCGTCATCTTAATTAATTTAAGATAAGACAAGCAATGTAGTATTTACCCCTATTAACAGATTGTCTCCAATTCTTGTAAACTCAATTAGTTGCAAGTCGACGTAAGGGTAAAGATAGAGTTCCGTGTTATGGCTCTGAATACACGAAAAAAACACCCCTATGAACTCTAAATTTTACTCCATCCTGCTCCTATGCATGCTTTTTATCGGAACACGTTTAAATGCGCAAAACCGGAAACAAGTCCGTACTAATGTCGGGTTAACTTATCCTTTAAGCAGCAATTGGACAAATGCGCCGAGAGACACCAATAATTTCTCTTTAAACATACTTGCAGGCGTTTCGGCAGCAGAACGGAGGGTCACTATAGCCGGATTGATCAATATTATCCATCACAATGCATCCGGCTTTCAGATTGCCGGCTTCTCCAACTATATCGGACAACAAGCCAGCGGTACACAAGTTGCCGGCTTCTCCAACTATATCGGACAGCAAGCCAGTGGTACACAAGTTGCCGGATTTATGAATATTTATAAAGGCGGTAAAGGCATGGCGATCGCTGGTTTTACGAATTTATCCGGTGGTAATAGTTCTGGTCAGATCTCAGGATTTATGAATAAAAGCAAAGATGTCTATTCAGTTCAGCTCACCGGCTTTATCAATCTTGCGAAAACAGTGAAAGGAATGCAAATTGCATTTATCAACATCGCAGACACCGCAAACCTGCAGATTGGAATTATTAACCTTTCCAAAAACGGAGAGAAAAGTCTGGGACTTACTATTGACGAAAATCAGACTACGATGTTAACTTTTCGTTCCGGTGGCAAGACTCTGTACGGGATTCTGGGTATCGGTTACAACTTCAAAAACAAAAAGGACAAATATGCCTATGAGGGAGGTATCGGTGCACATCTGCTGGACATCCGCTCGTTCAGATTAAACGCGGAACTTACGGGTGGTGGTCTGGAAAGTTTCAAACGCGGAGACTACATTAAGTCGACCCTAAGGATACTCCCAGCTTACAAAATCACTCCAACTCTTGAAATATTCGGCGGGCCTTCTCTGAATTTCGTCCAGACCAGCTCTGAAGATGGAAAGAGTCTCACCAAACATTATCTATCAAGCTGGAACGGTAACAAAAACAAAGATCTATATGGCTTCTATATCGGCTATTCTGCAGGGGTACAACTCCTGTTCTAAAACTTTACATACGAATTAATATCATTAAAATTAAAAACAAAAAAAACATGAAAACTTTCAAATTGACATTAGCTACTGCCTTACTTGCGCTTGCTTCAACTGCTGTTAAAGCACAAACCACACCCGAATTTACTTATGGCTTGAAAGCCGGAGTGAGCTTTTCCACCCTGAAAACCGGACTGAATGCCATTAACGATAAATCGGGCAAATTGGGTTTGAATGCCGGCGCATTTGCCAGGATCGGAAGTAAGATTTTCTTTCAACCAGAGTTAAACTACGTTTCATTCAGCAATGAATATCGTTTTAACAACACGAAATATGAGTCTAAGTTTAAACAGTTAAACGTACCATTGATGGCCGGAATCAAGTTAATGAATACCGATCAGATGAACCTGAGAGTTTCTGCCGGCCCGGATCTGTATTACAATCTCAATACTCCCTCGGCACCCGCAGGACATAAGTACAAAAACTTATCAGTTGGCGGAGTCGTTAACGCTGGTATTGATGTAGGAAGTCTTACCTTCGATGCCCGTTACAGCCTTGGCCTGAGTAAAATGAATAAAGACCTGGGACAGAAAACCAACATATTTAGTGTTAGCGTTGGTTTTAAATTTCAATAATATTAAGTTTGATCGAATCAATCTGCGAAAGAAACAGCTAAATGGAGTATACTCAAAACAATACCTCCCTGGAAAATGAAGCAGCGTTTGAAAAACTGTTTAAGACACATTTCAGAGAGCTTCATGCCTATGCCTACAGCCTGTTAAAAGATTGGGACCTTGCCGAAGATACCGTTCAACAAGTATTTCTTAAACTATTAGAGAAAAACGAGTGGATGCTTTTGCAGACTGCTGTGAGATCCTACTTATATAAAGCAGTTTATCATGACAGCCTGAATTATATCAGAAGACAGAAAGTCCAGTTAAAATATCAGAACATTACGGTACACAGCATGAAAAACCATACAGACGATGCTGCAGGCAGGTTGAAAATGAGTGAACTCGAAAAGCACCTGAGCAGTGCATTAAATAAACTCCCCGAAAAATGCAGGGCAATCTTCCATCTAAGCCGTTTTGAAGAGTTAAAATATCAGGAGATCGCCGTACAACTTGATATCTCCATTAAAACTGTAGAAAGCCAGATGGGAAAAGCATTGAGAATATTAAGAGCAGAAATGAAAGACTTTCTGCCTCTTATTTCTATTGTACTATATAAAATATTCAGATGATGAAAGGGACCATGAGCGAAGATATACTGATCAAATATTTACTTGGAGAAGCAAATGCAGTAGAAAAAATGGAAACTGAGATATGGGTTACTGCAGATCTTAAAAATGCTAAGAAACTTGACGACTTGAGGATTATTCTGGAAGCAAGCAGAAAATTGGCTGTATCCAGTCCCCTAAATGAAGAACAGGCCTGGTCTAATTTTAAGGTAAGAAAAGAAAAGCAGGTACCGGATCCTATACTTTTAAAATCTGTCAGCACACGATTCAGCTGGGCACAGATTGCCGCTGCAGTATTATTGATTTCTGCGGCAGGCTGGATGTATAGTTATTTATACCACCCCGGCCAGGATGATATAAAAACAATTACCTTAACCAGCACAGAAAAATTCATTACAGATACATTACCAGATGGTTCTATAGTTCACCTCAATAAAAATTCTAGCATTACGTATGCAAAGAACTTCAGTAAATACAGAAACATAAATTTGATAGGAGAAGCCTTTTTTGAGGTCAAGCATGGAATAAAATCGACTTTTACCGTCAGCGTAAATGACGTCCTTGTAAAAGATATTGGTACAGCATTCAATGTTAAAGCCTACTTGGGTAAGACAGAAGTTATCGTAGAAGAAGGAGTTGTAGAGGTAAGTAAAGCTGCGAAGACTATTCGGTTAAATGAAAATGAAATGGTCAATATTCATAATGGTAGTGCGGAAATGATTGTTGAAAAAAGCCCGGATCATCTGTACAACTATTACCGAAGCAAAATTTTCACTGCAAACAACACCCCGCTAGACCGTCTGGTTAACGTCTTAAATGAGGCTTATGGCGCTGATATCCGGATCGATAACAAAGCCTTAAATCATATCCCAATTACCGTTACAATCAGATGGGACAGCCCGTTATCCGATATTTTGGAGATTATCCGGGAAACCACACCTGAGATCCGGATCCAAAAGACGGGAACTATAATTCACCTCCAGTAAGTTTAAAGGGTTGTAATCGGAAATACGACCCTTTATAACACAAACTGCAAGCCGGCGTTAAAGCCACCGTAGAGCGTTTTAATCCGGTTTCTGCTATGTAAACTTTCCTTAAACTTCCATCCCTTAATTTCCATTCCATCCTCAGAATAGGTGGTACTGAAGTTAAACGTTGGTCCGGAGATTATTCTGAAATGCCTGTTCAAACGAATCGTATTCAATACCCTCGCAGAGTTGAATTGCCCATTTCTAGTTTTAAAGTCAATGAGATTTCTAGTTACGAGCTCCAGATTTAGCGTAAAATTCCTGCGGTCTATTAATCTGCCACCCAGTCCAACTTCGTAAGCATATTTCGCCGGATTATGGCCAGGCCTATATCCAATACCGATTATACTGTATAGAACACGCCCTCCAGAACGGAATTCAAGATGATTGAGTAAAGATTCGTCTGTAGATAAGGAGAATGTTTTCTCCCCATTTTTAATCAGGTTTATTATGCCAACCGGATAATCACTGCTATCTGCGACATTTAACAACAATCCAATCTGAAAACCTTTCACTTTCTCGGCTATATTAACAGAACCTGAAAGCTGGGATCCCGCCACCCCCTTAGTCCGGTTAACCAGGCCAGCGATTTGCAGACCATCCATCGAATCATTGTTATTCGCTATTCCGGCAATCTGCAAGCCCGAACCTTTACTTCTTACATTATTGTAAACCCCGGCAAGCTGAATCCCTTTTGTATTACCGCCTACCACATTAAAAACACCTGCGATTTGAATAAAACTAACATCTTTCCTATTGACATTAAACACCCCTGCCATCTCCAACCCTTTTATCCCCGCAGTGTAGCCTCCGATCAGATTTAATGAAAAATGGTCAATAATCTGACTGTTGTACATTCCATGCGTGCTTAGCCCGGGGGTAAGAGAGATCTGATATGGCCGGGAAGCAAAAAAATTCCCGAGATTAATTCCTTGCATCAATTGCCTGGAGCTAATAAAGAACCGGGCAAACCGGCTGTGCTCAACACCGTTGTCATTGTCAGGATAATAATCATAACGCTGATCGCGCCCTTTTCCGGCAATATTTATTTCGGGCAGCAGATACAAGGCGGTATCCCGGTAATTTTCCTTACTTGCTTTCAGCAATATAGATACATCTTTATTTTTCAGCTTCAATTCAAAATAACCATGATCATTAGTCATTGCAGAAATCAGCTGATTATGCTCATAAACACTTGCCCTGGACACAGGTTTAAGAGAAGGCAGTTCATTTACATAACCCTTAATTATGGCCTGCTTCCCTTTAGCAGATTCTATTTCTGCAGTTATATAGAATTTGCCAGGTGCGTTTCTAAGTACGATATAACCCGGAACCTCCTTAAATTCATAATCGTTGCCGAGCAATCTATCCAATAAACTAAATACAGACCCTTTAAAAGCACTTATCGAAACCAGGCTGTCTGCCGGGATTGTATTACTATTATAGGCGAAGTAAAAGTCACCTTTGTCAGCGACCATTTCCAGCACCTGCTGAACGGGTTGTTTTTTAACTTCGTTAAGGGTAACGATTTTCATCAGATTGTGCTGGCCATAAGCATGGGAACACAGCAAGCCCAAAGTCAGTACATAAACACAAGAACAGAGTAGTTTTTTTCTAAAGGTCATTTCGCTTGTCGGGGGTATAATTGACAGGTGTCACCCATCAAAATTAATATTATTACTAACACTATATCACATAACACCTAAATCCAAATCTACCCCTACGCCTATTTGAATAATAAAGTGCCCAGACTATACATTTCACCTTTATAGTGACCTTTTAATACCTGAACAGCCATTCTACTTCTTGAACCAGACTGACAAATGAAAACCAGTATTTTGTCTAAAGGTAATTGGGCGGTAAGCAGCTCATAGAGCGGAATATTTAGGGCCAGGGTCGGTAGTTCTTCAAATTCGTACACTTCACGCACGTCAATTACGCAGACCCTTTGAGCATGTAAATCCGAAAGACGTTTAAACTGCTCCAGATTAATTGCATACGCTTCTTCGGTGCCCGATTTTTCTTTGTCTTTTTTCAGGTCGGGATTAGCCCCCGCAATCATAAAGACCTGACTACTATTATCAAGCAGGTCTATAACCAATAGCCGGCCGGACAAAGGAGTTCCTATACCGGTAATGATTTTAATAGCCTCAGCAGCCATATAACTCCCAATAACACCCGGCAGCATACCCAAAACACCACTATCTTCGCAATTTGGACGCTGATCTTCCGACGGAGCTTCCGGAAAAACATCCCGGTAAACAGGCCCTCCCTCATAGTTAAATACAGAAACCTGACCATCAAATCTAAAAACTGCCCCGAAAACAAAAGGCATATTCAACAGCACGCAAGTATCATTAACCAGGAACCGCGTTTCAAAATTATCGGATCCATCCAGAACCAGATCGTATCCCCTGAATAACATCTCCGCGTTCTCCGGCACCAGACGTTGCTGGTAAGATATTATCTGAATAAGTGGGTTAAGTAAAGACAATTTTTCACTGGCTGCTAATGCCTTAGATCTCCCTATATCAGTTATACCATACAATACCTGACGATGAAGATTACTGAGCTCCACAACATCATCCTCTACAATACCTATAAACCCAACCCCGGCTCCTACCAGATATTGCAAAGCCGGGCAGCCCAGGCCACCCGCACCGATCACCAGTACTTTAGCTCCTTTTAGTTTTTCCTGACCTGTTATACCGAGTTCAGGCAGGATGATCTGCCGGTTATACCTCGCCAGATCTTCTTTTTCCAATGTGTCCATCTGCGCTCAATTAATAGATTTTACATTAAATGCTGATCCCAGTCTTTCCATACGGGCTCATATCCCTGCGCACTAATTATCTCCGCAATAACCTTTGGGCTGCGTTCATCACTGATCTCAAACTGCTCCAGAGATTCCTGCTCCACTGTATACCCTCCCGGATTCGTCTTTGAGCCCGCACTCATAGAGGTGATCCCCAGTTTAATTATATTATTCCTGAACACCTCCGATTCTCTGGTAGAGATAGATAACTCAGCTTCCTGATTCCAGAGCCTGTAGGCGCAGATTAACTGAACCAGTTCCCGGTCACTCATCTCCACTTTCGGCTCCAGTCCTCCGCTAAAGGGTCTCAGCCTTGGAAAAGACAGGCTATACTTGCTCTGCCAGTACTTTTTCTCCAGATAGTCCAGATGTACGGCAGTGAAAAAGGAGTCTGTTCGCCAGTCTTCCAGACCTATAAGTACGCCCAAGCCCATTTTATGAATACCTGCCTGCCCCAATCTGTCAGGAGTTTCCAGCCGGTATACAAAGTTTGACTTCTTCCCTTTAGGATGATGAATCTGGTAAGCTTCCCGTTGATATGTCTCCTGATAAACCAAAACCGTATGTAAACCATAAGGAACCAATTCCTTGTAATCCAATAGATCAAGCGGCTGAACCTCCATAGAAACATGAGCAAAATGAGGACGGATCAACTCCAGAGCTTTCTTTAAATAATCGACGTGAACGGTATGATTTGCTTCGCCCGTAACTAAAAGCACATGGTCGTATCCCATCTGTTTGAGGTGCTGTACTTCCTGCATAATCTCAATCCCAGAAAGAGTTTTACGTTTCACTTTATTGTCATAACTAAAGCCGCAATACGTGCAGATATTATTACATTCATTGGAAAGATATAAGGGGATATACAACTGAATTACCTTACCAAAACGCTGCAAAGTTAGTTGCTGGCTAACCGAAGCCAACTGTTCCAGATATGGCGCAGCGGCCGGTGAGATCAGGGCTTTAAAATCTTCCAATGTCCGATGATTCGCGGCTATTGCGCGCTCTACATCTTTCGATGTTTTAGAATAAATACTGGCTTTAGACTCTTCCCAGTCCATTTTGTCGTAAACTTCTTTGAAACTACTCATCTAAAAACAAGGTTAATGGGCTACTTGCCGCTGCCCGGTTTACAATGGGTGCAAGTTTGGCTAAATATGCCATACGACCGGCCTGAACGGCTAGTTTAAAAGCCACTGCCATTTGAACCGGATTTTCTGACACTGCGATAGCAGTATTGACCAGTACTGCGTCAGCACCTATTTCCATCGCATAGGCGGCATCTGAAGGCGATCCAATTCCTGCATCAATAATAACAGGTACCCGACTCTGGCTAATAATGATTTCCAGAAAATCAATAGTTTTAAGCCCCTTATTACTCCCTATCGGAGACCCTAAAGGCATGACTGCAGCCGTACCGACTTCTTCCAGCCGCTTACACAATACAGGATCAGCATGAATATAAGGCAATACTGTAAAGCCAAGCCGGACAAGCTCTTCTGTAGCCTTCAGCGTTTCAATAGGATCGGGCATCAGATACTTTGGATCCGGATGAATCTCCAGTTTAATCCAGTTGGTCTCCAGTGCTTCCCTTGCCATCTGTGCTGCAAATACAGCCTCTTTCGCATTTCTGACACCAGAAGTATTAGGTAGCAGGTTAAATTGAGGTGCTGAAAGTCTTCCCAGCAAATCATCCTGCTCACTGCCATCTAGCTGAACACGTCTGAGCGCCACTGTGACCAATTCAGATCCCGATGCGATCAATGCCTCTTCCATGAGTTCAGCAGAGCTGAATTTACCTGTCCCGGTAAACAACCGGGAACCAAAAAATTTATCGCCTATTTGAAGCATATTTTATTTCAATTGAGATGAACAGATTTTAGAGCAGGAACCGACAAAGCCTGTTTAATAAATTTTACAGTTACTGCACCGTCGGCGGCATTGGTTATTGCACCCGACAACGCCACACCATAGATACCTGTTTGAAGTATAGCGGGAAGATCTTCCGTTAAAATTCCACCGATAGCTATTACAGGGATATGAATCTTTGCCGCATTTACCTGCTCCATTATCCGGGCATAACCATCTAACCCTAAAACAGGGCTCAGGTTCTTCTTAGTAGATGTAAATCTATATGGGCCCAGGCCAATATAATCGGCTCCATCCTGAGCATGCCTAACGATTTGCTCGAAAGTATTCGCAGTGGCGCCAATAATAAGCCTGCCTCCTAATAATTGTCTGGCCTGATGAACGGGCAAATCATGTTCTCCTAGATGCAGCCCATCGGCACCCGATTTTAATGCAATATCTGCATAATCGTTAATTATCAGTCTGGCCTGGAAGCTTTCACAAAGTACCCTGGCCTTCGAAGCGATTTCAGATACGTCTTCCGCTGACTCGTCTTTGATCCGCAGCTGAATCCATTTACAACCGGCCTGAAGAGCTTTTTTTATTGCATCCAGGTGCGAAAAAGTCAAACTTTGCTGGGATATATAATGTAGTTTATCTATAGTATTCATTGTGTAAAAGGTTAATGCAAAGCAGTTAACAAATTTTTATAGTTCTCAATGGCTCTTTCAGGTTCATTCCAAATCAATCCAAGGACAGCTGCACCATCGAAATTCATCTCACGCATTAGCGGTATTTTTTGCGGTGTTACACCCCCCAGACCAATTACACAGGTGCATTTTTTCAACTGGCTATCCAATTCGAAATCTTCAGTACAGATCCCCTGATATCCGTTCTTGGAAAGACTATTATACACCGGGCCGAAAAATGTATAGTCAAAAAGCTCAAGTCCGGTAAAGCTTTCATTTTCATGTACCGAAGTGCTCAGTATATAACCACTAGAGGCCAGTCCAGACAAATAAGTCCCGCCCGAAAGATTCCTTTGTGCCACTGGGAAATGTAACCTGTTCATTCCTAAATCAATAGCTATTTCATGATGCTGATGCCAGGCGATTCGGGAATGAAAAACAGCATCTATGCCGTCGATTAAACTTCTTAAATCCTGATGACCGAGCCCCGGTTTACGCAAATGAAAGCAGGGTAAGCCTGCTTCAAAAAGCAGATTAATCAGCCGGGCTTCACCTGAAATCACTTGCGGTGAGGAGATAACCAGAACCTGCATACGGGTAAAATCCAGCTTACAAATAGATTTCACTGCCTTTATTTAAAAACTCAGCTGATTTCTCCTCCATACCTTTGAGTAACGCCTCCTGTGCATCAACCCCTTGCTTATCTGCATATGCCCTGACATCCTGAGTAATTTTCATCGAACAGAAATTAGGACCGCACATTGAACAGAAATGCGCAATTTTAGCACCGTCTGCAGGTAATGTTTCATCATGGAACTCCTTAGCCGTATCAGGGTCAAGCGATAGATTAAACTGATCCTCCCAGCGGAACTCAAAACGAGCTTTACTCAACGCATTATCCCTGTATTGTGCACCCGGATGCCCTTTGGCAAGATCAGCCGCATGTGCTGCAATTTTATAAGTGATGACGCCGTCTTTAACATCCTTCTTATTTGGTAATCCTAAATGCTCTTTTGGCGTCACATAACACAGCATCGCTGTCCCGAACCAACCGATCATAGCAGCACCGATTGCAGAGGTAATATGGTCATACCCAGGCGCTATATCAGTAGTTAGCGGACCTAATGTATAAAACGGTGCTTCAGAACAATGCTCCAGCTGTTTATCCATATTCGCTTTAATCAGGTGCATCGGAACATGCCCCGGACCTTCTATAATGGTCTGAATATCATGCTTCCAGGCGATTTTAGTCAGTTCACCAAGGGTTTCCAGTTCACCAAATTGTGCGGCATCGTTTGCATCGGCAATACAGCCTGGCCTTAAGCCATCTCCAAGAGAGAATGAAACATCGTAAGCTTTCATGATCTCACAGATGTCTTCAAAATGTGTGTATAGGAAATTTTCTTTGTGATGTGCGAGACACCATTTGGCCATAATAGAACCACCTCTTGAAACAATACCGGTAATTCTTTTGGCTGTGAGTGGTACATAACGCAACAATACACCTGCATGAATGGTAAAGTAGTCTACCCCCTGTTCGGCTTGTTCGATAAGGGTATCGCGGAAAATCTCCCAGGTCAGATCTTCAGCTTTTCCATTCACTTTTTCTAATGCCTGATAAATAGGCACTGTACCAATAGGCACCGGTGAATTTCTGATAATCCACTCTCTGGTTTCGTGAATGTTTTTGCCGGTGGAGAGATCCATAATGGTATCTGCACCCCACCTGCAAGCCCAGACAGCCTTTTCAACCTCCTCTTCTATACTGGATGTCACTGCAGAATTTCCAATATTAGCATTTATTTTTACCAGGAAATTTCTACCGATAATCATAGGCTCTAATTCCGGATGATTGATATTTGCAGGAATAACAGCTCTGCCCGCAGCCACTTCCTGTCTCACAAATTCGGGAGTTATATAACCTGTTGGTGTCAACGCACCGAAACTTTGTCCCGGATGCTGATGTGACATGACCTCGTATTGCCCGTTAAGCTGCTCTTTCAAGAGGTCCGCACGCTGATTTTCACGAATTGCTATATACTCCATTTCCGGAGTTATAATTCCTTTCCTCGCATAATGCATCTGTGACACATTCTGGCCCTTTTTTGCTCTGAACGGTTTGCTGATATGTGCGAAACGTAAGTGATCCAATTTCTCATCATTGGCCCGCTGATTACCATAATCAGAAGAAATATGATCGAGCTGTTCTACATCTCCACGATCGGAAATCCATGTTTTACGTAGTCTGGAAAGTCCTTTTTTAATGTCAATTTCAACTGAAGTATCGGTGTAAGGCCCGCTGGTATCGTAAAGTGTAACGGGAGCATTGGGCTCTGTCTCTCCAAAACGCCCATGTAGCCGGGTATCGCTGAGACTAACCTCACGCATAGCAACTTCAATCTCGTGAATCTGTCCTTTGACAAATATCTTTTTCGACGCCGGAAAGGGCGCTCTACTGATCGTTTGTTCTCCTGGTTGTTTTTCCGTTTTCATGTTTTGGTTTTTTAATTATCCGCCTTGAGTTGCTTTGATAATAGTGACCTGGTCACCTGGTTGCAATAGATAATTACCCCAATCTGCTTTCGAAATAATCTGCTGGTTAACCGCGACAGCGATGCCGGTTAAAGGATGCTGAATAACAGTCCGGAGCATCTGCACCACTGAGCATACCTGAGATAAAGAATAAGTTTTTTGGTTGACGGTAATATCCATAGTTTAAAAAATTACAAACTATAGGACGCCCCGTATAGAGGAAGGAAAAACAACATCGTCATGTCGTTTCCACTTTTCCCTTCGGCAGTACTAACTGCATCAGGTTCAAAGGGTATTTCTCAGCACAAAGGCACCCCTAAAGTTTTTTGTAAATGTATAGAATAATAAATCAAAAAAAAGAAAGCTAATTTTAATTAAAAAAAAAGCTTACGCATAAATATCAAACTAACAGTCTATTAAATATATCTTTATCTATTAAAAGATTAACAGACATATGCCTATCGACGGCCTCAAAAAGCGTAAATGGTCCATTCAACCATATATGGCATTTCAATGTGACTGGCTATTTAGTCGATAAAATGATTCTTTTTTTGATACTCCCAGAGTTCTTTATTTTGCTCAATATAATTTGTAGAACTATCCAGATAATTTGCAGGTGTTCCCGACCCTTTCTTTAACTCGAGTTTCACACTATCTGAAAGTTCCTTAAATAAGAGATTCAACGCAGCATTATCCTTTCCTGGAAGAACCTTTCCCTGAGAATTTACGCTTTCGATTTTGGTCTGTAATATTTTCTTTTCCAGGTAAACCCCTCGCAGCCACACAACGATATTCCCTTTCGGAGCAATCCCAACAACAAATCTTAAACCCAGCTTATCCCCACCACTGGAACTCAGCTTAGCAGCCTGTTTTTCTTTTAGTGCTGCCTTAAAAATTTCAAGAATCTCCGGACCGGGAAGATCAATCACACCGGAATAGAACTTCTGCTCGGAATAAGATGCATATTCAATTACCAGTTTTTCAGGTAAACGCAAGGGTTTATGAACCCATGCAGAGTAATATTCCTCACCCCATCCTGTTCTGAATGCATTTACATTTTCGTCCCTGGACTGATAGAAGTCATGCGAATCTTCTTTATCCGGTAGCTGAAACTGTATTTTCTCAATAAATACAGGGTAATCTGCTGGTGCTGAAACACTAGAGAAATAGTAAAATCTTTCCCAGCCTTTATAGTTTATGATTTTATAGGAAAGACAAATGAATAACAAAACGGCAATGGAGATATATAGTTTATTAACCAGGTTCAATTTCATATTTTAATGCTGAAAAGCAGCCGCCATACCGGCCGCATAAAGATATAGACCAATAGCTGCTGCAGCCAGCACAAGGGATGCTACAAAGAGCCATCTCCCCGCCCTGTACCCCTTACCGCGGTAACTCAGTGCATACCCGCCCAGAAGAAAAGATAAGGCACCTATCATCAGGATTATATTAAAATAGTACTGATTTTCACTGACATAACCCCAATTCAAAAATATGAGCAGCAAAATCAGGTTAATAAATATTAAACCAACTGTCAGATTACTATTTTTCTCTTGAATTGCGGCATTCTTCTGGTCGCCGTCTTTTTCTGAAATTCGATCCTGCATATACCTAATTAATATCCGGGTTGATGTTTACCGGTTAAATATAAAAAAGTAATAGCAGTATACCCATTGTATTCAGCTATCATAATTATGATAGACACCCATGATTTAACTTATTTTACTGTTAAATCCTATTTCCAGACCTTTGAATTATTAATTAATTCAAACACAAAATGGAATATAGAAAGTTAGGAGATACAGACTTAGAACTATCAGCAATAACATATGGTGCATTCGCAATTGGCGGAACAATGTGGGGCGGAAATGAGAAAAAAGACTCAATAGAAGCTATACATGCATCTTTAGACCATGGAATAAGTACGCTGGACACCGCACCTTTTTATGGTTTTGGTTTAAGCGAAGAACTAATTGGAGAGGCATTAAAAGGAAAGCAAAGAGATAAAGTCCAAATTCTGAATAAATTCGGGCTTGTCTGGGACGGCAGTAATCAAGGAAAAGGCGAACACTTTTTTGATATGGAAGAAAATGGAAAACCAGTTTCAATTTACAAATACGCTTCCAAAGAAAACATCATTAAAGAGGTAGAAGAAAGTCTTAAACGCCTGAATACAGACTATATAGATCTCTTACAGCAACACTGGCCAGACTCAACCACCCCTATTTCTGAAACTATGGAGGCGATGGAAACCCTAATTCAGCAGGGTAAAATAAGGGCAGCAGCTGTATCAAATTATAGCCTGGATCAACTGAAAGAAGCGACACAGACTTTCACTCCTGCTTCCAATCAGGTTTACTATAGTATGCTTAACCGGGAGATTGAAAAGGAATTAGTTCCTTATACCATCGATAACAAAATCGGAATTATTGTTTATAGCCCTATGGAACGCGGTCTGTTGTCGGGAAAATACTTTCTGCAGGAAAAACTAAAAAGTACTGACCATAGAAATGGATACTTCAGTCAGTTTGATCTGGAAAAGGTGAAGACATTATTAGCCAACATCAGTCCTATAGCTGAAGAGAAAAATGTATCCCTGGCCCAACTCGTTTTACGCTGGACTACCATGCAAAAAGGTATAACAGTGGTCTTAGCTGGTGCCAGAAATGCAGAACAGGCAATTTCTAATGCTGCCGCAATGAGTTTTGATCTGGATACTGCCGAATTGGAACTGATTCAATCCGAACTTGCTAAAATTTAAAAGAAACCAACATTAATCTTTGATTTAAATTTGAAAACATGCGTTTCGAAGTTAAATGAACCGGACAGAACATATTTTTCGGAGGTGATGCCAAAGGCTATACCGATTATCCGGCCTACCACGTTATATAAACATATCAAACGTCATGAATTACAAGAAACTATTATTAGCCGTAACAGCAATATTATTAAGTGTCACATTTAGCGCCAATGCACAACAAGCCGACACCATTAAACGGTATATCAAAATACCGGCCGGGTATCTCCTGGTTCTGCGACAAGGTGATGATATTAATTCGCAACTGGAATCATTTGCCAAAGCCGAAAATATTCCATCAGCGAACTTTACAGGGATGGGTTTCGTCAATGTAACATTTGGTTTTTTCGATTCTGCCAAGAAGAAGTTTAATCCCAGGACATTCAATGACGTAGAGTTGGGAAGTTTTACCGGCAGTATAGCCTGGCAGGAAAGCAAACCCAGTATACATATGCATGGTATTGTCGCAGGTGATGATTTTAAAGCATATGGAGGGCATATTTTAAAAGGCACAGTCGGCACCGGCTCGCTGGAAATTATGGTTACTGTGCACGATAAAAAGCTGGAACGGGTATTTGAAAAAGAACTCGGTGCGAACGTGCTGCACCTGGATGTACAGAAATAAGTTTTAACAGAAATATCCATTCACATTGAGCAAATTCAGTTCATACTTCTAAAAATGACATTGCTCATTTTTAGAAGTATGAACTTTATAAACCCTGATCGCATTAAAGATACTTTTTCGCATCCTGCACGAAAATTATTGATTAGTTATATATAAAATGTAACAATTGACCGAACTAGTCATCAAAAGGCTGAAATGCATTTTTTTCAATAAAACCAGGTATAAAAACATCTTTATGATCAAAAAACTAGGTCTAATGACTCTATTAGTCATTGCAGCCACACATACTTTTGCCCAAAACAAACAGAAAGAATTAGATGCATACTTTTCGGCACTATCACAAAACCAGCAGTTCAATGGTAATGTATTAATTGCTGAAAACGGCAGAGTTGTTTATGAGAAGTCATTCGGCTACGCAGATTATTCGGACAAAAGGCCTAATACAGCTCAGTCCTCTTTTCCGATGGCCTCCATCACGAAAACATTTACTTCTACTGCTATCTTACAACTGAAAGAAAAAGGAAAACTGCAATTGGGTGATCCTGTTTCAAAATTCCTTCCTGATTTCCCTTATTCAAATGTCACAATTAAACAATTATTAGCACATACTGCAGGACTGCCGATTACCGACACACTGTTTGATGCGATGATACTTGAACACCCTGATACGGTTTTCACCAATAAGGATTTAATTCCCGCCTTCATTTCACGAAAAGCACCCTTAATTTTTAAGCCCGGGGAAGATTTCTCTTACAATAACGTTAACTATAATATTCTTGCTTTGATCGTAGAGGAGATTACAGGTTTGTCATTTGACGCATATCTTAAAGCGCATATTTTCAAACCTGCCGGGATGACAAACACTTCTTTGTCCTTGTTTTTCAAGCGAAAAGACAATAATCTTTCTGAAAGGTATAGTTTAAAATATCCATATTCCGATAAGGTGCAGCGCGCAGATACCGCCGCTGAATTTCAAATTATCTATCGATTTAATTGCCAGGGACATGGTGACATCATAAGTACGACTCATGATTTATTAAAATATGATGAAGCGCTGTACAACGGTAGGCTTTTAAGTAATGCTACTTTAAAAGAGGCGTTCACACCTGTTAAAATTAAAAACGGAAAAGACAATATTCAACGATACGCATTAGGATGGATTACCAGAGAAGATACTTCAATGGGGGAAATAGTAAAACATGACGGAGGCCTTCCTGGTGGCCGTACTATGCTGCTTAGAAACATAACCAGACATCAAACGATTATCATTTTTGATAATACAGCTAACAATGTTATTCCTATTTCGGATAATGCATTGCGTATTCTAAATGGTGTAGTAATAGAAAAACCCAAACAAAGTGGTGCAAGAATTTACGGAGTTGCTCTTGCCAAAAATGGCCTGGAAGCTGCGGATAAAGCTTTAGTAGAAATAAAAAAAGATACTTCTAACTATTATTTAAGTGAAGATGAAATAAATTCATTAGGATATGCCTTCATGTCGAATAATAAAGAATTTGAAGCAGAAATCACATTTAAGCAAAACATGCAGCTTTTTCCTACAAGCTGGAACACATATGATAGTTATGCAGAAATTTTATTGAAACATGGAAAGAAGCAAGACGCTGTTAAAATGTACCGAAAATCCCTTGAGCTTAATCCCAACAATGAAAATGGGAAAATGATGCTGGAACGGATATTAATTGACCATTAAACAGGCAAAGCTTATTTATCAAGCTCCGATGCCGGAATAAGCTGAGCTTTGTTTATTTTCTTCACATAAAGTTCATCCGTGAAGATAATCACCATGGATAATAAAGGAACGGCGAGGATAATCCCAAGTGCTCCGGATAATGCAGCCATAATTAATTGACTGATCAGCGTTAAGGCAGGTGGAATGCTGATCATTTTTTTCTGGATAACGGGTGTAATAATATTGCTGACTATGGTTTGTGAGACAATATAGAGTAAAGCAACACCTATAGCAGTATTGGTGGACACAGTAAGCGCAAGTAATACGCCAGGGATCATGGCGACCATAGAACCGAAATTGGGAATAATCTTTAGCATACCCGCAATTAAGGCCAGAATCAGTGCGACTGGTATCCCGATTACAGACAGTCCGATCGCCAGCATTATTGTAATTAAGGCCACCGCTAGTAAAGTCCCCTTAATCCATCCTTTTAGCGAAAAACTAATCCGGTCCATTATTCTTTTAGCTACCTCTTTACGGTCAGGCGGTACCAGCAGCAAAATACCATTTTTATACAAAGACGGTTCCGCAGTAAAGAAAATACCCAGGAACAAAATAATATATAGGTTTCCCAAAGCGCCAAAACTGGTGCTGAAAAATTGTCTGGCTGTATCAAAAAGCTGCTTGGAGTTATTATCACTAAAATACCCGAGTACTTTTTGCCCGATTGGCGTCTCTCCCAGTTTATCCTTTACGGTGTTTATGGTACCGGGTAATGAGTTGCTTAATTCAGCAACCTGCACCTGAATCTTTGCACCCATAAACCAAAGAAGCGTAACGAGCAGTGAAATTGACCCGACTATCGAAATAAACATACAAATTCTGCGCTTGAGACCGGTCTTTCTCTCCAAAAGATCGCCAAGACCGTGAAAATAAGTAGCGATTAAACAACCAGCCAAAGCCATCAGCAAAACATTGAATACCACTCTCGCGATGAGCAATACTGCAATGATTAATACAACAATTGCAGCTGTCAACCAGACTTTCTGGCTATAAGAAGTTTCTTTGGGTGTTTCAGGTCTTAGCCCGCAGTCAATATTCATGTGCATATTTAACCAAAAAACATGCAAAATGTTTGATACGCGGCAATTAAAGCTAGATATCTGCAAAAAAAAAGGAACTGCCTGAGATTGCACGAATTTAATTAAGATGGCAAAAATACACGCTGTAAACGAACAGCTTGTATACATTACTGATAAATTAATATCCTGTCCTTTATCTATTTTGTTATATTTACGTTTAACTTTTTATAATGAAAAATAAAACAATACTATTTTTAGCTTTATTGCTGCCAGCAATTTATTCTTGCAAAGCCAAGAAAAATGTGGTAAAAACACCTGCAACCGTAGAGACGAAAACTGGTGATAATGAACTGGACAACATCAAGAAAGCGTTACCTGGAGATCAGGTCGATCGTACTGATGCAGGTATCAGATTTACCTTCAGTTCAGAGATATTATTTCCTACAAATTCTTCATATCTGAATGAAAATTCAAAAACCAGAATTAATGAAGTATCAAGGGTAATTCAAAATAAATACGCTGACAGAAAGATCCTTGTTGAAGGCCACTCCGATAAAACAGGGACTTCAGAATACAACCTGTGGTTATCTGAAAAAAGAGCAGCATCTGTAAAAGCTTACCTGGTCAGCTTAGGCATCCCTGCAGTAAGTATTAAAACGGCCGGAATAGGCGATACACGTCCCATTGCTGATAACAAGACTAAAGAAGGCAGATTAATCAACAGAAGAGTCGAGGTTACTGTACTTAAAGCGAACTAATTCTTCCCCCTTATAAAAAAACGCTCCATGATTTAGATACTTTATGGAGCGTTTTTTTTATCTTAATTAAGGTCGAACGCGGTTGACGAGTTCCGATCCCGAATACCAGGCATCTATGTTCCCAAAAGTGACTTTAGCGATTTCTGAAAGTGCTTCGGCTGTTAAAAATCCCTGATGGCCGGTAATCAGTACATTCGGGAATGAGATTAACTGTGTAAGCTGATCATCCTGAATAACATCTTCTGAGAAATCATGAAAAAAGAATTCAGATTCCTGCTCGTATACATCGAGTCCTAATGAGCCGATAATTCCTGATTTCAAAGCCTTTATAACCGCATGGGTATGTATTAAACCTCCCCTGCTCGTATTAATTAACATTGCTCCCCGTTTAAGTTGCTTAAGTTGATTCTCGTTAATCAGGTATTGTGTTGATGAATTAAGCGGACAATGCAGCGAAATGATATCTGCGTCTCTCAGCGTGTCTTCCAGCGTTCCATAAATGACGCCCAGATCCTGCATATCGGAAGACGGATAAGGGTCATATGCTTTGACAGTACATCCAAATCCTTTAAGGATTCTGCAAAAAGCCTGCCCGATATTCCCGGTTCCTATGACAGCGACAGTACGCTGAAAAAGGTTTACCCCCATTAGTTTTTCCAATGAAAAATTTCCTTCTCTTACACGATTATAGGCTTTATGCGTCTTACGGTTCAAGGTTAGTATAAGTGCCATTGCATGCTCTGCAACTGCTTCAGGTGAATATGCAGGAACCCGAAGCACCGGAATGTTTAGTTCTTCTGCATAAGGAAGGTCCACATTATTAAATCCCGCACACCTGAGAACAATCAGTTTCAGACCTGCGGCCGCCAGCAAATCCAGAACGGCTTTATTAAGCTTATCATTAACAAAAACACATACTGCCTCATACCCAAAAGCTACGGCGGCGGTTTCTTCAGATAAAGAAACTTTAAGGAATTTAAGTTCATGCCCGGTATTATACTGGGTAAGAAAATCCTGGTCATATTGATTTGTACTAAAAACAGCAACTTTCATAAGGTAATTATCAGTTAAAATCTTCATAAACCGGCTGAAAAGGCCGGCTGTTTAAGATAGTAAATATTTACTTTAAACTTATTTCACAGCACATTGAAAGGGTATTGAGTCGGTGTTGATACGGTATTGGGTCGGTAAATTGGTATATCAACACCGACTCAACACCGTATGAATAGCCTTTCGAATCCGTTTCAAGCAAAATCTAAACACCCATAAATTGGCAATAAAAGCAGCAGGGAACCGCAAAAACCTGACCTTCAAACAATACTCGATTGATTTTGTAATATAATTGTATAAATAAACACTCTACCAAAACTGAATTATATGAAAATCATTTATTTACTCGCTTTACTTCCTTTGGCATTCAGCAGCTGTAACAGTGATCAAAAGGTAAACGGCAATGCAACAGAAGACACTGTATCGACAGAAAAACAGCCTGATGCACTAAACGCGGTACCCACTTTAGAAAACGGGTGCTACGTTTATGAAAAAAATGGCGACTATATCGCATTCAAACCTACAGTCGACGGCGATAAAGTAACAGGCCCGTTAGTGTATGCACTGGCCGAAAAAGATAAGAATACCGGCACCTTTACCGGACAGATTAAAGGAGATCAGGTAATCGGGCTTTATACCTTTAATTCAGAAGGATCCGAAAGTGTTAGGGAAATGGTATTTCAGATACAAGGTAAAAGACTTCTAGAGGGCTTTGGCGAAATCAATAGTGTTGGAAACAAAGTAACCTACAAAGATTTGAAAACGCTGAATTTCAATGAGCAGATGCCACTTGAAAGAGGAGAATGCAATTTGTAAAAGCCCCTGAATTAACGACGTTAAATTTGGTTAATTGTTAATAATTAATATTTTCAATTAACCAAATCTGATGACTAACTATATATTTCAGATCAAATCTGCAGGTATATCTATCAGAAACTTTTGATAAGGGTCATCGTTCATTTCAATAGCAATACGAAGTGGAAATATTTCTGCCTTTTTTTTTGTCGGGTACCAATTGCGGTCATCTGAAACCAAAATGATCAGGCCGGTTTCATTTCCCAGCACAATAAAATTTTCTGCAGGTGGTTGTTTAGCATAATACGTTAAATCATACTTTGCCATGAGTGTTTTCGCGGTTGCCTGAACATCCTTGCTTACTATTCCCACCTCACTGATATATAGCATGGACGACGAAGTAAATTCTTCTTCCGACCTGTTATCAAGATCGTAACGGCAAATAAACTCCAGCAGATTCCCATTATTATCATAAAAATAAAATGAACCGGCATTCCAGGCTTCAAATCTTGAAAACACCTCCTCTTCATTAACCGGAACTAGATCGGTTCGCTTCTGAAGCCAGCAGCTTGCTTCTTCTAACCTGTTCCGGGGAATATCAATTGCAAGGTGATAATTGGGGTTAATAAGTTCGGTCGTTCTGAAATTAAGCTGCGTATAGCCAACTAAAAAAGTAATCTCATGTACAGACTCTCCTACGGATTCCAGACCAAGAACCCCAGTGTAAAATTCCTTCGTCTGCTGGATGTCCCGGCTTAATAAATTGACAGTCTCGATTTTCATAGAAATAAGATTGAATGATATTTACGGTTTGATCAAATTTATAAATTGATATGTATTTCCGAATCATTTTAACGTCAATCCTTCTGCTCAACCATAATCTAAAAAAACAATACCCAAATTCATTTGTAATATGCTGAAATGAAAAGCTTATGGACAGTATCAATCAGAATCAAGAAGAAGAAAACAGAAAAAACCTGGCTGGAAGCCCGGCTATAGATAAGGTTAAGGAATTGGCAGAAACAAGTAAAACTTGTTTTTTTTCAACACAAAGCCAAAGTTCCCCATCACAAGGAACCAGACCAATGAGTGTTCAGGAGGTTGACGAAGCTGGAAATATTTGGTTTCTAATGTCTAATGACAGTCATACCTACCAGGAACTCCAGGCAGATCCTGCAGTTAAATTGTATTTCCAGGGATCAGCTCACTCCGATTTTTTATATCTGGAAGGGGCTGCTAAAGCATCGACGGACCGGAATAAAATTGAAAAATACTGGAGTCCACTGTTAAAAACATGGTTCACTGAGGGAGAAAATGATCCGCGTATTGCTGTAGTTAGTTTCACGCCATCAAGTGGTTATTATTGGGATAACAAAAATGGAAATGCTATAGCGGCCATTAAAATGGCTGCAGGTGCAGTTCTGGGGAAAACAATAGATGATTCGATCGAGGGTAAGATCAATATTTAAAATTTAGTCCTGCAAAACCAGATCGCGAAGATCATTCAGGTTTTGCAGGGCATTTCCTACCGTATTGTTAAAGTATACATACACGCGCTTACCGTCTTCAACCCATTCACGGAGATATCCTGCATACTCCGCCAGTGTTGCGTCGTCATAGCTCCCCTTATAATCACCACCTGGACCGTGAAAACGCAGATAAATAAAGTTAGATTCGTGGAAGTTAAACGGTGTAACTGCCGGCGACTTATCATGTAAGACAATCGCAATCTTTCTATCAGCTAGCATATCGGCAGTTTCTTCGCGATACCAGCCCGGATGCCGGAATTCAACTGCTATATCCCATTGATCCGACGGGTCTGCTGTCTTGATTAAATCTATTAATTTCTCTACCTGAAATCTATTACCGTAAGTAACTGATGGAGGAAACTGCACCAATAAAGATCCTTTTTTATCTCCTGCAGCAGATATGACTTCCATAAAACGGAAGACATCCTGATCTCTGTAAACCAGCCCTTCATTATGCGTAATCTCCCTCCATAACTTAAAGGTAAACCTGAAATTCTCAGGCACACTTTCTGACCAGCGCTGCACAGTTTTAGCCTGGGGTATTTTATAGAAGGAGCTGTTAATTTCTATGGAATTCATTAATGACCCATAATAGTTCAGCCGGCTCTTCTCTTTAAATTCTTCCGGGTAAAATTGCTTGTTTGGTACAGGAAGCAGCAACCCGCTTGTTCCAAAATACACTTCATTTTGCAGCATATATGATTCAGTTTTGCTGTTATAACGCCGTCGGGTAATTTTGGTTTTAGTCTTTTATTCTCATCGGATTATGTCATCTGCTGGATGGTCAGAAATCGATACGCCAAAAATTCACCCCACTCATATTCAGTTTTATAAACCAGTTGTAAAAAATATTTCCTAATTTAAGGCCTGCAACACAAACGTGTTTAGCTACAGTATTCACCAAATATAATCTTATGAAATTATTACCCTTGCTTTTCGGGCTGTGCCTGACACAAGTAACTTTAGTCTCTGCCCAGAACAAAGACTGGAAACCGGTTCCTGGAAAAATCTCTACTCCATGGTCCTCACAGCTTAATCCTGCTGCACCTTTGCCAACTTATCCAAGACCACAACTGGTCCGTCAGCAAAACTGGCAGAATTTGAATGGCCTCTGGGACTATGCAATACAACCAAAATCAAATGCTCAACCTGCAAAATACGAAGGAAAAATCCTGGTCCCTTTTGCTGTGGAGTCCTCGCTATCTGGCGTGGGAAGAACCGTTGGACAAGACAGTTTATTATGGTACAAGACTAGTTTCACTCTTTCTTCCAAAAGCAGTAAAACGATTTTGCTTCACTTTGGAGCCGTTGACTGGAAAACTGAAGTCTTTTTAAATGGTAAAAAAGTTGGCGTACATGAAGGTGGTTTCGACCCATTTTCATTCGACATTACACCTCATCTGAAAAAAGGTGGCAAACAGGAACTCGTAGTGAGCGTATGGGACCCAACCGATAAAGGACCGCAGCCAAGAGGCAAACAGCAAATTAAGCCAGAGGGTATCTGGTATACCCCTGTTACCGGAATATGGCAAACGGTCTGGTTGGAGAATGTTCCGGAAACCTATATAGAATCAACGAAACATACACCGAACATTGACTCTGGAAATATTCAGCTTTCGGCGAAAGTGAAGTCTGCCAAACCTGGTGACCAGCTGAAGTTTACGGCTTATGATGGTTCCACTAAAATCGCCGAGCTAACTTCAGATCCGGAAGTTGCTTCTGAACTAAAAATTAATCAGCCCAAATTATGGTCACCTGCCCATCCATTTCTATATAACCTGACCGTCGAAGTTATCCGCAAAGGGAAAACAGTAGACAAAATAAAAAGCTATTTCGCCATGCGTAAATCTTCTTTAGGCAAGGATAAGAATGGCGTCCAGCGTATGTTATTGAATAATGAGTTTGTATTCCAATACGGTCCATTAGACCAAGGCTGGTGGCCAGACGGCTTATACACTGCTCCAACGCAGGAAGCGCTGGTATTCGACATTATTAAAACCAAAGAAATGGGTTTTAACATGATACGTAAGCATATCAAAGTAGAACCTGCGAGCTGGTACCATGCTTGTGATTCACTGGGTATATTGGTTTGGCAGGATATGCCAAGCGGTGACCTCGGTAATAAATGGCAGCCAGACCTGGGATTAATGGGTGGGACTGATAAAGATCGTACTGCTGAATCTGAAGCTATCTACCGTAAGGAGTGGAATAAAATCATGGACGACCTGCATAATTTCCCAAGCATCATTACCTGGGTACCTTTCAACGAGGCTTGGGGACAATTCAAAACAATAGAAATTAGCGATTGGACAAAGAAGAAAGATCCATCTAGATTAGTGAACAGCGCCAGTGGTGGTAATCATTTTATAACGGGTGATATCGTAGATCTGCACCATTATCCTGATCCTGCCATGCCGCGTCCAGACTTGTTTGGCTCAGCACATGCATTAGTATTAGGCGAATATGGCGGTTTAGGACTTCCTGTCCCGGGCCACACCTGGAAAGACAAGGATAACTGGGGTTATCAATCTTTTAAAACTGCAGATGAGTTATTTGAAAAGTACTCTAGCTTCATCACGACAATGGAAAACCTTATTCAACGCGGCCTTTCTGCTGCTGTTTATACGCAGACAACCGACGTGGAGCAGGAAACAAATGGACTAATGACTTATGACCGGAAAATTATCAAGGTTCCTGAAACTAAGTTAAAGAGCGTTAATGATAAGCTCTATAATCCCGCTTTTGTTGAATTGCAGAAATAAGTCCGCTTCTGAAAACCGATAGTCTGTTTGCAAGACCTATGTTATACTTTGGTTTTCAGACCATTTCAGTTACTCTACCATAGAGCAAAGGTATCTTTAGCAATTTATTTAGCTAAAAACGTTGCAAAAGAATTTTTAAATTCTATCTTTGCACCTCCTTCACAAAAAGGAATGATTCCGTAGCTCAGCTGGTAGAGCATTACACTTTTAATGTAGTGGTCCTGGGTTCGAATCCCAGCGGGATCACAAGATTCAATATCAAAACGTAAAAACCCTGCAATCAAATGATTGCAGGGTTTTTTGCTTTTACGGGTTATGCCAAAACTTGCACCGATTCTGGATCAAGTCAAAAACTTGTGGATCAGTTCTTATATTTTTAGCTTTGTTGCTTTAGATTTCTTACTTGATGCAGGACGGTTACCATTCTTTAATA